>NZ_CAKKLX010000041.1 GCF_918698155.1 Roseomonas sp. CECT 9278
GCCATCCGCCGCCGAGGTCGCGCCGGTTGTCCAGGCCGCCGAGGCCGCGCCGCCCCCGCCCGCCGCCGCCGCCGCGCCGCCCGACGCGCCGCCGGCCGAAGCCACCGGCGGCATCGCCGCGCCGCAGACCATCCGCGTCGCGGTCGAGGTGCTGGAGGACCTGATGACCCTGGTCAGCGAGCTCGTGCTGACCCGCAACCAGCTCATGCAATTGGCGCGCGCGCATCATTCCGATGCCTTCGCGGTGCCGCTGCAGCGGCTGTCGCACATCACCTCCGACCTCCAGGAGGGGGTGATGAAGACGCGCATGCAGCCGATCGGCAATGCCTGGTCGAAGCTGCCGCGGCTGGTGCGCGACCTGTCGATCGAACTGGGCAAGAAGATCGAGCTCGACATGCGCGGCGCGCAGACGGAACTGGACCGGCAGGTGCTGGAACTGATCCGCGACCCGCTGACGCACATGGTCCGCAATTCCGGCGACCACGGGCTGGAAACCCCCGAGCAGCGCCGCGCCGCCGGCAAGCCCGAGACCGGGCGCGTGCTGCTCAATGCCTATCATGAAGGCGGGCACATCATCATCGAGGTCGGCGACGACGGGCGCGGCCTGCCGGTCGAACGCATCCGTGCCAAGGCGCTGGCGAACGGCCTCGCGACCGAATCCGAACTGGCCCAGATGAACGAGCGCGAAGTGCTGCGCTTCATCTTCGCGCCCGGCTTCTCGACCGCGCAGCAGGTGACGTCGGTGTCCGGCCGCGGGGTCGGCATGGACGTGGTCAAGACCAACATCGAGAAGATCGGCGGCACCGTCGAACTGGCCTCGAAGGAAGGGCGCGGCACCACCTTCACCATCAAGATCCCGCTGACGCTCGCGATCGTCTCGGCGCTGATCGTCGAGGCCGGCGGCGAACGCTTCGCGCTGCCGCAGATCGGCGTGGTGGAGCTGGTGCGCGTCGCCGCCGGCGGCGCAGGTGCGCAGGGCGGCGTGCCGGCGGGCGATGCCGCCGGCGGGCCGCGCATCGAACGCATCAAGGACGCGCCGGTGCTGCGCCTGCGCGACCGGCTGCTGCCGCTGGTCTCGCTGGCCGGGCTGCTGCGCCTGCCCTCCCCGGCCACCGAGGCCGAGGGCTTCGTGGCGGTCATGCAGGTCGGCGGGCAGGCCTTCGGCATCATCCTCGACCGTGTCTTCGACACCGAGGAGATCGTGGTGAAGCCGGTGGCGCCGATCCTGCGCCATGTGACCATGTTCAGCGGCAACACCATCCTGGGCGACGGGTCGGTGATCATGATCCTCGATCCCAACGGGATCGGCCGCGCCTCCGGCGTGGGCGCCGATGCGCCGACCGAGGATGTGCGCCGCACCGCGACCGCCGCACAGAGCCTGCGGTCGAACGCCAGCGCGTCCCTGCTGCTGTTCCGCGCCGGCGACGAGACGCCCAAGGCGGTGCCGCTCGGCCTGGTTGCCCGGCTCGAGGACATTCCCGCCGAGCGCATCGAGATGTCGGGCGCGACGCCGGTGGTGCAGTATCGCGGATCGCTGATGCCGCTGATCCCGGTCTCGCCCGGTTGGATGCGGCCGGAGGGCGCGGCGCGCCAGGCGGTGCTGGTCTTCACCGAGAATGACCGCGCCATGGGGCTGATGGTCGACGAGATCCTGGACGTCATCGACGAACGGCTCGACATCCAGCCGGGCTCCGGGCGCGCCGGGTTCATCGGCTCGGCGGTGGTGTCGGGGCGCGTGACGGAGGTGCTGGACACCGCCTGGTGGCTCTCCCAGGCCGGCGACGACTGGTTCCGCACGGCGCGGCCGGCGGCGGCCGGGCAAGCCCGCCCGCGCCTGCTGATGGTCGAGGACAGCGCCTTCTTCCGCCACCTGGTGGTGCCCGCCCTGTCGGCCGCCGGCTACGAGGTGATGGCGGTGGACGGCCCGGCCGCCGCGCTGCGCCTGCGCGAGGAAGGCCACGTCTTCGACGCCGTGGTCTCCGACATCGAGATGCCGGAGATGGACGGCATCGCCTTCGCGAAGGCGGTGCGCGCCGGCGGCGCCTGGGAGGCGATGCCGCTGATCGCGCTGTCCTCCCGTGCCGAGCCCGGCGACGTGGCGCGCGGGCGGGAGGCCGGCTTCACCGACTATGTCGCGAAATACGACCGCGAGGCGCTGCTGCAATCGCTGCAGGACTGCCTCTCGGCGCCGCTCGCGGCCTGAGGGACCGACATCATGGAACAGATCGCCGCCGCCCCCGCGTCGCGGGCCGCCCCGCCACCTTCCCAGCGGGAGGAGGATGTCTTCCTGACCCTGAGCGTCGCCGGGCAGGGCTGCGCCGTGCCGGTGCTGATGGTGCGCGACGTGCTGGGCCCGCAGGCCATCACGCGCATTCCGCTGGCGCCGCCCGAGATCGCCGGCAGCCTGAACCTGCGCGGGCGCATCGTGACCGCGGTGGACCTCCGCCTGCGCCTGGGGCTGCCGCCGCGCGATGCCGGCACTGCGCCCATGAGCGTGGTGGTGGAACAGGCGGGCGAGCTCTACTCGCTGCAGGTCGACGAGGTGGGCGAGGTGGTGCCGCTGCCCGCCGCCGGCTTCGAGCCGAACCCGCCGACGCTCGACCCCTTCTGGCGCGATGTCTCGCGCGGGGTGCAGCGGCGCGAGGATCGCCTGATCATCGCGCTCGAGGTCGACCGCGTGCTGGCGATCGGCTGAGGGAGGGCACGGGGATGACCGACCGCACCTGCCTGGTGGTGGATGACAGCCTGGTCGTGCGCAAGGCGGCGCGACGCATCATCGAGGGTCTCGGCTTCAAGGTGAGCGAGGCAAAGGACGGCCAGGAGGCGCTGGAGGCCTGCCGCGCCCGGCTGCCCGACGGCGTGCTGCTGGACTGGAACATGCCGGTGATGGACGGCATCACCTTCCTGCGCGCGGCGCGCGCGGAGTTCGGGCCGGAGCACCCGCGCATCGTGCTGTGCACGACCGAGGCGGAGTTCTCGCGCATCGTGCAGGCGCTCGAGGCCGGCGCGCAGGAATACGTGATGAAGCCCTTCGACGCCGACATCATCCGCGACAAGTTCGAACAGGCCGGGCTGCTGGAGCCTGCCACGTGATGCCGGCGGGCGACGCGATCGACCCGCCGGCAGGCCGTGCGGGACCTGGTGGCCTGCTGTCGTGCCGCGCGCATGCCCGGGCCATGGCGGCCGGGCGCAATGCCTGGCGCGCGGCGGGGCCAGCCACGTGAGCCAGCCGCAATCCGACGTGCGGGTGATGCTGTGCGACGACAGCGCCACCGCGCGCGCCATCCTGCGCCGCCTGCTGGAGGCCGAGCCCGGCATCCGCGTGGTGCACCAGGCGGCGGATGGGCGCGCGGCGTTGGATGCGCTGCCGACGGCGCGGCCGGATGTGGTGCTGCTCGACCTCGAGATGCCGGTGATGGACGGCATGACGGCGCTGCCGCTGATCCTGAAGGCGGCGCCGCAGGCGGCGGTCATCGTCGCCAGCGCGCTGACGCAGCGCGGGGCGAAGGCGGCGATCGCCGCCTTGGCCGCCGGCGCAGCGGACTACGTGCCGAAGCCGCAGGGTGCCGCGGGCGGTGCGGCCGACCCGGCCTTCAAGGCGGAGCTGATCGCCAAGGTGCGCGGCTGGGCGCGGATGAAGCGGCAGGGCAGCGCGCCGGTCGCTCGGCCGGCCGCGCCGCCGCCACGCGCGGCCAGTGCAGGAAAGTTCCGGCCGTCGCTGGTGGCGATCGGGTCATCCACGGGCGGGCCGCAGGCGCTGGCGGCGGTGGTGAAGCGCCTGCCGCGGCTGCCGGTGCCGATCGTGGTGGTGCAGCACATGCCGGCCGGCTTCACCACCATGCTGGCCGAACACCTCGACAAGATGGGCCCGCATCGCTGCGCCGAGGCGGTCGAGGGCGAGCCGCTGCTGCCCGGGCGCATCCACCTCGCGCCCGGCGACCGGCATCTGCTGCTGGAGGCCGCGGCCGGCGGGTTGCGCGCGCGGCTGTCCAGCGGCCCGCCCGAGAATTTCTGCCGCCCCGCGGTGGACCCCATGCTGCGCAGCGCGGTGGCCGCGCTGGGTGGGCGGCTGCTGGCGGTGATCCTGACCGGCATGGGGCATGACGGGCTCGAAGGCTGCCGCGGCGTCGTCGCTGCCGGCGGCACGGTGCTGGCGCAGGACGAGGCGAGTTCCGTGGTCTGGGGCATGCCCGGCGCCGTCGCGCGCGCCGGGCTTGCCGGCCTGCTGGCGCCGCCCGAGGCGCTGGCCGAACGCATTGCCGCGCTGGCGGCCGAAAGGGTCACGGCATGACGCCCGACAGCTTCAACTTCGTCGCCGGCCTGGTGAAGCAGCGCTCCGGCATCGTGCTGACCGCCGACAAGGGCTACATGCTCGAAACGCGGCTGGGGCCGATGCTGCGGCGCGACGGGATCGGCAGCCTGGATGCGCTGGCGATGCGCCTGCGCGCGCCCGGTTCGACCGCCCTGGCGGCCGAGGTGGTCGAGGCGCTGACCACCAACGAGAGTTCCTTCTTCCGCGACGGCAAGCCGTTCGAGCACCTGAAGAAGCTGCTGCCGCGCATGGCCGCCGCGCGCCCGCCGGGGCATGTCATCCGGGTGTGGTCGGCAGCCTGCTCCTCGGGGCAGGAGGCCTATTCGATCGCCATGACGGTGCTGGAACTCGGCCCGGTCCTGGGCGGGCGGCGGGTCGAGATCATCGGCACCGACCTCTCGCGCGAAATGCTGGACCGCGCGCAGGAGGGGGTGTTCACGCAGTTCGAGGTGCAGCGCGGCCTGCCGGTGACGATGCTGGTGAAGCATTTCGTGCAGGACGGGACGCGCTGGCGGGTGAAGCCCGAACTGCGCGCCATGGCGCGGTTCCAGGCCTTCAACCTGCTGGACGATCCGCGCGCATTGGGGCGCTTCGACATCGTGTTCTGCCGCAACGTGCTGATCTATTTCGACGCGCCGACCAAGTCGCGCGTGCTGGGCACGCTGGCGGGGCTGCTGCCGCCGGATGGCGTGGTGTATCTGGGCGGTGCGGAGACCGTGCTGGGGCTGACCGAACGCCTGGTGCCGACGCCCGGCGAACGCGGGGTCTACGAACCTGCCCGGGCGGCTGCACGCAGCGCGTGAGGGCAGGCTGGCGGCCAGCCTGCCGCGACGGCGGCTGGCCAGCGATGCCACTGCCGCGGGGCGGCGCGGCGACCGGCCTGCGCCTGACGCGCGTTACCCTTCCGCCGAGAAAGCCTGGGTGCGGACCAGGCGGGCATAGAGGCCGTCGCGCGCCATGAGTTCCGCGTGGCGGCCCTGTTCCACGGCGCGGCCGGCCTCCATCACCACGATGCGGTCGGCGTCTCGCACGGTGGCCAGGCGGTGGGCGATGACCAGCGTGGTGCGGCCGGCGCGCAGACGGGCCAGCGCCTGCTGCACCAGCGCCTCGTTCTCGGCATCGAGCGCGCTGGTCGCCTCATCGAGCAGCAGGATGCGCGGGTTGCGCAGCAGCGCGCGCGCGAGCGCGATGCGCTGCCGCTGCCCGCCGGACAGGCGGGAGCCGCCCGAGCCCAGCACCGTCGCGTAGCCCTGCGGCAGGGCGGCGATGAAATCATGCGCGGCGGCGGCGCGGGCGGCGTCCTCGACCTCGGCGCGGGTGGCCTGGGCGCGGCCGGCGGCGATATTGGCCTCGGCGGTGTCGTCGAAGATCACCGCATCCTGGCCGACATAGGCGATGGCATCGCGCAGCGAGGCGATCGTCACGCCGCGGATCTCGGCGCCATCGACCAGCAGGCGGCCCTCGGTCGCGTCGTACAGGCGCGGCACCAGGGCGATGGCGGTGGACTTGCCGGCGCCGGAGGGGCCGACGAGGGCGACCGTCTCGCCCGGTTCGGCGGCGAAGCTCAGGCCGCGCAGCGCGGCGTCGGGCACGGCGCCGGTCCCGTCGGCGGCGTAGGTGAAGCCGACATCCTCGAAGACGATGCGGCCGCGGCCGGCCGGCAGCGCGGCGGCGCCGGGCGCGTCCAGGATGTGGCGCTTCTCGTCCACCACGCCGAACACCCGCGTGAGGCCCGCCAGCCCTTCCTGCAGGGCCGCGTTCAACGACCCCAGCGCGCGCACCGGGCGGGAGGCGATCAGCAGCGCCGCCACGAAGCCGGTGAATTCGCCCAGCGTGCCGCTGCCCGAGGCCACCCGCCAGCCCACGAAGATCAGCACCGCCGCGACAGCGAAGCCGCCCAGCGCCTCCAGCAGCGGGTCGAGCGAGGCGCGGGTGCGCGCGATGCCGTACAGGCTCTCGCGCAGCCGCGCGAACAGGCCGGCGGCGCGGGCTTCCTCGGCCGCCTCCAGGCGATAGGCGCGGACCACGCGCGCGGCGCCGAAGGATTCGGTCAGCGCCGCCGCGGCTTCGCCCACCCGTTCCTGCATGCCGCCCGACGCCCGGCGGATGCGCTTGCCCAGGCGCAGGATCGGCACGACGGCGATCGGGTAGAGCAGCGCCGCCACCAGCGACATCTGCCAGTCGAGATAGACCATCGACGCCACCAGGCCGATCACGGTCAGCGCATCGGCGATGGCGTTGATCGACTTGGTCAGCGCCTCGCGGATCAGCGCGGCGTCGGTGGTGAAGCGGGCGGCGTGCCGCGCCGGGGCCTCGCGCGCCACGGCGGCCAGGTCGGCGCGGGTCAGGGCGCGGAACAGGTCGTTCTGGATCGCCTCGATCACCCGCAGCACCACGCCCTGGATGGCGACCGCCTGGCCGTATTGCGCGGCCGCCTTCAGGCAGGTGACCACCACGATGACCAGCGGGATGGCCCAGAGCACATCCTGCCGGCCCTCGGTGAACAGGTCGAAGGATTGCTGGATGACCACGGGGTAGAGCGCGGTGGTGGCGGCCACGCCCAGGGTGCAGGCCAGCGCCAGGGCGATGCCGCGGCGGTGCTGCGCGACATAGCCGCGCCACAGGCGGGCGAGCAGGGCGCGGGCGGAGGTATCGAGGGCAGGGGCAGCGGCCATGGGCGCCGGGCATAGAGGGTTTTGCCGGCGGGCGGTATGGCCGGCGGGGCCACAAGCGCGGCCCGGCCTCCATCCGGCCCGGGTGGGTGTCACATTAACAGACTTGCAACCGCCGACGGCCTTGTGATAGTTCTTGTTTCGTTCCGGTGAAGGCGACGGGACCGAGACCCCCACTCATCCCCCGAGTGCGGTCCCGTCGCCGCCCCCGGTGCCGGTGGGCGCCACCGTCCGGTTGGCAGGCCCGGCGGCATCAGCGGCGATGCGGCGGGCGAGTTCGGCCAGGCATGCGTCTCGGTTGGCAGTGCAACCGCCTTCTGTCCACCAATCGCGGATCGCGTCGATCAAGCTGCCGACGATCCGGCCGGGTTCGATGCCCTGCGCCAGTACATCCCGCCCGGCCAGCGGAAACACCGGGATCGGCTCCGCGCGGATGCGGTCGCGCAAGGCCTCCCAGGCCGCGGCGCTGCCGGACCAAAGGTTCGACTGGAACCACCGCGCCGGCGGCAGCGCCTGCGCGAGCCAGGACCGGCCGAGCAGGATCGCGTGCGGGTCCTGTGCGCGCCAGCTCGTCTCCAGTCGCGCAAGAAGGCGCCGCAGGTGGGCACCCGTCAGGGACGGCGCGACGGCGAACGCGTTCGGCGGCCCGGATGTCGCGACATCACCCAGCAGCGCAGCCATCATGCCCTGCTCGTCGCCCGACATCTTCAGCCGCGCCGCGGCGTGGCCGCTGGCCCGCATCATCTGCCCCTGGTCGTCGCGGTCCAGCAGCGCGGTGAAGCGCAGCACCGGGTCGGCTGGCGCGCCCGCCGCGACCACCGCCTGGAACAGGTCGAGCGATGCCGCCTCCGGCAGGACCGCCCCCAGCACCCCCGTCTGCGCCATCAACCCCACCGCCGCCACAGGGTCCGGCACCGACATGATGCGCTTCAGCTCCAGCCATACCCGCTCGGCCGAGAGCCGACCCAGCCCCGGCACCGCACGCCGGATCGCCGCCACCGCCGCCGCGTCCGGTTGCCCCACGCCATAGCGCGCCTGGAAGCGGAAGAAGCGCAGCGCGCGCAGGTAGTCCTCGGCAAGCCGCGTGTCGGGGTCGCCGACGAAGCGCACGCGGCCGGCCGCCACGTCCGCGCGCCCGGTGAAGTAGTCGAACAGCGCGCCATCCGGGGCCAGCGACATGGCGTTGATGGTGAAGTCGCGGCGGCATGCGTCCTCGCGCCAGTCGGTGGTCCATTCCACCACGGCGTGGCGGCCATCGGTCAGCATGTCGCGGCGCAGCGCGGTGACCTCGACCGGCGCGCGGTCCAGCACGGCGGTGACGGTGCCGTGCGACATCCCGGTCTCGAACACCTTCAGCCCGGCGGCGCGCAGGCGGGCCGCGATGTCGTCGGGCGGCAGGGGGGCGGCGATGTCCACATCGGCATTGGCGCGCCGCGCCAGGGCGTCGCGCACACAGCCGCCGACGGCGCGCGCGCCGGGCAGCGCCGCCAGCACCGCCGCGACCGCGGGCGCATCGAGGAAGGCCGGGCGGGCGATGACCTCCGCGGGCGTGTCGGTCATCGGCGCGGCTCGGCCTGGCTGGGCGGGGTGTCGCTGCGCTGGAGCTGCGCGGGCACGTAGTCGCGGCTGTGCTCCATGCTGCGCGACAGCCCGTACCAGATGGCGCCGCCGATCATCAGCACGGCGCCGAGGCCGCCCAGCACCAGCACGATCGTGCTCGGTTCGGCCGAGGGGTTGGCCCGCCGCCACAGCCCATAGGCGGCGAAGGGCAGCAGGAACAGCAGGGCTTCGATCAGGTAGGGCACGGCAGCAGGATCACCCCTGCGGCGCCGGACGCAAGGCATCTTGCACGGAGGGGCATGCGGCGCCGGGGCGCGGGGCGCCGTCGCGCCTGGCGGGCAGCGCGGTCCGCGCCGCGCCGCGGTCGCGATCCGGCGGCATTGCCGCTCGTCCCGGCTCGCTCCGGCGGGTCCAGGCCGTTGTCTTTCCCACCACCTTCACCCGAGCCGATGATTCCATCGGATCGGGGTCTGCGCGCGGCACACCGCGGGCCGATGGTCATGTCTCCGCCCGGCGGCGTGCCTCGGCGGGGCTGATGCCGGCGTCGCGGAGCGCCCGCAGCGTGTCCGCCCTGTCGCGTTTTGCCAGCCGCCGTCCGGTGGCGTCCGTCAGCAGCGTGTGGTGCGCGTAGTCCGGTTCCGCCCAGCCCATCAGTGCCTGGAGCAGCCGGTGCAGATCCGTCGCGGGCAGCAGGTCCGTCCCGCGCGTCACCAGCGTCACGCCCTGCAGCGCGTCGTCATGGGTGACGCACAGGTGGTAGGAGGCCGGGATGTCCTTGCGCGCCAGCACCGCGTCGCCGAAGCGCGCGGGGTCGCAGGCGCGGCGCGTGCCGTGCTCGCGGAAGGTCAGCGGCGCGTCGAGCGTCGCGATCGCCGCCGCCATATCCAGGCGCAGTGCATGGGCCTCGCCGGCGGCGATGCGCGCCGCGCGCTGCGCCGGCGGCAGCCTGCGGCAGGTGCCGGGATAAAGCGGGCCGTCGGGCCCGTGCGGCGCGGCGGCGCTGGCGGCGATCTCGCGCGCGATGTCGGCGCGGGTGCAGAAGCAGGGATACAGCAGGCCGCGCGCCGCGAGCCGGTCCAGCGCGCCGCGATACGCCGGCAGGTGGCGCGACTGCACGCGCACGGCGCCATCCCAATCGAGGCCAAGCCAGGCCAGGTCCTCCAGGATGGCATCGGTGAAGTCCGGCCGGCATCGCGTGGGGTCGAGATCCTCGATGCGCAGCAGGAAGCGACCGCCGGCCTCGCGTGCCGCGCGCCAGGCGGTCAGCGCGGCATGGGCGTGGCCGAGATGCAGGAAGCCCGTGGGGCTCGGCGCGAAGCGGGTGACGATGGCGGTTGCGCCCATGGCGTGCAGCGGGTAGCGGGCAGGGGCGCGCGAAGCAATATCGGGCGCGCCGGGCGGAGGCGGGCGCGGCCACCTCGGCGGGCGGATGCGGTGCGCGTCGGAAGGTGGGGGAGCCGATCGTGGTGGAACTGGACGGGCCGCGCTTCGGCCCGGTGAACGGCGGCCCCCCGGATGCGCTGGTGGTGCTGGTGCATGGGCTCGGCGCCGATGGGGACGATTTGATCGACCTGGCGACGATCTGGGCGCCGGCGGTGCCCGGTGCGGTCTTCGTGGCGCCGCATGCGCCCGAGCGCATCGAGGGCCTGCCCAAGGGCCGGCAATGGTTCGCGCTGTGGGACCGGTCCGAGGCGCAGTTGCGCGCGGGCGTGCAGGCCGCCGCCGCCGCGCTCGGCGCCTTCGTGGCGGCCGAGGCGGAGCGCCTGTCCGTCCCGCCCGACCGCGTCGCGCTGATGGGCTTCAGCCAGGGCGCGATGACGGTGCTGGAGGCCGGGCTGCGCGGCGCGGTGCCGGATGCCGCCTGCGTGCTGGCCTATGCCGGCGGGATGATCGGCGGCGATGCGCTGGCCGAGGAGATCGTCGCGCGCCCCGCCGTGCTGCTGGTGCATGGCGAGGATGACGAGGTGGTGCCGGCCGCGGCCTCCCGTGCCGCGGCGGCGGCGATGGAGGCCGCCGGCGTGCCGGTGCGCGCAGTGTTCCGCCCGGGGCTCGGGCATGGGCTGGACGATGTCGGCCTCGCGGCCGGGGCGCAGGTGCTGCATGCCGTGCTGAAGGGTGCATGACAGGTCGTTGAAACTGCCGGTTGTGCGCCGCCACCAGGGTTGCGGGCGGTCGCGCCGCATGTCATGCATGCAGGGTATTCGCGGCGGCGCCACTGTATCTGGGGCCTTACCGCCGGGTCAGGCCCCCAGGTCTAGTTGGCGCGTCTCTGAAAGGAGCGGCGCTTGCCTGACGGCGGACACTTCACCGGCGGCCAGTCCTATCCGGCGCTCGTGCTGAACGCGGATTTCCGCCCGCTGTCGTATTTCCCGCTGTCGGTCTGGGCCTGGCAGGATGCGATCAAGGCGGTGTTCCTGGATCGCGTGTCGGTGCTGAGCGAGTACGACGTGCAGGTGCATTCGCCATCGTTGGCGCTGCGGCTGCCGTCGGTGATCGCGCTGAAGGAATACATCCCGGCGGCGCGGCGGCCGGCCTTCACGCGCTTCAACGTGTTCCTGCGCGACCGCTTCGAATGCCAGTATTGCGGCGAGGGGCGGCCGACCCACGAACTGACCTTCGACCACGTGATCCCGCGGTCGCGTGGCGGGCGCACGAGCTGGGACAACGTGGTCACCGCCTGCGGGCCGTGCAACCTGCGCAAGGGCAACCACCTGCCGCGCGAATGCCGGATGATCCCGCGGCTGGAGCCGCGGCAGCCGACCTCGTGGGAGTTGCAGGACAATGGGCGGGGGTTTCCGCCGAACTACCTGCACCAGTCGTGGCGCGACTACCTGTACTGGGACAGCGAGCTGGAGAATTAGAGCAGACCCCGATCGGACGGAGTCGTCTGGTCGGGCGACGATGCTCGTGAAAACAAAGACCTAGAGGCATCGAGGCGAGCCAAGGCGAGCGGAAATGGCTCTACCCGCTCGGCAGCAGCCGCTGCGCGACCAGCGCCAGGAGCTCCATCATCATGTGCGCGCAGAGCGATGCCGCCAGGCCCTGCACGTCGTGGTTCGGGCTGACGGTGTTGAAGTCGGCCGCGACGATGTTCAGCCCGGACAGGGAGCGCATCAGCGCGATCCCCTCGCGCGCCGACAGCCCGCCCCAGGCCGGGGTCGCGACCCCCGGCGCCACGGAGGGGTCGAAGACGTCCATGTCCCAGCACAGGTACAGCGGCCGGTCGCGCACCACGTCGCGGAATTCCGCCATGGCCTGCGCGGTGCCGCGGCGGACCAGGTCCTCGGTGGTGACCACGCGGAAGCCGAGCCCCTCGGCGTGGCGCACCACGCCCGGCACGCCGGTGAAGCCGCGGATGCCGACATGCCAGGTGGCGGCGGCGTCCACCAGCGCCTCCTCCGCCGCATGGGTGAACTGGTTGGAGGCGTCGTAGGGGTTGGCCGGGTCGTAGGGATAGGCGTCGGTGTGGCTGTCCACATGCAGCGCGACCAGGCCCGGGTGGTGCCGCGCCGCGGCGCGCATCAGCGGCAGCGAGACCGATCCGTCGCCGCCGATGCCCACCGGGATCGCGCCGGCCTGCAGGATGGCGTCGGCGGCGGCCTCGATGCGCGGATGGGCCTCATTGATCCGGCCCGGGGTGATGCCGGCGACATCGCCGCAATCGACGGCGTTGAGCGCCGCCGGCAGGTCGAAATCCGCCAGCGCCGGATGGTGGCGGCGGATCAGCGGCGATTGCGCGCGCACCGCGGCGGGCCCTTCCCGCGAGCCGATGCGGAAGGGGTGGATGCCGCAGTCGAAGGGCACGCCGAGGATGGCGACGCGATTGCCCGGCCGCGCCGGGCCGGCGGGGATGCCGAGGAAGGTGGGCGGCGCGGTAAACAGGGGCTCGCTCATGCCGGGGCGCCTTCCGTGGTGCTGGGCCGCTGCGTCGCGCGGTGACGTGGGTGGTCGTGCATCCGGGTGCTCCGCCGCCGCCGCTCAGCCCGCCGCCGCTTCCTTCGGCATTGCATTGTACGCGCCCACGCCCTCGCCGAGCTTCGCGTTGTTCGACTCGCGCAGCTTCGCCGCCGCCTCGTCGTACAGGAAGGGCAGGAAGGCGTAGCGCACGCCGCCGGTCACCGGCAGCGCCTGGTGCAGCAGGGAACAGGAGAACACCACCGCGCCCCCGGTCGGCGCGCGCCACGACCGCCGGCCGTATTCGGGGAAACGCAATTCGCCGCCGACGAATTCCTCGGCATTCAGGTTGATGGTCACGGCGAAGCGGCGATGCGCGGTGCCGCCGGTGGTGTTGTCGCGATGCGCGGCGAAATGGCCGCGCTCGGCGGAATCGTAGCAGGCGACGATGTAGCGTTCCATGCGCGTGCCGTCGAAATGGTGCACGCGCTTCAGCTCGGGCACGATGCGCCGCAGGATGCGTGCGCGCGTCGCGCTGCGCAGGCCCTGGTCGTCAATGCTGCAATCGCTGCGCCGCTTCATGGCGGGGTCGAAGACGCCGACGGTCTTGCCGTTCTCCTCGCGCATGAAGCCGGACGGATTGCCGCCCTGCGCCTGATAGTAGCCGATCAGCGCGCGGCAGAGTTCCGGTTCGAAGATGCGCGGCAGCACCAGCACGGGGGGCGGGATGTCGGTGCCGCCATGCGCATCCGGCGGCGGCAGGGCCGCGAGCCGCGCCATGATCGCCTCGGCCTCGGCCAGCGGGCGGGTCTCGATCACGCGCAGCATGGGGTCGATCAGCACCCAGGCCGGCGTGTAGATCGGCGCGCCGCCATCCGGGGCCGGGCGCACCACACCGGCGTCCCGCGCCACCGCGCCGTCCAGGTCGAACAGGAAGCGGATGCCCGGAAGCGCCTGCACCAGGCGGGCTTCCGCGCGGTCGGCCGGATCGGCGCTGATGCCGAAGAAGCAGGCGGTGTCGTCGTCGAAGCGGTCGCGGTTCGCCGCCACGGCGGCGAGCGCCGCCTGCGCGAAGGGCTGGGTCGACGACCCCAGGAAGGCCAGCAGCACGTAGCGCCCGGCCACCGAATGGAAGGCATAGCGCGGGTTGTCCGTGGACGGCAGGGTGAACCAGGGAAACGGATCGCCGGGCAGGACCTTCATGGCGACGTCGATACCATGGCGGCGCCCGCCGGTTCCAGGCTTCAGCCGACGGTGACGCGCGCCTCGGTCCGCGCGCTGCGGCCGCCTTCGTCGGTCCAGGTGAAGTCGAAGCTGCTGGTCCGTTCGATGCGCACGAAGAAGACGTGATACGGGTTGGCTGCGGTGCCGTTGCGGACATCCGCCGCCAGCACCGTCTCCCCGTTCATGCGCACCAGCAGGCGGGTGAGCATGTCGCGCCGCGCGCCGGCCTGGTGCAGGCCGGTCTCCATCGGGTGTTCGATCAGCGTGCGGATCTCGATCACCTCGCCGGCGCGGGCGCTGCGCGGGATGCGGATGCGCGGCGGGCCGAGCGGCGCGGTCATGTCAGGCAGCCCCCGGTGGTGACGCGGATCTCGGCGGTGGCGCGCCGCACCCTTCCGTCGTTGGATTGCGCCAGCACGATGATGCGCTGCGCCTCGGCCAGGCGGATGCGGGTGTGGACCTCGGCGCGCGCGAGCAGCGGGGTCAGGCTGAAGCTGGCGACGCCCGGCGCCGGGTTGGCGGTGGCGAACACATGGATGCCGGTGATGTGGTCGGCCGCGGTCATCGGGCTGTCGGCCAGGATGGCGATCGGCACCTGGCCGCCATTCTCGGCCGTGGCGGGCACGCGCAGCGCGATGCCGCCATCGGTGATGGGCGCGTCGCCCACCGCGTCGCGGATGGCGCGCTGCAGCGCCGTGTCGTCGGCGGCCGCGGCGCCGGCCGGCAGCAGGGCCAGCGCCAGCAGGGAACGTCGGGTCGTCATCAGCCGAACATGGATCGCGTGATGCTGTCGTACCAGGCATCGGCATGCAGGGCCTCGGCCCGGCGCTGGTCAGGCAGGTTGCCGCGCGGGGAGACGCCGCCGGAATTGGGCACCTCGGCGATCGCCGTGCCGTCCGCGTTCGGGCGGAAGATGTTGACGACCGAGATGCCGTAGTCCTGCCCGACATGGCTGTAGCAGGTGTTGAAATACACCGGCTCGGGCACCGGCTGGCCGCGGTGCAGCGCCACCGCCGCCGCCACCGCCTGCTTCGAGGTGGTATTCGCGATGAAGCCCGATTTCGGCATCGGGCCGGGGATATTGGCGTCGCCGATCACATGGATGCCGGCGGCGGCGCGGGCCTCGAAGGTGCGGGCGTTCACCGGCACCCAGCCGGTGTCGTTGGCAAGGCCCGCGTCGATCGCCAGCGCGGCGGCCGATTGCGGCGCGATGACGTTGGCGACGTCGACCTTGTGGCGGGTGCCGAATTCGGTCTCCAGCACGCGTTCGCGCACATCGACCTTGACCACCTTGCCGTCGCGGTTGCCCGGCACCCATTCGATCATGCCGGGATACAGCGCGGCCCAGCCATCCTGGAACAGGCCCTGCTTGCTGAAGGCCTCCTTGGCATCCAGCGCCAGGATCTTCGAGCGCGGCTTATGCCGGCTGAGGTAGTGCGCGATCATGCTGATGCGCTCATAGGGGCCGGGCGGGCAGCGGAAGGGGTTGGGCGGGATGGCGATGCCGACCACGCCGCCATCGGGCATGGCTTCCAGCTGGCGCCGCAGCAGCAGAGTCTGCGCGCCATCGGCCGGCACCCAGGCATGGGGCATGATGTCGGCGGCGGCCTGGTCGTAGCCCTCGATCGCGCCCCAGCGCAGCGCGATGCCGGGCGACAGGATCAGCCGGTCGTAGGCAAGCGTCTGCCCGCCGGCCAGGCGCACGGTCTTCGCGACCGCATCGATGCCGGCGGCGCGGTCCTGCACCACCGTCACGCCGCGCGCGCGCAGCCCGTCGTAGGAATGGGTGATCTGGCCGATCTGCCGTTCGCCGCCCAGCAGCAGGTTGCCATAGGGGCAGGTCACGAAGCGCGGCTGCGGTTCGACCAGCGTGACCTGCACGTCGGGATGGGCGCGCCGGGCAAAGGACGCCGCCGAGGCGCCGCCGAAGCCGCCGCCGATCACCACCAGGCGCATCGCCGCCTGCGCGCGCAGCGGCGCCGGCGCGGCGAGCATCGCGCCGGCTGCCAGCAGCGCGCGGCGGGGAAGGTTCGTCGTCATGCTGCGTCCTCCCTCAGCGGATACGCGAGAAATGGTCGGCCATGGCGGCGATCTCCGCATCCGTGTAGCCGCGGGCGATGCGCCCCATGATCGTGCCGGGGCGTTCATTGGCGCGGAAGGCGACCATGATCGCCACCAGCTCCGCCCGGTCGCGCCCGGCGATCGGCGCGGCGCCGGCCACGCCCTTGCCATCGGGGCCGTGGCAGCCGAGGCAGGCCTCTGCGGCCAGCGGCGCCTGCGCGGCGGCGGCGGCGGGAAGTCCGGCGATGGCGAGCGCGAACAGCGATCCCGGCAGGGCCTTGAGCCGCATTCTGGTCTCCCGTGGCGTGGCGTGATGACGCGGACGTTACGCATTTCGCCCCTGCGTCAAAGCGAAATGTTTGGCGTCTCCGCAGCGTCTGCGGGGCGTGGCGTGCGTGCTCCGCGGGGCCTGGCGCGGGAGAAGAAATTGGCGCGGCGGCCCGGCCCGGCCCGCGCGCATCGGATCGCCGACGGCGCCGATCAGCCCGCCAGGCCGAAGGCGGGGCGCAGCCGCAGCCCCACCCAGTTCCCCGCCAGCGCCGGCAGGATCCAGCCCCAGCCATGCAGGCTGCCCGAGGCGATCCCCGCCACATACGCGCTGATGTTGCAGCCCGAGGCCACCACCGCGCCGACGCCCAGCAGCAGCCCGCCCAGCGCGGAGGCCGCCGCATGGCGCCACGGCATCGCGAACCGCGGCGCGAAGCGGCCCGCGAGCCCCGCCGCCAGCAGCGCGCCCGCCATCAGGCCGAGATCCATCACCGTGATGCGGTCCGCCGCGATGGGGCGGAGGATGGCCTCGGCGCGGGTGGGGTCCTCCCAGAAGGGCCAGAAGGCGGGGTCGTCCCAGCCGAAGGCTTCCACCGCGCGCGACCCCCAGAGCGGGAAGGCGGCGGTGATCACCCAGGGCCGGCCGGCGAGCCACAGTGTCAGCAGGTTCAGCGCCGCCAGCGCGACCGCGCCCCACAGCATCGGCCAGGGCCCGCGCAGCAGCCCGCCGCCGCGCCAGGGCAGGGGTTCGGCCACGCCGTGCCGGCGCCGTTCCGCCAGCCAGGCGACGAGCGCGGCCGCGGCCAGCAGCGCCAGGCTGAGGCCCAGCGCCGGCCACAGGCCGAAGATGCCGGGCAGCGTGGCCGGCGGCAGCGCGGGCAGCGTCGTCCAGGCCTCGGACTGCCAGGCGGCGAGGGTCGCGCCGGCCACGAAGAAGGCCAGGGTCAGCAGCATCCGCAGGCTGCCGCCGCCCGCCGTGTAGAGCGTGCCGGACCCGCAGCCGCCGCCCAGCTGCATCCCCACGCCGAACAGGAAGGCGCCGACCACGACTGCGACGCCGAGCGGGAACACGATCCCGCGCACCGGCGCGCCGGCCAGGCTGCCGTGGTCGATCGCCGGCAGCATCAGCACCACCAGCAGCGCCAGCATGGCCAGCTGCGCCCGGACGGCGGCGGAGCGTCGGTGCGCCAGCAGCGCGCGGAAGCCGCCGGCGAAGGAGAAGGTCGCGTGGTACAGCGCGATGCCGAGCGCCGCGCCCACCCCCCACAGCGCGGCGTGTCGCCAGCCCTGGCCGTGCCCGAGCCAGGCGGCGCCGCACGCGAGCACGGCCACGCCCAGCAGGATCGGCGCGCGCGCCATGGTCACGCCGCCGCGCTGTGCGTCAGACCCGTTCGCTGATGCGGATCGCCACCTTGCAGCCGGCCTTGATGGCGGCGCTCAGCAGGCGATAGGCGGGGGCCTGCTCGGCCTCGTTTTCCAGGCCGATGTCGCGGTGCTCCAGCTCCTCGGCGCGGAACTGGGCGATATGGGCCTTGAGCTCGGCCTCGTCATCGCCGAGCGCGTCTTCCTGCGCGCGGTAGTGTTCGTCGATCGCTTCCTCGACCGCCACCGTGCAGGCCATGGCGCCGCGGTGGCCGAGCAGCGCGGTGGCGGCGCCGAGCGCGAAGCCCGCCACGTGCCAGATCGGCAGCAGCGCGGTGGGGCGCACGCGGCGCTGTCCGATCAGACGGGAGAAGGTATCGAGGTGGACCTGCTCCTGTTCCTTCATGTGCTCGATCATCGGGCCGTATTTGGTGCGGCCGAGCACCGCGAGCTGCCCCTGGTAGATGCGCTTGGCGCCGTATTCGCCGGCATGGTCGACGCGGATGGCGCGTTCCACGTATTCGCGCGGGGTGGGGTCGCCGGGCAGGCGCTTCTCGCCGGTGGTGCGGGTGGTCATGCGGGTCGTCCTTTCCGGGCCAGGGCGAGGGCCAGCAGGCCGAGCCCTGCGCCATAGATGAGGTTCATCGCGGCCATGGAAAGCGGCAGGCCGGCGATCAGGTAGGTGGGCGCGTCGCAGGGCTTGGTGGGCGTGGCGGCCAGCCCGCGCAGCATGTCGTCGATCGACAGCGCGGCGCCGGCCGTGGGCGCGGCGCAGCCCGGCAGCGGGGAGGGCCACCAGCCTTGCTCGACCCCCACATGGAAGCCGCCGATCGCGGCCGAGGCGAAGGCGGCCAGCCCGGCCAGGGCAAGCAGCACGGCGCGCGCGCGCCCGGGCAGCAGCGCCGCGGCCGCCGCCAGGCCCGCCGCGGCCCAGTAGGGCCAGCGTTGCCACAGGCAGAGCGCGCAGGGCGCCAGGCCCCACCAGGTTTCGCTCGCCAGCGCGAACAGCGGCGCGGCGGCGGCGAGGGCGGCGATCGGGAGGGTGCGGAGCATGGCCGGTGTGTGTGTCGCGCGGGACGCGCGCGGGTGCAACGGTGCGGGACGCGCGCGGGCGCAACGGCGCGGGACGCGCGCGGGTGGCAACGGCTGCCGGACGCGCGCGGGTGCAACGGCGCGGGACGCGCGCGGGTGCAACGGTGCGGGACGCGCGCGGGCGCAATGGCGCGGGACGCGCGCGGGTGCAACGGCTGCGGGATGCGCGCGGGCGGACGGGCAGGGGCGAATCATCTTGCGACATCGGTGTGTTCCGTGTTCGCATCGAACATCGCGCTTCGAAACCACCAAGACCCAACCATCGAGAGCAGGGAGCGACGCCCATGGGCTACTGGGGAGGGCAGGACGGTGACGACACCATCACGCCCGGCTTCATCTCGGAATGGGTCCTCCCGCCCTTTTCCGGCTTCCCGTCGGCCGGCCTCGATCGCCTGAGCGGCAAGGGCGGCGACGACTACCTCGATGGCGGCGGCGGGGCCGACACGCTGCGCGGCGAGGAGGGCAACGACACCCTCGTCGTGCGCCAGGGTGGCGAGTTCAGCGGCGGCACGGGCGACGACCTCATGCTCGTGGTCTCGGCAGGCGCCGGCACGGTGATTGCCGGCGGGCTGGGTAATGACAGCCTCGACGCCCAGACCGCCGTCGACATCACGGGTGCGTCGCTGGTGTCGCTGGAATACCTGCTGCTGGATTCGTTCGACCTGACCCTGACCGGGGCCCAGCTCGACAGCTTCGGCGTGACCGCCGCGGATGGCTCCGCCACCACCGGGCAGCTGGTGCTGAGCGGCGGCGGGGCCGCGCAGACCGACCTGCGGGGGCTGCTGGTGCTGAACATCACCGGCTCCAGCGCGGATGAGCGCCTGCTGTTCACCACCAGCACCTCGACCAATACGCGGATCAATGTCGATGGCGGGCTCGGCAACGACAGCATCGTGGCGGCCGAGGGCAACGACACGCTGGTGGGCGGGTTCGGGCTCGATACGCTGGTGGGCGGCGCCGGCGCCGACCGGCTGACCGGCGACGACGCCAATGACCGGCTCGCCGGCGGGACCGGCAGCGACACGCTCGATGGCGGGGCGGGCGTGGATGTGATCGCGGGCGATTCCGGCAGCGACCGCCTGACCGGCGGGTCCGGCCCGGATCGCTTCCACTACGCCTTCGCGTCCGAGGGCACGGACACCATCACCGACTTCGTGCGCGGCAGCGACCTGATCGAGATCGATGCCAGTGGCTTCGGCGGTGGGCTGGTCGCCGGCGCGTCGCTTCCGGCAGCCAGGCTGGTGGTCCATGCGTCGAGCCTGGCGACGGCGCCGGCGGGCACCGGACAGTTCATCTTCAACACGGTCACGGACCGGCTGAGCTGGGACGTCGACGGCGCCGGCGGCGCCAGCGCCGTGACGATCGCGGTGCTGACCGGCCAGGTGACCTTCGCGACATCGGACTTCGCGCTGATCTGACGCCGAGACAGCGGCTGCGGCGGCCGCGCGCCGCGCTGCCGCGGTCCGGTCCGGTCTGGCGGCGTCCGCGGCCGGGTGCTCCCCAGGGGTCGGGTATTGCTCTAGCCTCCGTCGCGGACATGCGGGAGGACGCGATGCGCAAGCTGTGGGGCCGGGCGAGTTCGTCCAATGTGATGAAGGTGCTCTGGACGCTCGACGAACTCGGGCTGGACTACGAGCGCATCGATGCCGGCGGCGCCTTCGGCCGCACGCGCGATCCCGAATACCGCGCCATGAACCCGATGGGCCTGGTGCCGACGTTGCAAGAAGGCGACGGGGCGGACGGCTGGGCGCTGTGGGAGAGCAACGCCATCGCGCGCTACCTGTGCAACCAGTACGCCCCGGGCGGCCCGCTGTACCCGGCCGCGCCGCGCGCCCGCGCCGCGGTCGAGACCTGGATGGACTGGACGCTGGGCCACGTCACCGCGCCCATGGTCACCATCTTCTTCACCCATGTCCGCATCCCCGAGCCCGACCGCGACTGGCAGGCCGAGGGCAAGGCGCGCGAGGATTGCGGCCGGCTGTGGAAGATCGTGGATGCGGCGCTGGCCGGCCGCCGCTTCCTGTGCGGGGATGAGCTGACGCTGGCCGACATCGCGCTGGGCTGCTGGGTGCATCGCTGGCATGTGCTGCCGATCGCGCGGCCCGACCTGCCGAACCTGGCGCGCTACTACGATGCGCTGAAGACGCGGCCTGGCTTCACCACCCATGTCGCCCTGCCGCTGGCCTGAACCAAGGGAGGACTGCATGACCCGCACCACCACCAGCCACGCCGCCGAGGCCGATTTCCAGCGCGGCCTGCGCGCCTTCTTCGAATACCGCGACCTGGGCATCGCCAAGGCCACGGAGGGCGCCTTCGGCGCGCATGTGATCCGCGGCATCCCCGGCGCGCACGCGACCGGCGCCTGGCACACGCACGACCTGCCCTTCCAGATGTTCTTCGTGCTGAAGGGCTGGGTGACCTTCGAATACGAGGATATCGGCGTGAAGACCTTCCACGCCGGCGACAGCTGCTACCAGCCGCGGCTGGTAAAGCACCGCGAGATGGCGCATTCGGAGGATGTCGAGATCCTGGAGATCACCGGGCCGGCGGAATTCGAGACCAGGGAAGTGTCCGCGCCGGCCGCGGCCGCGGAATAGGCACGACCCGGGCGGCGCCGCCCTGGGCGGTGGCCGCGGGACCGGCCGCCGTGCCGGCTGCGCGCCAGCGCCGCACGGGATGGCGCGCGACGAATTGAAATGCGCCGGCGGGGACAGTAGGTTGCGCCGCCGGCCCGCCGCGGCGGCGGCATCGCGGGCGTGGCGGAATTGGCAGACGCGACGGGCTCAAAATCCGTTTCTGGCAACAGAGTGTCGGTTCGACCCCGACCGCCCGCACCACCGCCTTCCGCGCGATGGCGCCGCGCTCCATCGCATCAGCCCGGCCAGGCCCAAGCCGTCACGTCGTAAGCGCCGTCCTGTCGGCCACCGTCGCGCCGCCCGCGCCGCGCTGCAGACAACCCTTGCGTTCCAGCCTGCCGAGCGCGCGCGACAGTGTCTCCGGCGTCATGCCGAGTCGCGCGGCGATCGCGCTGCGCGGTTCGGGCAGCAACGCGTTCCCCGCACCGGCTTCCTCCGAGACGCGCCGCGCGACGAAGCGCGCGACGCGATCCTCGGCGCTGCGCAGCTTCAGGTCGACCACCTGGTCGACCATCAGCCGCCAGTGCCGCGCGAGAAGCTGCGTGGTGGCGCGGCACAAGGCGTGCGATCGGCTGACGCCGTCGCGGAAGACATCGGCCGGGATCATCAGCACGCGCACCTCGGTCAAGGCCACGGCCGAGGCGAGGTAGGGCAGGTGGAGCATCACCGCGGGCGCGAGGAACAGCTCCCCGGGCCCGAAGAATTCGACCATCGTGCGCCCGTCCCCCTCGGCCGCGGCCTGCAGGCCGACGCTGCCCTCCAGCAGCATGTGCACGAAGTCGGGCTCGTCGCCCTGTTCGAACAGCGTGGTGCCGCGCGGCAGGAGCTGGGCGAAGCTCGGGCGCAGGATCTCCGTCATCGCGGCGGCACCGGCCGCCTGGAAGAAGGGCGCGTTCTCGACCAGGTGCCTGGCGCGCGAGGCTTGCTGCATGAAGCGTCTCCGACGATGCGCCATGGATGCGACGCCGCGTCACTGCACGCATTGATCTGCGTCAACCGACGAACTGACCCCGGACATCGGGCGCCTTGCCGCAATCGGGCCGGGCGCGAATTCCGCGGCCGCGCGCCGGGATGACTTGATCCGGATCAACTCGAAGGCGGGGTCGCGGACGCCACACCTGCGCCGAGTTCGACAGGATCACGGAGAAGGGCATGTCCCAGGCATCCACGGCACCAGACCCCGGCGCGCAATCACGCGCGCTGTGGCTGTCCACCATCGCCTTCACGGTCTGCTTCGCGGTCTGGACGATCTTCTCGATCATCGGCGTCCAACTGAAGCGCGACCTGGGGCTGAACGAGACGCAATTCGGCCTGCTGGTCGGCACGCCGATCCTGACGGGCAGCTTGATCCGCCTGATCCTGGGCATCTGGGCGGACCAGTATGGCGGGCGCGTGGTCTATACCGGCACCATGGTGTCGGGGGCGGTGGCCACCTTCCTGCTGGTCTTTGCCTATGACTACCCGACCTTTCTGCTGGCGGCGCTGGGCGTGGGCATCGCCGGCGGGTCCTTCGCGGTCGGCATCGCCTATGTGTCTAAGTGGTTCCCGAAGGAGAAGCAGGGCACCGCGCTCGGCATCTTCGGCGCCGGCAACGTCGGCGCGGCGGTCACCAAGTTCCTCGCCCCCGTGATCATGGTGGCCTTCGGCTGGAAGACCGTCGCGATCGTGTGGGCGGTCGCGCTGCTGGTCACCGCGGCGGCCTTCTGGTTCTTCACCGATGACGATCCCGACCTCGCGCGGCGCCGCGCGACGGGTCAGAAGCCCGAGCCGATCTCGGCGCTGATGGAGCCGCTGAAGAACATCCAGGTCTGGCGCTTCAGCCTGTACTACTTCTTCGTGTTCGGCGCCTTCGTCGCACTCGCGCTGTGGCTGCCGCGCTACATCATCGACACCTACGGCTTTTCGATCACCACCGCCGGCATGATCGGCGCGGCGTATTCGGTGCCGGCCTCGATCTTCCGGGCCTATGGCGGCGTGTTGTCGGACAAGTATGGCGCCAGGCGCATCATGTACTGGACGCTCGGCGTGTCCGTGCTGGTCAGCTTCATCCTGTCCTACCCGCCGACCACCTATGTGGTGCAGGGCATCCGCGGGCCGATGGAATTCCGCCTCGAGACCGGCGTGATCCCTTTCATCTTCCTGGTCTTCGTGCTCGGCTTCTTCATGAGCCTGGGCAAGGCGGCGGTCTACAAGCACATCCCGGTGTATTACCCGAACCGCGTGGGCCCGGTGGGCGGCGTGGTCGGGCTGATCGGCGGGTTGGGCGGCTTCATCCTGCCGATCGTCTTCGGCATGCTGAACGACCTGACCGGCATCCGGCAGTCCTGCTTCATGCTGCTGTTCCTGATCAGCGCGGTCGCGCTGGTGTGGATGCACATGGCGATCCTGCGGATGGAGCGCGAGGCCGCCGCGCCGGCGCTCGCGAAGCTGCCCGAACTGCCGGAGATGCAGCCGATCCATGGCGCGGCGCAGGAAGGCGCGCTGCGCGGCCACGCCATCACCGATTGGCGGCCGGAGGATGCGGGCTTCTGGGACATGCAGGGGCGCGCGATCGCCAGGCGTAACCTGTGGGTCTCGATCCCGTGCCTGCTGCTGGCCTTCGCGGTGTGGATGGTGTGGTCGGTGGTGGTGGCGAAGCTGCCCGCGGTCGGCTTCCGCTTCGATACCGCGCAGCTGTTCTGGCTGGCCTCGCTGCCCGGCCTGTCCGGGGCGACGCTGCGCATCTTCTATTCCTTCATGCCGCCCATCTTCGGCGGGCGGCTGTGGACCACGCTGTCGACCTGGTCGCTGATGATCCCGGCCCTGGGGATCGGCTTCGCGGTACAGAACCCCGAGACACCGTACTGGGTGTTCCTGGCGCTGGCGCTGCTGTGCGGCTTCGGCGGCGGCAACTTCGCATCGTCGATGGCCAACATCTCCTTCTTCTTCCCGAAGAAGGAGAAGGGGAACGCGCTGGCGCTCAATGCCGGCCTGGGCAACCTCGGCGTCAGTGTCGTGCAGTTCGTGGTGCCGCTGGTGATCACCGCGGGGGTCTTCGGCTTCCTCGGCGGCGATCCGCAGGCGGTGCAGGGTGGCTCCACGCTGTGGCTGCAGAATGCCGGCTTCGTCTGGGTGCCCTTCATCGCGGCGGCCGCCTTCGCGGCCTGGTTCCGCATGGATGACCTGTCCAGCATGAAAGCGTCGTTCTCGGACCAGGCGGTGATCTTCCAGCGCAAGCACAACTGGATCATGTGCTTCCTGTACACCGGCACCTTCGGGTCGTTCATCGGCTACTCGGCGGGCTTCCCGCTGCTGTCGCGGACCCAGTTCCCCGAGGTGGATGCGCTGCAATTCGCCTTCCTCGGACCGCTGGTGGGCGCGCTGTCGCGCTCCATGACGGGCTGGGTGTCGGACAAATGGGGCGGCGGGCGCGTCAGCCTGCTGGTCTTCGTCGCGATGGCGGCGGGTGTCTACGGCGTCATCCACTTCATCGGCATCAAGGACCAGCCTGGCGCGTTCCTCGGCTTCTTCGCCAGCTTCATGTTCCTGTTCTTTGCCTCGGGCGTGGGCAATGCCTCCACCTTCCAGATGATCCCCGCGATCATGGGCAAGGACATGGCGCGCCTGATGCCCGAGGCGGACGCGACGCAGCGCCGCGTGCAGGCCGAGAAGGAGAGTGCGGCCATCATCGGCTTCACCTCCGCCGTCGCGGCCTATGGCGCCTTCTTCATCCCCAAGAGCTACGGCACCTCGATCGCCATGACCGGCAGCCCGGTCGCGGCGCTGTGGGGCTTCTTCGCCTTCTACCTGATCTGCATCGCCGTCACCTGGGGCGTCTACACGCGCCGCGGCGGCGTGCTGCACGACATCGAGCGCGGCCGCCCGAGCGGCCCCGCCTTGCCCGCATGACGCGAAGGGAACCAGCACGATGAGCCACTTCCTCGATCGCCTGACCTACTTCAAGAAGTACGCGGGCACCTTCAGCAACGGCCATGGCGAGACCACGACCGAGAGCCGCGCCTGGGAGGACGCCTACCGGTCGCGCTGGGCGCACGACAAGATCGTGCGCTCCACCCACGGCGCCAATTGCACCGGGTCGTGCTCCTGGAAGATCTACGTCAAGGGCGGGATCGTGACCTGGGAGACGCAGCAGACCGACTACCCGCGCACGCGCCCCGGCCTGCCCAACCACGAACCGCGCGGGTGCTCGCGTGGCGCGTCGTACAGCTGGTACCTCTACAGCGCGAACCGGGTGAAATACCCGATGATTCGCAAGCGCCTGCTACGCCTGTGGCGCGAGGCGAAGGCGCTGCACGCCGATCCGGTGCTGGCCTGGAAGTCGATCCAGGACGACACGACGAAGCGCCGCGAATACCAGCAGGTGCGCGGCCAGGGCGGCTTCGTGCGCGCCACCTGGGACGAGGCGGAGGAGATCATCGCCGCGGCCAATGTGCACACCGTGAAGCAGCACGGCCCGGACCGCGTGTTCGGCTTCTCGCCCATCCCGGCGATGAGCATGGTCAGCTACGCCGCGGGCAGCCGGTACCTGTCGCTGATCGGCGGCGTGTGCATGTCCTTCTACGACTGGTACTGCGACCTGCCCCCGTCCAGCCCGCAGACCTGGGGCGAGCAGACCGACGTGCCGGAATCGGCCGACTGGTACAATGCCGGCTTCATCATGATGTGGGGGTCGAACGTGCCGCAGACGCGCACGCCCGACGCGCATTTCATGGCCGAGGCGCGCTACCGCGGCACCAAGGTGGTGACCGTCACGCCCGACTATTCCGAGGCGTCGAAATTCGCCGATCTGTGGCTGCACCCCAAGCAGGGCACCGACGCCGCGCTGGCGCTGGCGATGGGCCATGTGATCCTGTCCGAATGGCATGCGAAGGGGCGTGGCGACTACTTCATCGACTATTGCCGCCGCTATTCCGACATGCCGATGCTGGTGATGCTGACCGAAAAGGACGGCCGCCTGGTTCCTGACCGCCAGCTGCGCGCGAGCGACCTCGCGGAGAATGCCGGCCAGGCCAACAACCCCGACTGGAAGACCGTCGCGGTGAACGACGCGACCGGCGCGCCCTATGTGCCGACGGGGTCGGTCGGCTTCCGCTGGGGCGAGCAGGGCAAGTGGAACCTGGAAGGCCGCGACGGCGCGACCGGCGAGGAAGTCACGCCGTGCCTGTCGCTGGCCGGCGGCGATACCGCGCCGGTGACCTTCCCGTATTTCGGTGATGGCGCCGTCGCCTTCTTCAACCCGACCAACCTCGGCGACACCGTCACGCACGACGTGCCCTTCACCACCGTCACGCTGGCCGATGGCAGCACGGCGAAGGTCGCGACCGTCTATGACCTGTTCCTCGCCAATTACGGCGTGACCGGCGCGGCCGACTACAACGCCATGGCGCCCTATACGCCCGCCTGGGCCGAGGCCGTCTGCGGCGTGCCGCGCCAGCAGATCATCACCGTGGCGCGCGAATTCGCCGACAACGCCGAGAAGACGCGCGGCAAGTCGATGATCATCCTCGGGGCCGCGCTGAACCACTGGTACCACTCGGACATGAACTACCGCGGCATCATCAACCTGCTGGTGATGTGCGGTTGCATCGGCCAGTCCGGCGGCGGCTGGGCGCATTATGTGGGGCAGGAGAAGCTGCGCCCGCAATCGGGCTGGATCCCGGTGGCCTTCGCCACCGACTGGGCGCGCCCGCCGCGGCAGCAGAACGCCACGTCCAGCTGGTACGCGCATACCGACCAGTGGCGCTACGAGACGGTGCAGGTGGCCGACCTGCTCTCGCCCACCGCGCCCAAGCCGATGACCGGCGCGCTGATCGACTTCAACATCCGCGCCGAACGCATGGGCTGGCTGCCCTCCGCGCCGCAGCTCGTGCGCAATCCGCTGGGCATCGCCGCGGAAGCCGAGGCGGCCGGGATGCCGGTGCCGCAATACGTCGCGTCCTCGCTCAAGGCCGGCACGCTCGAGATGTCCTGCGAGGACCCCGACCATCCGGCGAACTGGCCGCGCAACCTGTTCGTGTGGCGGTCGAACCTGCTCGGCTCCTCGGGCAAGGGGCACGAGTATTTTCTCAAGCACCTGCTCGGCACCCAGCACGGCGTGCAGGGCAAGGATCTCGGCGAACAGGGCATGACGAAGCCCGAGGAAGCCGCCTGGCACGACGAGGCACCGAAGGGGAAGCTCGACCTGCTGGTGACGCTCGATTTCCGCATGAGCACCACCTGCATGTACTCCGACATCGTGCTGCCGACGGCCACCTGGTACGAGAAGCACGACCTCAACACATCCGACATGCATCCCTTCATCCATCCGCTGTCCGCAGCGGTGGACCCGGCCTGGGAGAGCCGCACGGACTGGGCGATCTTCAAGGGCATCGCCAAGCGCTTCTCGACCATGTCGCAGGGGCATCTGGGCGTCGAGCGCGACGTGGTGCTGACGCCGCTGATGCATGACAGCCCCGGCGAGCTCGGCCAGACGCACCTGGTGCGCGACTGGAAGAAGGGCGAGGTCGACCCCATCCCCGGCAAGACCATGCCGGCGGTCACGGTGGTCGAGCGCGACTACCCCAATACCCATGCCCGCTTCGCGGCACTCGGTCCGCTGATGGATAAGCTCGGCAACAACGGCAAGGGCATGACCTGGAAGACCGAGCACGAGGTTGAATTCGTGCGCCACCTCAACGGCACGGTCGAGGTGCCCGGCGTGGACGGCAAGCTCGCGAAGATGGAAACCGACATCGACGCCTGCGAGACGCTGATGCACCTGGCCCCCGAGACCAACGGCCATGTCGCGGTGAAGGCGTGGGAGTCGCTCGGCAAGTTCACCGGCCGCGACCACACGCACCTGGCGAAGTCGAAGGAGCACGAGGCGATCCGCTTCCGCGACGTGCAGGCGCAGCCGCGCAAGATCATCTCCTCGCCGATCTGGTCGGGGCTGGAGAGCGAGGAGGTCTGCTACAACGCCGGCTACACCAACGTGCATGAGCTGATCCCGTGGCGCACGCTGACGGGGCGACAACAGCTCTACCAGGACCACCCCTGGATGCTCGCCTTCGGGGAGGCGCTGTGCCTGTACCGCCCGCCGGTGGACCTGCGCGCGCACGGCCCGATGCATGGCGTTAAGCCGAACGGCAACACCGAGGTCGCGCTCAACTTCATCACGCCGCACCAGAAATGGGGCATCCACAGCGTCTACACGGACAACCTGCTGATGCTCACGCTGTCGCGCGGCGGGCCGATCGTGTGGCTGAGCGAGACCGATGCCGCGACCATGGGCATCGAGGACAATGACTGGGTCGAGGCCTTCAACGTGAACGGCGCGCTGTGCGCGCGCGCCGTGGTCTCCCAGCGCGTGCCCAAGGGCATGATCATGATGTACCACGCGCAGGAGAAGATCGTGAACGTGCCGGGCAGCGAGATCACGCATGCCCGCGGCGGCATCCACAACTCCGTCACGCGCACCACGGTGAAGCCCACGCACATGATCGGCGGCTACGCGCAGCTCGCCTACGGCTTCAACTACTACGGCACGATCGGCACCAACCGCGACGAGTTCGTCATTGTCCGCAAGATGGCCAATGTCGACTGGATGGACGGCCCGCGCGTGACACCCCAGGCATCAGACCTCAAGGCGGCGGAGTAACGGCCATGAAGATCCGCGCTCAGATCGCGATGGTGCTCAACCTCGACAAGTGCATCGGCTGCCACACCTGTTCGGTCACCTGCAAGCAGGTGTGGACCAGCCGCGAGGGCGTCGAATACGCCTGGTTCAACAACGTCGAGACCAAGCCCGGCATCGGCTATCCCAAGGACTGGGAGAACCAGGACAAGTGGAAGGGTGGCTGGAAGCGCAAGCGGAACGGCCAGATCCAGCCGCGTATCGGGGCCAAGTGGCGCATCCTGGCGAACATCTTTGCCAACCCGAACCTGCCCGAGATCGACGACTACTACGAGCCCTTCACCTTCGACTACACGCACCTGCAGACCGCGCCGGAGAGCGAGACCATGCCGGTGGCGCGCCCGGTCAGCCTGCTGACCGGCGAGCGCATGGAGATCAAGTGGGGCCCGAATTGGGAGGAGATCCTCGGCACCGAATTCGCCAAGCGCTCGAAGGACCGCAACTTCGAGGGCATCCAGAAGCAGATGTACGGGCAGTTCGAGAACACCTTCATGTTCTACCTGCCGCGGCTGTGCGAGCACTGCCTGAACCCGGCCTGCGTCGCCGCCTGCCCGTCGGGGTCCATCTACAAGCGCGAGGAAGACGGCATCGTCCTGATCGACCAGGAGAAGTGCCGCGGCTGGCGCATGTGCGTCTCCGCCTGCCCCTACAAGAAAATCTACTACAACTGGCAGTCCGGTAAGGCCGAGAAGTGCATCTTCTGCTACCCGCGCATCGAGGCCGGCGAGCCCACCGTGTGCTCGGAAACCTGCGTGGGCCGCATCCGCTACCTGGGTGTGCTGCTGTATGACGCCGACCGCATCGAGGAAGCCGCGTCCACCGAGAACGAGCAGCAGCTCTATCGCAAGCAGCTCGAGATCTTCCTCGATCCCTCCGACCCGAAGGTGATCGAGCAGGCGCGGGCCGATGGCGTGCCGGAGGCCTGGCTCGAGGCCGCGCGCCTCAGCCCGACCTACAAGATGTGCATCGACTGGCAGATCGCCTTCCCGCTGCACCCCGAATACCGCACGCTGCCGATGGTCTGGTACGTCCCGCCGCTCTCACCGGTGCAGTCCGCGGTCGAGGCCGGCCATGTCGGCTGGAAGGACGGCCTGCCGGACATCGAGAGCCTGCGCATCCCGGTGAAGTACCTGGCCAACCTGCTGACCGCGGGGGCCGAGGCGCCGGTGGTGCTGGCCCTGCAGCGCATGATGGCGATGCGCATGCACATGCGCGCGCGCACCGTCGAGAACCGCGAGGATCTCGAGATCCTGGCCAAGGTCGGCCTCAGTGCTGAACAGGTCGAGGACATGTACCAGACCCTGGCGATCGCCAACTACGAGGACCGCTACGTCATCCCCACCACGCACCGCGAATACGCCGAGAACGCCTTCGACCTGAAGTCGTCCTGCGGCTTCTCCTTCGGCCAGGGCTGCTACGACGGGCGCAGCGTGGGCAACCTGTTCAGTGCATCCGGTCCCTCGGCCGGGCGCATGGCGCCGCCGCGCATCCGCGAGGCCAACGAGGCCGCGCAACAGCAGCCGGAGACCGCGAAGTGAACAAGCGCCTCGCCATCCTCTCGCGCCTGCTCCGCTATCCCGAAGCCGAGCTGCGCGCGGACCTGCCCGACATCGCCGCCGCCATTCCCGGGGCGGGCTTCCGCGCTGACTTGGTACCGCGACTGCTGCGCCTGCCGCGTCGCCTGATGCAGGGCGACGGCCTCGACCGCGAGGAGGAATACGTCCGACTGTTCGACCGCGGCCGCGGCACGTCATTGCACCTGTTCGAACATGTGCACGGGGACACCCGCAACCGGGGGCCCGCCATGATCGAACTGGCGCAGGTCTACGAGCAGGCCGGCTACGCGCTCGATGCGCGCGAATTGCCGGACTTCCTGCCGCTGTTCCTCGAATTCTGCGCGGTGGCGCCGGACGAGGTGGCGCGCAACCTGCTCAGCCAATGCGCGCCGATCCTCGATGCGCTGCATGCACGCATGATCGCGCGTGGCAGCCGCGAGGCGCGGCTCTATGCCGTGCTGCTCGCCGCCACGCTGGCGGAAATCGGCAGCACGCCGGCGGCCAAGGCCGATGCCGAGGCCGAGCGCAGCGACGCCGAGGAATTCGCCGAGCTCGACGCCGCCTATGAATCGGAACCCGTGGTCTTCGGCCCGGAATCCGACCCGGACAGGGAAGGCGCGCGCGCCAAGGTCGCCGCCATGATCCAGCGCCTGCGGCATTTCCGCGGGCCCTCCGCCAACGCCCGCTGAAGGAGAGCGACGATGTTCGCCATCTGGGACGGCTTCACCGACTACCTCCACGGCTTCCTGTTCGGGATCTACCCCTACATCTGCCTGGGCGTCTTCGTCATCGGCTCGCTCATCCGCTTCGACCGCGACCAGTACACCTGGCGGTCGGGCTCGTCGCAGATGCTGCGCGCGCGGCAGCTGCGGCTGGGCAGCAACCTTTTCCACTTCGGCATCATCTTCCTGTTCTTCGGCCACTTCATCGGGCTGCTGACGCCGCACTGGGCCTATGAATGGGCGATCGAGCCCTACCAGAAGCAGCTGGTGGCGATCACCGCCGGCGGCATCGCGGGCGCGGTCTGCTTCGTCGGCCTGACCATCCTGCTGCATCGCCGGCTGTACGATGAACGCATCCGCCGCACCTCGACCTACGCCGACACCTTCATCCTGCTGCTGCTGTGGGTGCAGCTGTCCCTCGGCCTCATCACGCTGCCCTTTTCGCTCGGTCACAGCGATGGCTCGGTGATGCTGCAGCTCTCGGCCTGGAGCCAGGCGATCGTGACCTTCCAGCCCGGCGCGGCGGACCTCATTCGCGGGCTCGACTTCCCGTATTTCGCGCATCTCGTGCTCGGCATGACGCTGTTCCTCGTCACACCCTTCACGCGCCTCGTGCACATCTTCTCCGCACCGGTCTGGTACCTGTTCCGGTCGTGGCAGATCGTGCGCATGCGCGGCGGCGCCACCACCAGGCCCGGCCCGGTGGCGCGCCCCGGCACGCAGGCGGCGGAGTAGGCGCCATGGCCGTTCATTTCCACGCCCCGCCGCCCAAGGCCGCGCCCCCGCCTGCGCAACCCAGCACGGCCCTGCCCGAACACGACATCATCGTGAACGGCACGCCCATCACGCCGCGCGAGGTCGCCGCCGAGATGCAGCACCACCCGGCACCCTCGCCCGAAGCCGCCTGGACCGAGGCGGCGCGCGCCCTGGTCGTGCGCCGCCTGCTGCTCGATGCCGCGCGCGACGCTGCCCTGGCCGATGAGGACGAGGACGCCACCATCGACGCGCTGCTGCGTGCCGAGGTCACCATCCCCGAACCCGATGATGCCGCCGCGCGCCGCTGGCACGCGGCACATCCCGAACGCTTCGGCACGCCGGAATCCTGGGACGCTTCCCACATCCTGCTCGCCGCCGACCCCGAGGACGACGCCGAACGCACCGCCGCGCGCAAGCAAGCCGAGGCGCTGCTGGCCGAGATACTCGCCACGCCGGGCGCGCTGCCGGACCTGGCGCACCGCCACTCCGCCTGCCCGTCGCGCGAACAGGGCGGGCACCTGGGCCGCATCGAGCGCGGCAGCACCGTGCCGGAATTCGAGACCATGCTCGCCGGCCTCGAACCCGGCCAGGTCTGCCCGCTGGTGGTGCCGACGCGCTACGGCATGCACGTGATCCACCTGCACCGCCACACGCCGCGGCGCGACACCGCCTTCGACGACGCCCGCCGCGCGGTGCTCGACGACCTTCGCCGCGCCGCCTGGCAGGCGGCGGTGCGCCAGTACATCGCCGTGCTTGCCGCGCGCGCCACGATCGAAGGATTCATCCTCGGCGCGGAAGGGGAGGCGCGTGCGGATGGGCCGCTGGTCAACTGAGCGCGGGCGCATCCCGCGATGCGACCCCACGCGATCCGGCCGCGCTGCGCGGCGGGACTGACCGCCATGGCTGACGCCCCCGCCGTGCCGCCGGCGCCGCGCAGCAGCGCGCTGCACCGCCTGGTCGATGGCTTCGACCGCTTCCGCGGCCAGCATTTCGAGCAGGACCACGACCTGTACGATGCGCTGCTCGACGGCCAGCGTCCCGAGGTCATGATCATCGCCTGCTCCGACAGCCGCACCGACCCGGCCATCATCACCGGTGCGAAGCCCGGCGAGCTGTTCGTGATCCGCAATGTCGCCGCGCTGGTGCCGCGCCACGAGGCCGACCATCGCCCGCGCGGCACATCGGCGGCGATCGAGTTCGGCGTGAAGGCGCTAGGCGTGCGACACATCATTGTGCTCGGCCATTCCTTCTGCGCCGGCGTGCGCTGCCTGCTGGAGCACGACCACGGCGGCGCGCGCTTCGAATTCGTCTCGGACTGGGTGAACATCGCGCGCGAGGTGCGCGACGAGATGGACGGGCTGGTGACCGATGCCGACCGCGCGGTGATCGCGCGCCGCGCCGAACAGGCGACCGTGCTGACGAGCCTGCGCCACCTCGCGACCTACCCCTTCATCGCCGAGGGCATCGCGGCCGGGCGGCTCGCGCTGCATGGCTGGTACTTCCACTTCGGCTGGGGGCTGCTGCAAGCGGCACAGACGCCGCTCGGCCCGTTCCGGCAGGTCGACAGCGGCACGCCGCCCGCGCCGGCGGTCGGCCACGCCGATGGGGCCGCGCCGCCGCCATGCCCTCGGGCAGGTCGCGCGGCGGCGCGTCGCTGCGACGCTCCCGCACCGTCCATCGCCCCGCGCCACCCGTGAACGCCGACTGAAGGCCCGTCCGCGCCGCCCGGATGGGTGGTCGCAGGCCGGCGCGAAACCACCCCCTATCCCGACCAGGCGGCCGCGATAGACTCGACGCCATGATGGCCCCCTTGCCCCGGTCCTGGCCGCTGGTGCCGATCGTCGTCCTCGGCCTTGGGCTGGTCATGGCGGCGGCGGTTGGGCATGTCGCCGATCCCGGCGCGCTGTGGCGCGATCCCTACCACGATCGCCATTCGCATCTTGCCAGCGCGATGACGCTCTCGCTCGCGCTGCGGCTTGGCGATCCGGTGGCCTTCGTGCTGGAACTCGCGCGGCCGACCGTCTGGCCGCCGTTGCAGGCGCTGGCGCTCGGGGCCTGGATGGCGGTCGTCGGGCCAGGCGCCAGCTGGGCTATCCTGCCGTCGGTGCTCGGCTGGGCGGTGACGCTGGTGACGCTGGCCATGCTGGCCGCGCGGAGCTGCGCGGACCCCTCGCGTGCGGCGCTCGCCGGCGGGCTGGCGGTGGCGCTGGCGGCGACCAGCCCCGCCATGGCGCGGCTCGGCACGGATGCCATGATGGAACTGCCGGGCGCGGCGCTGACGCTGCTGGTGTTGTGCGCCGCGACGGCGCGGCCGGTGCCCTGGCGGTGGCTCGCGGTGCTGCTGACGTTGTTGGCGCTGCACAAGTACAACTACTGGATCATGGCGGTGGCGGCGCTGCTCCTGGCCGCGACCCCGCAGATCCTGCCCTGGGCGAGGCAGCTGCTGCGCGCGGTCGATCGCCGCCGCGCGACGGAGGATGCGCCGCTCCGGCTGGCGGCCCTGGCGCTCGCGGTCGCGGCCCTTGGCCTTTCCGTCGATCCCGCCTGGCGGGTGGGCGGCGTGCTGGTCCTGCCGGCACACGTCGCGGTGCTGGCCTGGGGCATTGCGCTGCTTGCCGCCGCGCGCGCCTGGCGGCGGCGCGGCGCGGCCTTCGACGTGGCGTTGGGCGACCCGGCGCGCATCCTGCTGGCCTGGCACGCCTGGCCGGTCGCGCTGTGGCTGCTGGTGCCCGGCAAGCTGCCGGCGCTGCTGGGATTCCTGTCGCCCGGCCATGCCGGCGCGACGGCGCCGCATGGGCTGATCGACGCCATTGCCTTCCATTGGCAGGGCTTCGCGCAGGGTTTCTCGCCCCATCCGGCCATCGCCGCGGCTGTGCTGGTGTTCGCCGTGCTGGGTGCGCGGCGCGCGCCCCTGGCGCTGGTCTCCTTCGCGGCGATCGGCGTGCTGGCGCTGGTGCTGCACCCGCAATTGCAGTGGCGCTTCCAGGCCACGGTGCTGCCCGTGGTGTGGCTGCTGGCAGGCCTCGGGGCCGCGGCGCTGCTGCCGCGCATGGCGCCGGCCGTGGCGGCGGCGCTGCCTTGCCTGGTCGCGCTGCTGCTCGTGGCGCTGCCCACCCCGCCGCTGGCCGATGCCGCCGCCATCCGGCGGCCGGATGCCCCGCGCGATCTCGACCTCGTTGCCGCCTGGGATGACATGCCGGTCGCGGCGGGCGGCGTGCTGGTGCTCGCCAGCATCGGCCGTTCGGATCTGTTCGACTGGACGTTGCGTCTGCGCTGCCGCTGCCTGGCGCCTGTCGAGCAACCGCCCTGGCTGGAATTCGGCGATGCCCCTGCGCACATCGCCATCGGGTCGAGCGCCGCGCCGGTGCTGCTCGCGGTGACCATGCCGGCGCCCTATGCCGTGGCGGGGCGGGACGCGCCGGCTGACCTGCCGGTGGCGGCGGTGCTGGCGGCCCAATCGCGCTATGTGGAAGCGGTCGCACGGGAGGCACCCTTGCACGACGCGCGCGTCGCGTGGTGGCGCGCAACGCGGCCGCCCGCCGCACCGCCGCCGCGCCGACGCGGGTTGATCGAACTCGCCGCCGCGCTGCTGGGGCTCGCGACCATCGCGACGCTGGCGTGGCCGCGCCGCGCCGGAGGCACCCCTTGCGCATCGGCCTGATCCTCGAGACCTGGGACCGCGCCGGCGGCGGCGCCGAACGCTGGACCGCGCAACTGCACGACCATCTGCGCCGCAGCGGCCACGAGGTGCACGTCATTGCCTTTGCCGCGCGCGATCGCGACGGCATCGCGGACCTGCACCTGCTGGACGACCCGGGCACGCTGCTTGGCCGGGCCGAGGCCGTCGCCGACGCGACCGCGCGCCTGCCGCCCATGGTGCTGCACGACAGCGGCACTGGATGGTCCGCGCATGTGTTCCACCCGCAGACCGGTTCGCGGCTGCTCAGCCTCGAACGCATGATGTCCGCGCGCGGCGTGCGCGAACGCCTGCGCTGGCGGGTCGACCCGCGCATGATGCGGCTGCGCCGCGCCATGGCGCTGATCGAGGCCCGCGCGATGCGCCGGGCCGAACGCATCGTCGCCGTCTCGCAGGCCTTGCGGCGACTGTTCGTCGCGAGCCACGGCGTCGCGCCGGATCGCATCGCGGTCATTCCGAACGGCGTGGACACCGCGCGCTTCGCACCGGACCGCCTGGCCCCGCTGCGCGACGCGGCGCGCGCCCGGCTCGGGCTGCGCGGGGAGGAGCTGATGCTGCTCGCGGTCGCGCACAACCTGTGGCTGAAGGGGGTGGACGTGTCGCTGCGCGCCCTCGCCCTGGCGCGGCGGCGCGGCATCGCGGCGCGCCTGGTGGTGGCGGGCGGCGTGCCGGATGACGAGTGGCGCGCCCTGGTCGCGCGGCTCGGCCTGGCCGATTCCGTGGTATTCGCCGGCGAGGTGGCGGCGATCGAGCCGCTGTTGGCCGCAGCCGACGTGATGCTGCATCCGACGCGCTGGGATGCCTGCAGCCTCGCGACCATCGAGGCGATGGCAGCCGGCCTGCCGGTGGTGAACGCCGCCGCGAATGGCGCGTCCGACCTGATCGCGGATGGCGCGAACGGCTTCGTGCTCGCACGGTCCGACGATGCCGGGCGGCTGGCGGCGCTGGTGCTGGCGCTGCGCGATTCCGGCCTGCGCGCGCGGATCGGCGCGGCGGCTCGGCGCAGCGCGGAAGCCGCCGACCTCGCGGCGAATTGCCGGGCGGTCGAGGCGGTGCTGCTGTCCTGCGGCGGCCTGCTGCCTCACACCGAAGGATAGGCCGCCTTCAGCTTCGCCACGAGCGGTTCGAGATAGGTCGCGCGGGAGACGCGCCCCTGCGTCTCGCGCACCACCTCGGCCTCGTGGTGCAGCAGGCGGGAGGTGTACCAGCAGTGGAACACGCCGCCCGCCACCGTCGGCACATTGGGATGCCCGACATCGAAGTCGCGGCTATGCGCGATCTCGTGCCCGATCACGCCGCGCCCGGCGGCGAGCACGCGGATCGTCGCCTCCTCGCCGGTGTCGGTGTCCTCGCCACGCAGCTTCCGCAGCACCACGAGCCCGCCGAGGTCGGACTTCCGGAACGCCATGAAGTGCGGGTGGATGTACCAGCCATGCGGGTTGCCGCGGTGCGGGCTGCGGAACACCGCGCCGGCGATCGGCCGCGCATCGTCGATCAGGTCGACGCTGGTGGCGAGCCAGTCATCCGCGACCGGGAAGGCATCGGAATCGAGCAGCACGATGTGGTCGTGCCGCGCCGCGCGGGCGCCGCGCTCCGCCGCCTCGCCATGGCGGTGCCCGGCGCGGCGCAGCCAGTTGCGCTGCACCACCAGCCGCATGTCGGGCTGCGAGCGCACCCAGGCCTGCGTGCCGTCGCGGCTGCCCTGGTCGACCACGATGATCTCATGGGGCCGGTCGCGCAGCGTGGCGCGCACCCGATCCGCCAGCAGCCGCGTGAAGAACAGCCCATCACGCGTGACGGTCAGGATGCTGACGGGGCGCGCGTCCATGCGGTAGCTTCCCTCTCATGCGGACCCGCGGCGGGGCCGCGCAGGAACGGATCCCGCATGGCCTGCCCCGCGGTCAGCGTCGTGATGCCGGTGCGCGACGGCGCGCGCCATCTCGAGGACGCGGTGGCGAGCATCCTGCGCCAGACCCACGGCGACTTCGAATGCATCGTGTGCGACGACGGATCGGCCGACGCCACGCCGGACATCCTCGCGCGGATGGCGCTGGCCGATGCGCGGCTGCGGGTGCTGCGGCTGGAGCGCGCGGGGATCGTGCCGGCGCTCAATGCCGGCCTGGGTGCCGCGCGCGCCGATTGGGTGGCGCGGATGGATGCCGACGACATCGCCGCGCCCGACCGGCTGGAACGCCAGCTGGCGGCCGCCGCGCGATACCCGGACGCCGCCGCGATCGGCACCGGCTGGCGTGTGGTCGGACCAGGCGGCAGGGTGCGTCGCGTGATCGTCCCGCCGGTCGAACCCGGCGCGATCGCGGCGGCGCTGATGCACCACAATCCGCTGGCGCATCCGACCATGCTGCTGCGGCGCGACGCGGTGCTGGCGATCGGCGGCTACCGCGGGGCCTTCCGCAGCGCGGAGGACTACGACCTGTGGCTGCGCCTGGCGGAACGCCATCCGCTGCGCGCCATCCCGCATGTGCTGCTCGACTACCGCGAACATGCCGGGCAGGCGGCGTGGCGGGAGGTCGAGCATCGCGTGCTGGCGGAACTGGGCGCGCGCGCGGCGGCGCGGGCACGGCGCGCCGGCCGGCCCGACCCGGCCACGGGTGCCTCGGTCATCGACCGCGCCTGGCTGCGCGCGGCAGGCGTCGAGGATGCCGAGGTGGTCGCCACGCTGATGTCGCGCGCGCTCGGCACCGCGAAGGATGCGCTGGCGGCCGGCGAGGGAGCGGCGGCGCGGGCCGCGCTGCGCCTGCTGCGCGCGCAGCCGGGGCTGCGGGTCCGCACGCGCATCCACGCGGCGCTGCTGTTCCTGCGCAGCCTCCCGCTCATGCCAGCGCCTGCGCGATGATGTGCTCCGCCGCGGCGGGCCAGGTCTCGAATCGGAAGCCGTCGCGGATGCGGGCCTCCCACGGCGCGCGCGCGGCGGGGTCGGCGATCCAGGCGCCGAGCGTGTCGGTCCAGGCATCGACATCGAGCGGGTCGAGGCAGGGCGCGAGGCCCGCCGCGGTCTCCGCCACCGCGCCGCCGGTCGAGGCGATGACGGCCTTGCCCTGCGCCATCGCCTCGATGATCGGCAGGCCGAAGCCTTCCGCGCGCGAGGGATAGAGACAGAAGGCCGCGTCGCGATACAGCCGCGCCAGCAGCGCGTCCTGCGCGGTGTCGAGATGCACGAGGCGGTTCGCCGGATCGGCGCCGAGCGCATCGAGACGATCGAGCAGGGCCTCCACCTTCCAGCCACGCCGGCCGACGAAGACCAGGTGGAAGCTCGCCTGCTGCGGCACGCCGCGCGCCAGCAGCGCCTGCCAGGCCTCGGCCAGCACCGCGTGGCCCTTGCGCGGTTCCAGCGTGCTGACGAACAGCGCGAAGCGCCCGGCGGCGAGCGGCGAAGGCAGGTCCGGCAGCGACCGCGGCGCCGGCGGCGGCGCGTAGCCGAGCGGCACCACCACGGGCGCGACATCACCGAGGCCTTCCGCCGCGGCGAAGTCGCGCAGGTCCCGCGCGACGCAGTGCGCGTTGCACAGGATGCGGTCCGCGCCGGGGATGACCGCGCGCCAATACGCGCCGAAGCGTGCCACGTCGTCGTCGAAGAACCATTCGGGATGCACCAGCGGCAACAGGTCGTAGCACATCGCGACCAGGCGGAAGCCGTGCCGTGCGCGCAGGTCCACGAAGGCGCGCCCCTTGCGCTGCCAGTCGGGGCCGGCGGAGATCACGGTGTCGCCGGGGCCGAGCGCCAGCGGCGGGCCCAGCGCGCTGCGCCACGGCACCACGCCGATGCGCCGCCCCGCCGCATCCACGAAGGGCGGCTGGCGCATATGGCGGCCGAGCAGTCGCGCCATCGCCGCGCCCGCGAGCGGGACGCCGGCCAGCCGCGCGCGCTCCAGCGCCATCGCCAGGGGGTAGCGCGGCGCGCGCAGCCGCTGCCACATCGGCAGATGCCGGCGCACATCGACCCAGATGGTGTCGAGCACGTGGTCCGGCCCTAGCAGCCTGTCGCGCCAGCGCGGCAGCACCGGGCGCAGCGTGCCGTGCAGCGGGTCGTGCACCACGATCTCCACGGCGCCGCCGCGGCGCAGGGCCTGCAGCGCGACCTCGCGTTCCGCCCGCAGGATCCCGACCGGCGGGCCGAGCCAGCGCGCGGAAGCCGAGACATCGACGATCAGCCGCGCCACGGTGCCATGATCTCCCGCGCCAGCGTGGCGAGGTCGAAGGCGGCGGGCGCGAGGCCCAGGGCGCGGAGCAGGCCGGGGTCGCCGACCACGCGGGCCGGGTCGTCGCGCCGCGCACCATCCTGCCGCGGCAGCACCGTGACGGGCACGCCCCGCGCCGCCGCGAGCGCGGCGATCCATTCGCGCACCGCGATGCCGCGGCCGGAGCAGAGATGCAGCAGCGCCGGCAGCTCGCGCGCCCGCGGCGCGAGGCGCATGACCAGCCGCGCCACCTCCGTGACCGGAAGATAGTCCCTCTCGCGCTCCGGCCCGGCCACCCGCACGGCGCCGCCGGCGGGCGGCATGGCGGCGATCTCGGCGGCGATCCGGCCGAGCAGCATGGCGGCCGGCGCGCCGGGGCCCGCCGCGGTGAACAGCCGCAGCACCGCGCCCGGCGCGCCGGACTCAGCAAGATATCGCTGCACCGCCAGGCTTGCCGCATGCTTCGCGCGGCCATGGGGCGAGGACGGCGCGCAGGGCCAGGATTCCGGCAGCGGCCCGGCCCCGGCATCGATCGGGCCGAATTCCGCGGCGCTGCCGAAGGCCAGCAGGACCGGCGGCGCGCGCTGCCCGGACAGGGCTGCGAGAAGCGCCCGCGTGCCGGCGACGGTGACGGCCTCGTGGTCCTCCGGCGGTGCGCCGGGTGCCGCGGCGGCCAGGTGCACCACCAGCGCCGGGCGCAGCGCCACCAGCGCCGCGGCGATCCCCTCGGCATCCGACGGCCCGGCGACCGCGACATGGTCGGCGGCGTCGCCGCGCCGCGCCGCGCCGATGGTCGCGACGCGCCAGCCCGCCCCGCGCAGCGCCGCGACGATCCCGCGGCCGAGGAAGCCGCGCCCGCCGGTCACCAGAGCGGTATCGAAGCTTGGTTCCATGCACCTCCGCGGCCGCGACGCGGAGTTCCGCCTTGGCGCCGCGCCATGGTGGCGTTACGAGAACAGCGTGGCAACGGCGCTTCTCCCCATGATTGCGCGGCCGGGGCGCGGCATCGCTGCCGGGCCGGGCCGGAGCATGGGCGCCGCGCCATGAAGCTCTGGCTCGATGTCGAGGACCTGTTCGCCTATGCCGCGCATCATGCACGGCCGAGCGGCGTGCAGCGCTTGTCCTGCGAGATCGCCGCCGCGCTGCTGCGCGACCATCCCGGCCGCATCGGCTTCCTGCGCCATGGTCCGGGCAGCGATGGTTTCCGCGAGGTGGCGCCGGCGGCCGTGACGGCGCTGTATGCGCGCATGGCGGCGGCGCCGGGTGCGCCCCCGCCGGTCCCGCCGGACCCATCGCCGGCGGCAGTGTCGCGGCGCCTCGGTTGGGTGCCGCGCGAGATCCGCCAGCCGCTCGGGCGCGCCGCGCGGGCGCAGGCGGCGGCGCTGCGCGCGGGGGCGGCGGCAGTCACCGCGCTGCCGGCGCTGTGG
>NZ_CAKKLX010000042.1 GCF_918698155.1 Roseomonas sp. CECT 9278
GACCCGGTCCCCGCGCCGCGCGTCACCGAACCGCTGCCGACCCCGCCCACGCCGACCCCGCCGCCGCCACAGCAGCAGGCGGCCGCGCCGCCGCGCCAGGACCCGCTGCCGCTGCCGCCCACCCCGGTGCCGCCGCCGCCCGAACCCGCGCAGCAGGCCGGCACCGGCCAGACCCCGCCGGTGGCGCGGCCGCAGGAACGCAGCACGTCGGTGCAGAACACGCTGGAACGCCTGCGCGCGTCCCAGCCGCAGGACCGCCCGCCGACCGCGCGGCCCAACCCCGCCGGCGCGCCGCAGCAGGGCGGCGGGACGCCGCAGGGCTCGGCCGCGCTGACCCAGGGCGAGATCCGCGGCCTGGCCGACCAGATCGCCGAATGCTGGAACGTCGATCGCGGGATGCTCGGCCTCGATACCATCGTGGTCGAGCTGCGCGTGGTGCTCGACGGATCGGGCAATGTCCGCAACGTCGTGGCGGCCTCGCGCGTTCCATCGGATCCGCGGTCCCTTTCGGTCTTCGAATCGGCCCGTCGCGCGCTTATGTCGCCGCAGTGCAACCCGCTGCGCGTGCCGCCCAACAAGTATCGGACCGTCATGGACTCCGTCTTCCGCTTCAACCCGAGGGGCCTCGTGCGATGAACCCTGCCACCCCCTTCGTCCTCTCGCGCCGCCGGGTGCTCGCCGGCGTGGGCGCCGGCCTGGTCGCGCCAGGCGTCTTCGCGGTGCCGCTGCCCGCGCTGGCGCAGCAGGCGGCCCCCGGCGCGGTCATCGACATCACCCGCGCGCGCACCGATCCGATCCCGGTCGCGATCCCGGACCTGGCGGGCGGTGGCGACGGCGCGCGCGTGGGCCGCGACATCGCCCGCGTGATCCAGGCGAACCTGCGCAATTCCGGGCTGTTCCGCCCGGTCGACCGGCAGGCCTTCATCCAGACCGCGGAATCGGCGGCGCAGACGCCGCGCTTCCAGGATTGGCGCGTGATCGGCGCGCAGGCGCTGGTGACCGGCCGCGTGGTCGAACAGGGCGGCCAGCTGCGCGTCGAATTCCGCCTGTGGGACGTGCTGCCCGAAACACAGCTCCAGGGCACCGCCTTCACCGCGCCGGCCGCCAATTGGCGCCGCATCGCGCACCTGATCAGCGACGTGATCTACGAACGCCTGCTGGGCGAGAAGGGCTATTTCGACACCCGCGTGGTCTACGTGAGCGAGACCGGCCCGCGCGACCGCCGCACCCGGCGCCTGGCGATCATGGACCAGGATGGCGAGAACCATCGCTTCCTGACCGATGGGCGCTTCGGCGCGCTGTCGCCGCGCTTCCATCCCTCGGCCGAGCGCATCGCCTTCATGTCCTACCAGGATCGCGGGCAGCCGCGCGTCGTGCTGTTCGACATCGGCAGCGGATCGCAGCAGGTGCTGGGGAATTTCCCGGGCATGACGCTGTCGCCGCGCTTCTCGCCCGATGGGCGCTCGGTGGTGCTCTCGGCCTCGCGCGGGGGGGATGCGAACATCTTCGTGGTGGACCTGGCGTCGCGGCGCGAACGGCAATTGACCAGCGGCGGCGGGCTCGATGTCTCGCCCTGCTTCTCGCCGGACGGCTCGCAGATCGTGTTCAACTCCGACCGCGGCGGCGACCAGCAGCTGTATGTCATGGATGCCGGGGGCGGGGGGGTGCGGCGCATCTCCTTCGGCCGCGGGCGGTACGCGACACCGGTGTGGTCACCGCGCGGCGACCTCATTGCCTTCACGCGCTTCGGCGGCGGCGGCTTCGCCATCGGCGTGATGCGCCCGGATGGCTCGGGCGAGCGCATCCTGTCCGAGGGCTGGGCCATGGAAGGGCCGACCTTCGCGCCCAATGGCCGCGTGCTGATGTTCTACCGCGAGAGCCGCGCGACCGATTCCCGCGGCGGCGGATATTCCGCGCGCATCGCGTCGATCGACATCGCCGGCTTCAACGAACGCCCGGTGCCCACGCCGACCGACGCGACGGATCCGGCCTGGTCCCCGCTGCTGTCATGACGCCCGGGCGGGTTCGCTGCCTTGACCCGGCCACATGCGGGTGCTTTGCCCCCCGCGATCCCTTCACGCATCAGGAGAGCCCCCCCATGAAGACCCGCCTGTTCGGCGCCGTGGCCGCCGTTGCGCTGCTCGCCGCCTGCTCGAACACCGACCAGAATGCCGGTGCCACCGGCGCCGGCGGCGCCGGCACCATCCGCCCCGGCAGCCAGGAGGACCTGGTCGCCAATGTCGGCGACCGCGTGCTGTTCGCCTTCGACAGTTCGGCGATCCGCCCCGACCAGCGCCCGGTCCTGGAACGCCAGGCCGGCTGGATGGGCCGCTTCCCCGATGTGCGCGTGCAGGTCGAGGGCCATACCGACGAACGCGGCACGCGCGAATACAACCTGGCCCTCGGCCAGCGCCGCGCCAATGCGGCGCGCGACGTGCTGGTCGCCGGTGGCGTGAATGGCGCGCGGATCCAGACCATCTCCTACGGCAAGGACCGCCCCGCCGCGCTGGGGTCGGACGAAGCCTCCTGGGCGCAGAACCGCCGCGCCGTCACCGTCGTCCAGTAACGGGAAGGGACGGTCCGGCGAAACGCCGGGCCGCTTCGCCATGGCCGCACGCATCACGCTGATCGCCGCCCTCGCCGCCCTGCCGCTGCTCGCCGCGCCCGGTGCGCGCGCGCAGATGGACAGCCGCGAGGGCATCGCGCTGCAGAACCAGATCCTGGAACTGCGGCGGGACATGGATGCGCTGCGGCGCGGCGGGGGCGCGCCGACGCCCGTGCCGCGCGGCGGCGGCGGCGCGCCGCCCGAGACGGTGCAGGGCCTGCTCGGCCGTGTCGCCGAGCTCGAGGAGATGGTGCGCCGCCAGCGTGGACAGCTCGACGTGGCGGAGAACGCCAATCGGCGCCTCGCCGAGGAGGTCGAGAAACTGCGCGGCGACATGGATTTCCGCCTCCAGCAATTGGAAGGGGGCGGCCGCCCAGGCGCGGCGCGCCCTCCGCAGGGGCCGCCGCCCGCCCAGGCGCCGGCCCCGGCCCCGTTCAGCGTCCCGCCCCGGCAGGCCGAACCGGCCAGCCCGCCGCCCCAGCCCGGCCCGCGAACCGCTGAACGCGCGCTGGCCGACGGCCAGGCGGCGCTGTCGCGCGGCGATTTCCCGACCGCCGAGGCGGCGGCGCGCGAGGTGATCGCGCAGCGCCCCGGCCCGCGCGCGCAGGATGCCAGCCTGCTGCTGGGCGAGGCGCTGCTGGGCCGGCGGCAATACCAGAACGCGGCGCTGGCCTTCGACGAGGCGTATCGGCGCAACCGCCAGGGCACCCGCGCGCCCGAGGCGCTGCTGGGGCTGTCGAACGCCTTCATCGGCTTCGGCGCGCGGCGCGAGGCCTGCGATACGCTGGAGCAGCTGACGGCGGAATACACCCGCCTGGCACAGCCGGTCGCGGCGCGCGTGCAGGATGCGCGGCGGCGCGCGCAGTGCAGGTGATCAACGCGCGCACCCGTGTGATGCCGCTGAACGCGCGCAGGCGCGCGATGCCGCTGAACGCGCGCAGGCGCGCGATGCCGCTGAACGCGCGCAGGCGCGCGATGCCGCTGAACGCGCGCAGGCGCGCGATGCCGCTGAACGCGCGCAGGCGCGCGATGCCGGGGAGCACGCCCGCTTGGGGATAGCGCGGGGCTGACCGCGGCGGATTTCGCCGCGCTGATGGGCCCGCTCGGGCCGTTCGGCGCGGCGCCGCGGATCGCGTTGGGCGTCTCGGGCGGGCCGCACAGCCTGGCGCTGGCGCTGCTGGCGGATCGCTGGGCGCGCGCGCGCGGCGGCGATGCCCTGGCACTGGTGGCGGATCATGGGCTGCGGGCGGACAGCGCCGCTGAGGCCGATGGCGTGGCGGCGATGCTCGGCGCGCGGGGCATGGCGGTGCGGGTGCTGCGGCTGGGGCTCGCCGGCGGGGCAGGGTTGCAGGCGCGGGCGCGGGCGGCGCGGCTGGCGGCGCTCGGCGCGGCGGCGGCGGCAGAGGGCCGGCCCTGGCTGCTGCTGGGCCAGCATCGTGGCGACCAGGCGGAAACCCTGCTGTTCCGGGCGCTGCGCGGCAGCGGGCCGGCGGGCCTGGCGGGCATGGCGCCGGTCCGCGACGCCGCGGGCGTGCTGGTGCTGCGGCCGCTGCTGGGGGTCGCGCCGGCCTGCCTCGAAGCCGTGGTCGCCGCTGCCGGCCTGGCGCCGGTGCGCGATCCGAGCAACCACGACCCGCGCTTCACCCGCGTGCGCCTGCGCCAGGCCCTGGCCGATCCGGGCGGGGAGGGTGCGGGCGTCGCGGCCCTGGCCGCCGCGGCCGCCGCCTTCGCCCGGCGTCGCGATCGGGCAGAGGCGGCGCTGGCGCAACGCCTCGCCTGCGCGGGCGAGATCCGGCCTGAGGGCTTCGCCTGGATCGACCCGGGCGAGCTGGGGCGTGATGGCGTGGCGGCGGCCGCGCTGGCGGTTCTGGCGCGCCTGGTGGGGGGCGGGGGGCTGGCGCCGGGCGTGGGGCGGGCGGCGGCACTGCTGGCGGCCGGCCATGGCACCCTGGCGGGCGCCTGGCTGCGCCCCGCGGCGGCAGGGCGGTGGCTGCTGGCGCGCGACCCCGGGGCGGTGGCGCCGGCGGTGCCGGCCAGCACCGGGGCGCGGTGGGACGGGCGCTTCCGGCTGGTCGGGGCGGGATGCCGGGGCTGGTCGATCGGCCCGCTGGGGGACGGTGCGGCGGCCTTGCGCGGCTGGGTCGACCTGCCATCCGCGGTGTTGCGCGCGCTGCCAGCCATCCGGGACCCGCACGGCGCCCTGGCAGCGGTGCCGATCCTGGACTATCCTTCGCCCTTGGCCTGCCGGCCCTTCGCGACCCTGTTCGCGCCCGGCGCGGGCGGGGAGTTTTCGGCGCGGCCATTCAAGGGTGGTCAACCCGACCCTATGTGTAGTGCCAACGCCGCGGGGGCTCGCCCCGCCGGCTCGGAGACGGACAACCGCACGTGAATAATTTCGGCCGGAATCTTGCGCTCTGGGTGATCGTGGCACTGCTGCTGGTGGCGCTGTTCAACCTGTTCCAGCCTTCGGGCGGTGGACGGGCGGGCGCCACGCAGGTCGCCTATTCGGACTTCCTGAACGAGGTGAATTCGGGCCAGGTGCGCGAGGTCTCGATCCAGGGCCGCACCCTGACCGGGACGCTGACCGATGGTCGGACCTTCCAGACCTATACGCCGGAAGACCCGGCGCTGGTCTCCCGCCTGACCGAGAAGAACGTGCGCGTGGTGGCACGTCCCGAGGAAAGCGACGTCAATCCGCTGCTGCACTACCTGATGTCCTGGTTCCCGATGCTGCTGCTGATCGGCGTCTGGATCTTCTTCATGCGCCAGATGCAGGGCGGCGGCGGGCGCGCCATGGGCTTCGGCAAGTCCAAGGCGAAGCTGCTGACCGAAAAGCAGGGCCGCGTGACGTTCGAGGACGTGGCCGGCATCGAGGAAGCCAAGGGCGAGCTCGAGGAGATCGTGGACTTCCTGCGCGACCCGCAGAAGTTCCAGCGCCTGGGCGGCAAGATCCCGAAGGGCGTGCTGCTGGTGGGCCCGCCGGGCACCGGCAAGACGCTGCTGGCGCGATCGGTCGCGGGCGAGGCGAACGTGCCCTTCTTCACGATTTCCGGTTCGGATTTCGTGGAGATGTTCGTGGGCGTGGGCGCATCGCGCGTGCGCGACATGTTCGAACAGGGCAAGAAGAACGCGCCCTGCATCATCTTCATCGACGAAATCGACGCGGTCGGCCGCCATCGCGGTGCCGGCCTGGGCGGCGGCAATGACGAACGCGAGCAGACGCTCAACCAGATGTTGGTCGAGATGGACGGCTTCGAATCCAACGAGGGCGTCATCATCATCGCGGCCACCAACCGGCCGGACGTGCTCGACCCCGCGCTGCTGCGCCCGGGCCGCTTCGACCGCCAGGTGGTGGTGCCGAACCCGGACGTGAACGGGCGCGAGAAGATCCTGCGCGTGCACATGCGCAAGGTGCCACTGGCGTCGGACGTCGATCCGAAGGTGATCGCGCGCGGCACGCCGGGCTTCTCCGGCGCGGACCTGGCCAACCTGGTCAATGAAGGCGCGCTGCTGGCCGCGCGCACCGGCCGGCGCACCGTGGGCATGGCCGAGTTCGAGGCCGCCAAGGACAAGGTCATGATGGGCGCCGAGCGCCGGTCGCTGGTCATGTCCGAGGACGAGAAGCGCATGACCGCCTATCACGAGGCGGGCCACGCGCTGGTCGCGATGCACGAGCCCGAATGCGACCCGGTCCACAAGGCGACCATCATCCCGCGCGGCCGCGCGCTGGGCCTGGTGATGTCGCTGCCGGCCGGCGACCGCTACTCGAAGCACAAGTCCAAGCTGAAGTCCGAACTCGCCATGGCGATGGGCGGGCGCGTCGCCGAGGAACTGATCTTCGGCGCCGACAAGGTCAGCAACGGCGCGTCGGGCGACATCAAGATGGCGACCAGCCAGGCGCGCATGATGGTCACCGAATGGGGCATGTCGGACGTGATCGGCATGATCGCGTACGGCGACAACAGCCAGGAAGTGTTCCTCGGCCATTCGGTCACCCAGACCAAGAACCTGTCGGAGGAGACCGCGCGCAAGATCGACAGCGAGATCCGCTCGATCATCGACGGTGCCTATGGCCGGGCCAAGACCATCCTGTCCGAGCACATGGACGAGCTGCATCTGCTGGCCAAGGGCCTGCTGGAGCACGAGACCCTGTCGGGCGACGAGATCCGTACCGTCATCCGCGGCGAGCCGGTGGTGCGCAACCGGCCGGACGAGCCGGTGAACCAGGGGCGCGGTTCCGTGCCCTCCGCCGGCCGGCCGACCGCGCCGCGGCCGCCGGGGCTCAATCCGGGGGCGGCGCCGGCCACCTGAACGGGCAGGGGGCGTCGCGCTCCCCGGGACTTGCCTCTGGACACCGGGATCGGGCGCGCTATGGCAGGCGCGCCCTTTTTCGTTGGTGGTGTCCGTGATGCGTGGTGACAGGTGTTGGCGTCCCGTGGCCCCTAGAGCCGTTTCCGTTCGCCACGGCTCACGGCAACGCCCCTAGGCCATTGTTTTTGCGAGCATCTTTACCCGATCAGATGATTCCATCTGATCGGGATCTGCTCTAGACCCCGCGCGGGGTGGTGAGGACCGATGGCCCGCTTCATCGAACCGCTGGGGCTGGTGACCGGCCCGGTCGCCTTCCATGCGCTGCGCGAGGGCTATGCCCTGCCGCTGCAGGGCGGCGACATCGCCTTCGCCTTCGTCCGCCTGGTCGAGGATGGCGAGGATCTGGGCGTCGGCCCGATCCGCGAGGTGCCGGAGGATTGGCACGACGCGCTGCATGCGATCGCCGAGCGCGTGGCGCCCTTCGCGGGCCTGCCGCCCGACCGGCCGCTGGTGATGGGCGTGGTGAACGTGACGCCGGACAGTTTCTCGGATGGCGGTCGGCATTTCGCCGCCGGGCAGGCCATCGAGGCCGGCCATGCCATGCTGGCGGCGGGGGCGGATATCCTCGACATCGGCGGCGAATCGACGCGTCCCGGCGCGGCGCCCATCACCGCCGAGGAGGAGATGGCCCGCGTGCTGCCGGTGGTGCGCGAATTGGCCAAGGCGGCGCCGGTCAGCATCGACACGCGCCATGCGGCCACCATGGCGGCGGCGCTCGAGGCCGGGGCGGAGATCGTCAACGACGTCTCGGCGCTGCGGCATGATCCGACGGCGCTGGCGCTGGTGGCGCGGTCGAACGCGCCGGTGATCCTGATGCACATGCCCGGCGATGATCCGGCGACGATGCAGGGTCTGGCGGAATATCGCGACGTGGCGCTGGAGGTGGCGGCGTTCCTGCGCGACCGGATCGCGACCTGCGAGGCGCTGGGCATTCCGCGCGGTCGCATCGCGGTCGATCCCGGCATCGGCTTCGGCAAGACGCTGGCGCACAACCTGGCGCTGATCGACCGCCTGCCGCTGTTCGCCACGCTGGGGTGCCGTGTGGTGCTCGGTGCGTCGCGCAAGCGGTTCATCGGCACGCTGTCGGGGGTGGAGGAGGCCGGTTCGCGGGTCTCCGGCAGCCTTGCCGCGGCGCTGGCCGGCGCGGCGCGCGGCGCCTCCATCCTGCGCGTCCACGACGTGGCGGAAACCGTCCAGGCCCTTGCCGTCTGGCGCGCCTGCATGGCCGGCCGCGCCCCCGACTGATCGCGGTCCAGGGGGCCGTCGCCCCCTGGTGGGGAGCGCGAGGGGCAAAGCCCCTCGCAACTGTCGTTTTGGCGCGGTAGGGATTGCCCATGACCAACGCCCCCGCCCGCCGCCTGTTCGGCACCGATGGCATCCGTGGCACCGCCAACCGTGCGCCCATGGATGCCGCGACCGCCCTGCGCCTGGGCCAGGCCGCCGGCCGTTACTTCAATCGCGGCACGCATCGCCATCGCGTGGTGATCGGCAAGGATACGCGCCTTTCCGGCTACATGCTGGAACCTGCGCTGACCGCGGGCTTCGTGGGCGCGGGCATGGATGTGGTGCTGGTCGGCCCGCTGCCGACGCCGGCGATCGCGCTGCTGACGCGCAGCCTGCGGGCCGATCTGGGGGTGATGATCAGCGCCTCGCACAACCCGTTCGAGGACAATGGCATCAAGCTGTTCGGCCCGGATGGCCTGAAGCTGACCGACGACCAGGAAAGCGAGATCGAGGCGCTGATGGCCGGCGACCTGGCGGCCGCGCTGGTGGCGCCGGCGCGGCTTGGCCGCGCGAGCCGGCTGGAGGACGCGCCCGGCCGCTATATCGAGGCCGCGAAGGCGTCCTTCCCGCGCGGCCAGACGCTGGAGGGGCTGCGCGTCGTGGTCGATTGCGCGCATGGCGCCGGGTATCGCGTGGCGCCGACCGTGTTGTGGGAACTGGGTGCCGAGGTGGTGCCGATCGGCGTCGCGCCCGATGGCTTCAACATCAACAAGGGCGTCGGGTCGACCGCGCCGGGGGCGCTCGCCACGCTGGTGCAGGAACGCCGCGCCGACCTCGGCATCGCGCTGGATGGCGATGCCGATCGCGTGGTGCTGACCGACGAGACCGGGCAGGTGGTCGATGGCGACCAGATCCTGGCGCTGATCGCGCGGTCCTGGCACGCGCAGGACCGGCTGCGCGGTGGCGCCGTGGTCGCGACGGTGATGTCGAACATGGGGCTGGAGCGGTTTCTCGCCGCGCGGGGCCTGGGGCTGCTGCGCACCGCGGTGGGCGACCGCTACGTGGGCGAACGCATGCGCGAAGCCGGCTGCAACCTGGGCGGCGAGCAGTCCGGCCACATGATCATGCCGGAATTCGGCACCACGGGGGATGGGTTGGTCGCCGCGTTGCAGGTGCTGGCCGTGCTGGTCGAGGAAAAGCGCGCCGCCAGCGAGGCGCTGCGCTGCTTCGCGCCGCTGCCGCAGCGGCTGGTGAATGTGCGCTATGCCGGCGTGTCGCCGCTGGCCGATGCCGCCGTGAAGGACGCGATCGTGGCCGAGGAGGCGGCCCTTGGCGCGCGCGGCCGCGTGCTGATCCGCGCCAGCGGCACCGAACCCGTGATCCGCGTGATGGCCGAAGCCGAGGAGGAGGCGCTGGTGGAGGCGACCGTCGCGCGCCTGGCCGACACCATCCGTGCGAAGGCGCGCGCCGCATGAAGGGCCGCGTGCTGATCGTCGCCGGCAGCGATTCCGGCGGCGGCGCGGGCATCCAGGCCGACATCAAGGCGGTGACCGCGCTTGGTGCCTTCGGCATGACGGCGGTGACGGCGCTGACCGCGCAGAACACGCTGGGCGTGCATGGGGTGGTCGGCATCGACCCCGCCTTCATCCGCCAGCAGATGGCGGTGGTGCTGGACGATATCGGCGCCGATGCCATCAAGACCGGCATGCTGCACAGCGTGCCGGTGATCGAGGCGGTGTGCGACGAACTCGCCACCCGCGCGCGGGGCGTGCCGCTGGTGGTCGATCCGGTGATGATCGCCAAGGGCGGGCATCCGCTGATCGCCGCCGATGCGATCTCGACGCTGAAGGCGCGGCTGCTGCCGCTGGCCGCGATCATCACGCCGAACCTGCCGGAAGCGGAGGCGCTGGTGGACCGGCCGATCCGCACGCTGGCGCAGATGCGCGCCGCGGCGCCGGCGCTGCTGGCGCTCGGCGCGCCGGGCGTCCTGCTGAAGGGCGGGCACATGGAGGGCGCGGCGCTGACCGACCTGCTCATCACCGCCGGGGGCATCGAGGAATTCACCTCCCCGCGCATCGCCACGCGCCACACCCACGGCACCGGCTGCACGCTGGCGAGCGCCGTGGCGGCGGGCCTCGCGCAGGGGCTGGCGCTGCGCGACGCGGTGGCGCGCGCGCGCGGCTATGTGCAGGCGGCGATCGCGGCGGCGCCGGGCTTCGGCGCGGGGCATGGGCCGCTGGACCACGCGATCACCTTCGACCCGGCGCGGCTGCCGGCCGGTTAACCGGGCCTTCACGCGGCATGGGGCAGGCTGGGCCATGGTGCTCACGCTGTCCCAGGTGCAGTCGCTGTTCGGCGTGCAGGCTTCGGCCGGCGCGGCGGGCAATGCGGCGACGGCGATCCCCGCGCTGAAGCGCGCCACGGCCCAGGGTGCCGAGGCCAAGGGCATCGCGCGCGAGGAAAAGGACCCCGTCACGCTGACCGCGCTCGCGCGGTTCCGCGTTGCGCTCGACAAGGCCGGGACCATCGAACAGGCCTTGCAGGACCCGCGCATCCTCAAGGTGATCATGCCGGCGCTCGGCCTGCCGGACCAGGTGGGCAATGCCGGGATGGTGCGGCGCGCCCTGCTGTCGGATCCGGCGGATCCGAAGGGTCTGGCGGCGCAGCTTGGCAGCACCTGGCGGGCGGCGGCGGCGACGCTGGGCGTCAATGCCACGGGGCTGGCCGGCCTGCGCGACCCCGCGATGGTCGAGCGCATGTCGGATGCCTTCCTGAAGTACCAGTACCGTACGGGCCTGGACGAACAGCAGGCCGGGCTGTCGGACGCGCTGTATTTCCTGGAAACGGCCCGCAATGCCGAGGATGTCTTCGACGTGCTGGGGGACCCGGTGCTGCGGCGCGTGGTGACCGGCGCGCTCGGCCTGCCGGCGCAGATCGCCGTGCAGTCGGTCGAAGCGCAGGGGCGGGCGGTCACGGCGCGCCTGAAGGTCGACAGCCTGCAGGATGATCGCGCGGTGCGGAAGCTGGCGGAACGCTACCTGATCGTCGCGGCGAACAACGCCTCCGGCAGCGCCGCCGCGACCGACCCGCTGGCGACGCTCACCGCGCTGTCCGTGCGCGCCTGATCAGCTCGCCGGTGGGCGGCCGAGCCAGCCTTCCGCGTAGGTCCGCCGGATGATCACCGCGCCGACCGCCGCCAGCGGCGCGGCCAGCGCCACGCCCAGCAGCCCGAAGGCCGTGCCCATCAGCACCTGCGCCAGCAGCAGCGCCGCCGGCGGCAGGTCGGCCACCTGCTGCTGCACCAGGGGCGTCAGGATATTGCCCTCGATGAACTGCACGGCCAGGAACAGCAGCGCCACCCACAGCGCCAGCCAGGGCGAGACGGTGGCGGCCAGCAGCATCGCCGGCACCGCCGCGATGACCGGCCCGATATTGGGAATGAAGCCCAGCAGCGCGGCGATCACCGCCAGCACGCCGGCCATCGGCACGCCCAGCAGCAGCAGCCCGACCCAGGTGCACAGCCCGGTCACCAGCATCGCGAAGCCCTGGCCGAGCAGCCAGCCGCGCAGCACCTGGCCGCATTCCATCAGCGTCTCGGCGGCCTCGCGCTCGATGGCGGGGTGCAGCAGGGCGCGCAGCCCGGCTGCGTAGTCGTGCGGCGCCACGGCCAGGTACACGCCGACCAGCGCCACCAGCACGGCATTGCCGATCCAGCCGAGCGTAGCGCCGGCGGCGGTCGCGGCCATCCCGGCATCGAGATCCGGCGCGCCCGATGGCGCGAGCCGGTCGACCAGCCAATCCAGGGCGGCATCGCCGGCCAGCTGGTCGCGCAGCGCGGCCAGGCTGCGCGGCAGGGCCTCGGCCAGCGCGGCCGCCTGTTCCGCGAGGGGCGCGGCGGCGGCGAGCCCGGCCAGCGCCGCCAGCCCGAGCAGCGCCGCGACCACGCCCAGCACCGCCACCCAGCGGGGGCAGCCGGTCAGTCGCATCACCATCTGCGCCGGCACGCTCAGCGCCACCGCCAGCAGCAATCCCGCGAAGCCGAGCAGCGGCACGCCCGGGAAAAGGACGAACAGCATCGCCGCCAATGCCACGAGGACGAGGACGGAGGCCTGGATGCGGGTCATGCGCGTGGCAACGGCGCGGCGGCGCAATGGTTGCACCTGCTTGACCCCGTGGCACACCGGCGCGTATCCCCGCTGCGGGCCACGCCCCCCCACCGGGGCGCATTCGCTTCTGGAAGGGAGCTGCATCATGGCGAACCCCGCCGCCACGCCGGACCTGCGTCCGGCCGCCATCCGTCCTGCCGCCAAGCCGGCCAATCCCCGCTTTTCATCCGGTCCCTGTGCGAAGCGTCCCGGCTGGACGCTGGCCGCGCTGGAACCCGCGCTGCTCGGGCGCAGCCATCGCGCGGCCAATCCGAAGGCACGGCTGGCCGAGGTGATAAATCGGTCCAAGGCCGTGCTCGGCATGCCGGAAGGCTGGCGGCTGGGCATCGTGCCGGCGTCGGACACCGGCGCGGTCGAGATGGCGCTGTGGTCGCTGCTCGGGCCGCGCGGCGTCGATATCCTGGCCTGGGAATCCTTCTCGAAGGATTGGGCGACGGATGTGGTGAAGCAGCTGAAGCTGGCGGATGCGCGGGTGCTGGATGCGCCGTATGGCGCGCTGCCGGAGCTGTCGAAGGTCGATCCGGCGCGTGACGTCGTGTTCGTGTGGAACGGCACGACCTCGGGCGTGCGGCTGCCGAATGCGGATTTCATCTCCGATGCGCGCGACGGGCTGGCGATCTGCGACGCCACCTCGGCGGCCTTCGCGATGGAGCTGCCGTGGCACAAGCTCGATGTCGTGACCTGGTCCTGGCAGAAGGTGCTGGGGGGCGAGGCGGCGCACGGGATGCTGGCCCTGTCGCCGCGCGCCGTCGCACGGCTGGAATCGCACAAGCCGGCCTGGCCGATGCCGAAGATCTTCCGCATGACCAAGGACGGGAAAATCAACGAGGGCATCTTCAAGGGCGAGACGATCAACACGCCATCCATGCTGTGTGTCGAGGATGCGCTGGACGGGCTGCGCTGGGCTGAATCGGTCGGCGGGTTGAAGGGGCTGGTGGCGCGGTCGGAGGCGAACCTCGCCGCCATCGCGCGCTGGGTCGCGACGCAGCCGGGCTTCGACTTCCTGGCGCAGGATGCGGCGACGCGGTCCTGCACCTCGATCTGCCTGACCATCACCGCGCCGTGGTTCACCGCGCTGGCGCCCGACGCACAGGCGACGGCGGCGAAGAAGCTCGCCTCGCTGCTGGAGAAGGAAGGTGTCGCGCTGGATGCCGGGGCCTATCGCGATGCGCCGCCGGGCTTGCGGATCTGGGGCGGGGCCACGGTCGAGACCGCGGATATCGAGGCGCTGATCCCCTGGCTCGACTGGGCGCTCGCGACCGTCGAAGCGGGGGGCTGAGCCGTGGTGAAGGTGCTGATTTCCGACAAGCTGTCGCCCGCGGCCGTGCAGATCTTCCGCGACCGCGGGATCGAGGTGGACTTCAAGCCCGGCCTGTCGCCCGCCGACCTGCGGGCCATCATCGGCGACTATGATGGCCTCGCGGTGCGCTCCGCCACCAAGGTCACGCGCGAACTGATGGAGGCCGCGCCGAGGCTGAAGGTGGTCGGGCGTGCCGGCATCGGCGTGGACAATGTGGACGTGACATCGGCCACCGCGCGCGGCGTGGTGGTGATGAACACGCCCTTCGGCAACGCCATCACCACGGCCGAGCATGCCATCGCGATGATGTTCGCGCTCGCGCGGCAACTGCCCGATGCGTCGGCATCGACCAAGGCCGGCAAGTGGGAGAAGAACCGCTTCATGGGCGTCGAGCTGTTCGGCAAGACGCTCGGGCTGATCGGCTGCGGCAATATCGGGTCGATCGTGGCCGACCGCGCGGTGGGGTTGCGCATGAAGGTGATCGCCTTCGACCCCTTCCTGTCGGAGAAGCGCGCGGTCGAGATCGGTGTCGAGAAGGTGGAGCTGGCCGACCTGATCGCACGCGCGGATTTCATCACGCTGCACACACCGCTGACCGAGCAGACGCGCAACGTGATCTCGCGCGACGCCATCGCGCGCATGAAGAAGGGTGCCAGGCTGATCAACTGCGCGCGCGGCGGGCTGGTGGATGAGGCTGCGCTTTACGATGCGCTGAAGTCCGGTCACCTGGCGGGCGCGGCGCTGGACGTGTTCGAGACGGAACCCGCGACCGACAGCCCGCTGTTCACGCTGGAGAACGTGGTCTGCACGCCGCACCTGGGTGCCGCGACCGCCGAGGCGCAGGAGAACGTGGCGCTGCAGGTGGCCGACCAGATGGCGGATTTCCTGCTGTCGGGCGCGGTGTCGAACGCCATCAACATGCCGAGCGTCACCGCCGAGGAAGCCCCGCGCCTCAAGCCCTACATGGAACTGGCGCGTCTGCTGGGCGGCATGGCCGGGCAGCTGACCGCCGCGCAGGACGGCGCGATCAAGGCGATCCGCGTGGAATACGAAGGCCATGCGGCCGACCTGAACCACCGTCCGCTGACCGCCGCCGCGCTGGCCGGCGTGCTCGCGCCGCTGATGGGCGCGGTGAACATGGTCAATGCGCCGGTGCTGGCGAAGCAGCGCGACATCGAGGTGGCCGAGACGACGGTCGAGCGCAGCGGCGAATACCAGACGCTGGTGCGCCTGACGGTGGTGACCGACAGCTACGAGAAGTCGATCGCCGGCACGCTGCTGGCCGAGAACAAGCCGCGCCTGGTCGAGATCAAGGGCATCTCGGTCGAGGCCGACTTCGCCCCGCACATGCTCTACGTGACCAACCAGGACAAGCCGGGCTTCATCGGGCGCTTCGGCATGGCGCTGGCGGATGCCGGCATCAACATCGCGACCTTCCACCTGGGCCGGTCGGCGCCGGGCGGGGATGCGATCTGCCTGGTGGGGCTGGATGCCCCGATGCCCGATGGCGTGCTGGCCGGCGTGCGTGGCCTGCCGCTGGTGGTGCAGGCCACGCCGCTGGCGTTCTGAAGCGCGCTACTCGATCCGCGCGCCCGAGGCGCGGATCACCGGCGCCAGGCGCGCTTCGCTGGCCCGGCGGAACTCTGTCAGCTCCGCCGAGGTCATCGGCCAGGCCGTCGCGCCGTTCTCCGCCAGGCGCGCGACCAGGTCGGGGCTTGCCAGCGCGGTGAGGGTCAGCGCCGACAGCCGTTCCACCACTGTGGCGGGCAGCCCGGCCGGCCCCATCACGCTGCCCCATGAGGTGATGTCGAAGCCCGGCAGGAATTCCGCCATGGCCGGGATCCCGGGCGCATGGGGGCTGCGATCGCGGCTGGTCACCGCCAGCGCGCGCGCCAGGCCGGTGCGCGCCGAGGCGAGGGATTGCGGGATATTGTCGAAGATCATGTGGACGCGCCCCGCCTGCACATCCAGCTGCGCGGCCGCGCCCCCGCGATAGGGCACGTGCACCATGTCGAGGCCGGCGGCCTGCTTGAACATCTCGCCGGCCAGGTGGACCGTGGTGCCGGACCCCGGGCTGGCGAAGGTGTACTGGCCCGGGTTGCGGCGGATCAGCGCGATCAGCTCCGGCACCGTCTGCGCCGGCACGTCCTTGTTCACGATCAGCAGGTTCGGCAACTGCCACAGCCCGGCGATGTAGGTGAAGTCGCGCTCCACATCGAAGGGGAGGGTGGCGCGCATGGTCGGCGAGATCGCCAGCGAGGAGACCGACCCCAGCCCGATCACCGTGCCATCCGCCGGCGACCGCGCGATCGCCGTGGTGCCGATGGTGCCGCCGGCACCGGCGCGGTTCTCGACCACGAAGGACTGGCCGGTGAGGTCCGCCAGCTTGCTGCAATACAGCCGCACCAGCGTGTCCACGCCGCCGCCCGGCGCGAAGGGCGTGATGAAGCGCACCGGGTTGGCCGGCCAGGGCGCCTGGGCCATCGAGACGGATGGAATGGCCGCGCCGGCCAGCAGGCTGCGTCGTTGAATGAACATCGCTTCCTCCGTGCTGCGGCCGGGCTGCTGCCGGCCTTGCGCGGAGAAGCCTAACGCAGGACGGCCGGCCCGGAACAGGCGCTGCCCGCCGCGCGGCTGCCGTCGGGGCATCCGGGCGCGCGCGGCCTGGCGGAAATCGGCAGAAGCGCCGCCGGCCCGGGGCGCGGCGATCAGAACAGCGCCGCGACCCCGATCCCGATCAGCGCCCAGAGCGGCAGGGACAGCAGCAGGCCATTGACCAGGCCACGGCCGATCGCGGCGTCGTCGTCCGGCGGCAGGTGCCGGGCGGCGGGCGGCGCGGCAAGGCGCGAAAGGGCGGGGGCGTCGGACATGGTCTCCTCGCTTCGGTGGCCTGCGTCAGGGTGCGGGAAATCCGTTGACGCATCGTGAAGGCCACCATCGCCACGATGCGCCGGACGGATGGCGGACCCGCGGCGGCGATGGGGCGGCAACGCGGCAGCCCGGCGGGGGTTGCCCCCTGGCGATGCGCCTGTCACAGACTGCGCCCGCGATGACCGACGACCTGCCCAATCCCGCCCTGCTGCCCGCGGGCCTGGCCGACCTGCTGCCGCCCGAGGCCGAGCGCGAGGCCGCGCTGGTCGAGGCGATGATGGCGGTCTTCGCCGGCCACGGCTACGAACGGGTGAAGCCACCCCTGCTGGAATTCGAGGACAGCCTGCTGGCCGGTTCGGGTGCGGCGGTGGCCGAGCAGACCTTCCGCCTGATGGACCCGGTCAGCCAGCGCATGATGGGCCTGCGCGCCGACACCACGCCGCAGGTGGCGCGCATCGCCGCGACGCGGCTGGGCGCGCAGGCCCGCCCGCTGCGGCTGTGCTACGCCGGCCAGGCGTTGCGCGTGCGCGGGTCGCAGCTGGCCCCCGCCCGGCAGGTGCCCCAGGTGGGGGTGGAACTGATCGGCGGCGCGGCGCCGGCAGCCGACGCGGAAGTCGCGATCGTGGCGGTCGAGGCGCTGGCGGCGCTCGGCGTCACGGCGGTCAGCCTGGATGTCACGCTGCCCACCATGGTGCCGGCACTGATCGAGGCCGCCGCGACGCCCGATGCGCCGCGCGCGCGCCTGGCCCGTGCGCTGGACCGCAAGGACAGTGCGGCGGTCAGTGCGCTGGTGCGCGAGCTCGGCGGCGTGCTGGGCGTGCTGCCGGGGCTGATGGCCGCGGCGGGGCCGGCCGATGGCGCGCTGGCCGCGCTGGATGCCGCCGACCTGCCGGAAGGCGCGCGCGCCATCGCCCAGAACGCGGCCGCCGTGCTGGTGGCCATCCGCGCCCGTGCGCCGGCGCTGCGCGTGACGCTGGACCCGGTCGAATTCCGTGGCTTCCGCTACCATACCGGCGTGGCCTTCACGCTGTATGGGCCGGGCATGAGCGGCGAACTCGCGCGCGGCGGGCGGTATGTCTCGCAGAATGACGAGCCGGCGACCGGCATGACGCTGTATCCCGATGCGGTGGTGCGGGCGGCGCCGGCCGGCGTGGCGAAGCCGCGGCTGTTCGTGCCGCTGGGCGCCGATGGCGCGGCGCATCGCGCGCAGGGCTTCGCCACCGTGGCCGCGCTGTCGGCCGCCGATACGCCGGCGCGCCTGCGCTGCACCCATGAACTGAAGGACGGCCAGGCCGTCCCGATCCTGGTGAAGGACTGAACCGCCATGGCCAATGTCGCCGTGATCGGCGCCCAGTGGGGCGACGAGGGCAAGGGCAAGGTTGTCGACTGGCTCGCCTCGCGCGCCGAGATCGTCGTGCGCTTCCAGGGCGGCCACAATGCCGGCCATACGCTGGTGGTGGGCGACCAGACCTACAAGCTCAGCCTGCTTCCGTCAGGCGTGGTGCGCGGCAAGCTCGGCATCATCGGCAATGGCGTGGTGCTGGACCCCGAAGCGCTGCTGAACGAGATCGCCCGCGTCACCGCCCAGGGGCTGAAGGTGACGCCCGAGAACCTGCGCATCGCCGAGAACGTGCCGCTCATCCTCCCGCTGCACCCCGCGCTGGACAAGGCGCGCGAGGCAGCGCGCGGCGAGGACAAGATCGGCACCACCGGGCGCGGGATCGGCCCGGCCTATGAGGACAAGGTCGGCCGCCGCGCCATCCGCCTGTGCGACCTGGCGGAGCCCGAGACGCTGAGCGCGAAGCTCGATGAATTGCTGCTGCACCACAACGCGCTGCTGCGCGGGCTGGGCGCGCCGGAATTCGCCAAGCAGGCATTGCTCGACGGGCTGCTGGCGCTGGCGCCGCAGCTGCTGCCCTATGCCGAACCGGTGTGGGAGCGCCTGGCGGAAGCGCGCGCCAGCGGCAAGCGCGTGCTGTTCGAAGGCGCGCAGGCGGTGATGCTGGATGTCGACCACGGCACCTACCCCTACGTGACGTCCTCCAACACCGTCGCGGGCAATGCGGCGGCGGGGTCGGGTGCCGGGCCGGATGCGATCGGCTTCGTGCTGGGCATCGCCAAGGCCTATGCGACCCGGGTGGGCTCGGGGCCGTTCCCGTCCGAATTGTTCGACGAGACCGGCCGGCTGCTCGGTGAACGCGGGCACGAATTCGGCACCGTGACGGGCCGGCCGCGCCGCTGCGGCTGGTTCGATGCCTGCATGGTGCGCCAGGCGGTGAAGGTGGGCGGCATCGCCGGGCTGGTGCTGACCAAGCTGGATGTGCTGGACGGGCTGCCGGAACTGCGCATCTGCACCGGGTATCGCATCAACGGCGAGACCGTGAAGCGCCTGCCCGCGGCAATGCGTGCCCAGGCGGCGGCCGAGCCGATCTACGAGACGATGCCCGGCTGGGCCGGTTCGACGCGCGGCGCGCGGTCCTACGGCGAATTGCCGGCCGAGGCGGTGAAGTATGTGCGGCGGATCGAGGAACTGGTGGAAGCGCCGATCGTGCTGCTGTCCACCAGCCCGGAACGCGACGACACGATCATGATGCGCGATCCCTTCGCCGGGTGAGCGGATCCTCCGCCGGGCGCTGACGCCGGATCGCCGTCGGCGGCCGGCGATAGACCTCGGCGAAGACGGTGTTGAAGCGGCGCAGGCTGCCGAAGCCGGCCTGCGTGGCGATCTCGACCATCGGCAGGTCGGTGGCGTCGATCAGGCGTTTCGCCCGCTGCACCCGACAGGTGCGCGCCACCTGCGTCGGGCTCGCCCCGACATGCTTCGCGAACAGGCGCGAGAGTTGGCGCGCCCCGATGCCCAGGCGCGTCGCCAGCGCCTCCACGCTGGCATCGTCGCTGTCGAGGGCACCGTCGTCGATCAGGCGAAGCGCGCGCTCCGTGGTCGTGCGTGAGCCGTTCCAGGCAGGGCAGAAGGGCGCCGTCTCGGGACGGCAGCGCAGGCAGGGGCGGAAGCCGGCCGATTCGGCTGCGGCCGCCGTCGGGTAGAAGCGCACATTCGCGCCGCGCGCGGGACGGACGGGGCATACGGGGCGGCAGTAGATGCGTGTCGTCCGCACGCCGGTGAAGAAGCGCCCATCATAGGCGGGATCGCGCCCGACGCGCGCCTGCTCGCATTCGGTCTCGTCCAACATGGCGTCTCCTCCGTGCCGGAGGACGGAGTCCGAATCCGGCGAGCACGGCGGCATGGCCTGAGGTTACGTCCAAGGAAGCAGGCAATCGAGGACGCAGCACGACATGGCGCACCCGCTCGACAATCCGGTCTGGCATGCGCTGGACGGGCCGCACGCGGCAGTGGCGATCGGCAGCGGCCTCGCGCGGCACTACAGGCGCGACGCGGCACCCTTTTCCGCCCTCGCCGCGGCGACGCCGGAGGCCTATGCCGACCTTGCCCGTGATCTGCCAGACGGCGTGGCGGCAAGGCTGTTCCGTCCTGTCGAGGAGCAGCCGCCGCCCGGCTGGAGCGTCGTCAGCGCCCGCCCGATCCGCCAACTGGTGCTGCAGGCCGCGGGCGGCCGGCATCCGGCCGAAGCCGAGTTCACCCCGCTCGGCCCGGACGATGCGGCCGAGATGCTGGCCCTGGCCGAGGTCGCGAAGCCTGGGCCCTTTGGCGCAGCGACCCACAGGCTGGGCCGCTTCCTCGGCTGGCGGGGCACCGATGGGCGCCTTCTGGCGATGGCGGGCGAGCGCTTCTTGCTGGCGGATCATGTCGAGCTGAGCGCCATCTGCGTGCATCCGGACGCGCGCGGGCGCGGCCTTGGCGCGGCGCTCACGCTGCGCTTGGCGCGTGAGGCGATTGCGCGTCGCCTCCTGCCGTTCCTGCACGTCTTTCCGGACAACCCGGCGGGTGGGCTGTATGAGCGGCTGGGTTTCCGCGAGCGCGCCAGGCCCTGGGTGCTGTGGCACCGCCCTTCGGCATGAGCGCGCCATCCTTCGGTTGGCAGGTGGTGTGGGCGGCCTTCACGGTCGCGGTCTTCGCCTGGGGCGTCGGATTCTATGGGCCGGCGGTTTTCCTGCACATCCTGCATGAGGGGCGCGGATGGCCGCTGTCGACGGTCTCGGCGGCGATCACCTGCCATTTCCTGCTCTCGGCGGCACTGGTGGCACGGCTGCCGGGGATCCACCGGCGCTTCGGACTCGTCGCCGCCACGCGCATGGGTGGCGTTCTGGCCGGAGCGGGCGTGGTCGCCTGGGCGCTCGCGCCCGCACCGTGGCTGCTGTTCCCGGCGGCGCTGGTGAGCGGCGCCGGATGGGCGCTGACCAGTGGCGCGGCCATCAATGCCATGGTCGCACCGTGGTTCGAGGCGAAGCGCCCCGCCGCGCTGGCGATGGCCTTCAACGGCGCGAGCGTCGGCGGCGTGGTCTTCGCGCCGCTGTGGGCGGTGCTGATCGCCGAGGCAGGATTTCCGCTCGCCGCGCTGCTGGTCGGCAGCGCGATGGCGGCGGCGCTGTGGTGGATCGCCGGCGCCTGGCTCGGGCGCACGCCGGCCATGCTCGGCCTGCGCCCGGACGGTGTCGCGGCGGCCGCGATGCCGGGCGGGCCGGTTGTGGTGGCCGAGCGCGCGGCGCTGGCGGCGGGAAGCGGCGTCTGGCGGGATCGTCGCTTCGTGACCCTGTCCCTCGCCTTTTCCCTGGGCCTGTTCGCGCAGATCGGGCTGATCGCCCATCTTTTCTCGCTGATGGTCCCGGCGCTGGGTCCGGCTGGTGCCGGCGCGGCGGTGAGCCTTACCACCCTTGCCGCGGTCGCCGGACGCAGCCTGCTGGGATGGCTGCTGCCGGCCGGCGCGGATCGGCGGGTGGCGGCCGCCGGCAATTTCGCGGTGCAGATCGCCGGCTGCCTGCTGCTCCTGCTGGCATCGGGCAGCCTGGTTCCGCTCCTTCTGCTCGGCTGTGTCCTGTTCGGCCTGGGCGTGGGGAACATGATCTCGATCCCGCCGCTGATTGCCCAGACCGAATTCGGCCGTGCCGACGCGATGCGGGTGGTGGCGCTGGTGACCGCCGTGAACCAGGCCGTCTTCGCCTTCGCGCCGGGCTTCCTCGGGGTGGTTCGCGAGGCGGCCGGGTGGGATGGGGCGCCGATCGCGCTGGCCGCTTGCGTGCAATGCGCGGCGATTCTCGCCGTGCTCGCGGGGTATTCGCCGCAGCGTCCGGGCGGCAGAGGTTGACCCGAGGTGCCAGGACGGCGAGGAACGCGCCATGGCTCCGCCCCCCCTGCTGCTGCTCACCGACATCCGCCACGGATTCGGCAGCACGCGGCTACTCGAACGCGCTGGGCTGTCGGTCTCCGCCGGCGAGCGCCTCGCGCTGGTCGGGCGCAACGGGTCGGGCAAGTCCACGCTGCTGAAGGTCGCGGCCGGGCTGATCGAGCCCGAGGGCGGCACGCGCTTCGTCCAGCCCGGTGCCACCATGCGCTACCTGGAGCAGGAGCCCGACCTGTCGGCCTTCCCGACCGTGATGGCCTATGTCGAGGCCGGGCTCGGCCCGTCCGATGAGACCTATCGCGCGCGGTATTTGCTGGGCGAGCTCGGCATGACCGGCGAGGAAATCCCCGCCGCGCTGTCGGGTGGCGAGACGCGCCGCGCCGCGCTGGCGCGGGCACTCGCCCCCCAGCCCGACATCCTGCTGCTGGATGAACCGACCAACCACCTGGATCTGCCGGCGATCGAGTGGCTCGAATCGGAACTCGCGTCGCTGAACTGCGCGCTGGTGCTGATCAGCCACGACCGGAGATTCCTCGAACGCCTGTCGCGCGCGATGGTCTGGCTGGACCGCGGCACCACGCGGCGGGTCGAGCAGGGCTTCGCCCATTTCGAAGCCTGGCGCGACCAGGTGCTGGAGGAGGAGGAGCGCGACGCCCACAAGCTCGCCCGCCAGATCGTGCGCGAGGAGCACTGGCTGCGCTACGGCGTCACCGCCCGGCGCAAGCGCAATGTCCGGCGGCTGGAGAACCTGCACACGCTGCGCGCCAAGCACCGCGAACGGGTCGGCGCGCAGGGGCGCGTCAACATGTCGGCGGCCGAGGCGTCCGGGTCCGGCAACCTGGTGGTGGCCGCCGATGGCATCGGGAAATCCTATGGCGAGCGCACCATCATCCGCGATGTCACCACCCGCATCATGCGCGGCGACCGCGTCGGCATCGTCGGCCCCAACGGCGCGGGCAAGACCACGCTGCTGAACATGCTGATCGGCGTGCTGCCACCCGACACCGGGGAGGTGCGCCTGGGCACCGCGATCGAGATGGTGGGCCTCGACCAGAAGCGCGCCAGCCTCGATGCCTCCATCACCTTGTCGGCGGCGCTGACGGAAGGGCGTGGCGACCAGGTGCATGTGAATGGCCAGCCGCGCCACGTGATCGGCTACATGAAGGACTTCCTGTTCACCGCCGACCAGGCGCGCACGCCGCTCAGTGCGCTGTCGGGCGGCGAGCGCGGGCGGCTGATGCTGGCGCGCGCCTTCGCCCGCCCGTCCAACCTGCTGGTGCTGGACGAACCGACCAACGACCTGGATCTGGAAACCCTCGACCTGCTGCAGGAACTGGTCGCGGAGTATGCGGGCACGGTGCTGCTGGTCAGCCACGACCGCGACTTCCTGGACCGCACCGTCACCAGCGTGATCGCCTGGGAGGGCGAGGGCCGCTGGCAGCACTATGCCGGCGGCTATTCCGACATGGTGGCGCAGCGCGGCCACGGCGTGCGCGCGCGCGCCGCCGAGGCGAAGCTGGTCGCCGCCAGGGCCGATGCGCCCACCCGCGCCGCACCGACGCCCGCCCGGCGCCGCGGCCTGACCGCCAAGGACCAGCACGAGCTCAAGACCCTGCCCGCGCGCATGGAGGCGTTGTCGGCCGAGATGGCGGCGCTGGAGCGCAAGACCGCCGAGAGCGGCTTCTACACGCGCGACCCGTCCGGCTTCGCCGCGGCGACGCAGGCGCTGGCCAAGGCCCAGGCGGCGCTGGCGGCGGCCGAGGAACGCTGGCTGGAACTGGAGATGCTGCGCGAGGAGGCGGGCTGACCGCGCCGGGGCCTGCGGCGCGGCCGGCGCGCCGTCAGATTGCCTCGGCCAGCAGCGCCTCCAGGTCCAGCCGCCGCGTCACCATCGCGAGCCTCCCCGTGGCGTCGCGCGGCCATGCGGCCGGGTCGCGGTCGCGATACAGCTCGACGCCATTGCCATCGGGGTCGCGCAGGTAGATCGCCTCCGACACGCCGTGGTCCGAGGCACCTTCGAGCGGCCAGCCGGCCTCCAGCAGACGCTGCAGCGCGGCCGCCAGCGCCGGGCGGTCGGGATAGACCAGGGCGACATGGAACAGCCCTGTCGTGCCCGGCGGCGGCCAGGCGCCGTCCTTGCTCTGCCAGGTGTTGAGCGCGATGTGGTGGTGGTAGCCGCCGGCCGACAGGAACACCGCCTGGTCGCCGATGCGCTGCTGTTCCTCGAGCCCGATCACGTCGCGCCAGAACGCCAGCGCGCGATTGAGATTCGCCACCTTCAGGTGGACATGGCCGATCCGCGCGCCGGGGTGGATGGCGCGGGCGGCGGGGGGCTGGGCGAGGGCGGCCGGGGTGGTGTCGGGCATGGCGTCGGTATCCTTGCGTCCCGCCGCATATGCGCCCTGGGGACCGGCGCGCGCCAATCCTGATCGCGCATCATCGCCATGGGCGCCGGCTATGGCGCCGCGCGGCCCGTGCGGGACCGCCGGCCTTGCCGGGCCGGTGCCGCGCTGCGGGGCGCAGCGACAGGCGCGGCCGCACGCGGTCGGTCAGGGCGCGAAGGTCTCGCGCAGCACATGGGCCAGCGCCACCGCGTCGCGCAGCCGCTGGCCGGTGGCCGCGCCGCCGACCACGACCGGCAGCACCACCCGCAGGCGGTCCAGGCTGCGGAACGGCACGCCGCCCTGCACCAGCCGGAAGCCGCGCACCGTGCCCTCCAGCAAGGCCCCCGGCGGTGGGGTCGGGCAGGCATAGCCCAGCACGCGCCGCGCCGGATGCGCGAAGGGCGCCGACCCGGGCACCGAGGTCCAGACCGGGAAGACCGGCGCCGCGAAGCCCGCGGGCAGGTCGGGGAAGCGCGCCTCGGCGCCGCCGCGCGCGAAGCCGCCCGCCGCCGGCGCGAAGCCCAGCGCGACGAGGCGGTCGGCCAGCCCCGCGGCATCGTCGAGCAGCCACAGCCGCAATTCGTCCAGCTGCATGATCTCGGGCGCGGTGCCCAGGATGTTCACGTCATAGCCCCAGGCATCGTTGGCGAGGCCGGCGAGCGCATCCTCCCGCGCCGCGGCGTCGTGCAGCAGGCGCGTCACCACCACGACCATGCGGTCGGGCCCGCCGGCATAGGCCTGGGCTTCCGCGGGCGTGGGCGCATGCAGGTCGCGGCGCAGGCGGGGCGGGCAGATGGTGTCGCGGTCGATGAAGCCGGCGCCGCGCAGCAGGCGGCGGGCAAGGGCGAAGGCCTCCGCCGCCTGGCGAGTCCCCGGGGGCGGGTCTGTCATGGCAGGCATCATGCCGGTGGGCAGGCCTTCCTGCCCTGAAATCTTTCCTTCGCGCCCGCGACGGAGGCTGCGACACCGGCAGGCGGATCGGGCGGGGGTGATGGCGACCTTGGGAACAGCGTGGCAGCCATGCGGACAGGCCCGCGCGGACGCGGCGCCGTGCGGTGCGGCGGTGCCAGGTGGCCCGCGCGGCGCTGCCGATGCCACGGCGCGCCGCCGCGCGCGGCATGGCGCCGGGGCATCCGGGTGTCACGCGCATCGTCACCCGTTCCGGCCGGTCGGGCGGCGCGGGATCGTCGCCTGGCCCTGACCAGCCACCGGCCACAGCATCGCAAGGGAACTGCCTGTCGTGATCATCGCCATCATCCGTGCCTCGCTGATCGTGAAGCTTGCCCTGGTCGGCCTGGCGGTCGGCGCCGGCTTCGTCGGCTATGCCGCGATCTCCGCCCCGCCGCAGCGCGCCGCGCTGCAGACGCTGGAGGCGACCCTCGCCACCGCCGCGCGCGAGACGCGCACCAGCCGGCGCAGCGGTTCCTCGACCAGCCAGTACCGCCTGACGCTGCGCCCGGGGCCGGCGGGGCAGGCCGAGATCGTGCTCACCATCCCGGCCCTGGAAGCCGCCGAATCCGAGATCCGCGGCGCCGTCGGCAAGACCGTCCGCGCCGAATTCGCCGGCGCCGACGATGTCTATGTGCTGGCCGTCGGCGGGCGGGAGATCGTGCGCTACGACTCGACCGCCGAGCGCCGGCGCCTCGCCTATCGGCAATACGAGGTGGACGGCGTCGCCATCCTGGGCGGCAGCCTGGTGGCGCTGCTGGTCGGCGGCGTGCTGGGCTGGCGGCGGCTGCGGCGCAGCGGCGCGACGGCCTGAGCGCGGCGCCGCCGGCATGACGGAGGTGTTCAGCCCGGCCCGGCGCTGGCCCCATGGCTCGGCGCAGCGGCTCTCGGCGCGGCTCGACCGCGCCGCGCTGGCTGGCCGGCTCGCGGCGCTGCTGCGCGACCACGGCGCGCCGATCGGCTACACGCTGTTCGGGGACGACTTCCTGCTGTGCGCGCCCGCGCTGCCGGGGGTCGCGGGGGACCCGGACATCGCGCTGGTGCTGGGCGATGCCGACCACGGGCTGTTCGTGGTGGCGCAGCGCGAACGCGGCGCGCTGTCCTTCGTGTCGGTGCACGAGGCGATCCACGATGCGGCGGCGGACCTGCTGTCGCGCGCGGCGCCGGGGCTGGCGAATGCGCGCGGGCGGCTCGGGCCGGTGATCGGGGCCTGCCTGGGCTGAAGGCCCGGCCGCGCGAAGCCTCCCCGGCTTGCCCCGGCGGCGCGGTGGCGCGATGACGCAGCCATGACATCGCAGACGACGGATGTGCTGGTGCTGGGCTCGGGCGCGGCAGGGCTGGTCGCGGCGCTGACCGCGGCGCGGCAGGGCCTGCGCGTGACGGTGCTGGAGAAGACCGACCGGCTGGGCGGCACCAGCGCCATGTCGGGCGCCGGCACCTGGATCCCGGCGAACCACCATGCGGAGGCCGCCGGGATCGCCGACAGCCGGGCCGAGGCGCTGGACTACATCCGCGCCGCCGCGCCGGAGGGCTGGGCGGCCGAGGAAGACCCGCTGTGGCAGGCCTTCGTGCAGGCGGCGCCCGACATGCTGCGCTTCGTGGAATCCAGCACGCCGCTGCGCTTCGCCCTGACGCCGGAGCCCGACCCGCTGCGCGGCCTGCCGGGGCACAAGGCGGTCGGGCGGATGCTCAGCCCCCGCGCGTTGAGCCGCTGGCGGGCCGGGCGATTCGCCTTCCGCATCCGGCGGTCCACCATCCCGGAGATCTTCACCTACCACGAGGCAGTGACCACCGACCTGTACCACAAGCCCTACCGCACGGCGTTGTCGCTGTGGCCGCGGCTGCTGTGGCGCTACCTGGCCAATGCGCGGGGCAAGGGCACGGCGCTGGTGACCGGGCTGCTGCGCGGCTGCCTCGATGCCGGGGTGGAGGTGGTGCTGTCGGCCCGGGCGGTGGAACTGACGCAGGATGCGGCGGGGTGCGTGACCGGCGCGGTGGTGGAACGCGCCGGCGGGCGGCAGGTCTGGCAGGCGACCCGCGGCGTGGTGCTGGCGACCGGCGGCTTCGAATGGGATGCCGGGCTGCTGGCGAGGCATTTTCCCGGGCCGGTCGACTACCTCGGCAGCCCGGCCGCGCATGAGGGCGACGGCCAGCGCATGGCGCAGGCTGCCGGCGCGGCGCTGGCGCGCATGGACCAGGCGACCATCGCGCCCTCGGTGCCGGTGGCCTATGGCGGGCACCTGCTGGCCCAGCCGGTGCCATTCCACACCGAGCCCAACGCCATGCTGGTCAACCGGCATGGCGTGCGCTTCGTCAACGAGCTCATCTTCAACATCGGCGAGGCGCTGGATGCGCGCGACCCGGCGACCGGTGATCCGGTTCACCTGCCGTGCTGGCTGATCGCCGATTCGGTGCTGCTCGACAGGCTGCCGCCGGCGCGCTGGGCGGCGAAGGCGGATCCGCGCTGGCTGCGCCAGGCCGGCGACATCGCCACCCTGGCCGGGCTGATCGGCCTGCCGCCCGCCGTGCTGGAGGCCAGCGTGGCGCGCTTCAACGCCGCGGCGCGCGATGGCGCCGACACCGAATTCGGCCGCCCGGCGCGCCCCGATCCCGCCGCCGCCGGCGACAAGCGCCGCCGCGCGGGCATCGAGCCGATCGCCCGCCCGCCCTTCCTGGCGATGCCGCTCAGCCGGTCGATCCTCGGCACCAAGGGTGGCGCGCGGACCAACGAACATGCCGAGGTGCTGCGCCCGGATGGCAGCGTGATCGCCGGGCTGTTCGCCGCCGGGCTGGCCATGGCGAACCCGATCGGGTCGCGCAACGTGGGCACCGGCACGACGATCGGGCCCTGCATGGCCTGGGGCTACATCGCGGGGATGCGGCTGGCGCGGCGGAACTGAAGATCAGGCCGGGCGGAAGCCGCTGGCGCGCACCATCGCGGCCCAGCGGGCGGAGTCCTCGCGCTGCGCCGCGGCGACCGTGTCGGGCCCGGCGCCGGAGGGCTCGAAGCCCATGGCGGCGATGCGCGCGCCGAGGCCGCCGGGTCCGATCGCCTCGGCCACCGCGGCGGCGAGGCGCGCCACCACCGCATCCGGCGTGCCGGCCGGCGCATAGAGCGCGAACCAGCCCGGCGCCACCACGTCGATGCCCTGTTCGCGCAGCGTCGGGATGTCGCGCGTCGCCGCGCTGCGCGCCGCCTCGGTGCTGGCGATCAGGCGCACGCGCCCGGCCGCCGCGTGGTCGCGGAATTCGGCGACCGAGGCGACGAACATCGCCAGCCGCCCCGATTGCAGGTCGGGGATCGCCGCCGGCGTGCCGCGATAGGCGACATGTTCCAGCGGCACGCCGCCGAGGCGCCCGATCTCGAGCCCGGCGAAATGCGCGCCCGTGCCGATGCCGGGCGACCCGAAGGATCGCCGCGCGGGGTTGTCGCGATACCAGGCGAGCAGGCCGGCCACGTCGCGCGCCGGATTGTCAGGCCCGATCGCGACCACCTGGCCGAAGCGCATGAGCTGCGCCACGGGGCGGAAATCGGCGACCGGGTCGTAGCCGATCGCCGGGTCGGTATGGGGCTGGAGCACCATCTGCGCCGCCGCGGCCAGCAGCAGCGTCGCACCATCCGGGGCGGCGGCGCGCACCGCCTGCGCGCCGATGCGGCCGCCGGCGCCGGTGCGGTTCTCGACGATCGCGGGCCGGCCGAGGGTCGTGGCAAGCCGTTCGGCGAGCAGCCGCGCCACGGCATCCGCCGCACCCCCGGCGGCGAAGGGGAACACGATGCGCAGCGGCGCCGTGTCGCCGCGGGCAAGGCCGGGATGGGCGACGGGCAGGGCGGCGAGGGCGGCGATCAGGCTGCGGCGGCTTGGCATGGGCGTGGCCCCTTTTGCGTGACGGGCGGATCATGCGGGCTTGCGGTTGAAACTAGAATTCGTTTCTTGTTGGGGAGATCAAACCGGAGGGAATAGGTCTTGGATGCCAGCACCGCCTCCCGCTTGGCGCGTCGGCTGCGCCTGAAGGACCTCGATGCGCTGCTGACGGTGATCGACGCCGGCAGCATGGCCCGTGCCGCGCAGCGCCTGGCGCTCACGCAGCCCGCCGTGTCCAAGGCCATGAGCGAGATGGAGGCGACCCTCGGCGTGCCGCTGCTGGAGCGCGATGCGCGCGGCGTGCGCCCGACCGCCTTCGGCGAGGCGCTGGCGGACCGCGCCCGGGCGATGCTCGACGAGCTCGGCCAGGCGGAGCGCGACCTGGCGCATATCGCCGACCCGATGGCGGGCGAGGTGCGCATCGGCACCACCGAACCCATGACCTTCACCGTGGCCGAGGCGATCCGCCGCCTGGCGGCCGAACGCCCGCGCGTGGCCTTCGACATCGCCATTGCCGATACCGGCACGCTGGTGGCCGCGCTGCGGGCCCGGCGGCTGGATGTGGTGGTGACGCGTGCCGGGGCGGGCGAGGCGGCGGCCGAGGACATCGCCGCCGACTGGCTGTATCGCGTGCCGCTGGTGGTGGTGGCGGATCGCGGCAATCCGTTGTTGCGCCGCCGCGGGCTGCGCCTGGCTGACGTGACGCACGAGCCCTGGACGCTGTCGCCGCCCGGCACCTTCCTCGACCGGCTGGTGGTGGCGGCCTTCGCGCGCGAGGGGCTGGATGTGCCGCGCGCGCAGGTGGTGACGGTGTCGATCGCGATGCGCCTCGCGCTGATCGCCGGCGGGCCGTGGCTGTCGATCCTGCCGCGCAACATGCTGCACCACCCGACCAGCACGGGGTTCCTGCGCGCGCTGGACATCACGGTGGAGGACCCGGCCGGGGCGATCGCGGCGCTGACGCTCAGGCGCCGCTACATGCCGGGGCCGGTGCGCGCCTTCCTCGATGTGCTGCGCGAGAGCGCGCCGCACATGCCCGGGGTCGACGCGATGTCCTGATGGGCTGCTATTCCGCGCGGATGCCGAGTCCGCGCACCTCGGGCTCCCACAGATCGATCTCCTCGCGCACGAATTGCGCGAAGCGTGCCGGCGTGTAGCCGCGCATCGCCGGGGTGCCCATTTCCTCGAAGCGGCCGGAGATGGCGGGGTCGGACAGTGCCTGTTCGGTCGCCGCCGCCATGCGGTCCACGATCGGCTGCGGCGTGCCGGCGGGGGCGAAGAAGCCATACCAGGAATAGGCCTTGTAGCCCTGGATGCCGGCCTCGGCCGCGGTCGGCACCTCGGGCAGCAGGGAGGATCGCCGGTCGGTCGCGACGAAGATCACGCGCGCCGTGCCGCCTTCCTGGAAGCCCTTCAGGATCGAGGGGATGTCCGAGCAGAATTGGATCTCCCCGGCGGTCAGCGCCGTGAAGACCTGCCCGCCGCCGCGATAGGGCACGTGGACCGCGTCGGTGCCGGTGCGGATGCAGAAGCTGGCCGAAGCGATGTGCCCCGAGGTGCCGATTCCCGACGACCCGTACTGGTAGCGCCCGGGATTGGCGCGCAGCGCGGCGACGAATTCGGCGGCCGTGCGCGGGGCGAAGTTGCGCGTGGTGATCGCCATGGCGATGGGCACGAAGACGGTGGGGGCGATCGCCACCAGGTCGCGCCGCGCATCGAAGGGCACCGGTGCCGGCAGGCCGCGCGCCAGGCCGATCGGCGACAGGGTCGAGAGCACGAAGACATCGCCGGTGGGCGGCAGCTTGGCCACGTAGTCCGTGCCGACCACGCCGCCGGCGCCGGGCCGGTTCTCCAGCACCACGGGCTGGCCAAGGATCTCCGCGAGCTTGGGCGCCAGCAGGCGCGTGGTGATGTCGGTGCCGCCCCCGGTGCCGAAGGGGATGACGATGCGGATCGGGCGCGTCGGCCAGGCGCCCTGGCCAAGCGCGGGGCGGGCGAGGGCGGGCAGGAGCGGGGCGGCGAGCAGGGCGCGGCGGCGGAGGGGGGTCATCACGGGGTCTTGTCCGGGCATGTGGCGTGGCAGGGTGCGCTGCTTCGCGCCTGTGGAAAAGTCTGGACTTGCGGGGGGCGGGGCGGCGCGCGATGCTGAACGAAACGGGAACATGTTGCTGGCTGTGACAGGCTGGGGACTCTTGGCAAGGGGTCTCTTTGCCACCCGATGTGGTGGTGCTCGGACTGTGGCAAGACTACATCTTGTGTTCTGTCGCCCCTCGGCCGCACCATGTGGGCCAGGGGAATAGTGGTTCAGGGGGTGTATCCGTGTTCGACGCAGCGCAGCTTGGCGATACCGTGCGTAACGTGACCCAGTCGGATCCGCAGCCGGCGATGTTCGATGCCGCGGTGCAGCTCGAAGGGCATGGCCAGGTCCGCATCGACCGGTCGCGCGACGCGCTGCTGACCGATTTCGGCAAGGCCACGCTGGATGACCGCTATCTGCTGCCGGGCGAGTCCTACCAGGACCTGTTCGCGCGGGTGGCGTCCGCCTATGGCGATGACGCCGCGCATGCCCAGCGCATCTACGACTACATCTCGCGCCTGTGGTTCATGCCCGCCACGCCCGTGCTGTCCAATGGCGGCACGACTCGCGGACTGCCGATCTCCTGCTTCCTGAACGAGGCCTCCGACAGCCTCGATGGCATCGTCGGGCTGTGGAACGAGAATGTCTGGCTCGCCGCCAAGGGGGGCGGGATCGGGTCGTACTGGGGCAACCTGCGCGGCATCGGCGAGAAGGTCGGGCGCAACGGCAAGACCTCGGGCGTGATCCCGTTCATCCGCGTGATGGACAGCCTGACGCTGGCGATTTCGCAGGGTTCGCTGCGGCGCGGGTCGGCCGCCTGCTACCTGCCGGTGAACCACCCGGAGATCGAGGAATTCCTCGAAATGCGCCGCCCGACCGGCGGTGACCCGAACCGCAAGGCGCTGAACCTGCACCACGGCGTGCTGCTGTCGGACGCCTTCATGCGCGCGGTCGAGGCCGATGAGGACTGGGCGCTGGTCTCGCCCAAGGACGGGGCGCTGATGCGCAAGGTCTCGGCGCGGTCGCTGTGGATCCGCATCCTCACCGCCCGCATCGAGACGGGCGAGCCCTACATCATCTATTCCGACCACGTGAACCGCGCGCGGCCGGAGCACCACAAGCTCGCGGGGCTTGAGGTCAAGACCTCGAACCTGTGTTCCGAGATCACGCTGCCGACCGGGCTCGACCAGCATGGCGAACAGCGCACCGCGGTGTGCTGCCTGTCCTCGCTGAATTGCGAGACCTGGTTCGAGTGGAAGGATGACGCGAACTTCATCCCGGACGTGATGCGCTTCCTGGACAACGTGCTGCAGTCCTTCATCGACACCGCGCCCGATTCGATGGCGCGGGCGAAGTATTCCGCCATGCGCGAACGCTCCGTGGGCCTCGGCGTGATGGGGTTCCATTCCTTCCTGCAGATGATGAACGTGCCCTTCGAATCCGTGGTGGCGAAGGTGTGGAACAAGAAGATGTTCAAGCATGTGCGGGAGCAGGCCGACCGCGCCTCCCGCCTGCTGGCGGAGGAGCGCGGCCCGTGCCCCGACGCCGCCGAATACGGCTTCATGGAGCGGTTCTCGAACAAGATCGCGATCGCGCCGACGGCGTCGATCAGCATCATCTGCGGCGGCGCGAGCCCGGGCATCGAACCCATCGCGGCCAATGTCTACAATCACAAGACGCTGTCGGGGTCGTTCATCGTCCGCAACCCGTACCTGCAGAAGCTGCTGGCCAAGCACGGGCGCGACGATGACGAGACCTGGACGTCGGTGACCGTGACCAAGGGCTCGGTCCAGCACCTCGACTTCCTGGATGAACAGGAGAAGGCGGTGTTCAAGACCGCCTTCGAACTGGACCAGCGCTGGGTGATCGAGCACGCGGCCGACCGCACGCCCTATATCTGCCAGTCGCAGTCGGTGAACCTGTTCCTGCCGGCCAATGTCCACAAGCGCGACCTGCACCAGATCCACCTGACCGCGTGGAAGAAGGGCGTGAAGTCGCTGTACTACTGCCGCTCGCTGTCGATCCAGCGCGCCGACACCATCAGCGAGAAGGTGGTGGGCCAGGGCGATATCATGGCGGCGCATGTGCCGACCGGCGGGGAGGCACAGATGCCGATGGCGGCCTCCGCGGCGTCGGGGGCGGCGGGGAATTCCAACAACTACGAGGAATGCCTGGCCTGCCAGTGAGGGCCTGGCGCCTGGCGGCAGCGCCCGCCCGGCCCTGAGCGGCGGTGCCCGGAGCGGGCGCGCCGCCGCATCGGGTTCGCCGAAGCTTCACATCGTCTCGCGCGGGTTGCCGGCACAAGGCATGGTGTCGACAGACCTTGTTTGCCTGCGCAGGAAAGGACGATGCATGCCCTTCGCCACCACCACCGACGGCCTTGAGATCTTCTACAAGGATTGGGGGCCGAAGGACGCCCAACCGATCGTGTTCCACCACGGCTGGCCGCTCAGCGCCGACGATTGGGACGCCCAGCTGCTGTTCTTCCTGCACCAGGGCTTCCGCGTGGTGGCGCATGACCGCCGCGGGCATGGCCGTTCGACCCAGGCGGGCGACGGCCACGACATGGACCACTACGCGGCCGACGCCGCCGCCGTGATGCAGAAGCTCGACCTGCGCAACGCCGTCCATATCGGCCATTCGACCGGCGGCGGGGAGGCGCTGCACTACACCGTGCAGCACGGCCAGCCGCAGGGTCGCGTGGCGAAGCTGGTGCTGATCGGCGCGGTGCCGCCGATCATGCTCAAGACCGCGGCCAACCCGGGCGGGCTGCCGATCGAGGTGTTCGACGGCTTCCGCGCCGCGCTTGCCGCCAACCGCGCGCAATTCTTCCGCGATGTCCCGGCCGGCCCCTTCTATGGCTACAACCGGCCAGGCGCCACGCCGGCCGAAGGCGTCATCCAGAACTGGTGGCGCCAGGGCATGATGGGCGGCGCCAAGGCGCATTACGACGGCATCAAGGCCTTCTCGGAAACCGACTTCACCGAGGACCTGAAGGCCGTATCGGTGCCCACGCTGGTGATGCATGGCGATGACGACCAGATCGTGCCGATCGCCGATTCGGCGCTGCTGTCGGCGAAGCTGGTGAAGGGCGCCGTGCTGAAGGTCTATGCAGGCCTGCCGCACGGGCTGTGCACCACCCATGCGGATGTCGTGAACGCGGACCTGCTGGCCTTCATCCGCGCCTGACCCGGCGGCGCGGCGGTGTCGATGGCGCATCGACACCGTCCGTCGTGCGCCGCGGCCGCCCTGCGCACGGCCCGGTGCGCCACCACGCTATCCGGTGTCCGGATTCGGACGTCCCGCGGCCTTCCTTCCCGGCCCATCAGCCGCGGCTTTCACGCGCATCCTCATCCGACCAGAGGATTTCATCCGATCGGACTCCGCTGCTGGAGCATGCTGCGTTCGCTCGCGCTCACTTCGCAGGCTCTAGCCTGTTGTTTTCAGAGCATCTTCACGCGTTCAGATGATTCCATCCGAACGCTTTCTGCTCTAGCCTTCCCGCAACGCGGCCGCTCAGGCCACGACACGGGAGACGAAGCGGATGATCACACGGCGCAGCCTTGCGCTCACCTCGGCCGGCCTGGTGGCGGCCAGCCATGCCCGCGCCCAGGCCCCCTGGCCGGAGAAACCGGTCCGCCTCATTATCGGCTACCCCGCCGGCGGGCCGACCGATTTCGGCGGCCGGCTGCTCCAGGACCCGCTCGGGCGGCTGTGGGGCCAGCCCCTGGTCATCGAGAACCGCGCCGGCGCCAGCCAGATCATCGCGTCGGAAGCCGTCGCGCGATCGCCTGCCGATGGCTACACGCTGTTCCTCGCGGCCAGCACCCATGCCTCCAACGCCGCCGTCTATGCGCGGCTGCCCTACGACACGCTGGCCGACTTCACGCCGATCGTGAATCTGTATGCCTCGCCCACCGTGCTGTTCGTGGGGCGCGGCAGCCCCATCCGCACCGCGCAGGAGCTGGTGGCCGCCGCGAAGCGCGACCCGGGCATGAGCTTCGGCACCTCGGGCAACGGCTCGTCCGGCCACTTCGCCACCGAGATGTTCCGCCGCAAGGTCGGCATCGAGCCCACCATCGTCGCCTTCCGCGGCGCCGCCCCGGCCCTGCAGGAGGTCGTCGCCGGCCGCGTCGCCGCGACCTTCAGCACGCTGTCGGGCGCGATCGGGCTGGCGCGGGAGGGGCAGCTGCGCGCCCTCGCGATCGGCGGGCCGAACCGGGCGGAAGTGCTGCCAGGCGTGCCCACGCTCGATGAACTCGGCATGGGCATTCCGGACACCAGCCCGTGGTACGGGTTCGTCGGGCCGAAGGGGTTGGCGCGGCCGATCGTCGATCGCGTGGCGCGTGACGTGATCGGGCTGCTGCGGGATACGACGATCGGGCGGCGAATCGTCGACTCCGGCGGCGTCATCCTCGCCGAGGGGCCGGAGGTGTTCGACGCGCGAATCCGCCGCGAACTGGCGGAGAACGCGGTGATTGCGCGGGAAGCGGGGATCAGGGTGGAGTAGGGGGCGCTGGCGGAGGGGGCTTGGCCCCCTCCGGACCTCCCCCACCAGGGGGCGACGGCCCCCTGGACCGCGGGGTTTTAATCGGGTGGTTGGGGGAGGGGCATCGTCGGTGCGACCAACGCCACCGGCGCACCATGCCCTTCCCCCAACCACCCGATCAAGTCGAGGGTTCCAAGGGCCTTAAGCCCTTGGTGGGAGGGGTCCGGGGAGGGCAAAGCCCTCCCTGCTGCGCCCCTTGCGCCCCTGCCGCGCACCACAACATCTTGCGTCTGCCCATTGCTGCGACCACCAGTCGTGGTAAAAGCGGCGTCACGAGCACTTGCGGGGGATGACCTATGGCCGATGGCATTGCGACCGATGAACTGCCGATCCGCTTCGACCTTCTGACGTCGAATCCGGTCTACAAGCCGTTCCGCTATCCCTGGGCCTATGATGCCTGGCTGACGCAGCAGCGCATCCATTGGCTGCCCGAGGAAGTCCCGCTGGCTGATGACGTCAAGGATTGGCAGAAGAACCTGACGGAATCCGAGCGGAACCTGCTGACGCAGATCTTCCGCTTCTTCACCCAGGCCGATGTCGAGGTGAACAACTGCTACATGAAGCAGTATTCCCAGGTGTTCAAGCCGACCGAAGTGCTGATGATGATGTCTGCCTTCTCAAACACCGAGACGATCCACATCGCCGCCTACAGCCACCTGCTTGACACCATCGGCATGCCGGAAATCGAGTACACGGCCTTCCTCAAGTACAAGGAGATGAAGGACAAGTACGACTACATGCAGACCTTCTCGGTCGAATCCAAGACCGAGATCGCCAAGACGCTCGCCGCCTTCGGCGCCTTCACCGAAGGCCTGCAGCTCTTTGCCTCCTTCGCGATCCTGATGAACTTCCCGCGCTTCAACAAGATGAAGGGCATGGGGCAGATCGTGTCCTGGTCGGTGCGCGACGAGACGCTGCACTGCCTGTCCGTGATCCGCCTGTTCCGCACCTTCGTGCAGGAAAACCCGGAGATCTGGACGGCCGAGCTGAAGCGCGACCTTTACCTGATCTGCGCCACCATCGTGGAGCACGAGGACGCCTTCATCGACCTGGCCTTCGAACTGGGCGGCGTGCAGGGCCTCGATGCGAAGCAGACCAAGGAATACATCCGCTTCATCGCCGACCGGCGGCTGCAGCAGCTGGGCCTCGAACCCCTCTACAACATCGAGAAGAACCCGCTGCCCTGGCTCGATGAAATGCTGAACGCGGTCGAGCACACCAACTTCTTCGAGAACCGCGCCACCGAATACTCCAAGGCCAGCACCGGCGGGACATGGGAAGAAGCCTTCGCGGACAGCGTCTTCTCCTCGCCGCAGCCCGAAGGGGCCATCGAGGGCGTCCGGCACTGACGCGCAGCGGAGGGGCGCCGCCCCTCCGGACCACCCCGCCAAAGGCCGAAAGGCCTTTGGAAACCGATACTTGGCGCAGGTCTTGCCGGGGGCGGGTGCCCCGGCCTATGTGCGGGGCATGACCCGTATCATCCAGATTGTCTCGGTCCTGCTCGTGCTGCTGATCGGCGGGGCCTGGGGGGCGGCCTGGTTTGGGCGCGGTCCAGGCGAATCCGTGTCGGACGCCTTCCTGCGCAGCATCGCCAGGCTGACCGGGGGCGACATGCCCGCACCCTCGGCCGGGGGCATCCAACTCGCCCAGGGCGTCTCGCTCGGCGGGCCCTTCACCCTGGTCGACCACACCGGCCGCACCGTGACCGATCGCGATTTCGCCGGCCGCCCGCTGCTGGTCTATTTCGGCTTCACCTATTGCCCGGATGTCTGCCCGACCGAACTCGGCACCATCGCCGCCGCGCTCGACGCCATGGGGCCGGCGGGCGAGCGCGTCACCCCGATCCTGGTGACGATCGACCCGGAGCGCGACACGCCCGCCGCCCTCGCCGACTACGTCTCGCGCTTCCATCCGCGCATGATCGGCCTGACCGGCAGCGCCGAGCAGGTGGCCGCCGCGGCCCGCGCGTATCGCGTGTATTACGCCCGCGTCAGGCCGCGCGATTCGACCGACTACCTGATGGACCACTCCTCCTTCATCTATTTCGTCGGCCCGGATGGTCGCGTGCGAAGCCTGTTTCGTCCCGAAACGACACCAGAGGCGATTGCTGCCGCGATCACATCGCAACTTCGCGCTTTATGAGACACAGGGTTCCGCAACCCGCCCCCCGGCGGTATGGTCCGCCGGCCGAACCCGCGCTCAGGCCGGGCCAAGGGAGTGTGCGGCGGCGGAGGATTTGAATGTCTGACGACATGGACGATGGGGCAGGTCTGGAGGGCGGCCGCGGCAATGCGCCGGCGCCGCGCCACACGCGCAGGCTGTCCGACAAGATCCTGATCGCCTTCCACCACGCCTGCGACCAGGGCGATTTCGAGGTGGCGGAGGACCTGTTGCGCATCCTCGAAATGATGCTCACGCGCCGTCCGGCATCGCCCGACACCAATCGCCGCAAGAACCTCGAGAGCCTGGTCGCGGCGCATGAACGCCTGTGGCTGCTGCGTCATCCGGAAGTGAAGGACCAGTAGCGGCGGCGCCCGCCGCTGCGCCATCCAAGGATCACGACACGTGATCATCCTGGACCTTGCCGCCCGCGTGGCGTGAGCGTCCAGCCGCCCAGGTCGGTCCGCCGCGGCGCGATCCGCCCTATGCCTCCAGCGCCGCGCCGTCGCGCAGCACCGCCTGCGCGGCCGCGGTGAAGGCGCCGTCCGCCGCGTGCAGCACCAGCGGCGCGAGCAGGCGCGCCGGCCCCCGCCCGCCGCGCCGCGCCCGCACCAGCACGCGCTTCGCCGGCGCCCCGGCGCGCGGCGCCACCGGCAGCAGCGTGACCGAACCGCATCCCGCCGCACGCAGCGCCGCGACCCCCGCATCGAAGCGCGCCGCCGGCAGGACCAGGCTCGCCGTGCCGCCCGCGCGCAACGATGCCGCCAGGAAGCCCGCCCACTGAGCGAGTCCCGCCCCGCCCTCATGCGTCGCCGCCCGCCGCACGGCGCCAGGCGGGGGCGTGCCACCCGGCCAATACGGCGGATTGGCGAAGGCGTGGTCGCACGGAGCCATGCCGCGCACCGTCGCGACATCGCCCTCGATGACCTCGGCGGCCACGCCATTCGCCGCGGCATTGCCGCGCGCCAGCGCCGCCATCGCCGCTTCGCGCTCGATCGCCGTCACCGACAGCCCCGGCACGCGGGCCGCCAGGCACAGGAACACCGCGCCGCTGCCGCACCCCGCTTCCAGCACGCGCTGGCCCGGCGCGGCGGGCACGAAGGCCGCCAGCAGTACCGCATCGAGCCCGGCGCGAAACCCCCGCACCGGCTGGCGCAGCAGCACGCGCCCGCCGAGCAACCGGTCGTCCGAGGTCTCGCTCACGCGGTCTCCTCGCCGGCCTCCGTCAGCACGGCGCGCGCGCGCGCTTCGTCATCGGTCGCGACCGCAAGCCGCCGCGGAAACGCGCCGATGCCGCCCTCGATCGCGCTGATATGCGCGTCGAGCACCAGCGTATCGATCCCGGCATCGGCCAGCAGCACGCGCAGGAAGGACAGGCGCACCGGGTCCGTGGTGGTGGCGACAACCCGCATCGCAAGTCCCAATCCCTTGTTTTTCCAACGCTTGCCGCACCGGCAGGCGCTGACTATGGTGCCCGCCACATCAGGAGAAGTGCAAGGGTGAGTGCTGCCGCCACGCCGCTTGTCGCCCCGCCGGCGCCGCGGGGCGAGGACGCGCTGACCACGCTGACACGCCTGGTCGCCGACGACCTCGAAGCCTGCAACCGCGTCATCATCGCGCGGATGGAGAGCGACGTCGCGCTGATCCCGCAGGTCGCGGCGTACATCGTCGCCGCCGGCGGCAAGCGGCTGCGCCCGCTGCTGACGATCGCGGCCGCGCGCATGTGCGGCTACCGCGGCGACCGCCACGCGACCCTCGCCGCCTGCATCGAATTCATCCACACCGCCACGCTGCTGCACGACGACGTGGTGGACGAATCCGCGCTGCGCCGCGGCCAGGCCTCGGCGAATGCGCTGTTCGGCAACAAGTCGTCGGTGCTGGTGGGCGACTTCCTGTTCTCCCGCGCCTTCCAGGTGATGGTCGCCGACGGGTCGCTGGAAGTGATGCGCATCCTCTCCGCGGCCTCCGCCACGATCGCGGAAGGCGAAGTCCTGCAGCTGATGACGCAGAACGACACCACCACGACCGAGGCGCAGTACCTCGCGGTCATCGAAGGCAAGACCGCCGCGCTGTTCGCCGCCGCCACCGAGGTCGGCGCGGTCATCGCCGGCGAACCGCCCGCCCGCCAGGCCGCGCTGCGCGACTACGGCATGGCGCTCGGCGTCGCCTTCCAGCTGGTGGACGACGCGCTCGACTACAGCGCCGACCAGGAAGCGCTCGGCAAGACCGTCGGCGACGACTTCCGCGAGGGCAAGATCACCCTGCCCATCCTGCTCGCCTTCGCCCGCGGCACCGACGAAGACCGCATCTTCTGGCGCCGCTGCCTGGAAGACCGCGACCAATCCGACACCGACCTGGCCCACGCCCAAACCCTCATCACCCGCCACAACGCCCTGGCCGACACCATCACCCGCGCCCGCACCTACGGTGACCAGGCGCTCGCCGCCCTGTCGGGCTTCCCGGACACGCCGGAACGGCGCGCGCTGGCGGATGTGGTGGCGTTCTGCATAGAGCGGGCACGGTAGCGCCGCCGGAGAGGGCTTTGCCCCCTCCGGACCTCCCCCACCAAGGGCTTAAGGCCCTTGGATCCCGTGACTTTAATCGGGGAATTTGGGGAGGGGCATCGTCAGTGGTGCCGTTGGGAAGGGCACACCATGCCCCTCCCCAAATCCCCCGATCAGGTATTGGTGTCCAGAGCGACCGTCTTGCGGGTCAAGCGTTTTGCCATGGACGTTGCGCCTTGATGATCGCGTTGAGGATGGTGAGCAGGCGGCGCAGGCAGGCGATGAGGGCG
>NZ_CAKKLX010000043.1 GCF_918698155.1 Roseomonas sp. CECT 9278
CACGCGGCCGAGCAGCGTCGTGCCGCCCCCGGCCAGCCAGCCGCGCACCGGCGCCGCGGCGCGATGCAGCGCGGCCTTCGCGCGCGCCGCCACGCCGCGCAGCGCGCGCCAGGCCGGCGAGGCATCCAGGAAGTCATGCGCGCGCGCCAGCAGCGCCACCACATGGTTGCGCACCCACGCGAAGACCGGGATGGTCATCAGCCTGGGTTCCGCGACCACATAAAGCCGCGCCGAGAACGCCGTCCCGACCGACTTCGCCAACAGCAGCACCCCCGCGCCGAGCAGCCAATGCCCGCTGCCGACCAGCCACAGCGCCGCCAGCTTGACCGGGACCAGCGCCGCGACCGGGATGGCGAACAGCAACAGCACGATGCGCGCATCGAGCCGCAGGATCAGCCGCTCCAGCGCCGCAAACACCGGGATGCGCGCGATCAGCCCGCCGATCGCCATGGCCCAGCGCCACAGCGTCTCCTCAAGCACCACCCACAGGAACGCGATCAGCAGCAGCGGCGGCTTCAGCAGGCTGCGGAGCGGTCGGCGCCAATCCATGCCGGCATCCTACCGCGCAATCCACGCCTGCCGAATGCCATTGGCGCAGGCACGGCGCGGCTATGGCGCGGGGGCGTCGCGCTCCTCCGGGAAGGCAGCGATGCCGTGCGCGCGCAGCCAGCCGGAAAAGCCCGGATCCGCGGTGACCACCGCGAACGGGATCGCCAGCAGCAGCGAAGCCAGCACCGGCAGCGCCAGCAGCAGCGCCAGCGGGGAGGCCGCGGCGAACAGCCAGGCCAGCACCAGCCCGGCCAGCGTCGGCGGCCAGAACTGCCGCGCCGCATCGCCCCAGGTGACGCCCCGGTCGGCGCGGTTCTGCGCCGTCCAGCGCGCGCGCATCCCGAAGGGCAGCGCCAGCAGGAACAGCGTCTGCGCCATCAGCCGTGCCGGTTCCATCAGCGTGGTGAACAGGATCTCGGCCGCCGCGCCGCGGGCGAAGGCGGCGCGCCCGCCGTAGCGGTCGGCCAGCGCCGGCTTCAGCAGCACCTCGGCATAGCCCGCCAGCTTCGCCGCGTAGTGGCAGGCCCAGGTCGCGCCCAGCAGCAGCACCAGCCAGCCGGTCGGTGTTGCCGCGCCGCCGCCCGACAGCGCGTTCACCGCCGCCAGCAGCAGGATCGCGCACCACAGCGGCGCGCCCAGGAACAGCAGGATCGCCTGCACCAATTGCCAGCGCGCCATCAGCGTCTGCCCGGGCAGGCGCAGCAGCGCCAGGTACTGCATGTTGCCGCCGGCCCAGCGCAGGTCGCGCGTGACGAAATCGCCGAAGGTCGGTGGATTTCCCTCGGCGGAGCCGGTGTCGTCGGGCAGCACGCGCACCTTCCACCCGGCGGCATGCAGGCGCGTGGCCTCCACCTGGTCGTGGCTGAGGATGCGCGAGCCGTCCGGCAGCGGCCCCAGCCGGCACAGGTCGCGGAAGGGCGCGATGCGGATCAGCGCGTTGTGGCCCCAATAGGGGCCCTCGTCGCCCTGCCACCAGGCCTGGCCGGTGGCCCAGGCGCGCATGCCGTGGCGCATGCCGAACTGGAACAGCCGCGGGAAAGCCGCCGTCGCCGGCTTGCCGTGAATGAGCTGCTGCACGATGGCGAGGCGGTCATCCGCCTCCATGCAGGCCACCAGGCGCAGCACCGCCGCCGGCGTCATCTCGGAATCGGCATCGAGGCAGAGGAAATACGCCAGGCCCTCGGCATGATGGTCAAGGAAATCCATCACATTGCCGGCCTTGAAGCCGTCATTCGCCGCGCGGCGCCGATACTGCGCGTTGGGCCGTGCGCCACCGCGGGCGGGCGGCGCGAAACGCCCTTCCGCGAAGGCGTGGAAGGCGGCCTGCTCGGCCTCGGCGGCGGGGCCGGCGGGCGTGTCGGAAAGCACCCACAGCGCAAAGAGCTCCGGCGGCAACCCGTCCATCAGGCGGCCGAGCGGCGGCAGCACCGCGGCCATGTCCTCGTTGCGGATGCAGATGGCGATGGCGGTGCGCCGGCGCGGCGGCGCGGGGCTGGCGGCGCGCAGGGCGGGCAGCACCGCCGCGGGCGGGTCGCGCGCGCCCAGCAGGATCGCCAGGCCGACCAGTGCATTGGCGGCCGACAGCGCGCTCCAGGGCACGGTGCCGAGGAAGCAGGCCAGGATCAGCGCCTCCCACGGCGTCCAGCCGCCCGGCGCCAGGACAGCCCAGGCAAGCGCCACCAGACCCGCCGTGATGGCGAGCACCAGCGTGAGGAACAGCGCACGGCGGAGCAGCGGGGATTCGGCGGGCACGGGCATGGTCTATGCCCCGACCATGGCGGGAATGCGAAGCGCCATCGTGTCGCGCAGCGCCCGGCCACGGCGCGCCGCCCGGGTCAGGGCAGGTCTGCCGCGTCGGGCTGCGCGACAGGCGCGGCAGCATCGGGCGCGCCGGGGTCGCTGCCGGGCGGGGCGAAGGTCTCGGGGTGCATCCGGCCATCGGCGCGCACCCGCCGGGCGCGCGCCGCGAGGGGCAGGACATGGCACTGCGCGGCCGTCATGACGAAGCGCAGCAGGGTTTCGGAATGCAGCGCGCGCTGCCGGCACAGGGCGACCACCCTGTCGATGCGGTTGGCATAGGCCCTGGCGGCCACAGCATCGGCGATGGCGAAACGGTCGTTCAGCCCTTCATAGGACTGCCATGCCGGGATGGCGATCGAGTTCGGCTGGGTGAAGCGCGATATCGCCTCGGTGATGTCGATCGGGTCGAGATACTGCAGGTCGGGCCTGAGGAACACGAAGTGGTCGAAGCTGGTGCCGTGCAACATCCGGATGTGCTGCCACGCCCGCTTCAGCGACAGCAACTGGTGCAGCAGGTTGCGGATCGACCGCCAGTCGTCCTTGTAGACGTCGCGGCGTTGCCTGGCCCGCTCCAGCAGGTCCGCGATGTCATCGTCACGCTGCGAGACATTCAGGTAGGCGTCGCAGTCCAGCAGGAACTGGTCGCATTTCGGAAGCTCGACACCGTTCTCGCCGCTGCGCCTGTTGTCGATGCGGTCGACGATATTGAGGCTGGCGAAGCGGGTGATCGAGAGCCCCGGGCGATCATTCGGCAGATAGACGCGGCGGCGGATCGAATCGATGGTCCACCGGGTGCTGCGCGCCATGCCGAAGAAGACGATGGCGACATTGGGCATCCGCGCGTGACCTCCTGCAATCCAGCGGGCCGATCCCGGGCGCGCGGCGGGCCATCGCCGCCGGCCCGCGCGGGGCGCCGCTCGCGGGGGCCGCGCCGTCCGGGTGCCGGTATGCAGCCCCCGGACGCCGGCGGCCCCGCCGCCGAAGGGAAGCGCCACGCCGGCGATTCGGCAAGATGGCCCGCAGCGCGGGCCGGCAGCGCCCGCGCGCCGCCGGATCAATCGATCTGCGCGCCCGAGGCGCGGACCACCGGCGCCCATTTCGCCACCTCCGCGCGCATGAAGGCGTCGAAGTCGGCGGGGCCGAGCGGCCAGGGCTCCGCCCCGTAGTCGCGCAGCCGCTGCGCGATGGCGGGGTCGTTCAGCGCCGCGACGACCTCGGTGCCCAGCCGCGCGCGGATCGCCGCCGGCACGCCCGATGGCGCGGCGATGCCGTACCAGGAGGCGACGTCGAACTCCGGCACGCCCTGGTCCTGCAGCGGGGCCAGTTCCGGCATGGTGCTGACGCGCTGCGCGGTGGACACACCGAGCGCGCGCAGCATGCCGGCCATCACCTGCTGGCGCGACACCGGCGCGTTGTCGATGTTGAACAGCACCTCCCCGTTCAGCACCGCGGCCATCGACGGCGCGGTGCCGCGATAGGGCACGTGCGTTACCTCGACCCCCATGCGCATCCCGAACAACAGCCCGGACAGATGCGACGAGGTGCCCGACCCGGCCGAGGAGAAATTCGCCCGCGCCGGATTGGCGCGGCAGAAGGCGACCAGGTCGGCGACGCTGCGGATCGGCCCGTCGCCCTTCACGATCAGCACGTTGGGCATCGCCGCGATCCGCGCCACGCCCGGCAGGTCGCGCAGCGGGTCGAAGGACAGCCGCCGGTACAGCGTCGGACCGATGCCGTGCGAGGCGATGTGGTTGACGTAGTAGGTGTAGCCGTCGGGGGCGGAGCGCGCCGTCACCTCGGCGCCGACCATGCCGCCGGCGCCCGGGCGCGGATCGATCACGATGGGCTGGCCGAGCTTCTCGCGCAGCCGGTTCTCCATCATGCGCAGGAAGATGTCGGAGACACCGCCGGCGGCGCCGCCGATGACGAAGCGGATGGGCTTGTCGGGCCAGGCGCCCTGGGCCTGGACAGCTGGCGCGGCGAGCATCGCGCCGGCGGCGCCCAAGGCGGCGCGTCGGGTGAGCATGACGGTTCCTCCTGGCCCGCATCGTTGCGGCGGGCTTCGGGCCGAGCGTAGAGCAGCGCCGGGCCGAGGGGAACCGCGGCGGGGCGTCGCGCCGCGCAGGCGCGCGGAGGTTGTCGCGCCGCGCAGGCGCGCGGGGGTTGTCGCGCCGCGCAGGCGCGCGGGGGTTGTCGCGCCGCGCAGGCGCGCGGGGGTTGTCGCGCCGCGCAGGCGCGCGGGGGTCATTGCGCCGGGCAGGCGCGCATCGCGCGTCCCGCCGCCCGGTCGCGCCTCAGTCGTCGCGCCGCAACGCGCCGGACAGCGTCGCGAGGGCGGCATCGATCGCCTCCGGCCCGCCCGGGTTGCGCATCGGCTCGAGCAACGCCAGCTCCTCGACGCTGCCTTGCGGGATGTAGGCCATGCTCCAGGCCGGGAAGCTCGGCTGCGCGACGGCGGCGAATTGCAGCAGCTCGACCGCGGTGTGGCGCACATCGGCCGCGATGCGGTCGAACACCGCCTCGATCGCCGCCAGCGGGCCTTCCAGCACCTGCACGACATGCGGGCCGTTGTGCAGCAGCGCACCGGTCAGGCCGGAGGCGGCATTGTTGCGCCGCGACGCATCGAGGATCGCCCGCAATTCCCGCTCGGCTTCCGCCTCCTCGCTCGGGATGGCGAAGACGCTGCGGTAGATCAGCCGGTAGATCGCACTTGCCATGCCTGGCGTCCTTTCCGTCATGCCGCGGCCGCCTGCGGCTGGCCGTCCTTGAGCAGCGCCGCCGCGGCCTCCGGCGCCAGCGGCCGGCCGAGCAGGTAGCCCTGCACCTGGTCGCAGCCCTCGGCGCGCAGGTGGTCGAACTGCGCCTGCGTCTCCACCCCCTCGACCGTGGTGCGCATGCCCAGGCTGCGCCCCAGGCCGATGATCGCGCGCACGATGGCGGCGGTCTCGCCATCCTCGGTGACGTCGCAGACGAAGGACCGGTCGATCTTGATCTTGTCGAAGGGGAAGCTGCGCAGGTAGCTCAGCGACGAATAGCCGGTGCCGAAATCATCCATCGCGATCCGCACCCCGAATTCCTTGAGCGCGCGCAGCGTCTCGATCGTGCCGGTGCTGTCCGACAGCAGCACGCTCTCGGTGACCTCGAGCTCAAGGCGCCGCGGATCGAAGCCGGCCAGCGCGCAGGCCGATCGCACCGCCTCGACCAGGCCGGGGGAGCGGAACTGCACCGGCGAGAGGTTGACCGACAGGAAGGGCGCGCCCGGCCAGCCGGCGGCTTCGCGGCAGGCTTCGCGCAACACCCATTCGCCGATCGGGATGATCAGCCCGGTTTCCTCAGCCAGCGGGATGAAGTCGGCGGGCGAGACGACGCCGCGCACCGGATGCGTCCAGCGGATCAGCGCCTCGAACCCGACGATGCTGGTGCTGTCGACATCGACCTGCGGCTGGTACAGCAGGTGGAACTGCCGCATCGCCAGCGCGGTGCGCAGTTCGAGTTCGAGCAGCCGGCGGCGCTGCATGCGCGTGTCCATCTCGGTCTCGAAGAAGCGGTAGGTGCCGCGTCCCTCGCTTTTCGCGCGGTACAGCGCGAGGTCGGCGCTGCGCGCCAGCTCGGCGAGATCGACGCCGTCCTGGGGCTGCAGCGCGATGCCCACGCTGGTGCCGATGTTGAGCACCTGGCCATCGATCAGGAAGGGGCGCGACAGCAGGTCGATCAGGCGTTCCGCCAGCGCGGTCGCGGCTTCCGGCTGGCCGGGGGCGAATTGCACCACCGCGAACTCGTCCCCGCCCAGGCGCGCCACCAGGTCGGTCGAACGCACCGCCGCGCGCAGCCGGTGCGCCACCTTCACCAGCAGCGCATCGCCCATCGCATGCCCGAGCGTGTCGTTGACCACCTTGAACCGGTCGAGGTCGAGCGCGAGCAGCGCGAAGGGTTCGGCCGCCCGGCCCGGCACCTCGCGCAGGCGTTGCAGCCGGTCGGCGAAGCCGGCGCGGTTGGGCAGGCGCGTCAGCGGGTCATGGTGGGCCAGGAAGCGGATGCGTTCCTCGGCCCGGCGGCGGTCGCGCAGGTCGCGCAGCGCGATCACCTGGTGCGGCCGGCGATGGTGCAGGATCGAGCGCGAGACGAGCTCGACCGCAACCGGCCGGCCCTGGGCGTCGTCGATCTCGGTCTCGATCGTGGTGCCGGCGGGGTCGAGCAGCGCCTGGCGCAATTCGCCCGCCTGCACCACCGCGGCGAGCGACCGACCCACCAGGCCCTGCGCATCCTGCCCCAGCAGGGCCTGGGCGCTGCTGTTCGATTCCACGATGGTCTCGCCGTCGCAGATCAGCAGGCCTTCGACCGCGGCATCGACCAGGGCGCGGAAGCGTTCGGCCTCGGCCTTGCGGCGCCGGCGCGACTGGCTGGTCAGCACCGCGGCCGCGAGGCTCGCCGCCAGCAGGCAGAAGGCGGCGAAGCCGACCAGCGCGGCCAGCCGGTCGCGCGTCACGGCCCCGGCCGGCGCGACCCCGCCGGCATCCGGCAGGATGGTCACCGCGCCCATGCCGATGAAATGCAGCGCGCAGATGCCCAGCGCCAGCAGCGCCGCCGCACCCAGCCGCCCGCCCGGCCCCTGCGCGGCGAGGCCAAGTCGCAGCGCCGCCATGGTCAGCGCCACACCCAGCACCACCGACACCACGACCGTCCCGTGGTCCCACAGCTTCAGCCCGGCGACCTCGAAGGCCGCCATCCCGGTATAGTGCATGGCGCCGACGCCCAGCCCGAGCAGCGCCCCGGCGCCGAGCGCGCGCGGCACGCCCGGCCCGCAGAGCGCGATCGCGAAGGCGGCACCGCTCAGCAGGATCGGCAGCAGCAGCGACAGCACGGTGCCGGCCGGGTCGTAGCCCGACGGCACGCCCGGGTCGAAGGCCAGCATGGCGACGAAATGCGTCGCCCAGATCGCGACGCCGGTGGTCACCGCCGCCACCGCACCCCAGCGCAGGCGATGCTGCAGGTTGCCCTGGCCGGCCAGGTGAAGCTGGGCGAAGGTCGTATGCGCGCCGATCGCGCACAGCACCGCGGCAACCGCGACCAGCACGATATCGTGCTGCTCCGTGATGCAGGCGTAGACCTTCAACATGCGCGTTCCGGCAGGTTCGTGTCGGCGCAGCATCGGGCGCAGACGTCTAGGATCTGTTAAGCGACCCCTGCAGGGCGGCGGCACCGCCCGGCCACCCGGTCCGGAAGCCGATGCGCCGGGCCGCCGCCGCGCCGCGGGATGCGCGGGCGCGACGGGCACCGGCCCGCCACGCCGACCCACGCGCCAGGGCTGCCCGGGCGGCCATCGCCACCCGGTCGGATGATGCCCGCCGGTCTGGATCGGTTCAGCCGCCGGGCAGCCGCACCACGAAGCGCGCGCCGGCGACCTTGTCCTCCGCATCGCGCCGGTTCTCGGCCGAGATCGCCCCGCGCAGCCCCTCGACGATCTGCTTGCTGATGGACAGGCCGAGGCCGGAATGCTGGCCGAAGCGCTCGCCGCTCGGGCGTTCGGAATAGAAGCGCTCGAAGATGCTCTCGAGCTTCTGCTCCGGGATGCCGGGGCCCTCATCCTCGATCGCCACCTCGACCATGGTGCCGACGGCGCGCGCGCGCACCCAGACGGTCCCGCGCGCCGGGCTGAAGGACAGCGCATTGCCCAGCAGGTTGCGGAACACCTGCACGATGCGGCCTTCGACACCGCGCACCACCATCGGGCCCGGCGGGGCCTCCAGCATCACCCTCGGGTCGTCCGGCGCGCGGGTGGCCTCGTGCAGGTCGGCCAGCGCCAGCAGGATGGGGGCGATGTCGACCGGCGCGGAGATGGTGCGCGAGAGCTCGGCATCGACGCGCGACGAATCGCTGATATCGCCGATCAGCCGGTCCATCCGCACCGCGTCGTCGGCGATGATGGCGAGCAGCCGGCTGCGGCTGTCCGGGTTCTCGACGCGCTTGAGGGTTTCCAGGGCGGACCGCACGCTGGTCAGCGGGTTGCGCAGTTCATGCGCGACATCGGCGGCGAAGCGTTCATTGGCATCGATGCGCGCCCACAGCGCGCGCGCGGAATTCTGCAGGTCGCGCGCCAGCGTGCCGATCTCGTCGTTGCGCGCCAGCAGGCGTTCGGGGACGGATTGCTCGCGGCCCTCGCCCTCGCGGATGCGCTGGGTGGCGCGCGCCAGGTCGAGCATCGGCGTGGCGATGGTGCGCGCCAGGTAGAAGGACAGCATCACCGTCAGCACCAGCGCGGTGCCGAACAGCAGCAGCACGGAGGCGCGGATCTGGAACAGGCGTTCATCGACCTCCCGCGCCTCGCGCGTGAGCAGCACGATGCCCACCGACTGCCCGCCGCGCCGCGCCGGTTCGGCCACGCTGACCAGCAGCCGGCCATCGCCGGTGCGGCGGATATAGGGGCGCACGCCGCCTTCCAGCGCCAGGCGCAGTTCCTCCCGCCGGTCGGGGCCGAGGTCGGGCTGCCAGTCGAAGTCGGGCGCCTCGGGGCCGACATCCACCGCCACGCCATTGGTGCCGCCGCGCCCGCGCAGTCCGGAGGGCAGCACGCCCGCCAGCCGGTCATAGACGCCGGCGACGGTCGAGGTGAGCGCGCCGCGCGGTTCGGGCGGCGGCAGGGGTTCGGTGACCACCGCGCCGCCGGGGCCTTCGCGCACGCGGCTATCGGCGACCATCAGGCCGGTCGTGTCGAACAGCCGCGCCTGGGTGTTGGGCGAAGGTTCCACCAGCCGGCGCAGCAGCGGGCGCGCGGCCTCCGGCACCAGGATGGCGCGGTCGCCTTCCAGGCGCACGGCGGCCTCGGCGATGCCGCCGGCGTAGATGCGCGCCTGGGTGCGGAGGGATTCGACCTCGGCGGCGAGCAGCCCGTTCTGGTACTGGTCGAGATACAGCAGCGAGGCCGCGAGCAGCGCCGGCGGCACGGCATTGACCAGCAGGATGCGGCGCAGCAGCGGCGAGAAGCGGCGGCGCGGCGGGCGCGGCGCGGTGGCCTGCGACGCGCTGGCAGCCCGGCCCTGCACGCGCGTGGCGGCGCCGTCGTCAGGCATCGGTGCGGGCCGGCGGCGCGGTCATGCGCCTCACGCTTCCTTGTAGCGGTAGCCGATGCCGTAGAGCGTCTCGATCTGGTCGAATTCGCCATCCACCTGGCGAAACTTCTTGCGGATGCGCTTCACGTGGCTGTCGATGGTGCGGTCGTCGACGTAGATGTTTTCGCCATAGGCGGCATCGATCAGCTGGTCGCGGTTCTTGACCATGCCGGGGCGCACGGCCAGCGCCTTGACCAGCAGGAATTCGGTGACCGTGAGCTGCACCTGGCCGCCCTTCCAGACGCAGGTGTGCTTCGTTTCGTCCAGTACCAGGTCGCCGCGGGCGATGACACCGCCGGGCGGCGCGCCGGAGCCTTCCGCGCGCGATGCCTCGTTGCGGCGCAGCAGCGCGCGGATGCGTTCCAGCAGCAGGCGCTGGCTGAACGGCTTGGTGATGTAGTCGTCGGCGCCGAGGCGCAGGCCCATGAGCTCGTCGACTTCCTCGTCCTTCGACGTCAGGAACACGACCGGCATGTTCGACCGCTGGCGCAGGCGCTGCAGCAGCTCCATGCCATCCATGCGCGGCATCTTGATGTCGAGCACCGCGAGGTCAGCGGGCTTGGCCATCAGCCCCTGCAGCGCGCTCTCGCCATCGGTGAAGGTGCGCACGGTGTAGCCTTCCTGCTCCAGCGTCATCTGCACGCTGGTCAGGATGTTGCGGTCGTCATCCACGAGGGCGATGGTCTGGGCCATTGATCCTGTTCCGGGGCGGGGCGCGCCCGCCAAGAGTTGCGCGGCGCGGGGAGCGGCGCCAGTTTCGCGGCCGATTGTGGCACGAGACGGGCCGGAGGGTGACATGTCGTCCAAGCATGGGGCGTCGGAGCAGGGAATCCGCGAGGCACGCGCGCTGATCCGCGGCGCGGCCGCCGCCACGCTGGCCAGCGCGACCGGCGGGCAGCCCTTCGCCGCCCTGGTCACGCCGGCACCGGCACCGGACCTGTCGCCGCTGCTGCTGCTGTCGACGCTGTCGGAACACACGCGCCAGCTCGCGGCGGACCCGCGCTGTGCCTTGCTGTTCATCGGTGCGGCGGAGGGCCCGAATCCCCAGACCGCGCCGCGCGTGACGGTCACCGGGCTGGCGGAGCAGGTCCCGGAGGCTGAGGTCGCGGCGCTCAAGGCGCGCTGGCTGGCGCGCCACCCCTATGCGGCGATGTACGCCGATTTCGGCGATTTCAGCCTGTGGCGGGTGCGAATCGGCGCGGCGCTGCATGTCGGCGGCTTCGCCCGGGCCGAACGCATCAAGGCCGCCGAGCTTGCGCCCGACTCCGCCGCCGTGGCGGCCGTGCTGGCCGCCGAGCAGGACATCATCCAGCACGTCAACGACGACCACGCCGATGCCCTGCTGGCCATCGCCCAGGGGCTGCTGGGCGCAGGACCGGGCGATTGGCGGCTGGTGGCGGTGGATGTGGATGGCTGCGACCTGTCCGAAGGTAACCGGACGGTTCGGCTTGCTTTCTTAACTCCGGTAAGCGATGCGGAGGGCGTCCGCGCGGGTCTGATCCGCGCGGCACGGGAGGGACGGGCGCGGTCCGCGCCGCCCGGCTGAAACGCGGCAGGCTTCGCCGCAATTCCGCCGCGGCCATTGCGGACACGCTGCGGTCACCGAACTGCAACGCGACGTCCAGGAGAGTGGGTCAACAATGTCTTCCCCCGAGTCTGCGCTCGCCGGCACCGGCGTGGCCGCGCGCGGCGATGTCCATGCGAACCTTGCCGCCCCTGCCCTGGTGCAGCAGGCGCTGCGCCGCGGGGAGGGCCGGCTGTCCGCCGATGGCGCCTTCATCGCCGTGACCGGCGCGCATACCGGGCGGTCCGTGCAGGACAAGTTCGTGGTGGACGAGCCCGAGACGCGCGACGCGGTGTGGTGGGGCAAGGTCAACCAGCCGCTGCCGCAGGAGAAGTTCACCGCGCTGGCCGCCAAGGTGCGCGCCTATCTGTCGCAGAAGCCCGAGCTGTTCACCCAGGACCTGCATGCCGGCGCCGATCCCGCGCACCGCATCCGCGTGCGGCTGGTGACGCCCAGCGCCTGGCACGCGCTGTTCGCGCGCAACATGTTCATCCGCCCGGCGCGCGATTCGCTGGCCGGCTTCGCGCCCGACTGGACCATCATCCACGCCCCGGACTTCGAGGCCGACCCGGCCACCGATGGCTGCCGCAGCGGCACGGTGATCGCGCTGTCGCTCGCCACGCGCACCATCCTGATCGCCGGCACGTCCTATGCCGGCGAGATCAAGAAAAGCATCTTCACGGTGATGAACTGGCTGCTGCCCGACCGCGGCGTGCTGCCGATGCATTGCAGCGCGAATGTGGGTGCGAAGGGTGATGTCGCGCTGTTCTTCGGCCTGTCGGGCACCGGCAAGACCACGCTGAGCAGCGACCCCGAGCGCGCGCTGATCGGCGATGACGAACACGGCTGGTCGGATGCCGGCGTCTTCAACTTCGAAGGCGGCTGCTACGCCAAGGTCATCCGCCTGTCGCGCGAGGCCGAGCCGCAGATCTGGGACGCCTCCCACCGCTTCGGTTCGGTGCTCGAGAATGTGGTGGCGGATGCCGACGGGAAGCTCGACCTCGATGACGGGTCGCTGACCGAGAACACCCGGTCCTGCTACCCGATCGACTACATCCCGAACGTGGTGTCGTCGGGTACCGCCGGCCTGCCCAAGAACGTGGTGATGCTGACCGCCGATGCCTTCGGCGTGCTGCCGCCGATCAGCAAGCTGTCGGCCGCGCAGGCGATGTACCATTTCCTGTCGGGCTATACGGCGCGCGTCGCGGGCACCGAGAAGGGCCTGGGGAAGGAACCGCAGGCGACCTTCTCCACCTGCTTCGGCGCGCCCTTCCTGCCGCGGCATCCCGAGGTCTATGGGCGGATGCTGTCGGACCTGATCTCGAAGCACGGTGCCGATTGCTGGCTGGTCAATACCGGCTGGACGGGTGGCGCCTATGGCACCGGCAACCGTATGTCGATCCAGGTGACGCGCGCGCTGCTGCGCGCCGCGCTGGACGGTTCGCTGGCGCAGGCGGAATTCGCGCCCGACCCGTTCTTCGGGCTGATGATGCCGCGCGCGGTGCCGGGCATCCCGGCGAATGTGCTGAACCCGCGCGAGGGCTGGGCGGACAAGGCGGCCTATGACCGCACGGCGCAGAACCTGGTCGGGCTGTTCGAGAAGAACTTCCAGGGCTTCTCGGGTGGTGTCAGCGAGGACGTGCTGGCGGCAGCGATCCGCGCCGCCGCCTGAGAACAGCGCCGCGCCGGCGCCTCGGCGCGGGCGCGGCCGAAACGGCTGTGGCGCGGGCTGCGCCGTGCGGCCCACCCCGCCAGCCGATGCGTGCGTCAGTCGCGCAGGAAGTCCAGCAGCAGTGCGACGGTCTCCGCCGGGCGCTCCTGCTGGACCCAGTGGCCGGCGCCCGGCACCAGGTGCGTGCCGCGCCAATCGGTCGTCGCCTCGCCTGCCATCTTCGCCAGCGCACCCGGCGCCTGTTGCACGCCCCAGTCGCGCGCGCCGCCGATGAAGGTGGCCGGCACCTCGATCCGCGCGCCGGCGAAGGCCTCCATCTCGGCATTCGTGCCGGTGAAGCGCGTGCGGTACCAGTTCAGCCCGCCCTGGAATCCGGTGCGCCCGTATTCCATGGCGTAGACCGCGAGCTCCGCCTCGGTCAGCCAGGTGCAGGCGGCGACCTGGTCGGGCGTGGGCATCTCATGTGCCACGGTCTGCGGCATCGTCTCGGCCAGATCCATCACGTAGTAGGTTGGCAGCTTCGCCAGTTCGCTGGCTGTCCAGCCGGCCAGCGGATGCACGTCGTTGCCCGCCCAGTCGCCGGACTTGTGGTGGTAGTAGGCGCGGATGAAGGCGGCCAGGCCGGCCGGCGCGGCCATGATGTCGCCATTGGCCGGGCGCGTCGCGTAGTACCAGTGGTAGTGCTTGCGCGGCCGCGGCAGCGCGGCCAGGTCCTGCGCGATGTCCCGTGCGGGCGCGCGCTCCGATGAACCCAGCGCCGGCGGCCCGGCGAAGGGTGCGCTCATCAGCGCAACCCTGCGGAACACGTCCGGCCGCACCAGCGCGCAATGCGCCGCGACGGGCGATCCGAAATCATGGCCGATCACCGCATGCACCTTCGCGATGCCCAGCGCCTTCAGCAGCGAGAGCTGGTCGCGGATCAGCGTGAACAGCGAGAAATCCCGCAGGTCGGTGTCATAGGCATCCGACCAGCCCGTGGTGCGGCCATAGCCGCGCTGGTCGGGCGCGATCACATGGTACCCGGCCTCGGCCAGCGGCAGCATCACGCGCCGCCAGGAATAGGCGAGCTCCGGGAAGCCGTGCAGCAGCAGCAGCACGGGCCGACCGGCCTCGCCGGCTTCCAGCAGGTGCATGGTCAGGCCGTTGATGCCCTCGATGCGGCGGCTGCGGATGCCCGCGGGCAGGGTGGGGTGGGTCAGGGCGTCCATGGCGGTCCTTTGGGTCGTGCCGGCAGGCACGCGATGCGATTCGTGCCGGCAGGCACGCGATACGATTCGTGCCGGCAGGCACGCGGGGCGATTCGTACCGGCAGGCACGCGATACGATTCGTGCCGGCAGGCACGGGGGGCGACTCGTGCCGACGGGCACGCGATGCGATCGGCGCCATCCGGCACGCGAATGGCACCCGGATCAAGCCACCGGACGATCACGCCACACCGGCGCGCCGCCGCCGCGGCTCCGATCCGCGATTCCGCCCGCCCCGAACGTGGTCTATAGCCCCTGCATGGCCCGCGGCCCCTCCCATCGCGTCGTGCTGAACCTGGCGCTCGACAGCCTGCTGGCGATGGCCGCCCTGCCGGCCGCGGTCTGGGCCGCTGCGCCGGGCGCCTGGCCACCCGGCGGGTGGTGGGTGGCCGCGCTGCCCGGTGCGGTGCTGGCGCTGGCCGCGGCCGGCGCGCCGCTGCGCCTGCCGCTGCAATACTGGCGCTTCGCCGGGCTGCGCGACCTGCTGGCAGTGGCCGGCGCGGCCGTGCTCGCGGCGGCGCTGTTCACGGCCGGGCTGCACCTGCTGGGCGCCTGGCGGCCACCCAACCCGGCCTTCCCGGTGCTGCACGCGGCGGCGCTGGCCGTCCTGCTGGTGGGCGGGCGCGTCGCCGCACTGGTCCAGGCCGCCCGCCATGCAAGCGATACAGCGCCCGACGCGCAGAACGTCCTGCTGGTCGGCGCGGCCGAGGGCACCGATGTGTTCCTGCGCGCGCTGGCGCATGACCGGCGCGCACCCTACCGCGTGACGGGCATCCTCTCGCTGCGGGCGCGCCAGGCCGGGCGGCGGATGCAGGGCACGCCGATCCTCGGCACGGTCGAGGATACCGAGGCGGTGCTCGATGCACTGCGCGGCGAAGGACGGCTGCCCTCCGTCATCGTGCTCGCCTCCGGGCTGTCGGGCCCGGCGCTGGAGGGCGTGCTGGACGCCGCCGACCGCCATGGCGTGCCGGTCCGCCGCGCGCCGGCGCCGACCACCCTGGCCCCGGCCGGCGAGGAGACGCAGCGCGTCGAACTGCGCCCTGTCTCGATCGAGGACCTGCTCGACCGCCCGCAGGTGCCGCTCGACCGCGAGGGCATGGCGCGGCTGGTGCAGGGCCGGCGCGTGCTGGTCACCGGCGCGGGCGGCACGATCGGCGGCGAATTGGCACGCCAGGTGGCGGCGCTGGGGCCGGCCAGCCTGACGCTGCTCGATCACGGCGAATACGTGCTGTACGAGATCGACCTGGAACTGCGCGAGAAGCACCCGCAGGTGCCGCGCCGCGCCGTGCTCGCGGATGTGCGCGACGAAGCCCGCATCCGCCGCCTGTTCGATGCGATCCGCCCCGAACTGGTGTTCCACGCCGCCGCGCTGAAGCATGTCCCGATGGTCGAGAACGACCCGCTGGAAGGGCTGCTGACGAACGCGCTGGGCACCCGCATCGTGGCCGATGCGGCGCGGGCGGTCGGCACCACGGCGATGGTGTTCATCTCGACGGACAAGGCGGTGAACCCGACCAGCGTGATGGGCGCGTCGAAGCGGCTCGCTGAAATGTACTGCCAGGCCTTCGATGTCGATGCCCGCGCCGCCCGCGCGGCCGACCCGCGCGCGCCGCGCGAGGGCATGCGCTGCATCACCGTGCGCTTCGGCAATGTGCTCGGCAGCACCGGGTCCGTGGTGCCGCTGTTTCGCCGCCAGCTGGAACGCGGCGGGCCGCTCACGGTCACGCATCCCGACATGCGGCGGTATTTCATGACGGTGCGGGAGGCTGTCGGCCTCGTCCTCCAGGCCAGCGTGGTCGGCACCACCGACCCCGAGAACATGCCCCCCGAACTGGCCGAGGGCGGCATCTTCGTGCTCGACATGGGCGATGCGGTGAAGATCGTGGACCTGGCGCGGCGGATGATCCGGCTGGCCGGGCTGCGCCCCGACCAGGATGTCGAGATCCGCTTCACCGGCCTGCGCCCCGGCGAGAAGCTGTTCGAGGAATTGTTCCACGGCAAGGAGGCCCCGCGCCCCACCGCCTATCCCGGCCTGCTGGTCGCGACGCCGCGCACCGCCGACGCGGCACTGGTGGGTCGCGCCATCGACGAGATCGCCGCGGCGGCACGCAGCGGGAACCCTCGCGCAGCACTGGCGCAGCTCGGCCGGCTGGTCCCGGAATTCGAGCACGCGCCGGAGGGCACCGTGGCCACGCGGTGACCCGCGCGTTTCAGACACGACACCACCCGTGATTTCGCGCGACGCGGCGACCGGGTCTATGACGCAGGCCCGTGTAGCGTGAGGCCATCACCATGACCGCCCCGATCGCCCTGTTCGACGTGAAGGCGCAGCAGGCGCTGATCCGCCCCGAGCTGGATCGCCGCATCGCCGCCGTGCTCGATTCCGGCCGCTTCATCAACGGGCCCGAGGTGGCGGAGCTGGAAGGCATGCTCGCGCGCTTCGCCGGCTGCGCGCATGCGGTCGGCGTGTCCTCCGGCACCGACGCGCTGCAGATCGCGATGATGGCCGAGGGCGTGGGCCCGGGCCACGCCGTCTTCCTGCCCGCCTTCACCTATACCGCCACCGCCGAGGTGCCGCTGGTGCTGGGCGCCACGCCGGTCTTCGTGGATGTGCAGGCCGAGACCTTCAACATCGACATCGCCGACCTCGAGCGCCGCATCGCGCTGGTGCGGCGCGAGGGCCGGCTGCGCCCGCGCGCGGTGGTCGGCGTGGACCTGTTCGGGCTGCCGGCCGATTGGCGCGCGATCGAGGCCATCTGCGCGGCCGAGCAGATGTTCGCCCTGGACGATGCGGCGCAGGCCTTCGGCGCATCGCTGCACGGCCAGCGCCTGGGCCGCTGGGGCCATGCCGCGGCGCTGTCCTTCTATCCGACCAAGACGCTCGGCGCTTACGGCGATGCCGGCGCGCTGCTGACCGACGATGCCGACCGCGCCGAGCTGTACCGGATGCTGCGCACCCATGGCGAAGGCAAGACGCGCTACGAGGTCGAGCGCACCGGCATGAACGGCCGGATCGACACGCTGCAGGCCACCATCCTGTGCGCCAAGCTGACGCTGTTCGACACCGAGCTCGCGCAGCGCCGGCGGATCGGCGCCGCCTATGACGCGGCGCTGGCCGGCAGCGTCGGCGTGCAGGTCGCGCCCGAGGGCGCCGAGAATGCCTGCGGGCTCTATACCATCCGCCTGCCCGACGCCGCGGCGCGCGCCCGGGTCCAGGCGGCGCTGGGCGCGGCCGGGATCGGCAGCGGCATCTACTACCCGAAGCCCCTGCATCACCAGCCGGCCTATGCCGCCGCCCATGCGGGGTCGATCGGCGGCAACGGCCCGCCCCCGCTGCCGGTCAGCGAGGCGCTGGCGGGCCAGGTGCTGTCGCTGCCGATGCACCCCTACATGAGCGAGGACGACGCCCGCCGGGCCGCCGGGGTGGTTCTCACCAACCTGTAATCGCGTCACGGAACAGTTGTATTCCGCCGCGGCGCGGCGCCACGATGTGGCGTCGAGCCACGGAGCCGCGGATGCGTCGCAGGACACTTCTGGCAGCCGCGGGAGTCGCGGCAGGTATCCGGCCCGCAAGGGCGGAGGACGCGATCGACGTCTCGCTGGTCATGGCCGTCGACGTCTCGCGGTCGATCGACGAGGACGAGGCCCGTCTGCAGCGCGAGGGCTATCGCGTCGCGGTCGCCGACCCGGTGGTGATCGCCGCCATCCGCGGCGGCATGATCGGCGCGGTCGGCATCGCCTATGTCGAATGGGCGGGCATCGAATACCAGCGCACCGTCATCCCGTGGCGGCGCATCGCCAACCAGGCGGATGCCGATGCCTGGGGGGCCGAACTCGCCGCCGCGCCACGCGCATCGCTGTCCTGGACGTCCATTTCCGGCGCCATCCGCCATTCGCGCCAGGTCATGGCGGAATGCCCCTGGGAAGCCACCCGCAAGGTCATCGACGTCTCCGGCGATGGCGTGAACAATTCCGGCCCGCCGGCCGACCAGCAGCGCGACGCCGCGGTGGCCGAGGGCATCACCATCAACGGCCTGCCCATCATCAACGACCGCCCGACCTTCGGCCGCCTGCCGCCAGTGCCGCTGGATGACTACTACCGGGAGAACGTGATCGGCGGGAACGGCCACTTCATGATCGTGGCGGAGGATTTCGAGAGTTTCGGCGTGGCGGTGAAGCGCAAGCTGATCCGCGAGATCGCGGGGCTGCCGGCCGGGCCTATTCGCGCCTGACCGCGCCTTCCTGGACCAGCCGCAGGCAGCCCTGCACGACCGGCGCGCAGGCGGCGTTCTGCGACAGCGGCAGGTCCGATGCCGCCGCATAGCCCACGCGCGTGACACGCTGGTCCACCAGCTGGAACGTCACCCGGCAGGTCGACCCGGCCGAGACACTGAGCGACCCGCCGATCACCGGCACCGGCGCCGACACACCCGAGGCCGGCGGCGACCGGTCATAGGTCCAGAAATCGCCACCCGCGGATGTCGCGGTCAGGTTCGGCACGCCGGCGCACAGCCGCAAATCATCGGCGCGCAGGCCGACCAGTTGTTCGCGCCCATCCTCGGCGCGCTGCGAATCCCGCGCGGAACAGCCGAGCAAGGCCAGCAATGCGAGCAGCGCGGCCCGATTCACGACCCGTCCGCATCCTCAAGCGACAGGCCGAGCTCGGCGAGCCCTTCCTCCAGCATATCCCCCAGCAGGTCGATGCCGAGCAGGTATTCCGCCGCGTCGCGGATGTTGCGCTCGCGCGCCAGGGTGCGTGCTTCCTCGAAATCCGGCCCGGCATAGTCGCCGCGGCCAACCCAGGCGAGCGCGATCAGCGAGGCCTGCTCGTCCTCGTTCAGCTCGGCGATGAAGGCGCGCAGCGCGTCCTCATCCATGTTCTCGTCATCCTCGGCATCGAGGCCTTCCTCGTCCTCATCCTCGCGGTCGTCAGCGCCGCTTTCCTCGCTTTCCTGCACGGCGCGGGCGGCATCGACGATCGCGGCCACGGATTCGAGGCTGATGCCGAGGTCGAAATCCTCGTCGTCGTCGGGTTCGGCCATCATCGTCGCTCCTGCGTCTGGATCGCGGCAATCAAGCATGGGCGGGCGGGGGGCTGCCACCCCCCGGCGGGTCATGCCGCCCAGTCCGGCGCGAAGTCCGGGTTCACCAGCCGGCGGTCCTTGGGCAGCCGCGCGATCGCCGCGATGTCCTCGCCATCGAGGCGCAGGGCGGCGGCGGCGAGGTTCTCCCGCTGGCGCTGCGGGCTGGCCGATTTCGGGATGGCAACGACGCCATCCTGCGCGAGCAGCCAGGCCAGCGCGACCTGCACCGGGGTCGCGGCATGCTTCACGGCGATGGCGCGCATCACCGGGTCGTCGCCGACCTGGCCCTTGGCGGTCGGCGCATAGGCAATCAGCGCGACGTCATGCCGGCGGCACAGCGATGCCAGCCGATCCTGCCAGAGATTCACATGGGCCTCGACCTGCAGCGCGGCGATCGGCGCGATACCCAGGGCGACCGCGTGTTCCAGCAGCCCGGCCGGGAAGTTCGACACCCCGACGGCGCGCGCCAGCCCATCCTGCCGCAGCCGGGCCAACGCGCCGAGCGTCGCCGGCAGGTCCATGTCGCGCGCCGGCCAATGCACCAGGATCAGGTCCGCATGGCGCAGGCCAAGCCGCTTCAGCGATGCCTCGGCCGAGGCGCGCAGCGCATCGGGCGCGAGCTCGGTCCACCAGACCTTGGTGGTGACGAAGACGTCGCTGCGCCGCAGGCCGGAACCCGCGATGCCGGCCCCCACCGCTTCCTCATTGCCATACATCGCGGCGGTGTCGAGGTGGCGGTAGCCCATCGCCAGCGCGCCCTCGACCGCCTGCTGCGCCTCGGCGCCGCGCATCGGCCAGGTGCCCAGGCCCAGGCGCGGGATGCGGATTCGCGGGGTCTCCAGGATCGGCGCGGTCATCGTGCGGTCAGGTCCACCAGCCCGGCGAAGCCGGCTTCCGTGCCGAAGGCGAGCTGCCCGCCGACCTGGTCCCAGGCGAGCGCCGAGACCGCCGACCCCCGCGGCGCGGCCACCGGCACCACGCGGCCGGAGGCGACCTCCGCGATCAGCACCAGCCCGTCGCCGAAGCCCGCGGCCACCACCTCCTGCGTCGGGTGGCAGGCGACGGTGGTGCACAGCACGCCATCGCCGCCGGCCAGTTCGGTCGGCGCCTTGCCCATCGGCCCGCCGCCGAAGAACGGCCAGAGCACCACGCAATCCGCCCCGGCCGTCGCCAGCCAGCGGCCCTTGGCGGTGAAGCCGAAGGATCGTGTCTTGGCCGGGTAGCCGGCCATCCGCATGTGCTGCCCATCGGCCAGCCGCCAGCCATGCAGCGTGTTCTCCTGCATGGATGTCACCACATGCGTGCCATCCGGGCTGACCAGCACCCCGGTATGGCTGCCCTTCCATTCCAGCACGCGCGGCGTGCCCTCCTTTGCCGCGACGAACCACAACGACGCACCGTTGTAGTGCGACGCGGCGATGCGCTTGCCCTTGGCGTCGAAGGCGATGCCCGTGACGGTGGAAGGATGCGCCAGCGACTTCAGCGCCGCGCCCTTGCCATCCAGCAGATGCACCGCCTTGCCGACCGCCGCGGCGCGCAGGCCGGACTCATGCGCGGCGACCTGGTCCACCCATTTGCTGCCGTACTTCGCCAGTTCGGTGGCCGTGCCATCCGGCGCCACGCGCATCAGCCGCCCATCGTCGCCGCCGGTGATCACGCCGTCCGCGGCATCGGGTGCGATCGCCAGGCAGCCGCCATCATGCGCGGCGATGCTGCGCCAATCCTGCGCCAGCCGCACCGTGCCGTCGCCGAGCGCGAAGGCGCAGGACCGCCCCTCGCGCCCGAAGGCGACGCCGACCACCCAGGCGCCGAGATCCTGCGCGCGGCCGCGCGTGTCGAGCAGGAAGTCGGCCGTGGTCTCGCTCATGGCATGGTCCTTCTGATCCGCCCTGTATGGCCCGATGCGGGCGCGGAGGCCATGGTCGCCGGGCACGCGACCCACCCGGCCTGGACCGCCTTGCGCGCGGTGCGGAATGTATGGTGCCGGCCGCCTTCCCCGCGCGCATCTGGCCGGCAGCTGGTGGTCCGCATTGCGTGCCGCCCGCGCGCTCGGCGTCCACGCGCGCGCCCGGCCGGCGGGATGCCGTAGGGCATGCGTGCTGGCAGCGCGGTCACGCGCATGCGCTTGGCCAGCGGGCTGCCCTGGCACGCCGCCGGGCGACAGGCCCCGCGCCCGGTGCGCCCCCCGCCCATGCCAGCGGCCTGCATCGGCGGGCCGGGTCGCGCGCGCCCCGTGCCGGCATCCCGCGCGGCGCCTGCGCGTTCAATCCGCGGCATCACCCTCGGCCATGGCCGCGCGGAAGCCTTCGCGCGCCTCGGGCAGGCCGGTGTGGATGTCGTCCGCGGCCAGCGTCAGGCTTTCGGGCGACATCAGGGTGCGCATATGGACGTCGTTCCACTCGGCCGGCCGGCCGCGCTTGTCCAGCGCATGCACCAGCGCCCGCGCCACGCGCAGCACCATCGCGCGCTCCGCGACGGATTGCGCGGCCGCCTGCATCGCCGGGTGGGTTTCCTCGCCCGGGGCGCTGCCGGTCAGCATCGCGGCCAGGCGCGGCACGGCCGGATAGGCCATGTTGACGTGCAGCTGGTGGCTTTCCGGGTAGTAGCAGGCCGCGCGGTGGGCCAGCCCGGCATCGGCGATCTCGCCCGGGGATCGCAGCAGGATCAGGTCCGGCGCCGATTCGAAGGTCGGCGCCGGTGCCGCGCCCGGGGGTTGCGGCGGGCCGGGCGGGCGCGGCGCCGCCGGCGCCTGGCGGTCGGACAGGCGCTGGCGCGGCGGCCGGCGGCGCACCACGCCCATTTCCTCCAGCAGCGCGGCCATCTGGCGCTGCACCTCCTCGGCCAGCGCGCCGGCGGGGGAATTCTCCGCCAGGATCGCCTTCAGCCAGAGCGGCAGGTTCTCGGCGACCTGCGCGGCGAAATCCAGCATCCGCACCAGCGGCTGCACCCCGCCGCGATGGCGCAGCGCCTCGCGGTAGCCCTCTGCCTGCACCGGGAAGCCATCGGGCAGTTCCACCAGGATCGAGACGTGGCGCGCGCCGGTCGGCACGCCGAAGCCCGGCGCCTCGCGCCGCCAATGGTGGGCGCGCAGCGCGCCGTAGATCTCGTTCTGGAACACCACGCCGCCCATGCCCTCGGCGCTTTCCAGGCCGCTCGCGTGGCTGGCGTTGACGCCCGGCCGGTCGGGGGCCGGCGCATCGTAGGCGTAGTGGATCGCCACCCCCGCCGGCAGCGCGACGCGTTCGTAGTGCGGCAGCGCGGCCAGGCGCTGCGCGGCCGAGCGCAGGGCATAGCGGCCGGGCTGGCCGGCCAGCCCCGGCGCGAGCATGACCTGCTGCCCCGCGGGGAAGCGGAAGAAGCGGGCGCCGATCGCCTCCACCAGCCAGGCCGGGCCGCTGCGCGGATGCCCGTCATAGGGGTCGGCCACGGTGTCCTGGTCGGCGCGGTTGCCCAGCAGCACCACCTCGGTCCAGTCCAGGCCAATGTCGCGGCCCTCGGCGCGGGCGGCCGCGGTGGCGTCGATGATCTCGGTCGGGCGGCCATCGGCGCCGGGCTGGTGCACCCGGCCATAGATGCCGTCGCGCTTGCCCAGGATGACCTGGTGCACCACGCCGTCGCGGCACGACCGGTAGCGCATCCCGTGCTGGTTGGACGGCAACGAGGCCACCTTCGCCCCCATGCCGAAATTGCCATCCAGCCCGGTGCGCTTGTTCACCGAGGATGCGATGTCGCACATCCGGTACAGCTCCTCGGCCGTCAGCCCGCGCCCGGTGTTCCACAGCACCAGCTTGCGCGCGCCCTCCACCGTGATGGCGGAGAACTCGACGCGCGGCGCGGGGGCCTCGGCGGCGGCCTCCTGGGCGTTCTTCAGCAATTCCCGGATCATCATGGATCGCGGGCAGCGTTCGATCATCGAGGCAACGAGGAACGCCTCGTCGCCGACGCGCAGCCTGGTGATCGTGGTCATGCGGGCCCCGTCATGCGTGATGTTGCGGCGCAGCATAGCACGCCGGCGCCGGCGCGGCTGAGAAAGCGACCGGAACTGCCTGCACCCCGCCGGCCACCGCCATCCCAGGCGCAGGATCGGCGGCTGTCCGGATGCGCGGCGCGGCCGCGTGCCCCGATGCGCTGCAACGCCCAGTGCCGTTCGGTCGTTGCACGCGATGCCGCCCGCGGGGTCAGCCCGCCGGCACGTTCCAGCGGGCGATCTCGGCCTCGATCTTCGCCTGGTCCTCGCCGGCCTGGCAGGCCTCGAAGCCGCGGCGCAGCCAGGGGCGGTTGAGGTCGCGGCCGATGAAGACGATCTTCGACTTCCGCGGGTCGCCATCCTTCACCGCGCCGATGAAGTCGCCATCGGCGATCATGTGCACCGCCTGGAAGGCGAAGCGGCGGCTGTCGCCCTCGTAGTACAGGATGCCCTTGGTGCGCAGCAGGTCCTGGCCCTTGGCGGCCAGCACCTGGGTGATCCAGGCGTTGAAGCGCTCGGCGTCGATCGGGTTCGCGACTTCGAAGGAGACGCTGTTCACCGCGGAATCATGCTCATGCGCGTCGTCGCCGGACAGGAAGTCGGGCTCGCGTTCCAGGATGCGTTCCAGGTTGAAGGCATCGCGCCCGACCACGGCGTCGATCGGCACGTCGGACTTGGTGGCGCGGCGGATCTCGGCATAGGGGTTGATGGCGCGGATGCGGCGCTCGACCTCGGTGGCTTCCTCGGCGCTGACCAGGTCCATCTTGTTCAGCACGATGATGTCGGCGAAGGCGATCTGTTCCTGCGCCTCATTGCTGTCGGACAGGCGGGCGGGCAGGTGCTTGGCGTCCACCACGGTCACGATGGCATCGAGCTTGGTGGCGCGCTTGACGTCCTCGTCCACGAAGAAGGTCTGCGCGACGGGGGCGGGGTCGGCCAGGCCGGTGGTCTCGACGATGATGCCGTCGAACCTGTCGCGCCGGCGCATCAGCCCCGACAGGATGCGGATCAGGTCGCCGCGCACGGTGCAGCAGATGCAGCCGTTGTTCATCTCGAAGACTTCCTCGTCGGCATCGACCACCAGGTCGTTGTCGACGCCGAGCTCGCCGAACTCGTTGATCACCACGGCGAATTTCTTGCCGTGGTTCTCGGTCAGGATGCGGTTCAGCAGCGTGGTCTTGCCGGCGCCGAGGTAGCCGGTCAGCACGGTCACGGGCACGGGGCCGCGCTCGGGTGTTTCGCTCACGGGGTCTCTCCGGGGGGTGTGTCGCTTGCCGCCCATATGGGGTCGGCCTGGGCGGCGTTCATCCTGTCGGCGCGCAACGCGAAGCGGCTCGCGACGATGGCCTGCAGCAGGGGGTGGATGCCGCGCATGGCGGCCGGCCCGCCCTCGATCATGCGGCGCGCCTGGCCGGACACGTGCGTGGCGCCGACAGCCTCCATCGCCTCGGCCACCGCCAGGATCGCGTCGCGGATCTCGGACCGCCCGGCAGGGCCGGCCATCAGCGGTTCCATGGCGTGGGCGGCGCGGGCCACCGCGCCCTCGTCCAGCGCCAGCAGGGCGGCGGGGCCTTGGGCCTGGCGCAGCGCGGCCCGGACCGCGTCGTCGAGCAGCGCCGGCGCGGCGCGGTGGCGCAGCGCTTCCTCCAGCGCGGCGGCGAGCGCATCGGCCGGGAAGGGCCGCGCGAGCAGCGCATCGAAGCCCGCCGCGCGCGCCGCCTCGGCATCGCGGCGATGCACGCCCACGCCCAGCCCGATCAGCGGCAGCCCCGCCCAGCGCCCCGCGCCGCCGCGCAGGGCCTGCGACGCCGGGGCGCCCCGCGGGCCCGGCGTCTCGATCGCCATCACGACGACGTCGAAGGATTGCAGGGTCAACAGGGTCTCGGCCATGCGCCAGTCATGCGCCATCCGCACGCGATGGCCGAGCGCCACCAGCATGCCGCGCACGCGCGCCGCATGGCCGGCCTGCGGATCGACCACCAGCACATGCAGGGCGGGCGCCTGGTCCGCGGACATGCGCGTCAGGCGGCTTCCGCGCGGATCGCATCCGCCAGCGTGCCGACCAGGCGGTCGACATGCGGCGTCTCGATGATCAGCGGCGGCGAGAGCGCGACGATGTCCCCGGTCACGCGCACCAGCACGCCGGCGTCGAAGCAGCGGCGGAACACCGCCATGGCACGGTGGCCCGGCTTGCCGGCGCGCGGGGCCAATTCGATGCCGCCGATCAGGCCGATGTCGCGGATGTCGATGACGTTGGGCGCGTCGCGCATCGAATGCATCGCGTCCTGCCAATAGGGTTCGATGGCGCGGGCGCGGCCGGGCAGGTCCTCGGTCTTGTGCAGTTCCAGCGTGGCGATGGCGGCGGCGGCGGCCAGCGGATGACCGGAATAGGTATAGCCGTGGAAGAATTCGATTCCCGCCGCGCCGCCGTCCACGATGGCGTCGTAGATGCCGTTGCGCACCGCCACCGCGCCCATCGGCACGGCGGCATTGGTCAGGCCCTTGGCCATGGTCATGATATCCGGCACCACGCCCAGCCGCTCGGCGCCGAAATCGGTGCCGAGGCGACCGAAGCCGGTGATGACCTCGTCGAAGATCAGCAGGATGCCGTGCTTGTCGCAGATCTCGCGCAGGCGCTTCAGGTAGCCGACCGGCGGCACCAGCACGCCGGTGCTGCCGGCGACGGGTTCGACCATGACGGCGGCGATGGTCTCGGCGCCATGCAGCGCGACCAGGTTCTCCAGCACATCGGCCAGTTCCGCGCCGTGCGGCGGTTCGCCGCGGCTGAAGGCGTTGCGCGCCGGCAGGTGGGTGTGCGGCAGGTGGTCCACATAGGGCAGCAGGGCACCGAACTGCTTGCGGTTCGGCCCGATCCCGCCCACCGACATGCCGCCGAAGCCCACGCCATGATAGCCGCGCTCGCGCCCGATCAGCCGCACGCGGGAGGATTGCCCGCGGGCCTTGTGGTACGCGAGCGCGATCTTCAGCGCGGTGTCGGCGCTCTCGCTGCCGGAATTGGTGAAGAAGACGCGGTCCATGCCCTCGGGCGTCATGTCGGCGATGCGGGCGGCGGCCTCGAAGGCGATCGGGTGGCCGAGCTGGAAGGTCGGCGCGAAATCCAGGATTGCGGCCTGCTTCTGGATCGCTTCCGTGATCTCGCGCCGGCCGTGGCCGGCATTGCAGCACCACAGCCCGGCGGTGCCGTCCAGGATCTCGCGCCCCTCGGGCGTGTAGTAGGACATGCCCTCGGCGCGGGCGAGCATGCGCGAGGTGTCGCCCTTGAAGTAGCGGTTGTCCGAGAAGGGCATCCAATACGCGTCGAGCGAATTGGGACGCGGCACGCTGAGGTCGTTCATCGGGGCAGGCTCCGGGCTGGCCGCCGCGAAAGAACACCCTTGGGCGCGCCGGAGCAAGCGGGCTTCGCCGGCCACAGCGGGCGGGCTTCGCCGGCCAAAGCGGGCGGGCTTCGCCCGACGCCCCGCCCGTGGCATGGTCCGCCCGCGCCGGCAGGAGGGCGCGGGCATGGCAGACGGGCGCCTCTTCATCGGCAACAAGCGCTACTCGTCCTGGTCGCTGCGCGGTTGGCTCGCGGTCCACCTGGCCGGGCTGGATGTCGAGGAAGTGCTGATCCCGCTCGCCGGCGGCAGCACCGACGCCATCAAGCAGGCGACGCCGGCGGGCCTGGTGCCCTACCTCGAGCACAAGGATGCGCGGGTGTGGGAGAGCCTCGCCATCGCGGAATATTGCGCCGAGATCGACCCGTCGCTCTGGCCCGCCGACCGCGCCGCGCGCGCCCATGCGCGCTCCATCGCCGGCGAGATGCATGCCGGCTTCCGCGGCCTGCGCATGGCCATGCCCATGAACATCGGCCGGACCTTCCCTGGCCAGCGCCGCACGCCCGAGGCGCTGGAGGACATCGCCCGCATCGAGGCGATCTGGGCGCAGGCGATCAGCACCCATGGCGGCCCCTTCCTGTTCGGCGCACGCCTCGGCCTGGCGGATGCGATGTATGCGCCGGTGGTCACGCGCTTCATCACCTGGGCGCCGGAACTGACCGCCACATCGCGCGCCTATGTCGCGGCGGTGCGCGCGCATCCGCTGATGGAACGCTGGCACATCGAGGCCGCCGCCGAACCCGCATCCTGGCTGCTCGACAAGTACGAGAATCCCGCATGAACACCGCCGTCGCCCTCGATCATGTCGGCATCGCCGCGCGCGACCTCGCGCCGATCTGCGCGGCCTATGAACGGCTGGGCTTCTCGCTCAGCCCGATCGCGCAGCAATCGGGGCGGCGCAGGCCCGACCTGCCGGTGGAACAGTTCGGGTCGGGCAATCGCTGCGCCTTCCTGAAGCACGGCTATATCGAGCTGATCGCGATCCTCGATCCCGCGCTGTTCGACAACACGCTGAACCGGTTCCTCGCGCGCTATCCGGGCATGCACATCCTCGCATTGGCCATGACGGACGAGGATGCGAACCTGGCCCGCATGCGCGCCGCGGGCATCGACATCCCGGGCGTGGCCTGGCTGGAACGGCCGGTCGAAGCCGGCGGGCCGATCGCGAAATTCGCCCGCCTGCCCTTCCCCGATCCGCCCGAGGGCCGCGTGCAGTTGATCCGGCATTTGACGCCCGAACTGGTCTGGCAGGAACGCTGGATGGACCACGCCAACAAGGCGGTCGCGCTGGAGGAAGCCATCCTGTGTGCCGCCGAACCGGCGGAGACGGCCGCGCGGCTGTCGCGCGTGTCGGGCCTGCCGGTGGAACCGGACCCCGCCGGCGGCTTCCTGCTGCGCCTGCCGGGCGCCGCGCGCGCCGCCGGCCCCTTCGCGGAGGTGATGGAAACCCGCGTGCGGGTGCTGCCCGAGGCCGCCTTGCCCGAGGTGCTGCCGGGTATGCGCGCGCCGGTCTCGCCCTTCATGGCCGGCATCGTGGTCCGCACGTCGGATGGCGGCGCGGCGGCGCGCCAGCTGCTGGCAGGCATCCCGACCGTGCAGGCGCCGGGCGGGCTGATGGTGCCGCCGGAGCACGCCGCCGGGGCCGCGATGGTCTTCGCGTGAGCGACTGGCACGCCACGCGCCCCGGCGAGGTGGAGGGCGGCGACACGACCCGCGCCGACGCGACCATCGCCTTCATCGGCCGCATCCGCACGCCCTTCGCGACCCGCGCCGAATGCCCGCATCGCGGCACGCCGGACGGGCCGGACTGCCGTATCGAGGTCGCTGCCCCCTGGCGCGCCGCGCTCAGCGGCATCGCCGCCGGCGACCGGCTGGAGGTGCTCTACTGGATGCACCTGGCGCGGCGCGACCTGCTGGTCCAGGTGCCGAAGGGGCGCGCCGCGCGCGGCACCTTCGCGCTGCGATCGCCCAACCGGCCGAACCCGATCGCGACCTCCGTGGTGGATGTGGTGGCCGTGAGCGACGACGCGGTGACGGTGCGCGGGCTGGATTGCATGGACGGCACGCCGCTGGTCGATTTGAAGCCGGCGCGCGCGGCATGACGGGCTTCGCGAAGGCGGTCGGTGCCTCGCTGCGGACCTACTACGCCCCGGGGCGCGCGGCGGTGCTGGACGGGTTCTATGCGCGCTTCCTGGGGGCGGGCGACCTCGCCTTCGATGTCGGCACGCATGTGGGGGATCGCAGCGCATCCTTCCGGCGGCTGGGGGCGCGGGTGGTGGCGGTGGAACCGCAGCCGCGCCTGGCGCGCGCGCTGCGGCTGCTGTTCCGCGGCGATGCTGGCACTACGCTGGTGCAGTCCCTGGTCGGCGCGCAACCGGGCGAGGCGATGCTGCGCCTGAACACCGCCAACCCGACCGTGGCGACCGCGTCGGACGCCTTCATCGCCGCCGCCGATGGCGCGGCGGGCTGGGAAGGCCAGCGCTGGGACAGCGCGATCGCGCGGCCCGTCACCACGCTCGATGCGCTGGCCATGCAACACGGCCTGCCGGCCTTCGTGAAGATCGACGTGGAGGGCTTCGAGGCCGCCGTCCTGCGCGGGCTGTCGCGCCCGCCGCGCGCGCTGTCCTTCGAGTTCACCACCATCCAGCGCGGCGTGGCGGCGGAATGCCTGGTGCTGCTGGCGGCACTCGGCTACCGCGCGTTCAATGCGTGCCTCGGCGAAGGCATGGCGTTCGCGCATCCCGCGCCGATCGGCGCGCAGGCCATGGCCGCCTGGATCGCCGCCCTGCCGCATGAGGCGAATTCCGGCGACGTCTATGCCGCGCTCGCGCCGGAAAGGCTGTTTCCATGACCGACGCCCGCCGCGAAGCCCCCGCCGTCGCGCGCAATCGCGACGCCATCCTGGCGGTGCTGCGCGGCATCCTGCCGGCCCGCGGCCTGCTGCTGGAAGTGGCCAGCGGCAGCGGCGAGCACGCGCTGCATTTCGCCCCCGCCCTTCCCGATCTGACCTTCCAGCCGAGCGACCCCGACGCCGATGCCCGCGCCAGCATCGACGCCTGGTGCGCGGGCGTGGCGAACATCCGCCCGGCGCTGGCGCTCGATGCCGCCGCCGCGGACTGGCCGCTGGCGCAGGCCGACGCCGTGCTGTGCATCAACATGATCCATATCGCGCCCTGGACCGCCTGCGCGGGGCTGATGCGCGGCGCCGCGCGCATCCTGCCGCCTGGCGCGCCGCTGGTGCTGTACGGCCCGTTCAAGCGCGGCGGCGCGCATACCGCGCCCTCCAACGCCGATTTCGACGACAGCCTGCGTGCCCGCGACCCGGAATGGGGCGTGCGCGACCTTGAGGCCGTCGCTGCGGAAGCCGACGCCGCCGGCTTCGGCCCGCCCGCCATCACCGCCATGCCCGCCAACAACCTGACCCTGGCCTTCCGCCGCAGCCCAGGAGGAGCCACGCCATGAGCGACCTGCCGAAGCGCGTCCGCATCACCGAGGAAGGCCCGCGCGAGGGCTTCCAGATCGCCACCACCCCCGTGCCCACCGCCGACAAGATCGCGCTGATCGATGCGCTGGCCGCCACCGGGGCGCCGCGCATCCAGGTGGCGTCCTTCGTCAGCCCGAAGCGCGTGCCGGGCTGGGCGGATGCCGATGCGGTGGTGGCGGGATTCACGCCGCGCGCGGGGGTGTCCTACACCGCGCTGTGGTTCAACCCGCAGGGGTTGGATCGTGCGCTGGGATTCCGCGACCGGTTGTCGCTGTACGGGTCCATCACCGTCGCGGCGTCCGAGGCGTTTTCGCTGAAGAACCTGAACCGCGACCGCGCCGGGCAGATCGCCGCGCAGCGCGAGACCGTCGTCGCGCACCAGGCGGCCGGCGTGGCGGTGACGCGTGCGTCGGTACAGGCGGCCTTCGGGTGCAACTTCGCTGGGGAGGTCACGCCGGCCCAGGCCATCGCCGCCGTCGCGGATGCGATGGCGCTGGCAGAGGAGACGGGCTGCGCCATCGAGCGCATCTCGCTGGCCGACACCATGGGCTGGGCCAACCCGCTGCTGATCGACCGCGTGGTTGGCGCGGTGCGGGCGCGCTGGCCGGCGCAGAAGGTGTCGCTGCATCTGCATGACACGCGCGGGCTGGGCATATCCAACGCCTTCGCCGCGCTGCGGATGGGCGTGGATGAATTCGACGCCGCGGTGGGTGGCGCCGGAGGCTGCCCCTTCGCCGGGCACCCCGGTGCGCCTGGCAATATCGCGACGGAGGAGCTGGTGTTGCTGTGCGAGGAGATGGGCATCGCCACCGGCATCGACGTGGATGCGATGATCGCGGCGGGGCACCTGGCGGAGCGCGTGCTGGGGCGCACCCTGCCCTCGGCGCTGCTGCGCGGCGGGTCGCTGACCGCCTTCCGGGCCAAGGCACGCGCGGCATGAGCGCGCCCGAAGCGCAGGGCAGCGCGCCCTTGCCCCTGGCCGGCATCCGCGTGATTGAATTCTCCCACATGGTGATGGGCCCGACCTGCGGCCTGGTGCTGGCCGACCTGGGGGCCGAGGTCATCAAGGTCGAACCGCCCGGCAAGGGCGACCGCACGCGCTACCTGGTCTCCTCCGGCACCGGCTTCTTCCCGGCCTTCAGCCGCAACAAGAAATCCGTGCAGCTCGACACCGAGGACGCGGCCGACCTCGAGACGCTGAAGCGCCTGGTCGACACCGCCGACGTGGTGCTGGAGAATTTCCGCCCCGGCGGGCTGGAGTCGAAGGGCCTCGGCTACGACGCACTGTCGGCGCGCAATCCGCGGCTGATCTACCTCTCGTTGAAGGGCTACCTGCCCGGGCCGTACGAGAACCGCACCGCGCTGGACGAGGTGGTGCAGATGCAATCCGGCCTGGCCTACATGACCGGCCCGCCCGGGCGCCCGCTGCGCGCCGGTGCGCCGGTCAACGACATGATGGGCGGCATGTTCGGCGCCATCGCCGTGATGGCCGCGCTGCGCAGCCGCGATGCGACCGGCCGTGGCCAGCACCTGCAATCCGGGCTGTTCGAGAACGCCGCCTTCCTGGTCTCCACCGCCATGCTGCAACAGGCCATGACCGGCCAGGATCCCACGCCGATGCCCGCCGGTCGCCGCGCCTGGGGCGTGTATGACGTGTTCGAGACCGGCGACGGCCAGCAGATCTTCATCGGCGTGGTCACCGACCGGCAATGGGAGATCTTCCGCCGCGAACTGGCCGAACCGGTGCTGGACGACCCCGCCTATGCCACCAACACCGACCGTGCGAAGGCGCGCGAGACGCTGATCCCGCTGGTGCAGTCCCTGCTGCGCAAACATGACGTGGCGGCGCTGGAGGCGATGTGCGAGCGCGCCGGCCTGCCCTTCTCGCGCATCGCGCGCCCGTGGGACCTGCTGGCGGACCCGCATCTGACGGCGAGTGGTGGCCTGCTGCCCATCACCTTCCCCGATGGCCGTGCGGGCGCCGTGCCGGCCCTGCCCATCACGTTTTCCGGCGAACGCCTCGGCGTGCGCAGCGGCCTGCCCCGCGTCGGCGAGCACGACAACGAGATCCTCGCCCCCCTGCGCCCCCTTCGATAGCGCCGGGTCCCGGCGGGGTCCGGGGTGGCACTGTCACCCCGGCGGAGCGCGAGGCAGAGCCTCGCCCTGCTTACCGCAGCGGGATCATGAAGCCCGGCACCGCGACCCCTTGCGACCGCCCCAGCGCCGCCTTCGCCTGCACCCCCACCACCACGAACCCGCCGGCCGCGTCGCGCGCGATCAGCGGTGCCCCGCTGCTGCCCATGGTGCCCGTGCAATTGTGCCCGACCAGCATCCCCTGCGCGCCGAAGGTGCCCATCACCAGCACGCGGCAGCGCAGGTCCGCCACCAGCGCGCCGGGCCGGTCATGCTGCCAGCCCGGCAGGGCCAGCAGCGTGCCGTCGCGTGGCGGTTCGCGGGACAGCCGCAGCGCGCGCCCTTCGCCGAGCGGCGTGTCGATCGTCAGCAGCGCCCAGTCGGCCCGCCAGGGCTGCTCCAGCGCGATGTCGAAGCCCTGCCCGCGCACCACCGAGACGCCGTGCGCCGTGCGCCCGCCCAGGCGGAAGACGACCTGGCTGGCCGGCACCAGGGCGCGCCCTTCGGCGTTGATCAGGCAATGCTGGGCGGTGACCACGCTGCGCGGGCCGACCAGCGTGCCGGTGCAGCGGTTCTCGGCGGCCTCGATCTCGCCCACCGCGTTCCAGGGGGCCTGGTCGGCCGGCACCGGCTGGCGCGGGTCGGTCGCGCCGAGGCCTGGGACGGGCTGCGCCCAGGCGGGCATGCACAGCGCGATGAGGGCCAGAGCGCAGCGCGCAACAAAGCGTAGCGCGCTCCGCGGGATGAAGCCCGGCGCGCTCCGCGTGACAAACGCCAGCGTGACGGCCCGCAGCGATTGCGCCGCGGTCAGGTGGTGGGCGGCGCCGGCGTGCAGGATCGCGGCGGCCGCGGCATCGGCGTCGACGGCGGCGGGGCCGGTGTCTCGATGGTCTGCGCGCGCGCCATGCCCGGGGGCAGGGCAGCCGGCACGACCGGGAGCACGGCGGCGAGGGTCAGGCAGAGCAGGGTTCGGCGCATCGCCGCAGCCTAGAACACCGCCGCGCCGGAATGGAACCGCATCGTGCGGGCTGGCCGGTGCGCCCCGGGGGCGGCATGCTCGGGCGATGCTGCGCATGCTGGTCTTCCTGGTCGGGCTCGGGGCGCTCGGCGCCGGTGCCTGGTGGTTCGTCGGCCCGTTCCCGCCGCGCGAGGTGCCGGCGCGCGAGGTCGCGGCCGACCGCACGCCGCGCCCGTCCACCTTCACGCGGCCGGCCGCCGGCGCATCCGGCCTGCAGACGCCGTTCGGCGACGCGATGTTCCGCTGGCGCTGCACCACCGGGCTGCGCGACGCGCTGGGCGACCGCACCGACTGGCCGCTGCGCCGCGTGGCCGGATTGTGCCTGTGCGTCGCCGACCGCATGCGCGAGGACGGGCTGCGCGACGTGCCGCAGATCCGCGGCGACGGGCTGGCCGCGGCGCTGGCGGCGGCCGAGGCACAGCTCTGCCGTCCACCCTGATCCTGGCGGCTCACGCGGCCGGCGCGGCACGCAGCGCGCCGGGCGCGTCCTGCGGCTGCCATGCCGCCGCGGCGGCGCGCAGGGCCGGCAGCCGCGCCGCGAAGGGCTCCGAACGCCGCCCGCGCAGCAGCCCTTCCAGCCGCGGCATGGTCGGGCCGCGGTTCAGCCACAGCATGACGCTGCCCGCCAGGCCGGCATCGGCGCGCCGCACCAGGCCTTCCCCCGCATCCAGGTCATAGGGGTGGCAATAGGACCACAGGTGCCCCCCGCGATTCTCGGCCGCCCAGGACCGCACCAGGGTCGACAGGCGCCAGGGCGGCAGCCAGCGCAGGTACATGCCCCCCAGGAAGGGCAGCCGCAGCGGCCCGACGCGCCCGACCGGCACCGGCAGTTCCAGCACGCCGCCGGGCCACAGGAAGGGCTGGCGCGGCGCCCCCGGCCAGCCGGCCAGCGGGCTCCAGGCCGGCAGCAGGGAGGAGGAATAGGCGAAGCCGGCCTCGGCCAGGATCGCCGGCGCCCAGGCGGCGCGCGGCGTCAGCGAGAAATACGGCGCGCGGTAGCCCTGCGGCGCCATGCCCAGCAGGTCCGCCAGGCGGTCCCGCGCCGCCAGCGTCCCGGCCCGGAACGCCGCCGGCCCCTGGTCCGCCAGGTGGAGATGGCCTTGGCCGTGGGAGGCGACCTCGTGGCCGCGCCGCGCGACCTCCCGCACCAGGCCGGCATCCTGGCGCACCACATCGTCCAGCACGAAGAAGGTACCGCGCGCGCCGGCGCGCTCCAGCAGGTCGAGCAGCCGGCGGGTCGCCGCGGCGGCGCGGCCCGTCGCGCCATGCTCCTCCACATCCACCGTGAAGGTGAATTCGGCGGGCAGCGGGGCGAAGCGGCGGGCGGCACGGTCGCTCGCCCTTGTTCGGCCGCTTTCCCCTTGATACTTTTGGGTTCCGGGTATGTCTGGCATTGCGGCTCAGGTCGCCGGTCAACCCCCTTCCGTCAAGACCGGGCGGGGCGGTCGGGCGGCTTGGACCCCGGTATGGAACGCGGATCGCGGCGGGAGACCAGTGTTGACGACGACCCTGTCCTTGGAAGCGGAGGTCGCCGGCCTGATCGTCGAGGCGCTCCACCTCGAGATCACGCCGGGGGAGATCGATCCGGAAGCCCCCCTGTTCGGCGAAGGGCTGGGGCTCGATTCGATCGATGCGCTCGAGATCGCGCTGGCCGTGTCCAAGCGCTACGGCTTCCAGCTGCGCTCCGACGACGAACGCAACCACCGCATCTTCCGCTCGCTCCGCGCGCTCGCCGCGCATATCGAGACGAACCGGACGGGCTGACGCGGATGGCGCTGCCCCGCCTGGCGCCGCGGCTGGCGATCTCGCTGCCGCTGTCCGGGCTGTTCCTGGCGGCCCAGGCCGGGGGGCAGCAGGACGCCGCGGCGATCCTGGCCATGGCGGCGATCGGCGCCATGGCGGCGCCGGCGTCCCGCGCCCTGCCGATCGGCACGGTGGCGCTGGGCACCGGCGGCGCGACCGCGTTGTGGATCGGCCAGCCGGGCGCCGCCGCGCTGCTGCTCGCGGCGCTGCCGCTGGCGGGCAACCTGCTGCTGGCCTGGCATTTCGGCGCCACGCTGCGGCCGGGGCGGGAGCCGCTGATCGCCCGCTACACCCGCGCCGAACATGGCCGGCTGTCGCCGGAGCTGCTGGCGTATACGCGCTGCCTCACCTGGGCCTGGACCTGGTTCTTCCTGGGCTTCGCCGCGCTGAACCTGCTGACGCTGGCAGGCGCCGGGCCGGCGCCGGGGGCCTCGGCGGCCGGCAACCTGGCGCTGTCGGCGGCGTTCTTCCTGGTCGAACACCCGATCCGGCGCGCGCTGTTCCCGGCGCTGCGGTCGGCCAGCCCCTGGAACACGCTGCGCGCGATCTGGCGCGCCGATGCCCTGCATGATGCGCGCTGAACCGGCCCTGCCGCTGACCTCCCGCGCGCCGTCCGAGGCGATCTTCCATCGTGGGCACGATGCCGTGACGGTGCAGCGCTTCCTGGCGGAGGTCGCCGCCCTCGCCGCCATCCTGCCGGATGACGGGCCGGTGCTGAATTTCTGCGCCGACCGCTACCTGGCGCTGCTCGGCTTCGCCGCGGCGCTGTCGCGCGGGCAGACCACGCTGCTGTCGGCCGACCGCACGCCGCAGCGGCTGGCGGATATCGCGGCGCTCCATGGCGCGCGCTACGCCCTGGCGGACACCGATATCGCGCTGCCGCTGCCCGTGCTGCGCCCCCATGCGGCCGCCGGGCGCGACGCGCCGAACCCGCCGATCGCGACGGGCATGATCGCGGCGATCGCCTTCACCTCGGGCAGCACGGGGGAATCGCAGCCGCATCCGAAGCCCTGGGGCGCGCTGGTGGCCGGCGCGCGCGCCGCCGCAGCGCGCTTCGCCATCGCGCCCGGCGCGAGCATTGTCGGCACCGTGCCGGCGCAACACATGTATGGCTTCGAGACCACGCTGATGCTGCCGTTGCAAGGTGCCGGCGCGGGTCATGCGGGGCCGGTCTTCTACCCCTCCGACATCGCCGAGGCGCTGGCCGGGCTGCCGGCGCCGCGGCTGCTGGTGACGACGCCCTTGCAGATGCGCGCGCTGCTCGGCACCGGCATCGCGCTGCCGCCGCTGGCCGGCGTGATCTCCGCCACCGCGCCGCTGGCCGCCGCATTGGCGGCCGAGGCCGAGGCCGCCTGGGGCGCCCCGCTGCACGAGATCTACGGCGCGACCGAGGCCGGCTCCGTCGCCTCCCGCCGCGCCCTGGGGGACGAAGGCTGGGAGCCCTATGCCGGGGTGGCCTTCGACATCGGGCCGGCCGGTGCCACGGTCGCGGTGCCCGGCCTGCCGGCGCCGGTGCCGCTCGCCGACGAGCTGGAATGGCTCGGCCCCGGGCGATTCCGACTGCTGGGCCGGCGCGGCGACATGGTGAAGCTCGCGGGCAAGCGCGCCTCGCTCTCCGGCCTGACCAGCCTGTTGACGGCGATCGCGGGCGTGCAGGACGGCGTGTTCCTGGCGCCCGAGGACCTCGACCGCAATCCGCGCGCGCGCCTGGCCGCGGTGGTGGTGGCGCCCGGCCTGACGGCGGAGGCCGTGGTGGCCGCGCTGCGCGAGCGCGTGGAGCCCGCCTTCCTGCCGCGCCCGGTGGTGATGGCCGACGCCCTGCCGCGCGACGGCGTCGGCAAGCTGCGGCGCCAGGACCTGCTGCGGCTCGCGCGATCGCGCTGATGCATCCGGATCCTGGCCATGCGGGGGTCGATGGCGCCGCGGTGGCGCATGGGCCGGGGCCTGGCGAGGCACCGGGCTTCGTCGTCGCGCCGGACCACGCGGCCCTGCCCGGCCACTTCCCCGGCGCGCCGGTGGTGCCCGGGGTGGTGCTGGTCGATCATGTGGCGATCGCGGCGCGCGCGGCCTTCGGGCTCGGTGCGCTGGTGGCCGTGCCGCGGGTGAAATTCGCCGCCCCCGTGCTGCCCGGCCAGGCGGTGCGCATCGCCTGGGCGCCGCGCGGCGCGCTGCGCGTGGGCTTCACCTGCTTTGTCGAGGACCGCCTGGTCGCCGCCGGAGAACTGGCCTTCGCGCCATGACCGCCGCGCCCGACGCGCCCACGCCCGCGCCCGGTTCGGCGCACGCCCCGTCCCACGCTGCAGCACACGCCGCCTGGGCCGCGACGCCCGAGCGCGGCAGCGGTGGCGCGCTGCGGCTGATGGTGCGGATCGCGCTCGGCCTGGGCTGGCGTGCGGCGCATGGCATGCTGTTCCCGGTCACGCTGTTCTACCTGGTGACCTCGCCGGCGGCGCAGAAGCGCGCGGCGCGGCGCTACCTGACGCGCGCGCTGGGGCGCGTGGCGCGCTGGCGCGACCTGTGGCGGCTGTATTTCTGCTTCGCCTCGACCATGCTCGACCGTGTCTTCCTGCTGACCGGGCGGCGCCAGGGCTACCGGGTCGAGGTGACCGGGCTCGAGACGCTGCGCGCCGCCGCCGCGCGCGGCCAGGGCCTGGTGCTGCTGGGCGCGCATATGGGGTCGTTCGAGGCGCTGCGCGCCGTCGGCGGCGATGGCGCGCCGGTCGAGGTGCGGATGCTGATGCACACCGCCAATGCCGGGCCGGCGGATGCGCTGTTCGACAGCCTGGACCCGACGCGCCGCGCCGCGGTGATCGCGCTGGGCCGGCCCGAGGCGATGCTGGAAGCGCGCGAGGTGCTGGACCGCGCCGGCGTGGTCGGGCTGCTGGCCGACCGCGCGGTGCGCGGTGACCGGATGATGAGCGTGCCGTTCCTCGGCCACCCCGCGCCCTTCCCGGGCGGGCCCATGACGCTCGCGGCGATCCTGCGCGCGCCGGTGGTGCTGGGCTTCGGGCTGTGGCTCGGCCCGCGCCGCTACGTGCTGCGCTTCGAGGCATTCGCGCCGGCCATCGACCTGCCGCGCGACAGGCGGGAGGCAGCGCTGCGGGACTGGCTGGCGCGGTATGCGGACAGGCTGTCGGAGGTGTGCCGGGCGCATCCCTACAACTGGTTCAACTTCTACGAGTTCTGGGGGGATGCGCCGTGACGGGCGGGAACCGTCCGGTACCCGCGATGGCCCGCACCGGCACGCCGTCGCGCGACTGCCTGGGCGCGCCGTCGCGCGACTGCCTGGGCGCGCCGTCGCGCGACTGCCTGGGCGCGCCGTCGCGCGACGGCGCGCGCACCACATCGCGCGACGGCATCGGTGAAGCCGCACCCGCCGGGCTGTGGCAGGCACCACGGCGGGCCGTTCTCCTGCTGCCGCTGGCAGCGCAGGCCGCCGACCCGCTCGCGGCGGTGATGGCCGCCTTCCGCGCGGTGCCATCGTCGAACGCCAGCTTCGTCGAGGAGAAGGAGGTGCCGGAACTCGACCGGCCCATCGTCTCGCGCGGGACGCTCGCCTGGCGCGCCCCCGACCGGCTGGAGAAGCGCACCACCGACCCCGCGCCGGAGCTGTTCCTGGTCGAGGGCAACCGCCTCACGATCGAACGCCCGCAGCGCGGGCTGCGCGAGACCCTCGCGCTCGACACCGCGCCGGAGATCCGCCCGCTGGTCGAAGCCCTGCGCGCGACGCTCGCCGGCGACATCGCCACGCTGCGCCGGCATCACGAGGTGACGTTCAGCGGCGAGCCCGCGCGCTGGCGCATCGTGCTGGTGCCGCGCTCGCTCCGGCTGCGCGGCGCGGTGCAGCGCATCACGCTGGAGGGCATCGGCGGCTTCCTCGCGGTGGTCGAGACCCAGGGCAACGAAGGCCGCACGCGGCTGATGGCCAGCCCCGCGCCATGATGCGCTTCCTGCGCCTGGCCGTGGCGCTCGCGCTGCTGGCGGCCGCCTTCCCGCTGCTGCTGCGGCATGTCGAACTGCGCAGCGACATCACCGACTTCCTGCCCGCCGCGACCACCGAGGAAGCCGCCTTCCTGCTGCGCGAACTGCGCGCCGGCGCCGCCACCCGGCTGCTGGTCGCGGGGATCGAGGGCGCCGCCCCGCAGGACCTCGCGCGGATCTCGCGCGACATGGCGCAGCTGCTGTCCGCCGATGGCCGCTTCACCTTGGTGGCGAATGGCAGCGCGCTGGTGAACGAGGCGGAGGCGGCGCTGCTGTTCGCCCATCGCTACGCGCTGTCGCCCGCCGCGACGCCGGCGGCCTTCGGCGAACCGGCCCTGCGCGCGGCGCTGGAAGGCGTGCTGGACGGGCTGCAATCCTCCGCCGCGCCGCTGGTCCGCCGCTTCGCCTTCGCCGACCCGACCGGTGCCTTCCTGGCGATGCTGCGCGGCTGGGCCGGCGAGGGGCGCGTCGCCGCCGAGCACGGTGTCTGGATGGCCGATGGCACCCGCGCGCTGCTGCTGGCGCAGACAAGCGCGGCGGGGCTCGACACGCAGGCGCAGCAGGCGGCCGTCGCGGCGATCCGCGCCGCCTTCGCGCAGGCCGCGCCGCCGCCCGGCGCGCGGCTGCTGCTGTCGGGCCCCGGCATCTTCGCGGCGGAGGCGGCGGCGACGGTGCGCGCCGACGTGCAGCTGGTCTCGACCCTGTCCTTCCTGCTGGTCGGCGGCTTCCTGTTCTGGCGCTACCGCAGCCCGATGATGCTGGCGGTGGTGGCGGTGCCGCTGGCCGCCGGCACGCTGGCGGGCCTCGCGATGGTGGGGGCGGTGTTCGGGCATGTGCATGGCGCCGCACTCGGCTTCGGCATGACCATGCTGGGGGTGGTGGATGACTACCCGATCCTGTTGGTGACCAACCGCGCGCCGGGGGAGGCCCTGCGCGACACGGCGCGGCGGATCTGGCCGACGCTGCGCCTGGCTTGCGCGGCGGCGGTGGCGGGGCTGGCGCCGATGCTGGCCTCGGGCTTTCCGGGGCTGGCGCAGCTGGGGTTGTTCGCCGCCAGCGGGCTGGTGGCGGCGGCGCTCGCCACGCGCTTCCTGTTGCCGGCGCTGCTGCCGCCGGAGGGGCTGGCCGTGCGCCCGCTGCCGGAGCGCCTGGCGCATGCGCTGCTGCGCCTGCCGGCCCGGCGCGGGCTGGTGCTGGTGCTGCTCGGCGCGGCGGTGGCGGCGATGATCGCGACCGGCGGGGCGCGCATGGAACGCGACCTGGCGGCACTCAGCCCCGTGCCGGAGCCGGTGCGCGCGCTGGATGAGGAACTCCGCGCCCAGGTCGGTGCGCCGGATGTGCGGGTGGTGCTGGCGCTGCGGGCCGACACCGCCGAGGCCGCGCTGCAGGGCGCCGAACGCGCCGCCGCGGCGCTGGCCGGCACCGCCATGCTCGACCACGCGGCGCGCTTCCTGCCGAGCGCCGCGACGCAGGCCGCGCGCCTGGCCGCGCTGCCCGACCCGGCGGCGCTGGCGG
>NZ_CAKKLX010000044.1 GCF_918698155.1 Roseomonas sp. CECT 9278
GGCCTGGCGCGGCGTTGTGGGCGCGGGCGGGGGTGTCGGCGCGGCCGGGGCGCTGGTGCCGGGGCGGACCGGCGGCGGCAGGCTGCCCGGCGCGGTGGCCTGGCCGAGCGCCGGCCCGGCGCCAAGCAGCGCGAGCAACGCGAATCCGATCCGGCGCGGGGCTGTCATGCCCTTCTGTCCACCTGCGGCCGGGGCGGGGTCAAGCGCGCTACAGCGTGACCACCTGGCCGGCGCCGAGGGCTTGGAGAAACGTCACGATCCCGGCCACTTCCACACCGGCGGCGAGCGGCATGTCGACCAACTCCTCCGCGCGCAGCCCGGCGTCGCAGGCGATCAGGCGCACGCCCATCTCGATGCAGGCGGCGCGCAGCGTGGCGATGCCGGCGACGCCACGGGCGGCGATGGCGGCCTCGCGCGGGTCATCCATCAGCGGGCAGGGTTCGGCCAGCAGCAGGCAGCCCCGGTTGGTGGCGAAGACGACCACGTCGCGCCCGATGGCCGCGGCGCCGGCGGCGACCACCAGGGCGTAGTGGGCACGGGCGTGGGTGCCGGATTCGAGGAGGATGCCGAGGGTCGTCATGGAAGGCAGGTCGGGGGAGGGCACCGACCGCGAATCCCCCGCCGTTTTCTGGGCTTTGGGAACGGGGCTTTGCGTCCGGTCACGCCGCGCACACCGCGGCCGTCGACCCATGGCCCGACAGGTCGCGGATGGTCGCGTGGTCGCCGCACAAAGCACAGGCCGGGTCGCGCTTCAGCCTGACGGTGCGGAACCGCGCATCCAGCGCATCCCACAGCAGCAGCCGCCCTTTCAATGGGTCGCCGATGCCCAGGATCAGCTTCAGCGTTTCCGTCGCCTGCAGGGTTCCCATCACGCCGGTGACGGCGCCCAGGACGCCGGCTTCCGAACAGGTCGGCACCAGCCCGGGCGGCGGCGGTTCGGGATGCAGGCAGCGGTGGCAGGGATGCGCGCCGTCATGGCCGGCAAAGACACTCAGCTGGCCTTCGAAGCGCAGCACCGCGGCACTCACCAGCGGGCGCGCCAGCAGGTGGCAGGCATCGCCCAGCAGGAAGCGCGTGGCGAAATTGTCGGTGCCGTCGCAGACGATGTCGTAGCGCGGAATGAGGTCGCGCGCGGCCTCGGCGTCCATGCGGCGGGCATGGATATCGATGCGCGTGTCGGGATTCAGGGCGCGCAGGGTCTCGGCGGCGCTCTCGGCCTTGTTGCGGCCGATGCGCGCGGTGGTGTGCGCGACCTGGCGCTGCAGGTTGGACAGTTCCAGCGCGTCGTCGTCGATCAGCCCGAGCGTGCCGACCCCGGCGGCGGCGAGATACAGCGCCAGCGGCGAGCCGAGCCCGCCGGCGCCCACGATCAGCACGCGCGCGGCGCGCAGCTTCGCCTGCCCCGTCGCGCCCACTTCCTCCAGCAGGATGTGGCGCGAATAGCGGTGCAGCTCCGCCTCGGTGAAGTCGAGATCCATGGACGGGATATGGGCGCGGCGGGGCCTGCCCTGCAAGCGGAGCGCTTGCGGCCCGGCACCGCCCGGCGCGAAATGCGCCGATGAACGAGGAGGATCTGATCCGCAGCCTGGCGGTGGCCCTGGCGATCGGCCTGCTGGTCGGCGCCGAGCGCCACTGGCGCGAACGCGACGACGCGCCCGGCCGCCGCACCGCCGGCGTGCGGACCTTCGCGCTGGTGGGGCTGTCGGGCGGCATCGTCGCCGCGCTGGCCGCGCCGCTGGGGCCGACCGGCGGGGCGGTGTTGCTGGCCGCCGGGCTGTTCGCGCTGATGGCGGCGCTGCTGCCTTTCGCCCTGCGGGAGGCGGAGGCCGAGGACCGCTTCAGCGCCACCAGCCTGGTCGCGGCGATCGGCACCTATGCGCTGGGCGCGCTGGCCGTGGCCGGGGAGGCGCGCGCCGCCGGCGCCGCCGCGGTGGCGATGACCGCCGTGCTGGCGGCGCGCGAGCAGCTGCACGGGCTGATGGCGCGCATCACCTGGGCCGAGCTGCGCTCCGCCATCCTGCTGCTGTCGATGACGCTGGTGGCGCTGCCGCTGGTGCCGGATGCGCCGATCCCGTGGCTGGCGGGCATCAATCCGCACAAGGTCTGGACGCTGGCGATCCTGCTCGCGGGGATCTCCTTCCTCGGCTACCTGGCGGTGAAGCTGGGCGGCGGGCAGCGTGGGCTGCTGCTGGCGGGGGCCGCCGGCGGGCTGGTGTCCTCGACCGCGGTCACGCTGTCGAATGCCGCCGCCGCGGCCAGGGACGGGCCGGCGGCGGCGCTGGCGGCGGGCGCGCTGGTGGCGGGGGCGGTGTCCTGCCTCCGCACGGCGGGCCTGGCGCTGCTGGTCGCGCCTGAGATCGGGCGGGCGCTGTGGCCGGCGCTGCTGGCCGCGGCAGCCGGGATGGGCGTGGTGGCGCTGCTGCTGGCGCGCCGCCGCGCGGCGGCCGGGGACACGCCCGCCGCACCGGCCAATCCCTTCGAGATCGGCGCGGTGCTGCGCATGGCGCTGCTGCTCGGCGGCGTGGGTGCGCTGGCGAAGTTCGGCGCGGAATGGCTGGGCGGTCGTGCCGTCATTCTGATCGCCGCCGTGACCGGGCTGACCGATGTGGATGCCATCACCCTGTCCGTCCCGGCGCTGGTGCCGGCGACGATCACGGCGGCGGTCGCAGCGCAGGCGGTGGCGGTCGCCGTGGCGACCAACATCCTGGCGAAGGCGGGCTACGCGTTGGCGCTAGGGTCGGCGCGCTTCGGCGTGCTGTTCGGGCTGGGGTCCGCGGCGGGGCTCGGCGCCGGCGCGGCGATCATGGTCGCCGCGCTGCGCTGATCAGTTCACGCTCGCGCCGGATGCGCGCACGATCGGTGCCCATTTCTCGGTCTCGACGCGGATGAAGCGCGCCAGTTCCTCGGCGCTGCCGGGCATCGGCTCGACGCCATGGCGGGCGAGGTGCGCGCGCACCTCGGCATCCGCCATGGTCTCGCGCATCGCGGTGTTCAGGCGCTCGACGACGGCCGCGGGCAGGCCCCTCGGCCCGACCAGCGCGTACCAGTTCGCCACCTCGTAGCCGGGCAGCGTCTCGGCCACGGTGGGCAGGTTGGGCAGCATGGCGGAACGCTGCGGCGTGACCACGGCCAGGGCGCGCAGGCGGCCGCCTTCGACCTGCGGCAGCGCGGTCGGCGCGGTCGAGAAGGCGAAGTCGGTCTTGCCGCTCAGCAGGTCGGTCATCAACGGTCCGCCGCCGCGATAGGGCACGTGGATGGTGCTGATCCCGGCCATCTGGTCGAGCAGCGCGCCCGCCAGGTGCCCCGCGCCACCCACGCCCGAGGAACCGTAGGACAGCGTGTCCGGCCGCGCCTTCGCCGCCGCCACCAGGTCGGCCACGGTGCGCCAGGGCCGGTCGGCCGGCACCACCAGCACGTTCAGCACGCTGCCCGCCATCGCGATGGGCGTGAGGTCGGCCTGCGGGTTGAAGGACAGGTTCGGGTAGAGCGTCGGGTTGATCGCCAGCGCGCCGATCGTGCCCATCAGCAGCGTGGTGCCGTCCGGGGCGGCGCGCACCACGGTCTCGGTCGCCAGGTTGCCGCCGGCGCCCGGCCGGTTGTCCACCACGATGGGCTGGCCCAGCAGGGATTGCAGCTTCGGCTGGATGGTGCGGGTGCTGATGTCGGTGGCGCCGCCGGCGGCGAAGCCGACCACGATGCGGATCGGGCGGGTCGGGTTCCAGGCCTGCGCGGCGGCAGGCAGCGGCGCGGCGAGCAGCGGCAGCGCGGCGAGGCGGCGGCGGGTGAGCATGGTGGTTCCTCCGGCAGGGTGCCCATTGGCCGGGCTGGAATTGTACTTAGCTCGCGGCCGCAACCTGGAAAAGCCGGCGTGTAACTCAATTGTCGAGCGATATTCGCAGCCTTTGATAGACTGTAACGATCTGGTTGCACACAAGACGACGCGTGCCTGTGACCCGCCATCTCCCAGGAAGGCCGCCGCCATGATCCGCACCCACATCGCACCCGCCGGCGCGCTGGCCGCCATGCTGTTCGTATGCGGCTGCGCCCCGAACGCCGCGAATGTGGACGTCACCGAGCAATGGTCCGACGCGATGGCGCGCCTCGACATGCTGGCGCTGTACCCGCTGCGCGAGGACGCGCAGATCGGCGACGTCTTCCTGATCTCGACGCGTGAGGCCGACCCCGATCTCAACCCACGCTTCCGCACGCTGCGGATCGGCGCGGCGGAGTCCTGCGACCTCGAGGACATGCTGCTCAGGCAGGAGAGCTCACGCCTGGCGATCAGGTGGACGCAGCCGTCGGCCGGCGGCGCGGCGCCTGTCGCACCGGCGCCGGCGGCGACCGCGACGGCGACGCTGACCGTACCCGGCACGGTGAGCGTCGTCGCGCGGCCCGCTCCGGCGGCGCGCGCGACCACTACCGTCACGGAGCGCGCGCCGGAGTCGCCTTGCCCGCAGCGTGTAGCGGCCGCGCGTACGGGGCGCAGATCGCCGCCGCCGCCGAGGCCTGCGCTGTTTGTGCAGGATGTCGGCGGCACAGCTTCCGGCCAGCCGCGCCTGCGCCGCGTCGCGGTGCCCGGCCTGGTCGCCTCCAGCCTGACCGCCGCACAGATCGGCGCGGCCGGACCGGTCGCCGACATCGCGGGCGCCCTGGGCTTCAACAGCAGTCGCCACGCGGCGGTGACCATCCGGCTGCGCAACCTGGTGTCGATGTCGATCGACGAGAACATCGCGATGGACAACCTCGAACGCCTGCGCATGGCGTGGGCGCGCGCCAATCTGCCACCCACGCGGCTGATCCGCTACGTCCACACCATGGATGAGGACGCCGCGAGCCGCCTGTGCCGGGCGCGGTCGTCTGACCTTGAGCGGTTGTCGATGTTCATCGCTCTGGCCAATTCCATCATCTACGCGAGGCGCGTCGAGTACGAATTCAGCCAGACCAGGACGCAGGCTCTGCTCGGCGGCGCCAGCCTGGCCGCGCTGTTCGCGCAGGTCTCCCCGGCCCCGATCCCGACCGTGCCCGCAGCCGTCCCCGCCACCGTGGGCGGCGCCGCTGACCCCGGCGCGCTCGCGGCCCAACTCCGCGCCGCGCAGGTCGCGCTCGCCGAATCGTTGCCGACGTCGCCGGGTGCGCGCCTCAGCCTGGGTGTCGGCAGCTTCGGCGGCCTTTCCCTGGCCGAGGATTTTCCCACGCCCGTTGCGGTCGGCATGGGCACCCCCGTCTACTTCACCGTCGCGCGCTCCCTGTTCATCGCCGCCACGAGCCAGGATGTGGCGGATCGCGAGATGAACCGGGCGCTGCATACCTGCGGCCGCATCCTGAACCCGCCCGGAGAGACGCAGACGCCGCGGCCCCTGCGCAATGTACACGAGCTGATCTGCAGAAATTCCCGCGAAGCCCAGCGAATCGAGGCGATCGAGCTGGAAAATCCGCCCGCGAGCTTCCTGCCGCGCTCCTGCGACGGCGAGGCCAACCGCCTCACCACGGAGCTGCTCGACCCCCCGGGCACGACAAGGCTGGTGTCCGAGCCCCCCGTGCAGTTGCCGCCGAGCACCGTCTCGCCCGCCCGGGTGCTGCGCGGCCAGCGTGGCGCGCCGATCTGACCGCCAGCGGCGCTACTCCGCGGCGAGGCTGGCGGGAAGGCGGAAGGTGACATCCTCCACGATGCCGGGCAGCGCCTCGACCGATGTGGCGCCGAGCCCGCGCAGCCGCGCCACCAGCTCCTCGACCAGCCGTTCCGGTGCCGAGGCACCGGCGGTGACGCCCACCGCGACGGCGCCGTCCAGCCAGGCCGGGTCGAGCGCGGAGGCATCCGCGATCAGGTAGGCCTGCGCCCCGCATTCCGCGGCAATCTCCCGCAGGCGGTTGGAGTTCGACGAATTCGCCGCGCCGACCACCAGCACGACCGGCGCGATGGCCGCCAATTCGCGCACCGCGGTCTGGCGATTCTGCGTGGCGTAGCAGATGTCCCGCGTGTCGGGCCCGGTCACGTCGTCGAAGCGCGCGCGAATGGCGGCGATCACGCCGCGCGTGTCGTCGACCGACAGCGTGGTCTGGGTGACGAAGGAGACCTTGGTGTCGCGCGGCAGCGGCAGGTCAACCACGTCCGTGGCGGTCGCGACCAGGTGCACCTGCGCGTCGATCTGGCCCATGGTGCCGATCACCTCGGGGTGGCCGGCATGGCCGACCAGGATGATGGTGCGGCCCTGGGCGGCGTAGCGGCGGCCCTCGTTATGGACCTTGGTGACCAGCGGGCAGGTGGCGTCGAGCACATCGAGCCGCCTGAGCGCGGCCTCGCCCTCGACCTTGCGGGCCACGCCATGGGCCGAGAAGACCGCCACGGCGCCGACCGGGATCTCGTCCACCTCCTTGACGAAGACGGCACCGCGGGCGCGCAGGTCCTCGACGACATGCCGGTTGTGGACGATCTCGTGCCGGACATAGACCGGCGGGCCGTAGCGTTCGAGCGCGCGCTCGACGATCTCGACCGCGCGCACCACGCCGGCGCAGAAACCGCGCGGCTGTGCCAGAACGACCCGCATTGCTGAAGCCCCCTCCCGGATGGACGTGTCCGGGGCGGGATGTCGCCCCGCCCGCCGCGATTGCAACCGCAATCAGCCGGGACTTACAAGCGGGATCGTCACCAGCCGTTGACGCGGTCCCACACGGCCAGGACGTCGCGCCCGCCATCGACCACGAAGTAGCGGTCATGCGCCGCGACGGTCAGGCAGGTGTGGTTGGGGGCGATGCGGACCAGCGCGCCGATCGGCAGGGCATCGAAGGGCAGGGGGTGTTCGCTGCGCACCTCGCCATGTTCCTGGTGGGTGCGCGCCACGATGGCGTCGCCGAAGCTGGGCCGTCCGTCGAGGTCGAGCATCAAGCCGAAGCCGTAGTCCTTCGGCGCCTTCTCGGTGCTGCGGTCCTTCGACAGCGCGATGGCGCCGGCATCGACCAGCACGGCGTTGCGGTCGGGCTTGCGGCCGGTGACGGCGGTGAGAACCGTGACGGCGATGTCGTCCAGCCCATGCGTGCCGATCTGGCCCTGGAACAGGTCGCCGAACATGTAGACGCCGGCGCGCACGTCGGTCACGCCGCCCATGTCGCGGCCATAGAGCGCGGTGGGCGAGGAGCCGAGCGAGACGACATCGACCGTCGCACCCATGGCGCGCAGGCGGGTGGCGGCGGTGACGGCGCCGCGGTGCTCGGCCTCGGCGATCGCTTCCAGGCCCTGCCGGGACCGCTCGGCGTAGGAATGCCCGGCATGGGTCATGATGCCGGCGCAGCGCGCGCCGAGGCGGCCGGCGATCTCGGTCAGCAGGGTGGAATCGGGCGCGACGCCGCCGCGGCCCTCGCCGCAATCGACTTCGACCAGCGCGCGCAGCGGCCCGGGATGCGCGGCGATGGCGGCGGCGACATCGGCATCGTCGGTGATGACCTTCACGTCGCCGCCCTGCGCGTTCAGCGCGGCGATGGCGTCGAGCTTCGCCGGCGTGATGCCGACGGCGTAGATCTGGTCGCGAAAGCCGCCGCCGGCGAAGTAGCGCGCCTCGGCCACCGTGCTGACGGTGATCGGTCCCTTGCCGGGCGCGGCGAGGTCGGCGACCGCGATCGACTTCGCCGTCTTCATGTGCGGGCGCAGCACCAGGCCCGGATGCCGCGCCACCGCGGCGGCCATATGCGCCAGGTTGCGCTGCAGGATGGACAGGTCGAGCACGAGGCAGGGCGTGGGCAGGTCATCCAGCGTCATGGCGTCACCAGCGTGAGGCGATGGAGAGTTCGACGAGTGAATCCTGGATCTCCCGCCCGCCATCGGCGCGGCGCAGGCCGACCACGGCGTATGGCGTGTTCCACGACGCCTGCGCGGTGCCCGTGCCTTCGGTCACGCCCTGGAAGGAGGCATCGGTCAGGCAGGCGCCGACCTCGTGCTGCAGGGCGCGGAAGCGGTCCTGCGTGGGGTCGGGGCGCTGGCGCGGGTCGTGGCGCGACATGACCGCGTAGAACACGCCGCGCGGCGCGCCGCCGGGGGTCTGCAGGGTGCCGTGGCGTTCCTCGACCGAGCCGGGGATGTTGCGCCCGGTGCGCGGCATCCAGTCGAAGCGCGACTGCGCGGCCTGCACCAGCTGGTGCAGCGCGGTGCACAGGGCGGTGTTCGCGGAGGCAGCGCCGGGCAGGGCGATAGCGAGGGAGAGGGCAAGCAGCAGGGGGCGCATGAAGCGTCTCCGGATCGGGGGCGATCTTCCTAGGGCCAGCGCGCCTCGGGGTCCATCGGCAGCACCGGGCGCGGAAGGTGCTTCCAGGGGAAGGTGGCAAGGTTGGGCGAGGTCAGGCCGGGGCAGTCCACTTCCACGATCTGCTCGTGCTTGAAGAACTCGTCGAAGCCGCCGCGAAAATGGCCGCGCGACTTCATCACCACGGCGCGCGCGCGGCCGATGTCGAGGCCGAGGTGTTCCAGGAACACCGGATCGGCGCATTGCGTGCGCCCTTCGATGACCACCACGGCGATGCCGCCGATCTGCAGCCAGGCGGTGCGGCCAAGGCGCACGGAGCGCCCCGCATAGATGCCGCGCCGGCCGGTGACGTCGCCATCCGACAGCGCGCGCACTTCGGCCTCCGCCGCGAAGGGCCTGGAGAACGGGTCGTCGGCCGCGACGGCTCGGTTGAACTGCGCGGTGAAGCGTGCGCCCACGCCCAGCGCATGGGCCTCGGCCGCCAGCGGCGCATCGGCGATGATGCCGATGATCGCGTCCTGCACGCCGGCGCGGTGGAAGGCATCCAGGATCCACATGGTGTTGCCGCGCCCGCCGCCGCCGGGATTGTCGGCGACATCGGCGAAGGCGAGCGGCACCGGGCTGGTCTTCGCCAGCCGCACCGCCTCGTCGAGGCTGGTGAGGTTCGCAACGAAGCGTGCGCGGCGGTCCCAGGCCGCTTCGGCCAGGGTCTGCGCCAGGGACTCCGCCGCGTCGCGGTCGGTCGCGGTGACAATCACCGAGAAGCCGTTGAACGGCGTGTCGCCATAGGAAAACCCGGCCATGGCCGACACGTTCACGATGCGATTGTCCTTCGCCGCCAGTTCCTGGCCGAGGTTCATCACCTCCGCATAGGGCCCCTGCGCGGTCAGCAGCGCGGTCTGCGGCGAGACGATCGGCAGGCGGCGATGGGCGCGGTGGAAGCGTTCGCCCGCCAGCAAGCGGCGCAGCAGCTGCGCGGATTCCACACCGCGTTCGTGCATGTCGAGATGCGGGTTGGTGCGGTAGCCCACGAAAGCATCGACGGTCGCGACCATGCGGTCCGACACATTGGCGTGCAGGTCGTAGGAACAGACGAAGGGGATGTCGCCCAGGACCTCGCGCACCAGGGCCTGGAGCGTGCCCTCGGGGTCGTGGTCGTGCGCGGCCAGGCCGGCGCCGTGCATGATGGAATAGACGCCGTCCACCTGGCCGCGCAGGGCCGTGAGACCGGCGTGCCAGGTCGCCAGCATGGCGTCGAAATCACCCTGGTCCACCGGGCCGTTGGGTTCGGCGGCGGCGATCATGACGGGCAGCGGCATCCAGTCGCCGGTCGCGTTCATGCCGGCCAGGAAGCCGGAGAGTTCCGCGGGCGCGCGCGGCGCGGGCTTTGCCGCCTCGGCCAGGATGTCGGCGCCTTCCAGGTAGCAGCGGCCGTCGAAATCGGCGCGGCGCGCGGGGGGCGCGAAGCGGTTGCATTCGATCGAGAAGCCCAGGATGGCAATGCGCGGTGCGGGCATCAGAGGGGCACTCCCAGCATCTCGGCGATGCGCGGCGTGGATTTCAGGCCGGTGCCGGTGAGCACGATCACGGTGGTCTCGTCGGCGCGGATCGTGCCGGCTGCGATCAGCCGCGCGAAAGCGGCGGCCGCCTGGGCGCAGGTAGGTTCGACATAGATTCCGGTGCGCGCCAGGTCGAGCGTGGCGGCCGCGATCTCCTCCTCGCTGAGCATCACCGCGCTGCCGCCGGAGCGTGCCAGGACCTCGCCGCATTCGCGGCTGCGCAGCGGTTGCGCGATGGCGGTGCCCTCCGCGATGGTGGGCTGCGCCGGCACCGCGGGAAGGCCCAGGAAGGCGCGCGCGATCGGCGCGCAGTTCGCCGGCTGGGCGGCGAAGATGCGCGGCAGGCGCGTGATCTCGCCGGCGCGCAGCAATTCGTCGAAGCCGATGCCGCAGCCCAGCACGTTCGACCCCGCGCCGCAGGGCACGATGACGTTGTCGGGCGCTGTGAAGCCGAGGTCTTCCCACAGTTCATAGGCCAGCGTCTTCGTGCCGTGCAGGAAGAAGGGATGCCAGTTGTGGCTGGCGTAGAAGATGCTGGTGGCCTCGGCCAGCGCGGCATCGGCGCAATCCTGGCGGCTGCCGGGGATGAGGCGGATGGTCGCACCCGACGCACGCGACTGCACGGTCTTGGCCGGGGACGTGCTGGCCGGGACGAAGATGGTCGCCGCCATGCCGCCGGCCGCCGCATAGGCCGAGACCGCGGCGCCGCCATTGCCGGAGGAATCCTCCAGCACCGCCGCCACGCCCTGCGCGCGCAGCAGGGAGAGCATCACGGATGCGCCGCGATCCTTGAACGACCCGGTGGGCGCGAACCACTCGCACTTCACCAGCGCCGAGGCACCGCCGATCACGCGTGGCACCAGCGGCGTGCAGCCCTCGCCCATGGTGATCGGGTCGTCGGGGATGAAAGGCAGCGCGGCGGCGTAGCGCCATAGCGAGCGGTCTTCCGTGCGGATCGCCGCGCGGGTGATGCCGGGCAGCGGCGTGAGCAGCAGCGGCGCCTGGTCATCCCCGCACCAGCGCGGCGTGTCGAGCGGATAGGTGCGCCCCGTGCGGGGGTCGAGATAGGCGATGTCGGTCATGGCGGCCGCAGCCTCGCTTGCCCGGGCGCGCCCGGCAAGGGATGCTGCGCGCATGACCGATGATGCCGAAGCCGTCCTGCGCCTGGCCGCCGATCTGGTTGCGATCGACAGCCGGTCCTCCGTGTCCAACATCCCGCTGGCCGAACGGATCGAGGCGGAACTGGCCGGCTTCGACGTCACACGCGTGGACTATGCCGATGCGAATGGCGTGGCGAAGCGCGCGCTGGTGGCGCATCGCGGCCCGCGCGGCGGGTTGGCGCTGTCCGGCCACATGGACACGGTGCCCGAGACCGGCTGGATCGATCCGTGGTCGCCGCGTGTGGCGGACGGCATGCTGCACGGCCTGGGCAGCGTGGACATGAAGGGGCCGGTCGCCGCCTGCATCGTCGCGGCGCGCGGCCTGCCGGACAGCATGCCCGCCACGCTGCTGATCACCACCGACGAGGAGACCAGCAAGCAGGGCGCGCGCGCGGTTGCGGCTTGCGATGCCGCGCGCGCATTGGGCCTGCGCGGCATCATCGTCGCCGAACCGACCGGGCTGCTGCCGGTGCGTGGGCACCGCAGCCATATCGAATACACCGCGGTGGCGAGCGGCGTGCAGGCGCATTCGTCGACCGGGCAGGGGGCGAATGCGAACTGGGTGCTGATCCCGTTCCTGGCCGAGATGAAGGCGGTCTTCGAACGCCTGCGCCACGACCCGGCCTTCCACGATGCCGGCTACGACCCGCCCTTCAGCGACTTCAACCTGATCGTCGACAATCACGGCACGGCGGTGAACGTGACGGTGGCGAAGGCGACCGCGCGCATAAAATTCCGCCGCAGCCGCAACGTGGACTACGCGCCGATCGAGGCGGCGGTGCGCGACGCCGCCGCGCGCACCGGTGTCACGCTGACCGAAAAGCGCGAGGGCACGCCGCCCGAATTGCCGGCCGACCATCCGCTGGTGGCACTCGCGGTGCGCGAGACCGGGCAGCCCGCGCGCACCGCCCCCTATGGCACCGACGCATCCGAATTGCAGGACCTCGCGCCCTGCATCGTGATGGGGCCGGGCAGCATCGCCACCGCGCATACGCCGCATGAATGCGTGGCGGTGGCGGACCTGGTCGCGGCGGTGCCGCTGTTCCGCAGGATGCTCGCGGCTACGCCGGCAGGCTGACGCGCACCTCGCCGACCGGCTTGCCATTGCTGTCGTTGATGATGCCTTCGACATCCTGCGCCAGCGCATCCGCCGCATCCACCAGGCCGAGCCTGCCAAGCAGCGCGGCAAACACGCCCATCTTCGCGCGCGCCGTGCCATCGGCCAGTTTCACCGCGATGCCGAGCCCTTCCTCCGGCACGAAGCCGACCACATATCCTTCCGCGCCGCCCTTCAGCAGCACGCGGCCCTGGCTGGCGCGCACGATCTTCCCGGTGGAGGACCCGCGGCCCGACAGATGGTCCGGATAGGTGCGGATGGCCGATTGCAGGCGGCGAATCGCGGTGCGGCGTGCCTGTGTCGCGACACGCGCCGCGGCCCAGCGCGCCGCACCGCGCGCCATCGCCGCCATCGGCAGCGCCAGCGCCGGCAGGCCGCAGCCATCCACGCCGCGCGGCAGGCGCGTCGCATCCTCACCGAGCAGCTCGCTGAACGCCTCCAGGTACAGGCGCTGTGCCGGATGCGCCGGGTCCGCATAGCCCAGCGGCGCGCCGAGATGCTTCGTCAGCGTCAGGAAGCCGCAATGCTTGCCCGAGCAGTTGTGGAACACGCGCGACCGGTCGCCGCCGGCGCGGATCACGGCGATCTGGTCGGATTGCGCGCGTGGCAGGTCCGGCCCGCAGACCAGCGCGGATTCGTTCAGCCCCAGCCGTTCCAGCCAGCCGCGGACCAGCGCGACCTGGAAGTCCTCCGCGCCGTGCGAGGCGCAGGCGAGCGCCAGGTGTTCCTCGGTCAGCCCCGCCGCATCGGCGGCGCCGCTCTCGACCAGCGGGATCGCCTGGAACGGCTTCAGCGACGACCGCGGGAAGGTCACGAAGGACGGATCGCCCCAGGATTGCAGGATGCGGCCATCGGCATCCGCCACCACCGCGACGCCGTGATGCAGGCTCTCCAGGATTCCGCCGCGGCGGATCTCCGCCATCGGCACGAAGGGGCTGGTCATGGCGCGGGCTCCGGGATGGCGCTGCTGCCGGGGCGGCCTTCCAGCACCGCGTCGAACAGCCGCACCTGTTGCGGCAGGCAATGCGCGTGCAGGTCGAAGCGTTCCAGCATGGTCTGCCGCGCCGCGCGGCGCAGCGGCATGTAGCGGTCGGGATGGGCGATCGCGTCCACCACCGCATCGGCCATGCGCTGGTGGTCGAAGAAGGGCAGCATCAGGCCGTTGTGCTCGTGGCGCATGACCTCCGCCAGCGGCGGCGTGTCGGAGCCGATGACCAGCGCCTCGCAGCCCATCGCCTCAACGAGGGACCACGACAGCACGAAGGGGTAGGTGTAGTACACATGCGCGCTGCTGATGCGGAACAGCGCCACCAGCCCTTCATGCGGGATGCGGCCGGTGAAGTGAACGCGCGCCATGTCGAGCTTCGCGCCGACTTCCTCCAGCATCGTCGCCTTCCACGATTTCCCGTCGGTCGGCACGCGGCCATAGCCGCGCTCCTCGCCACCCACGATCACGGCGTGGGCATTCGGGCGGCGCGCCAGGATCTCGGGCAGCGCGCGCATGAAGATGTCGAAGCCGCGATAGGGTTCGAGGTTGCGCGACACGAAGGTCACCACCTCCTGCCCCTTCGTGACGGTGTGGCCATCGGGCAGCTTCACCGTGGTGGGCCCGTTCGGCGTGGCGAAGTTCGCATCGACGCCTTCATGCACGACCGATGTCTTGGCGCGGATGAACTCCGGGTAGCGGCTGCGCTGCCACAGCGTGGGCGAAACCCCCCAGTCGGTCGCCTCCAGCGACTGCAACTGCGTCATGTTCAGCGTCCGCACGCGCGCCATCTCGTCGAGCGTGACCTCCTGCGAGGGGTCGAAGCCCACGTCGCCGCCGGTCGACCGGTAGTAGAACTCGCAGTACTGCAGCAGCTTCGCATCGGGAAACACGTCGCGCAGATACAGCCCTTCGCCCCAGCCGGGATGGCAGCAGATGATGTCGGGCACGAAGCCCTTCTGCTTCAGCCCGACCAGCGCGCGCGCCACGGACTGGCCGCGACGCACCGCGGCCTCGACCGGGCGGAGGTAGCGATGCGTCTTCTCGCCGGCGCCCTCGGGGGCAGGGTAGCGCAGGTGCTGGGGCCCCGGCGGCGACGTGTTGGCGCGCTCGCCCAGGCCGATCACCTGGGCGCCCTTGCGGCGCGAGATGATGGGTGCGAGGTGCCGGTACTGGCCCGGGAAGTTCTGGTGGATGAACAGCGCCTGGACCACGAAGCCCGCCTCCCGTGCTGCGCCCGCGGCGCGTCCCGGTTGCTTGATGCCGCCAATCCGCCGGCGCGGCAACGGGCCGTCTGGCGGCGGCGGCGCGCCGGGGCCAGGATGCGGGCGATCGGGCAAGGGATGGTGGTCATGGGGTTCGACTTCGCGGGGCGGCGCGTGCTGGTGGCTGGCGGCAGCCGGGGGATCGGGCGGGCGATCGCGCTCGGCTTCGCGGCGGCCGGGGCGCAGGTGTCGGCCTGCGCGCGCGGCGCCGGCGACCTCGATGCGCTGCGCGCCGCGGGCGTGCGTCACACCCGCCCCACCGACCTGGCGGATGCCGGGCAGATCGCCGCGTGGGTCGAGGAGGCCGCGGCGACGCTGGGCGGCATCGACGTGCTGGTGAACAACGCCTCCGGCTTCGGCGCGCCGGATACCGAGGAGGCCTGGAAGCGGGGCCTCGACATCGACGTGATGGCGACGGTGCGGGCCTCCAATGCCGCGCTGCCGGCGCTGCGCGGGTCCAAGGGGTGCATCATCAACACCACCTCGATCTCCGGGCTGGAGCCCACCACGCGTTCGCCGGCCTATGCGGCGGTCAAGGCGCTGGTGATCCACTACACGGCGTCGCAGGCCGCGATGTATGCCAAGGACGGTGTGCGGGTGAATTCCATCGCGCCGGGGTCGATCGAATTCCCGGGCGGGTCGTGGGAGAAGCGGCGCACCGACGATCCCGCGCTGTACAACCGCATCCTGGCGGGCATTCCCTTCGGGCGGCTCGGCATGCCGGAGGAAGTGGCGGATGTCGCGCTGTTCCTGGCCTCCCCGCTGGCGCGCTGGGTGACCGGGCAGACCATCGTGGTGGATGGCGGCCAGATGCTGGGCTGACCGCCGCGCGCCTGCGCCGCGACGGCATCACTCGTCCGGCCGCGTGCTGCGCAGGCGCTTGGTGGTGCCGCGGCGCGTCTTCTCGTCGACGCGGCGCGCCTTGGCGGCACGCGATGGCTTGGTCGCGCGGCGTGGCGGCGGCGGCGGCGTCGCGGCTTCGCGCAGCAGGGCGACCAGCCGTTCCAGCGCGTCTTCCCGGTTGCGTTCGCGCGTGCGGTGGCGCTGGGCGGTGATGACCAGCACGCCGTCCTTGGTGATGCGGCGGCCGGCCAGCGCGACCAGTCGTTCCTTCAACGCGGTCGGCAGGTTCACCGAGGCCATGGCGTCGAAGCGCAGCTGCACCGCGGTCTCGAGCTTGTTGACGTTCTGCCCGCCGGGGCCGGAGGCGCGCAGGAAATCCTCGGTGAGCTCGGCCTCGTCGATGGCGATGCGGGCGGTGACGCGGATGGTCATGGTGCGGCCAGCGCCATGTCGTCCTTCAGCGCAACGCCGGTGGCGCCAAGCCGTTGCGCCGCGCGCAGCAGCCAGGTCGCCTTGGCCGCGGCCTCGGCATAGGTCAGGCCGCCGGGGCGGATATTGCTGATGCAGTTGCGCTCGGCGTCGGTGCGGCCGCGCCGCGGCGCCCAGGTGATGTAGATGCCCAGGCTGTCGGTGGCGGACAGCCCCGGCCTTTCGCCGATCAGCATCACCACGGCGGCGGCGCCCATCGCCTCGCCGATCGCATCGCCCAGCGCAACGCGCGCCTGTTCGGCGATGACCACCGGGCCGGCGGGCAGCGGCAGGGCGGGCATCAGAAGGTCGAGCACCCCGGGCGCGTGGCGCTGCACGCCGGTGGCGCAGAGCCCGTCGGCCACCACCAGCACGATGCTGCCCGGCGCGTGCGGCAGGACGGTGCCCTCCGGCAGGCGCCGGCCGAGGTCGGGGCGCAGCAGGTATTCGCGCCGATCGGCCGCCGCGCTGCGCAGGCGGATCGCCGGCCGCGCGAGGGCGGCTTCCAGCGCCGCGCCGTCCAGCGCCGACCACACGGCATCCCGCGCGCGGGCATGTGCTTCCTGGAAGTCGAGATGCGCCGCCGTTGGCTGCGCCGTGCCCGCGCGCCCCAGCCCGACCCGCGCATCGGTGAAGCGGCGCAGGTCGCGCCACTGGGCGGGCGCCGTCACGTGAGGCCGATCAGCGCCGGCGACAGCCGCGCCGGGATGGCCTCGCCATCGCCGCCGATGCCCATGCGGTCGAGCCACGCCTCGAATTCCGGCGCGGCACGCTTGCCCAGCATGGCGCGCGCGGTCAGCCCGTCATGGAAGGAGGTCGATTGATAGGCCAGCATCACGTCATCCGCCCCGGGCACGCCCATCACATAGGTCACGCCGGCCACCGCCAGGCAGGCCAGCAGCGCGTCCATGTCGTCCTGGTCGGCTTCGGCATGGTTGGTGTAGCAGACATCGACGCCCATCGGCAGGCCGAGCAGCTTGCCGCAGAAATGGTCCTCGAGGCCCGCGCGCAGGATCTGCTTGCCGTCGAACAGGTATTCCGGGCCGATGAAGCCGACCACGGAATTCACCAGCAGCGGCGCGTATTCGCGCGCCACGGCATAGGCGCGCGCTTCCAGCGTCTGCTGGTCCACCCCGTGATGCGCCTCGGCACTCAGGGCGCTGCCCTGGCCGGTTTCGAAATACATCACGTTGTCGCCGAGCGTGCCGCGCTTCAGCGCCAGAGCGGCCTCGCGCGCCTCGCGCAGCAGGGGCAGCGTCACGCCGAAGGAGGCGTTGGTCGCCTGTGTCCCGCCGACCGACTGGAACACCAGGTCCACCGGCGCGCCACGCTGCATCGCCAGCATTGTGGTGGTGACATGCGCCAGCACGCAGGTCTGGGTCGGGATGGCGAAGCGGTCGCGCACGGTATCGAGCATCCGCAGCACGCCCATCACGGCGTCGATATTGTCGGTGGCGGGGTTCACGCCGATCACGGCATCGCCGGCACCGAGAAGCAAGCCATCGAGCACGCCGGCCGCCACGCCGCGCGGGTCGTCGGTCGGGTGGTTCGGCTGCAGGCGGATGGACAGCGTGCCCGGCAGGCCCAGCGTGTTGCGGAAGCGCGTGACGACGCGGCATTTCGCCGCGACCTGCATCAGGTCCGCCACGCGCATGATCTTGCTGACGGAAGCGGCCATCTCGGGCGTCAGGCCGGGGGCCAGCGCCGTCACCGCATCCGGCGGCGCGGCCAGCAGCCAGTCCCGGAAGCCGCCCACCGTCAGGCTGCGGACCGGCGCGAAGGCGGCGGCATCGTGGCGGTCGATGATGAGGCGCGTGACATCGTCGGCCTCGTAGGGGATCACGGCGTCGGTCAGGAACCGCGCCAGCGGGACATCGGCCAGGGCACGTTGCGCCGCGACACGCTCAGCCGCCGATCCGGCTGCGACGCCGGCCAGCGCATCGCCCGACCGGAAGGGCGACGCGCGCGCCAGCAGTGTCTTCAGGTCGTCGAAGACGTACCGCGTGCCGCCGAGGGTCTGCGCGAAGGGCATGGCGGTCATGATGCCGCGACCGGGGGGCGGCTTGCCAGCCCGGCCTGCGTGCCTAGGATGCGGCAAGCCATCTGCCGAGGAAACGCATGGACGCCGACGCGATCGACAAGGCCCCGGACGCGAGCGCGTCCTGGCCGGATCAGATCTTTGACCTGCTGAAGAAGCACGAGATCCGCCAGGTCTGCCTGGTACCGGATGCCGGCCATTCCCGCCTGATCAAGCGCTGCCTCGCGGACAACGAGATCACCGTCACCACCCTGACCACCGAGGAAGAAGGCATCGCCCTGATGCAGGGCGCCTGGCTGGGCGGCGACAAGGCCATCCTGCTGATGCAGTCCTCCGGCGTGGGCAACTGCATCAACATGCTGTCGCTGTCGCATATCCATCGCTGCCCGATGCCGATGCTGGTGACGATGCGCGGCGACTTCGGCGAGTTCAATCCGGCGCAGATCCCGATGGGCCGCGCCACGCAATCCGTGCTGGAAGCCATGGGCACGCTGGTGCAGCGCGCGGACACGCCCGAGGACATCGCGCCCACGGTCGACGCCACCATCCGCATGGCCTTCAACACCTTCCGCCCGACCGCGACGCTGATCGGCCAGCGCGTCATCGGCGCCAAGACCTTCGGCAAGGACTGAGACGATGCTCGCTGAGTCTGGAAAGCTGGATCGTCGTGAACTGACAAAGGCGCTGCTGGCGGATCGCGGCGGCATGGTGGTGATCGCCGGGCTCGGCGCGCCGGCCTGGGACATCACCGCCGTCGGCGACCATCCGCTGAACCTGCCGCTGTGGGGCGGGATGGGCGGCGCGGCCATGATCGGCCTGGGTGTCGCGCTGGCGCAGCCCGACCGCAAAGTCCTGGTGCTGACCGGCGATGGCGAGATGCTGATGGGCATCGGCGCGCTGGCGACCATCGCGGTCAAGAAGCCCGCCAACCTGTCGATCGTGGTGCAGGACAACGAGCATTACGGCGAGACCGGCATGCAGGAGACCGCGACGAAGTACGGCGTGGACCTGGTGACGATGGCCAAGGGTGCGGGCTTCCCGCGCACCATGTTCGTGACGCAGCCCGGCGAAGTCCCCGCGCTGCACGCCGCCATCCATGCCGGCGGCGGGCCGCTGTTCGCCGTGGCGAAGATCGACGCGACCAGCAAGAAGCTGGTGCTGCCGCCGCGCGACGGCGCCTTCATCCAGCACCGCATGCGCGAGGCCATGCTCGGCCCCGCGGCGCATCACCAGCTCTGAACGGGCCGCATCATGCCGCACATCGTCTGCCTCCGCCCGCTGCACCCCGACGCCATGGCGCGGCTGCGCGCCGAGCCCGGCTACACCATCACCATGCTCGACCCGGTGACGCCGGAAACGCTGGCGGAGCCGATGAAGACCGCGGATGCCATCATCGTGCGCGCCACGAAGATCGACCGCGCCTTCCTGGCGAATGCGCCGGCGCTGCGCATCTGCGCGCGGCACGGCGTGGGCTACGACGCCGTCGATGTCGAGGCGCTGACCGAACGCGGCATCCCGCTGACCGTCACACCCGACGCCAATGCCGTGTCGGTCGCCGAGCACGCGATGATGCTCATGCTGACCACCGCGCGCCGCACGGTGGACTACAACGCCAACACCAAGGCGCTGGACTGGGGCCCGAAGCCGGCGCTGCGCACGCTCGACCTCGCGGGCATGACGGTGCTGGTGGTCGGCTTCGGGCGGATCGGCGGGCGTGTCGCGCGGCTGTGCGCCGCCTTCGGCATGAACGTGACGGTGCACGACCCCTACATCCCGCAGAACACCATCAAGGGCGCGGGCTTCACGCCGGTGAAGGTGCTGCACGAAGGCCTGGCCGCCGCCGACGTGGTCACCACGCATTGCCCGTCCAACACCGAGACGCGCGGCATGGTCAATGCCGCCTTCTTCGCGGCGATGAAGCCAGGTGCTGCCTATATCAACACGGCGCGCGGCACGCTGGTCGATGAGGCGGCGCTGACCAATGCGCTGAAGTCCGGGCACCTGGGTGCCGCCGGCCTCGACGTCTTCTGGGAAGAACCGGTCACCACCAAGCTGCCCTTCCTGGACTTCCCCAACGTCGTCGTCTCGCCCCATTCGGCGGCGGCGACGGAACAGTCCACCCGGCGCATGGGCCTGTCCTGCGCCGAGAGCATCTTCGCCCATCTGAAGGGCCAGCTCGACCCCGACGTCGTCATCAACAAGGAGGTGCTCCGCGGCAACGCGTGAGCAGCACGCCATGACGAATCCGCTTCTCGTCCTTGCCGACCACGCCGCCACCTGGCGGTCGCGCGACCTGCCGGGCGATGTCGCGCATCACGCGCGCCGCGCGCTGGTGGATTGGTTCGCCGCGCTGCTCGCCGGCGCCTGGCGCGAACCCGCCACGCTGATGTCGGCGGCGCTGGAGGACGAGACGCGCGGCGGTGGCGGCGCGGTCTGCTACGTGTCGGGCCGGCGGGTGCCGGTGCGCCATGCCGCGCTGATCAACGGCACGGCGTCGCATACGGTCGAGTTCGACGACATCTATCGCTACGCCGTCTATCACCCGGGCTGCCCGACCATCGCCGCTGCGCTGGCGGCGGCGCAGGCGCGCGGCACCGACATGGACGGGCTGCTGCGCGCGCTGGCCGCGGGCTACGAGGTGTCGTGCCGCATCGGCCTCGCGGTACAGCCCTCGCACTATGATTTCTGGCACACCACCGGCACGGTCGGCACCTTCGGCGCGGCGGCTGCGGTCGCGGTGCTGCTGGAGTGCGACGCGAACCCCACGGCGCATGCCATCGCCACCGCCGCCACCATGGCCGGCGGGCTGCAGCAGGCCTTCCGCGGCGAGGGCATGTCGAAGCCGCTGCATCCCGGCCACGCCGCCGAGGCCGGCGCGCTGGCTGCGATGTCGGCTGCGAAGGGCATGACCGGCGCGCTCGATGTCCTGCACGGTTCCGCGGGCTTCGCCGCCGCCACCAGCGAGGACACCGGCAAGTGGGACAAGCCGCTGGCGAATATTGGCAAGCCCTTCGCCATCACCGACATGACCTTCAAGAACCATGGCTGCTGCGGGCATATCTTCGCCGCGCTCGATGCCGTGCGTGACCTGCACCTGGAGAACGGCTTCAAACCGGAGGACGTCGTGAGCGTCGCCGTCGGCGGCTACAAGGCGACCAAGGAGGTCTGCGACCGCCCCACCGCGCAGACCGAGCAGGATTGCCGCTTCTCCACCCAGTTCACGGTGGCGACGATGCTGCTGCATGGCGGCGTGCGCCTGGCGGCCTTCGAGCCGGCCCGCATTACCGACCCGGCGATTCGCGCGCTGATGCCGCGCGTCACGGTGGCGCTGGATGCGGAATGCGCCGCCGCCTTCCCGTCGAAGCGGTCGGCCAAGGTCGAGATCCGCCTGAAGGATGGCCGCGTGCTGAACCGCCACCAGCACACCCGCAAGGGCGACCCCGACGCGCCGCTGTCCGACCAGGACCTGTCGGACAAGTTCCTGGAGCTGACGTCGGATGCGATCGGCGCCGCGCAGGCCAAGGCGCTGCTGGCGCAGCTGTGGGAAGGCAAGGCCCTGCCCGGGATCGTGCCCCTGGTGGTGAACCAGGCGCGCGCCGCGGAATAGCGGCGCCGCGGCCTACTTCTTCTTCGCGCCCACGCGGACCAGTTGCGAGATCGCCAGCGGCGCCTTGCCGGAGGCCTTGGCGATCTCGTTGTCCTGTTCCTGGATGACCTTGCGGGCGGGTTCGTCGCCGTCCAGCCCGCCGAGGATCTCGGCCGGGACCTTGCGGTTGGAACGCCGGCTGCCGTCTTCGTAGAAGACGTCGAACAGCACGAAGGCGGATTTGCTGCCGGGTTTCGCGGCCATGTCTGTCTCTCCTCAGCCGCGCCGTGGGGGGCGGGCCGGTTTCGCGTCAGGCGCGTGGGGGTGTGATGCGCGTCGGCCGCGCGCCTTTGGCGCAATATCGCCGTGCGTGCCTGGCGCGATACCGTTGCGCGCCTGCGGCGGGACGCGGCCGCGCGCCCAGGACGCGCCGTGGCTCAGGCGCGGGTCGGCTTGTCGGTCTCGCTATTGGCCTCGGCTTCGGGTTCGGGGTCCAAGCCGCCGGCCTTGCGCTTCGCGACCGCTTCGTCGCGTTCGCGCTGCTTGGCTTCTTTCTTGGCCTGCTTGCCCCGGTTCACCTCGGCACGCTGTTGGCCATAGTTGGGCGGTCGCGCCACGGCGATACTCCGGATCTCTGGAAAGGAAAGGGCGGCCCGAAGGCCGCCCCCATCAGGCGTCAGGCGAGGCGGAGGTTGCCCGCCGAGACCTTGCCCTGCTGGCCGCGCTGCATCTCGTACTCGACCTTGTCGCCCTCATTGAGGCCGTTCAGGCCGGCGCGCTGCACGTCGGAGATGTGGACGAACACGTCCTTGCTGCCGTCTTCGGGCTGGATGAAGCCGTAGCCCTTGGTCGCGTTGAACCACTTCACGGTACCGATGCTCATGCCGATGTCTCCGGTTGAGTCATTGCCGCCGGGCACGATTGCCAGGCAGTGATGCCGGCGGGCGCGAGCGCCTGCCGGGCCATCCTTCGCTGGGGCTCAACCATAGGAAAGGCACGGAGAGCAGGTCCGACACGCGGACCGGACGAGGTGACGCGAAACCTATGCGCTTTCGCCGCCCTGAAAGCAATGCCAAACGGCTAACCCGCCCTTGCGCCGGTCGCCCGCAGGATCGGCAGCCAGCGCTCCATCTCGGCCTTCAGGACGTTGCGCAGCGCCGCGGCATCGCCTGGCCGGGGCTCGATGCCACGTTCGGCGTAGCGCGCCTGCACCGCGGGGTCCGCCAGCACGTCCAGCGTCGCCGCGGTCAGCGCGCCGACCACCGCCGGCGGCGTGGCCATCGGCGCATAGAGCGCCTGCCAGGAGGAGGATTCGTACCCCGCGACGCCGCCTTCCTGCAGGGTCGGCAGGCTGGGCAGCATGCGCGACCGCCGCGCCGTGGTCACCGCGATGCCGCGCGCGCGGCCGTCCTGCATCATGGGCGCCAGCAGCGTCTGGCTGTCGATCATGAACTCCACCCGCCCGGCGATGAAGTCGGTCACGGCGGCCGGCGTGCCGCGATACTGCACGATGGTGAAATCCACCCCGGCCAGCTTCTTCAGCAATTCGCCCGCCAGGTGCGATGCGGCGCCGATGCCGGTGGTGGCGAAGGTCGCCTCGCCGCGCTTGGCGCGCAGCCAGGCGAGCAGGGATGGCACGTCGGTGGCCGGCACGGACGGATGCACGGCGGCCACGAAGGGCTGTTCGCCCAGCAGCGCGATCGGCGCGAAGTCGCTGACCGGGTCGATCCCGGCATCGGGGAACAGCGCCGGGATCACGCCATGCGCGGCGCCGTTGAGCAGCAGCGTGTGGCCGTCCGGGGCCGCGCGCGCCACGGTGCGCGCGCCGATCGTGCTGCCGGCGCCGGGCGTGTTCTCGATCACCAGGGTCTGGCCGATGCGGCGCGACAGCGGTTCGGCGACGATGCGCGCGACCACGTCGATGATGCCGCCGGCGGCGAAGGGCACCACCACGCGGATCGGGCGGTTCGGGTAGGCCGGCTGCGCCCGCGCCGCGACGGGCACGGCCAGCGTGGCGGCGAGCAGGGTGCGGCGATCCATCATGGCGGCGCGCTCCGGCGGTGTTGCGCGCAGGCTAGCCCCCCCATGGCGCGCTTGACAGCCGCGCGCCGGCGCATCCCCAATCTGCGCGGGTCGGCCGAGGCCGCGCGGTCCCTGTCGGGGACCGGCCAGCGGGGTGCACGCCGCCCCTGCCCTGGTGAAGGGTCGGTTCGATTCCGACAAGCCAGACCCCCGGCGCCGGCCCTCGGGCAGCGGCGCCGCCGCCCTGCGGGCTTCGGGCCCCCGCGGCGGCATCGCGGCGCCGGGGGCGCGGTGCCGGCGGCGGGCAGGGCCGCGCATCGCGCAATTCCATCCGCTCGCGATCTGTTCTAGTCGTGCCGGATGCCGACCTCGCTTCTCCTGCTGCTGGTCCTGGTGGCCGTCGCCGCCCTGGCGCTGACCGGGCTGCGCGTCGCGCAGGCGCACCGGACCACCGTCTGGGCCTGGGAGGCCGGGCTGCTCTATGTGAATGGCCGCTTCGACCGGGTGCTCGACCCCGGCCGCCATTGGCATGGCGTGGCCGGGCGCGAGGTGAAGCGCGTGCTGACCGCGCGCCAGGTCCATGTGATCCCGGCGCAGGAGGTGCTGACCGCCGATGGCTTCCCGGTGAAGCTCGGCGTCGTGGTGGACTACCGCATCGAGGACCCGCGCCGCGCGCTGGAGGAGACCGGCGGCAGCTGGCAGGAGGCCCTGCATACCGGCGTGCAGCTGGCGATCCGCGCGCCGGTGCTGGCACGCGGGCTCGATGCCGTGCTGGCGGATCGCGGCGCGCTGGAAGCCGAATTCCTGCCGCCGGTCCAGGCGGCGCTGGCGCGGATCGGCATCGCGGTGGAACGCGTCGCGCTGCGCGACCTGATCCTGCCCGCCGAGGTGCGCCGCATGGTCACGGATGTCGAGCGTGCGAAGCGCGAGGGCCTCGCGGCGCTGGAGCGCGCGCGTGGCGAGCAGGCGGCGCTGCGGTCCCTGGCGAATGCCGCGCGGCTGATGAAGGGCAACCCCGAGCTGCACGCGCTGCGCGTGCTGCAGGCGTTGTCGGCGGCCCCCGGCAAGGTGCCGCCGACGCTCGTGCTCGGTGCCGGGGCGGTGCTGCCGATGGGCGGCGGCGCCCCCGCCGAGGACCTGCCGCCCGAGGCGTGACGCCGGCCATTCCAGCCGGACGCCGACGCCCAAGGCCGGCGCGGCCGCGCGCGGGATCACCTGCCCTTGAAGTTCGGGGCCCGCTTGTTCAGGAAGGCATCGACGCCTTCCTGGAAATCGCCGCTGGTGAAGCACATGGTCACCAGGTCGTCGCCCTCGACCTCGCCGGTCGCGTGGCGCAGGCGGCGCAGCGCGATCTTGGTCGCCTTCAGCGTCAGCGGCGCCAGGGTGGACATGGAGGTCGCCAGTTCCATGGCGCGCGCGGCGACCGCCTCCGGCGTGTCCAGCACTTCCGAGACCAGGCCGATATGCTTCGCCTCGGCCGAGGAGAACAGGCGCGAGGTCATGATCATCTCGGCGATCGCGGCCGGACCGACCAGCGCGTAGAAGCGCGCGAAGTTGTTCATGTTGAGGATGTTCCCCAACGTCTTCGCGATCGGCAGGCCGAAGCGCGCGGCGGTATCGCAGATGCGGATGTCGCAGCAGCCCGCGATGCCCAACCCGCCGCCGGTGCAGGCGCCGGCGATCGCCGCGATGATCGGCGTGTTGCAGTTCTCGAGCGCGCCCAGGACCTTGTCGATCCGCGCCTCGTAGGCGAGCGCATCCTCGGCGGTCTTGAATTCGCGGAACTGGGAGATGTCGGTGCCCGACGCGAAGGCCTTGCCGCCGGCGCCGGTCAGCACCCAGACGCGGATCGACGGGTCGTTGCTGATCTGGTCGGCCAATTCCTGGATGCGCGCATACATCGGGAACAGCATGGCGTTGCGCGCCTGCGGGCGGTTGAAGGTGGTCCAGGCGATGCCGCCCTCGCGCACTTCGTGCTGAATGTCGTCGCTCATAGCGCGCTCCGTCCCGGTGGGTGTTCGGCGCAAGGCGTAGCGTGCCGGGCGGGCGCGTCAAGCCGGCGTCTTGCCCCTGCGCGCGCCCGGTGCGAACAAGCGCGCAACCGAGGAGATCCCCCATGACCCTGCCGCTCGCCCGCTTCACCGTGCTCGACCTCACGCGCGTGCGCTCCGGCCCCACCTGCGTGCGGCAACTCGCCGACTGGGGTGCCAACGTCATCAAGATCGAGGCGACGGACGAGGTCGATACCGGCAAGGGGCTGGGCGGCGAGCGCGACGGGCCGGATTTCCAGCACGTGCATCGCAACAAGCGCGGCATGACGCTGAACCTGAAGGCGCCCGAGGGCATCGCCGCCTTCCGCCGCATGGTCGCGAAGGCCGATGTGGTGGTCGAGAACTACCGCCCCGACGTCAAGACGCGCCTCGGCGTGGACTACGACAGCCTGGCCGCGATCAACCCGCGCATCGTGCTGGGCTCGATCTCCGGCTTCGGGCAGGACGGGCCCTATGCGAAGCGCCCGGGCTTCGACCAGATCGCGCAGGGCATGGGCGGGCTGATGTCGGTGACCGGCCTGCCGGGCCAGGGCCCGGTGCGCGCCGGCATTCCCGTGGCCGACCTGACGGCGGGGCTGTACTGCGCGCTCGGCATCATGGTGGCGCTGCTGGAACGCGAGGTCACCGGCCGCGGCCGCTGGGTGCATGTCTCGCTGCTCGAAGCCATGGTCGCGATGATGGATTTCCAGGCGACGCGCTGGACCATGAAGGGCGATGTGCCGAAGCAGGCCGGCAACGACCACCCGACCACCATCCCGACCGGGCTGTTCAAGACCAGCGACGGCGTGATGAACATCGCCGGCGGCGGGCAGGTGATGTGGGATCGGATCGTGAAGGTGCTGGGCATCGAGGCCGAGGCCGCCGATCCCGACATCGCGACCGACAAGCTGCGCAGCCAGAACCGCGTGAAGGTGAATGCGCTGCTGGAGAAGGTGACGGTCACCGATACGTCGGCCAATTGGGTGGAGAAATTCAATCGCGAAGGCGTGCCCTGCGGCCCGGTCTATTCGATGGACCAGGTGTTTGCCGACGAGCAGGTGAAGCACCTGGGCATCGCGATGACGGTGCAGCATCCGCGCCTGGGCGCGCTGGACGTGGTGCGCGCGCCGATGCAGATCGAAGGCGTGGCGTGCGCGCGCAACCCGACGCCCGAACGCGGCCAGCACACCGATGACGTGCTGGCCGAATTCGGCTTCAGCGCCGGGGAGATCGTCGCCTTGCGCGCCGCGAAGGCGATCTGAGCGCGCTCAATCGACGCGGATGTTGCCGCGGCGGATCACCTCGCCCCAGCGCTCGCGGTCGCGGGTCATCCGCGCGGTGAAGTCCGCCGGCGTGCCGGGCAGCGGCTCGACCCCCTGGGCCGCCAGCTTGGCGATGAAATCCGGGCGCCGGAGCAGCGCATTGACCTCGCGGCTCATGCGCTCGACCGCCGGCGCCGGCGTGCCGGTGGGCGCGAAGATGCCGTACCAGCCCAGCGCCTCGTAGCCCTGCAGCGTCTCGCCGATGGTCGGCACGTCGGGCAGCGCCGGGTCGCGCCGCGCCGAGGTGACGGCCAGCGCGCGCACGCGCCCGTCGCGGATATGCGGCAGCGCGGTGGGCGTGGTGTCGAACATCATGGTCAGCCGCCCGCCGACGGTATCCACCATCGCCGGGCCGGTGCCGCGATACGGGATGTGGGTGATGTCCACATTCGCCTGCTGCTTCAGCAATTCCATGAACAGATGCTGCGCCGACCCGATGCCCGATGATCCGTAGTTCAGCTTGCCTGGTTCGGCGCGCGCCAGCGCCAGCAGTTCCGGCAGCGTGCGCGCCTGCACCGACGGATGCACCACCAGCACCGAGGCCACGGCCGCGACCGGCACCACCGGCACCAGGTCGCGGGCCGGGTCGTAGGTCAGGCGGATCAACGACGGGTTGATCGCCATCGGCCCGGTGCTGCCCATGACCATGGTGTAGCCATCGGGCGGGCTGCGGACCGCGGCCTCGGTGCCGACCGACCCGCCGGCGCCGGTGCGGTTTTCCACCACCACGGATTGCCGCAGGATCGGCGTCAGTTCCTCGGCCAGGGCGCGGGCCAGCAGGTCGGCCGCGCCGCCCGGCGGGAAGGGCGAGATCATGCGGATGCTGCGCTGGGGCCATTCGCCCTGCGCGATGGCGGGGCCGGCCAGGGCGGTGGTCGCCGCCAGGCCCAGCAGCAGGCGTCGCGTGGTCATGTCGGGAACTCCGTCATCGTGGTGCGGCATGGTGCCGGCTTAGCAAGCAACGCGCCAGCCATGGCCCGCAGGGCGGATGGTTTGCGCGCCAACCGCCCCACCGCTAGGAAGCGCCGCGAACCAGCCGGGGACGTCCATGCGTATCGCCTCCATCCGCCAGGGCGTCGTGCCCATCAGCAGCGCCATCGCCAATGCCTACATCGACTTCTCGAAGATGACGGCGAGCGTGGTCGCCATCACCATCGAGGACGGCGCGGGCCGCTCCGCCACCGGCTACGGCTTCAATTCGAACGGCCGCTACGCGCAGCCCGGCCTGCTGGCCGAACGCTTCGTCCCGCGCCTGGAGGCCTGCGACGCCGCCGTGCTGACCGCGGCCGATGGCACGCTCAACGTCGCCGCCGCCTGGGCCGCGATGATGAAGAACGAGAAGCCCGGCGGCCATGGCGACCGTTCCGTCGCGGTCGGCGTGCTCGACATGGCGTTGTGGGATGCCGCGGCGAAGCTGGAGGGCAAGCCGCTGTGGCGCCTGCTCGCCGACCGCTTCCGCGGCGGCGAGGCCGATGACGCCGCCTGGGTCTACGCCGCCGGTGGCTACTACTATCCCGGCAAGGGCGTCGATGCGCTGGTCGAGGAAATGAAGCGCTACCTGGGCCTGGGCTACACCACGGTGAAGATGAAGATCGGCGGCGCGCCCGGCACGCCGATCAAGGACGCGCTGCGCGAGGATGTCGCGCGCATCGAGGCGGTGCTGAAGCTGCTCGGCAATGACGGCTCGCGCCTGGCGGTGGACGTGAACGGCCGCTTCGGCCTGCATGCCGCGCTGGCCTATGGCGCCGCGCTGCAGCCCTTCGCCCTGCGCTGGTACGAGGAACCGCTCGACCCGCTGGACTACGCGACGCACGCCACGCTGGCCGAGCACTACGCCCCGCCGCTCGCGACCGGCGAGAACCTGTTCTCGATGCTCGATGCCCGCAACCTGATCCGCCATGGCGGGCTGCGCCCCGACCGCGACATCCTGCAATTCGACCCGGCGCTGTCCTATGGCCTGGTCGAATACCTCCGCACGCTGGAGATGCTGGAGCAGCACGGCTGGTCGGCGCGCCGCTGCGTCCCCCATGGCGGGCATCAGTTTGCGCTCAACATCGCGGTCGGGCTCGGTCTCGGCGGCAACGAATCCTACCCCGAGGTCTTCGCCCCCTTCGGCGGCTTCGCCACCGACACGCCGGTGCAGGACGGGCGCATCCGCATGCCGGACGCGCCGGGCATCGGCTTCGAACGCAAGAACGACCTGTGGGCGGTGCTGAAGGACCTGTGAGCGACCTGGCCGACGCGATCGCGGCGCGCTACCGCGGACCCACCACGCGCGGCTTCGTGCGCGGCAAGCTGAAGCGCGACCCGGTGGTGCCGGCGCTGCTGGCGCTGCCGCCCTTCGGCGTGGTGCTCGACCTCGGCTGCGGGCGCGGGCAGTTGGGCCTGGCGCTGCTGCTGGCCGGACACGCCACGACGGTGACGGGGCTCGACCTCGATGCCGGCAAAATCGAACGCGCCACGGCGGCCGCCGGCGAGCTGCCGGCGCGCTTCGCCATCGCCGACCTCGCGAGCGCGCCGCTGCCCACCTGCGACACCGCGCTGGTGATCGACGTGCTGGTCCAGATGGCGCCGGCCGCGCAGGACGCGCTGCTGGCGCGGCTGGTGGCGGCCGCACCCCGGCGCATCATCATCCGCGCCTTCGACCCCGATCGCGGCTGGCGCAGCGCCGTCGGCCTGGCGGTGGACCGGCTGCGGCGGCGGCTGGGCGGCGACCTCGGTTTGGCCGGCACCGTCGCGCCGCGCCCCATCGCCGTGCTGCGCGCGCCGCTCGATGCCGCGGGCTATGCGGTGAGCGTGACACCCTGTTGGGCTGGCACGCCGCTGCCGAATGTGCTTCTGGTGGCGGAACGCCCATGACCCTCCGCATCGCCCCCCTCGCCATCCTCGCCCTCGTCGCCCTGCCGGCGCAGGCCCAGCAACTGCCTGTGTTCGAAGCCGGCATCGCCGGCGGCGGCGGCTTCCTGCCGGCCTATCCGGCCTCGGACCAGAACCGCTGGCGAGGGCTCGCGGTGCCCTACATCATCTACCGCGGCAACGTGTTCCGCGCCGATGATGGCGGGCTGCGCGCGCGCACCAGCCTGGCGGACGGGATCGAACTGTCGGTCAGCGCCTCGGGCGGGGTGAATGCGTCGTCCGACGACGTGACGGCGCGCCAGGGCATGCCCGACCTTGAATGGCTGGGCGAACTGGGTCCCAACCTGCGCTTCACGCTGTGGCGCGGGGAGGACGAGGCGGCGCCGCAGCGCATCGTGCTCGACACGCCGATCCGCGCGGTGTTCTCGACCGACTGGTCATCGGTGTCGTTCCGCGGCTTCACCTTCGCGCCCGACATCGCCTACGAGCACATGCACTTCCTGTCGCCCTTCGCCCGGCTGCGGATCTCGGCCGGCGTGGTGTTCGGCACGGATCGCTACGCCGACTATTTCTACGACGTCGCGCCGCAATTCGCCCGGCCGGACCGGCCCGCCTACAACGCGCAGGCCGGCTATATCGGGTCGCGCCTGTCGGTGTCCTACCGGTTGCCGCTGAGCGAACGCTTCTCGGTGGTGGCCGGCGGGCGGGTCGAGAATTTCTCCGGTGCGACCAATGCCGACAGCCCGCTGTTCCGCAATGAGTGGAACTTCTCGGTCGTGGCGGGCTTCGCGGTGTCGCTGTGGCGGTCGGAGGCGACGGTGAACGCCGCCTCCCAACCCTTCGACTGATCAGTGGTGGTGCCCGGACCCCCGGGCACCGGCCGCTTCCACGGCCAGTTCCACCTGCACCTCGCCCGCGCGTTCGAAGCGCAGCGTGAGCGGCACGCGCCCGCCCTGCGCCATCGGCGCGGTCAGGCCGATCAGCATGATGTGGAAGCCACCCGGGCGCAGCTCGACCGTCTGCCCAGGCGCGACCGGGATGGCCTGCACCGGGCGCATGCGCATCACGTCGCCGTCGCGCTCCATGGTGTGCAATTCCACCACGCGCGCCGCCGGCGTGCTGGCGGAGAGCAGCCGGTCGGGCTGCGCCCCGCCATTGCGCAGGCGCAGGAAGCCCGCGCCATTGCCATTGGCGCCGGCGGCGCGTGTCCAGGGATGCAGGATGGCGATGTCGCCGGCGGCGTAGTCATGCGCGGCCGCGGGCAGCGTCAGCAGCGCAAGCGCGGCGCCGATGGCGGCGCGGCGGGTCGTGTGGGTCATATCCATGCTCCTCAATTCGCGGCCAGGCGGTCGGGCCAGATCGGTTCGGCGGAACCGCTGCGCGCCTCGATGCGCCCGGCCAGGCGGGCGATGCGCGTCGCCTCGCGCGCGCCCACGGCCGGGTCGCCGGTGGCGCAGGCCTCGTTCGCCAGGGCCAGGGCGCGGTCCAGCGCGGCGGCCTCGGCCGCGCTGGCCTGTGCGCGCACCGCGCCGGCCCATGCCGCGGCAGGCGTGAACGCCGCGCGGCACACCGCGGTGAGTTCGGCGTTCATCGCCTCGGTGTCGCAGGCGCGCGCCAGCGGCGGGGCCGCCACCAGCAGCGCGGCCAGCGCGGCGGCCTTCGGGACGTCCATCATCGTGTCCTCCTGCGTCAGCGCGGGGCCAGCCGCATCGAGGCGGCCGGGTGAGGATAGTCCGACAGGCGCCGGCCTTCGGCGGGGATCTCGGCCCAGTCCACGAAGGCACCGCCCTCGCAGTCCTGCCGCACGGCGAACCACAGCATGGTGTCGGGCGTGTTCGGCACGCGCAGGCGCAGCACGAATTCGTCGTAGTGCTCGTTCGGCAGGCGGCCGCCTTCCCAGGTGATGGTGGCAAGGTCGCGCACCGCGCCATGGGCCGTGGGTGCGGGCGCGTCGGCGCGCGGCGTCGTCACCAGGGTCCAGCCGGGCTTCGGCATGGGCCGCGCGGCGGTCACGCCATCCGGCAGGCGCACGGTGATGCGCGTGGTGGCGGCATCGCCGCAGCCATGCGGCACGCGCAGCGCGGCGCGCACATAGGCGTGCGGCGCCGCCTGCGGCGGGTCGATGGTAACATGGGCGGCGGCAGGCAGGGTGGCAGCGACGCAGAACAGCGCCGCGAGCGACAGACGGGTCATGGCAAGGATCCTTCGCGAAGACGATGGGATGCCGCGCGCGGGTGCGCGCGGCGTGTCGGTCGTCAGGCGAAGGCGGGTGGTGCGCGGGGTGCGAAGGGCGGCGCGCGGGCCGGTGGCGGCAGGGTCTCGGCGCCGGCGACGTGCCAGGCGCGCCCTTCCCCCGCCCAGGCGAAGGCAGGCACGGCGGGTGGCGTTGGCAGCGTGGTCGGCGCCAGCCCGGTGCACACCACGCAGGCCCCCGCGCCGCCGTCCGCTTCCGGCAGCGCATGCCCGTCGGGGCCAACGATGATGGTACGCTCGCCCCCCGACGGCGAGCACAGCACGGTGAGCAGCCCCGCCGGCGTCGCGGCCATCGCCAGGCAATGCGCCGGCGCCAGCGCCACCTGCACCAGCAGGATGACGACGATCAGGCGCGCGATGCTGCGTAGCGGGCCGGGCACGGGTGCGGGCTTACCGCCTCGCCGCGGCGCGGGCAAGCGCGCCGGTCAGGCCGCCGCGCGCGCCGCCAGGTCGTAGTCGACCTCCGGCGTATAGACCGACGCCTCCTTGCCCAGGCGCGAGGAGAACAGCGTGAAGTGCTGCACGCGCACCAGCGCCGCGCGGAACAGGTTGTGCGCCTGGACATAGGCAACGACCTTGTCCGGCGGCGCGCGATCGACGCGCGCGAGCGTGACATGCGGCGAGAACCGCTTGCGTTCCGGCGGCAGCCCGATGCGCTGCAGCGCCGTCTCGATCTTGCCCTGCAGGTGCGTCAGCGTGTCGTTGCGTTCCGCGCCCACCCACAGCGACTGGATGCGGCCGGCCTTCTCGAAGGTGCCGACGCCACGCAGCGCCAGGTCGAAGGCCTGGCCGCGGATCACCGCCAGCGCGTCGTCGACCTCCTGCGCGCGCCAGTTCTCGATCTCGCCGATGAAGCGCAGCGTCAGGTGGTAGTTGTCGGGCGGGACCCAGCGCGCACCCGGAATGCCGCCGGCGAGGCCGGCGACTTCGGAGCGGATGTCCGGGGGGAGACCGAAGGCGACGAACAGGCGCAGCATGGGAGCCCCCAGTTGCGCGGGTCAGCCCGTGGGCACCCGCGCCAGCAGCGATTCGACCGCGGGCAGCATGCGACGGACCAGTTCCGCGACGCCAGCTTCATTGGGATGAATACGGTCGGGCTGGTTGAGGGTTGCCTCCCCGGCGACGCCGTCGAGCAGGAAGGGGTAGAAGACCACGTCGGGGCGCTGTTCCGACAGCCGCGCGAAGGTGCCGGCGAAGTCGCGCCCGTAGTCGGCGCCGAGGTTGGGCGGTGCGAGCATCCCCGCCAGCATGGCCGGCAGGTTGCGCTGCTTCAGCGCATCCAGGATGGCCGTCAGGTTCGCCGCACTCGCGCGCGGTTCGATCCCGCGCAGCCCGTCATTGCCGCCCAGCGCCACGATCACCGCATCCGGCCGGTCCGCCAGCGCCCAGTCCAGCCGCGCGCGCCCGCCCGCGGTGGTGTCGCCGGACACGCCGGCATCGATCACGCGCACCTGGCGGCCGCGCTCGCGCAGCGCGGCTTCCAGGCGCGCCGGCAGGCCCTGGCCGCGCGGCAGGCCGTAGCCGGCGGTGATGGAATCGCCCAGCATCATCAGCCGGATCTCGCGCGCCGCGGCGGGCGTGGCCAACAGCAGCGGCAACACTCCGATACAGCCCGACAGTTTGCGGATCGCCGCGCGGCGCCCATATCGGACCGGAAGCCGCGGAACCAGAACGCCCATGGATGCCCTTCCACATCTCGACCCGGCCCATCCCGGGCACGCCCCGCAGCGGGGCGGGACGCCGGCCGGATCGTCGTTGATCCAGGCCCTGAACCTGTCCTTCCAGGTGAGGGCGCAGGCCGGCGAGATCAATATCCTGCGCGGCGTGGACCTGGCGGTCGGCGCGGGCGAGGCGGTGGGCATCGTCGGCCCCTCGGGCTCGGGCAAGACCTCGCTGCTGATGCTGCTGGCGGGGCTGGATCGCCCGACCGGGGGCACGCTGTCGGTCGCCGGCCACGACCTGACGCGCATGGACGAGGACCGGCTCGCGGTGTTCCGGCGCGACCACGTCGGGATCGTCTTCCAGGCCTTCCACCTGGTCCCGACCATGACCGCGCTGGAGAATGTCGCGGTGCCGCTGGAATTCGCCGGCCGCGCCGATGCCTTCGACCGCGCCGAGGCCGCGTTGCGCTCGGTCGGCCTGGGTCATCGCCTGACGCATTATCCCGGCCAGCTGTCGGGCGGCGAGCAGCAGCGCGTCGCCCTGGCCCGCGCCTTCGTGGCGGAACCCAAGCTGCTGCTGGCGGACGAGCCGACCGGCAACCTCGATCGCGGCACCGGCGGGCAGGTCATGGACCTGCTGTTCGGCCTGCGCGAGCAGTTCGGCACCACCCTGCTGCTGATCACCCACGATCCGCTGCTGGCCGAACGCTGCGAGCGCCAGGTGCGCATCGAGGACGGCCGGATCGTCAGCGACGGCGCGCGCTGAGATGAAGACCCTGGGCCTGGCCTGGCGCTTCGCGCGGCGGGATCTGCGCGGCGGCGTGGCCGGGTTGCGCATCGTGCTGGCCTGCCTGGCGCTGGGCGTCGCGGCCATCACCGCGGTCGGCACGCTGCGCGCCGGCGTCGAGGCCGGCATCGCCGCCGATGGCGCCCGCATCCTGGGCGGCGAGGTCGAGGTCGCGTCCCAACAGGGCGCGCTGCCGCAGACGGTGGCCGACTGGGCCACGGCGCGCGGCGCGCGGCTGTCGCGCATCACGCAGATGCGCGCCATGGCGGTGGCGCCGGATGGCGAGCGCACCCTGGTCGAACTCAAGGCAGTCGACGAGGCCTATCCGCTGTTCGGCGAATTGCTGCTCGACCCGCCCGGCATCCTGATGCCCGGGGAGGTGGTGGTCGAACGCATCGTGGCCGATCGTCTGGGTATCGAGCCGGGTGCGACGATCCGGCTCGGCGATGCCAGCTTCCGGTTGCGCGGCGTGATCCTGGCGGAGCCCGACAAGGTCGCGAGCCCCGCCATCTTCGGCCCGCGCGCCATGATCGCGCTGGCCGACCTGCCCGCCACCGGGCTGATCCAGCCGGGCAGCCTGGCCAATTGGGAAGTGCGGATGGCGCTGCCCGAAGGGACCGCGCGCCAGGCCTTCGCGAATGAGCTGCGCGCCGCCTTCCCGCAGAATGGCTGGCGCATCCGCACCGCCGACGCGGCGGCGCCGTCGGTCAACCGCTTCGTCGACCGCGCCGCCTTCTTCCTGACCTTGGCGAGCCTGACGGCGCTGCTGGTCGGCGGCATCGGCGTGGCCACCGGCGTACGGTCGTGGCTCGACCAGCGGGCGCGCACCATCGCGACGCTGCGCTGCCTGGGCGCCTCGCCGGGCGTGATCTTCGCGACCTACCTGATGCAGGTGCTGGCGCTGTCGGCGCTGGGCATCGCCATCGGGCTGGCGGCGGGGTTCGGGCTGACCATGCTGGGCGCCTGGGCGCTGGCGGATGCGCTGCCGGTGCCGCCGCGCATGGGCGTCTATCCGGCGCCGCTGGGGCTGGCGGCGGCCTATGGGCTGCTGACCGCGCTGGCCTTCGCGCTGTGGCCGCTGGGGCGCGCCATGGAGATCCCGGGTGCGGCGCTGTTCCGCGATGCGCTGCAGCCCTCGGGCGCGCGGCCGCGCATCGCGCTGGTGGCGGCCACGGTCGCGGCGGGCGCGGCGCTCGCGGCGCTGGTCGTGGGCACGGCGGAGAACCGCTTCTTCGCGGTGTCCTTCGTGGGCGGCGCGCTCGGCACGCTGCTGGTGTTCCGGCTCGGTGCCTTCGCGCTGATGCGCGTGGCGCGGCGCTTCCGCGGCGTGCGGCGGCCGGCGCTGCGGCTTGGCCTGGCGAACCTGCACCGGCCCGGTGCGCCGACGCCGCTGATCCTGGTCTCGCTCGGCATCGGGCTGACCACCCTGGCCGCCGTCGCGCTCATCGAGGGCAATCTGCGCCGGCAGATCGCCGAGCAATTGCCCGAGGCCGCGCCGAATTTCTATTTCATCGACATCCAGTCCGACCAGGCGCGCGACTTCGACCGCGTGGCGCTGGCGCAACCCAGCGTCAGCGAGGTGAAGCGCGTGCCATCCCTCCGCGCGCGCATCGTGGCGGTGAACGGCGTGCCGGCCGACCAGGTCCGCACCACGCCCGAGACCGCCTGGGCGCTGCGCGGCGACCGTGGCCTGACCTATGCCGCCACGCCGCCCGAGGGCACGCGCATCGCGCAGGGCCAGTGGTGGGCGGCGGATTATCGCGGCGAACCGCTGGTGTCGTTCGACACCAACCTGGCGCGCGGCTGGGGCGTGGGGATCGGCGACACCATCACCGTCAACGTGCTCGGCCGGGACATCCCGCTGCGCATCGCCAACCTGCGCGACATCGAATGGCGCGGGCTCGGGCTGAACTTCGTGCTGGTGGCGTCGCCCGGCCTGCTGGAAGCCGCGCCGCACACGCACATCGCGACGCTGCGGTCCGATACGGCGCGCGAGGGCGCCGTGCTGCGCGCGATCAGCGAGGCCTTCCCGAATGTCTCCGGCATCCGGGTGCGCGATGCGCTGGAGCAGGTCGCCGCGCTGCTGGGGCGGATCGGCACGGCGCTGTCGGCGACGGCCTCGCTCACCCTCGCGGCCGGGGCGCTGGTGCTGGCCGGCGCGGTGGCGGCGGGGCAGCGGCGGCGGGTGCGCGACGCGGTGGTGCTCAAGACCGTGGGCGCCACGCGGGCGCAGATCCGGCGCGCCTTCCTGGTCGAATTCGGCCTGCTGGGCGCGACCGCCGGCATCATCGCGGCGGCGGCCGGCACGGCGGCGGCCTGGGGCGTGGTGCGCTATATCCTGGCGGCGGACTGGGTCTTCCTGCCGGGGACCCTGGCCGTGGTCGTGCTGGCCTGCACCGCGCTGACGCTGGGCTTCGGCTATGCCGGGACGGCGCTGGCGCTGCGCGCGCGCCCCGCGCCGTACCTGCGCAACGAATAATGCGCCGGGCCGTGCCGCGACCGGGGCGGCGGGCGTCGTGGCCTGCTTCTGCCCGGCGCGCGGTTCTGGTAGTGTGCAGCGCCGGTAGACGTCCCGCCCGCACAAGGATTCACCATGTCACAGACCCCCCGTTCGCGCCTGACGCTGGCCGCGTTCGTCGCCCTCCCGCTGCTCGGCCTCGGTGCCTGCGCGACCACCCCGCCCCAGCCGGTGACCCCGCCGGCGCCGGTGGTCGTCTCGACCGCCAAGGAAGCCGTCGGCGTGGTGCAGAGCGTCAACGCCCGCACGCGCCAGGTCGCCATCCGCACGCCGAGCGACGGCACCGTCACCCTGGTGGCCGGCCCCGAGATCCAGAACTTCGCCCGCATCCGCCGCGGTGACCGCGTGCGCGTCCGGTTCGAGGAAGCGGTCGCGGTCCAGCTGACCCCGCGCGGCACCAACCTGCCGGCCGAGATCGATGTCGGCGCCGCCCGCGCGCCCGCCGGCACCCGCCCCGCCGGTGCGGTCGTGACCACGGTGCGCGACACCGTCACCGTCAATTCGGTGGACACCACGGCCAATACCGTGACCTTCACCTCCTCGCGCGGGGTGCGCCGCACCGTGGCCGTGCGCTCGCCGGAGATGCAGGCCTTCATCCGCACGGTCCAGCCGGGCCAGCGGGTGAATGTCGCGATCGCCGAGGCCACCGCCATCTCGGTCGAGCGCGCCGAGCGCTGACGCCCGCCGCCCCGCCCCCCAGGGCGGGGCACCCCGGGGCGGGTCGCCGAGATCGATTCGGTTCCCCGTTGATCCCGATGAAGAAATCTCCATATTCAGCGTCCGTGGGGAATCCTCCCCCTTGAAGGAGTTTCAGTCGTCATGGCCTTGGGTCCCGACACTCGATACACGACGGGTGCGCCTGGCTGGGGTCGCACCGCGACCGCCGACGCGGCCGCCGTCGATGCCGGCCTGCGGTCCTATATGCTCCGGGTCTACAACTGGATGGCGTCGGGGCTGCTGCTGACCGGCATCGTCGCCTATGTCATCGCCTCGACCCCGGAGCTGATGCAGCTGTTCTGGTCGGTCGGCCGTGCCCCGTCGGGCGCGCGCGTCGTCTCGCCGACCATCCTCGGCTGGGTCGCGATGCTCTCGCCTCTCGCCTTCGTCCTGGTCTTCTCGTTCGGCATCAACCGCATGAGCAAGGGCACGGCGCAGGTGCTGTTCTGGCTGTTCGCCGCGGCCATGGGCGCCAGCCTGTCGAACATCTTCCTGCGCTACACCGGCCAGTCCATCGCCACGACGTTCTTCATCACCTCGGCGATGTTCGCGGGCATCAGCCTGTATGGCTACACCACGAAGGCCGACCTGACGAAGATGGGCAGCTTCATGATGATGGGCCTGATCGGCATCATCATCGCGTCGCTGGTCAACATCTTCCTGGCGTCCTCGGCGCTGGCCTTCGCCATCAGCATCATCGGCGTGGTCGTCTTCGTCGGCCTCACGGCCTACGACACGCAGCGGATCAAGGCCGACTACCTGGCCTATTCCTACGCCGAGGGCACGCAGGAGGCCGGCAAGCGGTCCGTGATGGATGCGCTGGGCCTGTACCTCAACTTCGTGAACCTGTTCCAGCTGCTGCTGTCGCTGATCGGCAACCGGCAGGAGTGAACCGCCCCGCCCGCGGGCGGATGGTGGAAGGGCCCCGGGGAGCGATCCCCGGGGCCCTTTTCTTTTGCCCCGCCGCGCCGTAACGCGACGCCATGGCCCCGCCGATCCTGGTCACCATCGCCACCCAGCGCAGCGGGACGAAGTTCCTCGGCGCCTGCCTGAACGGCGGCGACGCGGTGCGATCCTTCAGCGAACCCTTCAAGCCGCCGCCACCGACCAGCCCCTTCGCCGCCTTCGCGGTCGCCTGGATGGCGCGCCAGCCGGGCTTCGCCTTCCGCGACACCGAGATCGCGGCGATGCTCGACGCCTTCCTCGATACCCTGGCGGCGGAGGCCGCGGCGCAGGGGCGCATCGCGCACCTGGATGTGATGTACAACAACCTTGGCGCCTTCACCGGGGCCTGGACCTGGCCGGTGCGCCCGGCGGGCGAGAGCACGCTGTGCCGCGTGTTGCGCGCCCGTGGCGCGCGCATCATCCACCTGGTGCGTGACAGCCTGGCCGACTGCGTGGCGAGCACGCTGATCGCCGAACAGCGCGGCTATCATCGCCGCACGCCCCTGCCGCCGGGCGATCCGGCGCTGCGGCTCACCGCCGACCTCGCGGCGGCGGAACGGCAGATGCGCGACATCCTGGCGGCGCGCGCCTTCGTGCGGCGGGCCTTCCGCGGCCACGACGCCTGGGTGGAACTGGCCTATCCGGATTTCATCGATGGCCAGGCGCTGGCCCCGCAGGCCGCCGCGCGGCTGGCCGGCCTGGCTGGGTTGCCGGCGGGCCGTGCCGTGGCCGGACCCTGCCCCCTGCATCCCACCGCGCCCGACCGGGCCATGGTGGTCACCAACTGGGATGCGCTGGTCGCGCTCGAGGCGCGGATGCGCGCGGCCGGCTGACACCGGCCGGGCCCGCAGGGGCGGGCGGGAAGCGCCGCGACGCGCGCCGCCGGCCCCTGGCGCGGTCCTACTGGGCCACGTCCTCCACGTCCTCGGCCTTGTCGGCCTTGTCCTCGCGCGGGCCCTTGTCGGCCTTGCCGAGATAGACCAGCAGCTTCTCGATCGCCGCTGGCTTGTCGGACCGGTCGATCGCCGCGACCTCGGCCGCCAGGCGATCCAGCGCCTGTTCGTAGATCTGGCGCTCCGAGAAGGACTGGTCGGGCTGACCGGCATTGCGGTGCAGGTCGCGCACCACCTCGGCGATCTGGACCGGGTCGCCGGAGTTGATCTTGGCCTCGTATTCCTGGGCACGGCGCGACCACATGGTGCGCTTGATGCGCGCGCGGCCCTTCAGCGTGTCCAGCGCCTGCTGCATGTTGGCCCCGGCGGCCAGCTTGCGCAGGCCGGACGACGCCGCCTTGTTCACCGGGACGCGCAGCGTCATGCGGTTTTCCTCGAAGGTCACCACGATGACCGACAGGGAATAGCCGGCGGCTTCCACCGTCTCGATGCCCTGCACCTGGCCCACGCCATGGGTCGGATAGACCACGTGGTCGCCGGCCTTGAAGTCCTCCTTGGGGCGGGGGGCGGCGCGGCTGGCGGCGGCGGAGGCGAGCGGCGAGGCGCTCGGCCGATGGGTGGGCGGCGGCAGGGAGACCGGTGCGCCACGCGCCATGGGCGGTGGGGGCGCCGGGGCGCGCGGCATTTCAGGGCGCGGCGTGGTGGCCGCCGGCGGCGGCGGCGCGACAACCTTGGGCGGCACGGGGACCGCCGGCTTGGCCGGCGCGGCGGCCTTGGGCGCCGC
>NZ_CAKKLX010000045.1 GCF_918698155.1 Roseomonas sp. CECT 9278
GGGCATGGGTCGCGAAGGCCAGCGCCATCGCGCCGGCCGGCGCCGCGCTCGCGGCATCGGCGCCGCGCGGCACGGCCAGCGGCGCCGCCAGGCCGCGCAGCACCAGCCGGTCCTCCCGCGCCACCAGCGCCTGCCCTGCGCCGAGCCGCGCGGTGGCATAGCGCGCCAGCAGCCAATGCAGGCGGCGCGGTTCGGTGCCGCTCGCCTTGACGCTGAGCAGCGGCGCGGCCCCCACCGGCCGGATCGCCAGTGACAGCGCCTGCTGCGCGGCGCAGCCCTGCACCGCGCCGAAGGCGGCGACCGGGCCATCCTGCACCGTGACATTGCTGCCGGCCGGGCTGTCGATCCGCCGGGCCTCGGCACCATCGCCCAGCTCCAGCATGGCGAAGCCCTGGTCGCTCATGCCGTCGCAGGCGGTGGTGATGCGCACGCGGTCCAGCACGATGCCCGGCAGCGTGGTCAGCGTGACGGTCAGCGTCACGACCGGGCTGTCGGCGCGCAGGTCATAGGCGTAGCGCAGCCGCGCGAGCTGCCGAGCCGCGCCGCGCGCGAAGCGACCGCGGCCGACCACCAGGCTTTCGTGGAACAACACCACGCCGCCGGGCTGGGGCGTGATGCCCACGGTGTCGATCGCGTCCTCGACATCCAGGCAGTGCTTGCGGCCGCGCCAGGTGAACTCGACCAGGTTGCCGCCATGCAGGATGGCGGGCGGGCCGTCCTCGCCATGCAGGCGCTGCGCGATCTCGCCGCGCCGCAGGTTGCCGGTGAAGCGATGGTGCGGGGTGCGGATGTCGAAGGCCTGCGGCGCCTCGTCCTCGACCGTCACGCGCGCGGGGCCGAGTGCGCGGGGCGCGCGGCCCTCGCCCTGGAAGGACAGCAGCAGGTCGAGCGCGCCCTCGGCACCGCCCAGCAGCGGATGCGCCAGTGCCTCGGCCGCCGCGGCATTGGCCGCCAGGTCGAAGACCTGCCCGCGCGGCACCATGGCGAAGGCAGGCGCATAGCCATCGGGCAGGCGCGCGGGCGCCAGGAACCGCGCGAGGCCCCGCGCCAGGCCCTCGCGCACCGCATCCATGCCATTGCCGCTCATGCTGCCGTTCTAGCCGCGCCGGGTGGGCGCGCGATAGGGTGGGGCGAGGACATCGATGGCTGGGCAGGACATGCGACACGCAGATGGCGGCCGGTTGGCCCGACGGTGAGGGGTCCTCACCAACATGCGATGCGCGCGCGCCGGGCGGGGTGGCGCGGGGCATCGCTCGTGGCCGCCCTGCTGGTGATGGCGGCGCCGGCCGCGGCGCAGCCGGGCGATTGGCGCGCCGCGGCGCCCGCGCTGGCGCTGGACGGCCAGGTGCGCCCGCTGAGCGCCCCGGTGGCGATCGGCGGCACCGCCTGGGGGCCCTGGCGCCGGCTGTGCCGCGAGCAGGCCACGCGGCCCGGCCGGCCGCCGCAGCGCGACTGCCTGGCCGTGGCCGAGGCACGCCCGGAAGCCGATGGCATGCGCCTGGTGCTGGTGCAGGACCAGCTGGGGCTGCGGATCTCGGCGCTGCGCGGCAGCGATGGGCGCGTCGCGGAATTCGCCGCGCTGCGCGCCGACGGCAGCCCCGCGCCGGCCGATGCCGCGCGCGACGGGCTGGTGGCTGCCTGGCGCGACCAGTTCGCGACGCTCAGCCTGGAGCGCCGGCGCATCGCCCCGCGTGAGGATTTTTCCCTGTCGATCAGCGGGTCGGCGCGCGGCGGCACCTGCCGGCCCGAGGGCACGGCGGCGCTGGGCGGGCGCCCCGTGGTCGTGACGCGCTGCGCGGTGGAACTGGCGGGCCGGCTGCGCGGCGGCGAATCGGAGGCGCGCGTGGCGATCTTCGGGCGCATGGCGATCGACATCGCGACCGGCATGGTGGCCGCGCAGGGATACGCCACGCGGATCGAGACCTTCGGCACCGGCGGGCGGTCGAACGGCGTGGTCGTCACGCCCTCGCGCGTGGTGCTGGAATAGGCGGCGCGCGCGGCATGGCACCGCGCGCGCCGGGCCATCACTTGCGCGTAGCTTCGTAGCGCGCCTTGGTCTCGGCATTGGGCGGATAGAGGCCGGGCAGCGGCACGCCGCGCTCGACCTCGGTCATGATCCAGGCTTCCAGGCGTTCCTGCTCGACCGCGGCCTCCACCACGGCATCCAGCATGGCCGCCGGGATCACCACCGCGCCGTCCTGGTCGGCCACGATGATGTCGCCCGGGATCACGGTGACGCCGCCGCAGCCGATGGTCTCCTGCCAGCCGACGAAGTTCAGCGCGGCGACGGAAGCGGGCGCGACGTAGCCCTGGCAGAACACCGGCAGGCCGGTGCCGATCACGCCGGCGCCGTCGCGCAGCACGCCGTCGGTCACCAGGCCGGCGACGCCCTTCTTGGCCATGCGCGCGCACAGGATGTCGCCGAAGATGCCGGCCGCCGTGCTGGCCATGGCGTCGGCCACGGCGACGCAGCCTTCGGGCATCTCCTCGATCGCCGCGCGGGTCGAGCGCGGGGAGGACCAGGAATCGACCGTGGCCAGGTCCTCGCGCGTGGGCGTGAAGCGCAGCGTGAAGGCCGGGCCGACGATGCGCTTCGCCGTGCCCGGCACGATCGGGCGCGAGCCCGCGATGTAGCAGAACCGCACGCCCTTCTTGAGCAGCACGGTGGTCAGCGTGGCGGTGCAGACGCCCTCGAGGGCGGTCTTCTGGGCGGGGGTCATGGGCTTCGTCTCCGTCGGGCGATGCCTGTCCATCGCAGGGGGGCGGGACGGCGGCAAGGGGGTGGCGTCATGCCCGCGCCAGCACGCGCCGGCCCAGCGCGACCGCCCCGGCCGGCGTCGCCGAGAGCAGGTCCTTCACCGCCTCCACGATCGCGAGCCCGGCGTAGCGCGACGGACACACCGCATGGCCCAGCCTTTCCCACCCCGCGCCGGCGCGCAGGAACGGCCCCCAGGGCGGCGTGAACAGCGCCGAATCGCGTCGTTCCACATGGAACATGTGGCGTTCGAGCAGCCGCGACACCTGGCCGGGCGAATAGGGCTGCCCGTGGCCGAAGGGCGTGTGCTCGGAATGCGCCCACAGGCCGCGCCGGTTGGGCGCGACCACCAGCAGGCGCCCGTCATCCTTCAGCACGCGCCAGGCCTCGCGCAGCAGGCGGCGCGCGCTCTCGGCCATCTCCAGCCCATGGACCAGCAGGATGCGGTCGAAGGACAGGTCGGGGAAGGGCAGCGCATCCTCCTCCGCCACCACGGCGCCGGCCGGATGGCCGGCGGGCAGGCCGAGCTGTGCCGGCGACAAGGCGATGCAGCGCGATGCCTCGTCCCGCCACAGCTCCAGGTACGGGCCGGCATGGCCGATGCCCAGCACCGCCTGCCCGGGCAGCCGCGGCCAGGCGCGCCGCAGCCGCTGCGCGACCAGCCGCCCCGCCGCGGCGCCCTGCGCCGATGCGTAGAATGTTCCGAGCCCGTGGACCTCGCCGCCCATGCAGTGGATATAGGGCGGCGCGGGCCAGGTTGGGATGGCCCGCCCCGCCGGAGGACTTCCCCATGCCCCTGACCGTGACGCCGGTGGCCTGCCTGTCGGACAACTATGCCTGGCTGCTGCGCGCCGCCGATGGCCGCCTCGCGGTCTGCGATCCCGGCGAGGCCGATCCGGTCATCGCCGCGGCCGAGGCGCTGGGCGGCAGGATCGACACCATCCTGCTGACCCACCATCACGGCGACCACGTGGCCGGCGTGGCCGACCTCGTGAAGCGCCACGGCTGCAAGGTGGTTGGCGCGGCGGCGGACCAGCAACGGCTGCCGCATCTCGACCTGGCGGTGAAGCCGGGCGACAGCTTCGACCTGTTCGGCCTGGCGGTGGAGGTGCTCGCGAGCGACGGGCATACCCGCGGCCACATCGCCTTCCACCTGCCCGAGAGCGCCATCCTGCTGTGCGGCGACACGCTGTTCTCGCTGGGCTGCGGGCGGCTGCTGGAGGGCACCGCGGCCGAGATGTTCGACAGCCTGGCCGCGCTGGCCGCCCTGCCGCCGGAAACCCTGGTGTGCTGCGGCCACGAATACACCGAGAGCAATGCCCGCTTCGCGCTCAGCATCGATCCCGACAATGGCGCGCTGAAGGCCCGCGCCGCCGAGGTCGCGCGCCAGCGCGCCGAGGGCAAGCCCACCCTGCCGACCACGATCGGCGAGGAATGCGACACCAACCCCTTCCTGCGCGCGGGGGATGTCGCGACGCTGGCGCGCATCCGCGCCGCCAAGGACAATTTCCGCTGAGGACCGACCGCCCATGAAGCTGCACCATTCCCCCGCCAGCCCCTATGTCCGCAAGGTGATGGCCTGCGCCATCGCGCGCGGCATCGACGGGCAGATCACGACGGTGGCGACCAACCCGCATGTCTCGCCGGCCGAATTGCTGGCCAGCAACCCGCTGTCGAAGGTGCCCGCGCTGGTCGCCGACGACGGCACCGCCATCTACGACAGCCCTGTGATCTGCGAATACCTCGACACGCTGGGCGATGCGCCCGCGCTGTTCCCGCCGACCGGCAGCGCGGCGCGGCTGCGCGCGCAGATCATGCACGCGGCGGCCGATGGCATCCTGGATGCCGCGGTGGCGCGGCGGCTCAACATGCCCCATCCGCAGGATGACGGGCGCCGCGCCTTCGACGCGCGGCAGAAGGCGGCGGTCGATCGTGCGCTGGGCGTGCTGGAGGCGCAGCCGCCCGTCGGCCTCGGTGATATCGGCGCGATCGCGGTGGGTTGCGCGCTGGGCTACCTGGATTTCCGCTTCGCGGCGGAACCCTGGCGCGAGGCGCATCCGAAGCTGGCCGCCTGGTTCGCCGAGGTGTCGAAGCTGCCGCCGCTGTCGCGCACCGTGCCGGTCGGCTGATGGTGGATCTGCGCGACCCGTCGGTGACGGCCGCGCAGGTCATCGCCGCGCTGGACCTGAAGCCGCACCCGGAAGGCGGGCATTACCGCGAGACCTGGCGCGATGCGCCGGCGGACGGGTCGCGCGGCGCGGGCACCGCGATCCTGTTCCTGCTGGCGGCGGACGAGTTCAGCCACTGGCATCGCGTGGATGCGGCGGAGGGCTGGCACTGGCATGCCGGCGGACCGCTCGCGCTGTCGATGTCGGCGGATGGGCATGATGCGCAGGCGGTGCATCTGGGGCCCGACCTGTCGCGGCATCAGCGGCTGTTCGCCATGGTGCCGAAGGGGTGGTGGCAATCGGCGGTGTCGCTCGGCCGCTGGACGCTGGTGGGCTGCACGGTCTGCCCCGCCTTCGACTTCGCGGGGTTCGAGCTGGCGGCGCCGGATTGGCGCCCCACGCCGCGCGCTGGCCGGGGGACGTGACCCCCGGCCAGCGTGGTCAACGCATCGGCAGGGCGTAGATCAGCCCGCCATTGGTGTGCAGGTTGTTCGGGCCGCGCGGCAGCGCGACCGGCGTGTTCGGCCCCATCGTGCGATCATAGATCTCGCCATAGTTGCCGATGGCGCGGATCACGTTGTAGGCCCAGGCCGGATCCAGCTTCAGCGACTGGCCGAGTTCGGGTGTCACGCCCAGCAGCCGGCGCGTATTCGGGTTGACGCTGGTGCGGCGCATCTCCTCGGCATTGGCGCGGGTGACGCCCTGTTCCTCGGCCTCGATCACGGCGGTGGTGTACCAGCGGACGATGTCGTGCCAGTTGTCGTCGCCGCGGCGGATGTAGGCGGCGTAGGGTTCCTTGCTGAAGCGCTCCGGCAGCACGGTCCAGTCTGCCGGGTTGGGCATGGCGGCGCGCACGCCGGCCAGCTGCGAGGCGTCGGTGCCGAAGCTGTCGCAGCGCCCGGCCGCCAGCGCCGCGGCGGCCTGGTCGGTACGCTCGAAGACCACCGGCTGGAAGGCCACGCTGACCGAGCGGAAGTAATCCGCCGTGACCTGTTCATTGGTGGTGCCCTGGATCAGGCAGATGGTCGCGCCCGCCATGTCGCGCACGCGGGTCACGCCGGCATTGGCGCGCACCATAAAGCCGTGCCCGTCGAAGAAATACGTCGTGACGTGGCGCAGGCCGAGCGTGGTGTCGCGCAGCATGGTCTGGGTGGAGGTGCGGAACAGCACGTCGATCTCGCCCGACCCCAGCGCGGTGAAGCGCGTGGAGGAGGACAGCGGCACGAAGCGCACCTTCGACGCGTCGTTCAGGATGGCGACCGCGAGGCCCCGGCACAGCTCGACGTCGAAGCCCTGCCACTCGCCGCGGCTGTCGGGCAGCGCGAAGCCGGCGACACCCGGATGGATGCCGCAATTGAGCTGGCCGCGCGCGCGGATGGCATCGAGCGTCGGGCTCGGGATGTTGGATTGCGCCAGCGCGCCACCGGCGGCGCAAAGCACGGCGAACGCGGCCGCCAGGCCTCGTTTGAACATGGTGATAGCCTCTCCTGTTGTTGGGTCTCCCGGGACTGATGGTCGCCGCCTGCGTCGCGAAGTGTCAATCTCAGCGCCGGCAAGGGGGATGACGCCATGGATGACCGTTTCGCAATCTATCCGAGCCTCGCGGGGCGCGGCGTGCTCGTCACCGGCGGCGCCTCGGGCATCGGCGCGCAGATGGTGGCGCGCTTCGCGCAGCAGCGGTCGCGCGTGGCGTTCCTCGATTTCGACGCGGATGCCGGCGCGCAGGTGGCCGCGGCGACCGGCGCCACCTTCCTGGCCTGCGACCTGCGCGACATCGCCGCACTCCGCGCGGCGGTGGCGCGGGTGGGCACGCAGCTCGGCGACATCACGGTGCTGGTGAACAACGCCGCGCGCGACGATCGCCACGCGCTGGAATCCGTGGAACCTGACTACTGGGACGAACGCATGGCGACCAACCTGCGCCACCAGTTCTTCTGCGCCCAGGCGGTGGTGCCGATGATGCGCCGCGCCGGCGGCGGGTCGATCATCAACCTCGGCTCGATCTCCTGGATGAACCGCGCCGGCGGGATGCCGGCCTATACGGCCGCGAAGGCGGCGGTGCGCGGCCTCACGCGCGGCCTGGCGCGCGACCTCGGCCCCGACCGCATCCGGGTGAACGAGGTGGTGCCCGGCTGGGTGCATACGGAACGCCAGAAGGCGCTGTGGCTGACGCCGGAGGCCGAGGCCCGCAGCCAGGCGAACCAGTGCCTGAAGGGCGCGGTGATGCCCGATGACATCGCGCGCATGGTGCTGTGGCTCGCGGCCGACGACAGCGCCATGGTCACGGCGCAGCACTTCGTGGTGGATGGCGGCAGCAACTGAACGCTACGCCTGCACCTCGTAGCCTTCCTCCTCGACCGCCATCGAGACCACGTGGCGCGGCAGGATCGTCTCCGCCTTCACCGTGCCGGCGGCGACATCGATCGCCACCTTCGCCGTCGGGTCCTTCGATTCGATCGCGGCGGTCACCGCCTGCGCGCAATGGCTGCAGGACATGCCCGCGACCTTCAGGGTGATGGTGGCGGCAACGGGCTTTTCCATGGGCGTCATTCCTTTCGTGCGAGGTCGTCGAGGATGGGGCAGTCGGGCCGCCCGTCGCCGTGGCAGTTCGCCGCCAGGTGGCGCAGGCTGGCCGCCATGGCATCGAGCGATCGTGCCTTGGTTTCCAGCGCGGCGACATGCGCCAGCGCAAGTTTCTTCACCTCGGCGCTGGCGCGCTGCCGGTCGTGCCACAGCCCCAGCAGCCGGCGCACATCCTCGAGCGGAAAGCCGAGGTCGCGGGCATGGCGGATGAAGCGCAGCACCGCGACGTCGCGTTCCGCATACACGCGGTAGCCATTGGCGCTGCGCGCCGCGCTGAGCAGCCCGATCGATTCGTAGTGCCGGATCATCTTGGCCGACACGCCCGAGGACGCCGCCGCATCGCCGATGTTCACCGGGGCACCCCCCGCGGGCGCCAGCGCGCCAGCCACAAGGCGCTGGCCAGCACGCTGACCGACGACAGCGCCATCGCCGCCCCGGCCACCACCGGCGACAGCATCCCCGCCGCCGCCAGCGGCAGCCCCACCACGTTGTAGCCGAAGGCCCAGGCCAGGTTCTGCCGGATCTTCGCCTGCGTGCGGCGCGCGACCTCGATGGCCGCGGGCACCAGGGCGGGGTCGCCGCGCAGCAGCGTGATGCCGGCGGCGGCGATCGCCACATCCGTGCCGGTGCCCATGGCGATGCCAAGGTCGGCCTGCGCCAGCGCCGGCGCATCGTTGACGCCATCGCCCACCATCGCGACGCGATGCCCGCCGGCCTGCCAGGCGGCGATGCGCGCGGCCTTGTCGGCCGGCAGCACCTCGGCCGCGACGTCGTCGATGCCGAGCTGCGCAGCGACGCCCGCGGCCGCCGCGCGCAGGTCGCCGCTGAGCATCGCGGTGCGCAGGCCGGCGGCATGCAGCGCGGCGATGGCGTCGGCGGCGCCGGGCCTGGGCGCGTCCTCGAAGGCGAGCACGGCCAGCGCGCGGTCGCCCTCGATCAGCCAGGCGAGGCTGCGCCCGGCGGAGGCTTCGGTGGCCGCGGCGGCATCGAGCGCGCCGGCGGTCGCGCCCCGTTCGGCCAGCAGGCGCGGGCTGCCGAGCGCCAGCCGGCGGCCATCGACCACGCCCTCGACGCCACGCCCCGGCAAGGCGCGGAAGTCCAGCGCGGCGGGCGGCGCCGCATCGCGTTCCGGCGCGGCCGGCGGGTGCGGCGCCGCCCCGGATGCGGGGTGGGCGATGCCCCCGGCTGCACGCGCGCCGCGAGCGGCATCTGTGCCCGCGCCGCCAGCGGCACTTTCTCCCGCGCCGCCAGCGGCACTTTCTCCCGCGCCGCCAGCGGCACTTTCTCCCGCGCCGCCAGCGGCACTTTCTCCCGCGCCGCCAGCGGCACTTTCTCCCGCGCCGCCAGCGGCGACACCCTCCCGCGCCGCCCACGCCGCGGCCACCGCCCGCGCCAGCGGATGCTCGCTGCCGGCCTGCAGCGCGGCCACCAGGCGCAGCGCCTCCGGCGCCGCCACGCCGGCCGCCGGATGCAGTGCCGCCAGGCGCGGCCGGCCCTCGGTCAGCGTGCCGGTCTTGTCGAAGGCGACCAGCGTGACACCCTGCGCGCGCTCGATCGCGGCCATGTCGCGCACCAGGATGCCGGCCCGCGCCGCCGCCCCCGTCCCCGCCATGATCGCCGCCGGCGTGGCCAGGCCAAGCGCGCAGGGGCAGGCGATGACCAGCACCGAGACCGCGGTGATCACCGCCTGCTCGGCCCCCGCGCCCACCAGCAGCCAGCCCAGCAGCGTCAGCAGCGCCACGCCCATCACCACCGGCACGAACACCGCGCTGATGCGGTCCACCAGCTTCTGGACCGGCGCGCGGGAGGCCTGCGCGGCTGCCACCAGCGCCGCCACGCGCGCCAGCACCGTCTCCTCGCCGACCGCGCGGACATCCACCACCAAACGGCCGTCCAGCGCGATGGTGCCGGTCGACACCGCGGCGCCGGGGTCCTTCTCGACCGCGCGGCTCTCGCCGGTCAGCGCGCTCTCGTCCACGCCCGACCGGCCCTCGCGCACCAGGCCATCGGCCGGGATGCGTTCGCCGGGGCGCACCACCACCTGGTCGCCGACCATGATCGCGGCGGCCGGCACCTCGCGCTCGGCGCCGTCCTCGATCCGGCGCGCGGTGCGCGGCGCGAGGTCGAGCAGCGCCGCGATCGCCGCGCCGGTCGCGCGCCTGGCGCGCGCCTCAAGCCAGCGGCCCAGCAGCACGAAGAACACCACCACGGCGGCGGCCTCGAAATACAGCGCGTGGGCGTGGTCGCCGCCATGCCGCAGCAGAAGGAACATCGACAGGCCCCAGGCCGCGCCGGTGCCGATCGCGACCAGCTGGTCCATGTTGCCGCTGCCCGCGCGCAGCGCCGCCAGGCCGGCACGCCAGAACCGCGCGCCCAGGCCGAACACCACCGGCGTCGCCAGCGCCGCCTGCCACCAGCCGCCGGGCATCCAGTCCCGCCCCAGCGCCATGCCCGCCATGCCAACCAGGAAGGGCGCGGACAACAGCGCCGCCAGCACCAGGTCGCGCCGTTCGCGCGCCGCCCCGGGGTCGTCGGCCGGGCCGTGCTCCGCCGCCGCCAGCCGATAGCCGGCGCGCGCCAGCGCGGCACCCAGCGCAGCCATGGAGGTGCCGGCCAGCGCCCGCAGATGCGCCCGCCCCGTCGCCAGGTTCACCTGCACCGCCAGCACGCCGGGCACGGCCGCCAGCGCGCGTTCCACCCGCCCCACGCAGGTCGCGCAGGTCATGCCCTGCACCGCCAGGTCGATCCCGGCCTCCGGCACCCGGTAGCCGGCCTTCGCCACCGCCGCGGTCAGCGCCGCCACGGGCGCCCGGCCGGTGACCTCGGCCTGGTTCGAGGCGGGATTGACCTCGGCCGCCGCGACGCCGGGCACCTTCAGCAGCGCGCGCTGCACACGCACGGCGCAGGCGGCGCAGGTCATGCCGGCGATCGGCAGCGACAGGCGCGTTTCGGCGAAGGGGGCTTCGGGCATGGCGGTCTGCATGTGGGGCCTCCCATGATGGGAAGGTCAAGCGATGCCGCCACCCGCGGGCGGAATGGGTCACGCGCCGATTGACAGCACCCCGCCGGGATCGCGACATGGGGAAGATATGAGATTCGCGCCCGCCCTGGTCCTGGCATCGATGCTGCTGTCCGTCGCGCCCGCATTGGCGCAGTCGCAGCCGATCCGCGTGAGGAACATGGCGACGATCTCCGCGACAGGGATTTTCCTCGCGCCCACCGGCACATCGGCCTGGGGCGCGAACCTGCTCGGCAACCAGTTCCTGCCGCCGCGCGCCTTCCTGTCGGTGCAACTGGGCGAAGGCGGCGGCTGCCGCTTCGACGTGCGCATGGTGTTGCGGGACGGGAGGGAAGCGTTGCGTACCGACGTGGATGTCTGCGCCGAACGGGTGGTGACGATGGTGCCGGACCCCGTGATTGCGCCGGAAGCGCCTGCATCCCCACCGCCCGCGGCGGCCGCGCCACCGCCGCCCGGCACCGGGCGGAACCGGCCATGAGGCGCGCCATGGGCCTGGCTCTGCCGGCCGTCGCATTGCTGCTGGCCACGACCCCGGCGCTGGCGCAGAACGAACCGGTGCGGTTCTACAACCGCGCCGCGGTGCCGGCCACCGCGCTGCACGTGATGCGCGCCGGGCAGTCGAGCTGGAGCGCCAACCTGCTGAACCGCGGGCCGCTGGGGCCGGGGCAGTTCCTGTCGGTGCGGCTGGGCGAAGGCGCCGGTTGCCGCTTCGACGTGCGCCTGGTGCTGCAGAACGGCACCGAGATCCTGCGCCAGGGCGCGGATGTCTGCCCGACCCGGTCGGTCGACCTGGCGCCGGACGCCACCCCGGACGCACCCCGCCCCTGACGCCCCCGGCGCAGGCGCGCGATTGACTTGCACGCCGGCGCCGCCGACATGATGGGGCCGATGGCGCCTCTCCTGATCCTCGCTTCGCTGCTGACGGGCCTGGCTGCCACGCCGGCGCTCGCGCAAAGCGAACCCTTCCGGGTGTTCAACCGCACGCCCACGCCGGCGACCGCGCTGCATGCCGTGCGCAGCGGCCGGCCGGACTGGGGCGGCAACCTGCTCAATCGCGGGCCGCTGGCGCCCGGCGCCTTCTTCGCTTTGCGCCCGTCGGAAAGCGCGGGCTGCCGCTTCGACCTGCGGATGGTGCTGGAAGGCGGGCAGGAGGTGATCCGCCGCAACGCCGACATCTGCGCCGATCGCACCGTGGCGATGGCGCTGCCGCCCGCACCGCCGCCGCCGCGCACGGCCCAGCGCGACAACGCCCCCGCCGCGCCGGACCGCAAGCCCGAACCCCTGCCCGGCGGCGTCGCGGCCGGGCCGGGCACCGCGCCGGGCGCCAGGCCCGCGCCAGGGCCGGGGCAGCGCCCCAACCCCAATGCCCGCGCGTCCACCGGCACCGGCTTCGTCGTGGGGCCCGAGCAGGTGCTGACCAACCACCATGTCATCGAAGGCTGCGCGCGCATCCTGGTGCGCACGGCGGATGGCCGGTCGCTGCCCGGCCAGGTGCCGGCCGCCGATGCGCGGCGCGACCTGGCGCTGGTGCGCGTCACCGGCAACCCCGGCCCGGTGCTGGCCTTCCGCGCCAACCCGGTGCGCCGGGGCGAGAGCGTGGTGACCTATGGCTTCCCGCTGGCGGGGATGCTGTCCTCCGGCCCCACGCTGACCACGGGCGAGGTCAGCGCGCTGGCCGGGCTGCAGGACAACCCGACGCAGTTCCAGATCAGCGCGCCGGTGCAGCAGGGCAATTCCGGCGGGCCGCTGCTGGACCGCCAGGGCAATGTGATCGGCGTGATCGTGTCCAAGCTGAACGCGGCGCGGGTGGCGCAGCGCACCGGCGACATCCCGCAGAACGTGAATTTCGCGGTGAAGGGGACCGAGGCGGTGGACTTCCTGCGCCGCAACGGCGTGACGCCGGTGATGCGCGAAAGCCCGAGCGGCGAGCGCCCCGCCGTGGATGTGGGCGAACAGGCGCATCCGAGCACCGTGTTCATCCGTTGCGAGCGGTGACACCGCTGGGTGGTTTTGTGTGCCCTCAGGCGCCGGGCGCCGGCATTCGCCCACTTGGCTTGCGCGCCGTGCACCGGTGCGCCCGGCGCGGCTGACAGGCTGGGCGCGGTCGCGCTGTGCGCTCCCGGATCGTGCCGTCGCACGATCCGCGATGCCTTTGACTGACGGCGGGCGCTACATCTGCGCGCCGCGCGCCCGCGCGGCATCGACGATGCGCGCCTTCATCGCCAGCAGCGGCCGGTTGTCCACCAGGGAGAACAGGAAGGCGTTCTCGGCGAAGGCGTCGCGCAGGTAATGGCCGGTCGGCACCGGCGCGCCCGCATAGGTGAAGCGCAGGAACTGCACCAGCAGCAATGACCGCACCAAATGCACCGCGACCAGGCGATCCAGCAGGATGGTCGTCTCGATCTCGCGTTCCACGTGATGCAGCAGGTTCACGGCGGTGAACCATGGGCCGTGGCGCACGATGCGGATGCAGTCGCGATACAGCACGAGGCGCCCGCCCATGCCGCTGAGTGCCGCAAGGCGCGGCCCGCGGCGCATGGCGATGGCGCTCAATGGCTGACCTGCCGCGCCGGGCGCACCACCGAGCCGCGATGCGCCAGGCTGCGCTCGACCGCGCGATAGGGTTCGGCCGCGACGGTCAATTGCCCGCGGAAGGGCTGGTCCATCAGGAAGACGAAGGCGACCAGCGCGCCCAGCGCCGCCGCCTGGATGCCCAGCATGGCCACCACATGGACGCGCGCCGGATAGAGCGGCCCGGTCGCCACCAGCAGCCCGCCCAGCAGCAGGATCAGCACCCAGAACTGCATCGGCAGCGCGGCGCTGGCGGCCTGCAGCCGGGCCTCGCGCGTCGCCTCGACCTGGTCGGCCTGATCGATCAGGTCCGCCGCCAGGCTGTCCGACAGCGTCGTGGCGGCGACATAGACGGCGTTCTCCAGGGCCTCCGCATGGTCCTGCGTGGCACCGTCGCGGCCTTGCCGCGCCATGGTGCGGAATTCCGTGCCGGCGACATCGCCCAGGTAGGCCGCGAGGGCCGGCAGCAGTGCCTGGCCGGGCGGGCCCAGCCGGTCCGCCATGCGCGCCAGGCCGGCGATCGCATTGGCTTCTGCCTGCACCAGGCGCTGCGCATCCGCCATCTGGCCACGCGCCTGCACCGCGCAGAAGGCCAGCGTCAGGGTCAGTGCCGCGGTGATCGCCCCGCCGGTGCGCATCGCGACATCCAGGGTCTCCTTCGTCTGGGGCGCCCGCACCAGCGGCGCGAGCAGCACGCAGGCCAGCGCCGCGCTGCCGCCCGCCACGCCCATGAAGACGCCGTAGACCAGCGTGGAGGGCAGGTCGTGCAGGAACAGCAGGGCATGCATGGCTGGCGCCGGCCTTGGGATCGGAGCGGCAGGCTGGCATGGCCGGCTTCACCAAGCGGTTAAGCCATGCCCGAGCCGGCCGCGGGCCGGCGGCAACCCTGGCGCGCCACGACCGTCCATCGCCGGGGCGCGGCGCGGAGCCGTGCCGCCCGGACGAGCGACATGGTGGATTTCGGTTTCGCGTTAACCGAAAATACACTATTCGCCGCGGGCGGCGTGCAGCGCGCGGCACCCCGGCTGCGTCCGGCCGGAAAATGCGGCCCGGGCGGGCATTGCCCAGCGGAAGGTGCACCGCATGCCTCGTTCGACCGGATTGCTGCTGCTCGTCGCCCTGGGCGTCGCGCTGGCCGCGGCCCCCGCCCAGGCGGCGCCCGACCCGCTCGAACCGGTGAACCGGCGCATCCATGCGCTCAACCGGCTGCTGCAGGCGCATGTGCTGGGGCCGGTGGCCGAGGCCTATGTCGACTACACCCCGCCCGGTGTCCGCGAGGGCGTCGCCAATGCCTTCGCCAACCTGGGCGAGCCGATCACCGCGATCAGCGCGATCGCGGCCGGCGACCTGGGGCGCGCCGCCAACGCGGCCTTGCGCTTCGGCATCAACACCACGCTCGGGCTTGGTGGCGTCAGCGATGCGGCGGCGCCGCTCGGCTTCGTGCGCCGGCCGATGGCGCCGGCCGACGTGCTGTGCGGCTGGGGGGTGGGCAGCGGGCCGTACCTGGTGCTGCCGCTGATCGGCCCGTCCACGCTGCGCGACGCGAGCGCGATGGTCGCCACCGGCGCGGCGCTGTCGCAGGCGATCGGGCCGGACATCGTGCTGGGATGGCGCGCCGGCGACCTGTTCACCACCTATGCCGGCTTCCATGCGGAACTGCAGCAGATCGATGCCCAGGCGCTCGATTCCTACGCCCTGCATCGCAGCGCCTTCCTCCAGCGCCGCGCCGCGACCTGCACCGTCGATCGCCGGGCGGCGCTGGACGAGGACGATGCCGCGGCGGGCGAGGTCGCTGCCGCGGACTGATGCAGGCGTCGCAGGGCGTGCGGCGGGACGGCCTGTGGGGTTGCACGACCCGCGGGGCGCGACGGTCGTCCCGGCCTGGCAAGGCGGGGTTAAGCCACGACCCGGCATGATGCCTGCGCGGCGCCGTCGCCGCGCCGCATCACGAGGGCCCCATGCGAACCTGCACCGATGCCACGCCGCAGCACCACCAGGCGCCGGGCTGCGGCTGCCTCCCGCCAGCGGGCCGGCGCGCCGTGCTCGGCCTGCTGGCCGCGGCCGGCTTCGCGCGCGGCGCGTCGGCCGGTTCGGGCCACTACGACGCGATGCTGCTGAATTGCATCGACCCGCGCTTCACCACCGGCAGCTTCCTGTGGATGTCCTCGCATGGGCTGCGCGACCGCTACAGCCAGTTCACCATCGCCGGCGGGCCGATCGGCGCGGTGCATCCGCGCTTCGCCACCTGGCACGCCGCCTTCTGGGACAACCTGGCGGTGAGCGTGCAACTGCACGCGATCCGCCAGGTCATGGCGGTGACGCATCGCGATTGCGGTGCGGCGAAGCTTGCCTTCGGCGAGGCCGCGCTGGCCACCCGCGCGCAGGAAACCGCGACCCATGCCGAGGCGCTGGCCGCCTTCCGGGCCGAAGCCACGCGCCGCCAGCCCGACCTGCAGGTGGTGACCGCCGTGATGGACCTGGACGGCACCATCCAGCGCATCGGCTGACGGAGACCGGCCGCCAACCCGTCGGATCGCGCGCCGGCGCGATCCGGGAGCGCAAGGCGCGACCGCGCCCAGACTGCCAGCCGCCGCCGACGCACCAGTGCATGGCGCGAAGGCAAGGCGGGCGGATGCCCGCCGCCCGCCGTCTGAGGGCTCAAAAAACTACGTCTGCCCGCCGCCATTCACCTGCAGCATCTGCGCGTTCACATAGGCCCCGCCGTCGGACACCAGCATCCGCAGAACGGCGGCGACTTCCGCCGGCAGGCCCTCGCGCCCCAGCGGCACGCGCGCGACTATCGCCTGGCGGTACGGCGTCAGCGGCTGGCCGACCTCGTCATCCGCGGCGATCGGGCCGGGGGAGATGGCGTTGACGGTGATGCCCTTCGGCCCGAATTCCTTGCCCAGCGCCTTGGTCAGCCCCCAGACGCCATGCTTCGCCACGCTGACCGGCGCGCGCCCGGCATAGCCGTGCATCGCATTCATCCCGGTGAAGTTCACGATGCGGCCCCAGCCGCGCGCCACCATGCCCGGCAGGCAGGCGCGCGCCAGCCACACCGCGGCATCCATGTCCACCGCGATGACCCGGCGCCATTCCTCCTCGGTCATCTCCAGGAAGGGCTTCTGCGGGCGCAGCGCGGCGTTGTTCACCAGCACGTCCACCGCGCCGAAGCGCGCGATGGCGGCGGCGGCGATGCGCGCGCATTCCGCGCTGCTGCCGACATCGCCCATCACCACCTCGGCCGCGACGCCCAGGGCACGGGCTTCCGCGGCGACGCGGTCGCAGGCGGCGCGGTCGGAGGATCCGTTGACCACCACGTCGAAGCCGTCCTGCGCGAGCCCCAGGGCCACCGCCCGGCCGATATTGCGCCCCGCGCCGGTGACCAGCGCCGTCCTGCCGCGTCCTGCCATGTGCCGCGTTCCCCCATTGTTGCGTCGCGCAGCGTTCCTACCGCCTGCGCGGCGCACTGACGAGACGGCGCGCGTCCTGCGCCACCGGCACGCAGCCCCTGGCCAAGCGGCCCGCTTCCCGACTATCCATGCGGGTGCCGGACCGCCGGCGCCCGCCCCATTCCTCATGCAGCGATGACCCGATGACCACGCAAGGCCCCGTTCATCTCCGCTGGCGCGCCGCATCGGCCGCACCCGAGACCGAGACCTTTCCCGACCTCGACGCCGCGCTCGACGCCGTCGAGGCGCGGTGGGAGACGCTGCGTCACCAGGCGCCGCAGATCCTGGATGCGCGCCGCATCCTGCTGATCAGCACCGAGCAGCTGGAAGCCGCGATGGTCGAGGATGACGACGAGGCAGGCAGCTGAGGCCTGCGCCGTCGGCGTGAGGCGGCGCCGGGCGTGCCGCTCGGGCGCCGTGCGCGGCGAGCGGTCGCGACCCTAGGCCACCGCGAACAGCCGCCCCGCGCCCGCGACACGATCGTTGATCCCGGCGCAGCGCAGCGCGTGCCAATAGGTCACCGGATTGGTCGCCAGCACCGGCTTGCGCAGCTCGGCCTCCGCCGCCAGCGCCACGCCGGCGAAGGACAGATTGGTGCCGACCTGCACCACCGCCTGGACATCCGGCCCATCCAGTTCCCGCACCGCATCGCGCAGCCGGTCGAGCGGCACGCGCGCGATCGCCGCCGGGCCAGGCGCGCGCAGGCCGACCACGCGCAGCACCGCGATCCCCGCCTGCTCGAGGAACGCCTTCGCCGCCGCGTCGCCGGCCGGAAAGAACGGCGTCAGCAGCGCGATGCGATCGATGCCCAGCGCCGCCAGCGCCGCCAGGGTCGCATGGGTCGGCGCCGTCACCGGGCAGCCGATGCGGGCCTGCGCCTCGGCCAGCAGCGCATCGCCGGCAGCACCGCCGCCGACGAAATTCTCGACCATGACGCCGATCGCGACATGGTCGGGCCGCGCCGGCGCCAACGTGTCCAGCGCGCCCATCAGCCCGCCCACCATGGCCGCGCGGACCACCGCCGCATCGGCATCCCCGGCCACGCGCGCATCCGGGTTGGCGATGCGCGCGGTGGCGTTGATCACGCCGCGGGGGCGCAGATCATCCATCTCCGCCTCGGTCGTGACGTTGGTGGCCGGGACCACCACGCCCATCAGCAGCCGCTGCGCGAGCGGGCTGCGATCCGTCACTTACCCTCGACCGGCGTGGTGTCGTTCGGCCACAGCGTGCGCGAGGCGATGCCCGCGATCACCGCGCCGACGATCGGCGCCACCCAGAACAGCCAGAGCTGCTGGATCGCCCAGCCGCCGACCACCAGCGCCGGGCCGGTGCTGCGCGCCGGGTTCACCGAGGTATTGGTCACCGGGATGCTGATCAGGTGGATCAGCGTCAGCCCCAGGCCGATCGCGATCGGCGCGAAGCCGGCCGGCGCGCGGCCATGCGTGGCGCCCATGATGATGACGATGAAGAAGAAGGTCATCACCACCTCGGTGATCAGCGCGGCGTTCATGCTGAACTTGCCCGGGGAATGGTCACCGAAGCCGTTCGCCGCGAAGCCGCCGAGCTCGAAGCCCGGCTTGCCGCTGGCGATGGCATACAGGATGCCCGCGCCGGCGATCGCGCCCAGCACCTGCACGAAGATGTAGGGCAACGCCTGCGCTGCGGGGAAGCGCCCGCCGGCCACCAGGCCCAGCGTGACGGCCGGGTTCAGGTGGCAGCCCGAGACATGCCCGATCGCATAGGCCATGGTCAGCACCGTGAGCCCGAAGGCGAAGGAAACGCCCAGCAGACCGATCCCGACCTCGGGGAAGGCGGCGGCCAGCACGGCGGAGCCGCAGCCCCCCAGTGTCAACCAGAGCGTGCCGATGAATTCGGCGGCGAGCTTCGGGGCCATGCGCGGTCACTCCCATTTTTTTCGGAACACGCGCTGCACTTTAGCGCCTTCCTGTTACATCTGGGCAAGTCCCCGGCGCGCGCCGGGGACGATCAGGGCAGCGCGAGCGCCAGCCTGTGCGCCGCCGCTGGCGTGCCTTGCGGCAGCCTGACCCGCAGCCGCGCCGCCACCACGCCGGGTTCGGGCAGTTCCGCGCTGGCGGCCGCGAGCGGCCCCTCCTCCCGCACCAGGGTCGCGAGCCAGGCGTCCAGCGCCTGCACTGCCGCCGCGTTGCCACGCCCGCGCTGGAGTTCCCATCGCGCGCGCAGCGCCAGCGCCTGCAGGATCCGCCCGGTCGCCAGCACCCAGGGCAGCCCTGCGGCAAGCGCGGCATCGGCGGTGGCCGCCGGCGCGTGGAAGCGCGACGGCTTGTGCAGCGTGGGCGCGCCAAGCACCGCGGCGCGATCAGCCCCGCGCGGCACCAGCAGCGTCAGGCCGAGGCCGGCCAACGTCTTGTCCTGCCCATCCGCGGGGTCGCAGGCGGTGGGCACGCTGCCCATCGGCGGCAGGTCGGCTTGCGTGCCGTCCTCGCGGCCCTCGATGGCGGCGGCCCAGCCCTCGCGCCGGAAGGCGGCGGCGATGCGCGCGGCCAGCACCCAGCCGCCGCCCGTCCAGCGCGGCGCGCCGGGGCCGCCGCGGGCCAGCACCGGCGGGCCGACCAGGGCGAGGAAGCGCGCCTCCTCGCTGTCGCGCAGGCCGCGCCAGGCGATGTGGCGCGGGCCTTCGTGCACGCGTGCGATGTCGCGCTTGCCGGGCAGCGCGGACCAGTCGTCGATGTCGAGCAGCGCGGGCGCGACATGCGCGACCACCGGCACGAAGGCGCCGGCGCCGGCGGCGGCCAGGCCGCGCAGGGCCTGTACCTCCTCGGCCTCGGCGCCGAATTCCATGTCGGCCAGCAGCAGGCCGAAGGGCGCGCCGGCGCCCAGGCCCTCGTGCCACAGCAGCGCGACCAGGTCGCTGTCCTCGGGGTCCTGCACGGCGCGCTGGTCGCGGATGGCCTCGCGCTTCGTCAGCGGCAGCAGCTTCACCAGCACTGGTGCGTCCTGCTGCTGGTCCACCAGGCGGTGCAGCGATCGCCAGGCGGATTCGAGCGCGACGAAGCGCGGGTGATTGCAGATCGCGGCCTGCAGCAGCGCGATCATGGCATCGACCTTGGCCAGGGCCCGCGCCTCGGACCCGCCGGCGGAGACCTGCGCGGGGCGCGCGGCCTCGGTCGCTGCAAGCACGGCCGCGAGAGGGTCGTCGGCGCCGTCGGTGGTGTCGGCCATGGGCGGTCCTGCGTGGCTGGGGGGGGGGAGAGGGTAGCGCCGGATGGCACAGGGCGCACCGGGGGGGGCGGCGCCCTTTGGCACGCCCTTGACGCAGCGCAGCAACCCGCGACCTATGCCCCGCCTTGCGCCCTGACCTTGCCCTGCTGCCCCTGCTTGCCCTCGCCGGCTTCGCTGCCGGTGGCGGGATGCGGCTGATGGACCCGCTGCTGCCGCTGCTGGCGGCGGATTTCGGCGTGGGCGTGGCGGCCATCGCGCCGGTGGTGGCGGGCTTCAGCCTGGCCTATGGCGCCGGGCAACTCGTGACCGGGCCGCTTGGCGACCGCTTCGGCAAGGTCTGGGTCGCGGCGATCGCGCTGGTGCTCTACGGCGTCGGGCTGGCGGTCTCGGCGGCGGCGTGGGACCTGACCTCGATGGTGGTGCTGCGGACCGGCACGGGGCTGGTGGCGGGGGCGGTGATTCCGCTGGCCATCGCGTGGATCGGCGATGCGGTGCCCTATGCCGATCGCCAGGCCACGATCGGGCGCTTCCTGACCGGCATGGTGATGGCGCAGCTGCTGGTGGGTCCGCTGTCGGGCGTGGTCGCCGAGCTCGCGGGCTGGCGCGCATCCTTCCTGGTGCTGGCCGCGCTGGCGCTGGTGGTGGGGGCGCTGATGCTGCGGCGGGCGGCGCCGGAGCGCGGCACGGTGCGCGGCCTTGGACTGTCGCAATACGGGGTGCTGTTGCGCGCCGCGTCGGGGCGGCGGCTGATGGGCGCGGCGGCGCTGGATGGCGCGGTGCTGTTCGGCGGCGCCTTCCCCTTCATCGGCGCCTTCCTGATCGAGAGCTTCGGGCTTTCGCCCGGCCGCGCCGGGGTGGTGGTGGCGGGCTTCGGGATCGGCGCCTTCATCTACACGCGGCTGGCGAAGCGGCTGGTGGCGCGGCTGGGCGAAAGGGGCCTGGTCGGGGCCGGCGGGGCGCTGCTGGCGGCCGCGCTGGGCGGGCTGGCACTGGCGCCGACGTGGTGGGCGGTGGCGCTGCTGCAGGTGCCGCTCGGGATGGCGTTCTACATGTTCCACGGCGTGCTGCAGGCCCGCGCGACCGAGGCGCTGCCGGAGGCGCGCGCCACCGCGGTATCGGCCTTCGCGATGGCGCTGTTCCTGGGGCAGAGCGCGGGCGCGCTGGCCTTCGGCGCGGTCCTGCACGCCGGCGGCTACGGCGCGGTGTTCGCCCTGGCGGCGGTCGCGACCGCGGGGCTTGCAGCCTGGGTCGCGCGCATGCCGGTGCGGTAGAGCCGATACCGACCGGATCGGATCATCCGACCGGGCGGAGCGGCTCGCGCATGCGCGCTAGACGAAGATCCCGGTCAGCAGCCGCACCGCGATGTTCACCACGATCGCCACGCCGATCACCGCCAGGGTGAAGACCAGCGCCTTTTCCTGCGGCACGCGCATGACGATCGGCACGCCGAGATACAGCGTGTAGAGCGCGTAGAACCCGCCGATCAGCGCCACCAGCCCGCCCAGGATCGGGATGATGATGAAGCCGCCCGCCACCCAGGCGATGGTCGGCGCGAAGGCGGCCAGCTTCAGTGCCGCATCGGCATCGGGCTGGCCACCGAAATTGGGCGCCAGGATCTCGATGATCTTCGCCGTCACGAAGACCCCGACCAGCGACAGGATGTAGCCCACGATCGCCATGGTGAAGGCGGTGACAGGCGCGAAGAACAGCAGCAGCAGGAAGCCGGCGATGGCGGGGATCGCCGCCAGGATCATCACGTAGCGGGTGAACACCGGCACGAGTTCGATCGGCTCGCCCGCGATCTTGCGCCATTCCTGCGCCGGCGACAGCGCCATGCCCTTCACGCGTTCGATCAGGTGGTTCATGCCAGTCCCCTTGCCCCTCGTTCCCGCGGCGATACTGCCCAGGGCGCGAGGCTTCGGGCAAGCCCGGCGCGCTGGCGGCGCCACGGGGCTTCTGCCAGCCTGCCCGGGATGTCCGATTCGATGCCTTCGCGATGGGCCGACCGGCGGCTGGCGGTGATGCTCGCCCTGGGCTTCGCCGCAGCCGTGCCGTTGCCGCTGGTGGCCGGCCAGGTGCTGCGGCAGTGGTTCGTCGAAAGCGGGATGTCGCTCGCCGAGATCGGCCTGACGGCGCTGATCGGCCTGGCCTATGCCAACAAGTTCCTGTGGTCCCCGGTGCTGGATGCGGTGCGCCCGCCGGTGCTGGGGCGGCGGCGCGGCTGGCTGCTGCTGCTGCAGGTCGCCCTGGTCGCGACCATCGCGGCGCTGGCGGCCACCGACCCGGCCGCGGGCGCCACGACGACGGTGGCGCTGGCGGTGGTCGTGGCGGTCCTGTCGGCCAGCCAGGACATCGTGATCGACGCCTGGCGCATCGAGATGATGGGTCCGTCCGAGGACGACCAGGCCTGGGGGCTGACCGCCTATATCTGGGGCTACCGCGCGGCGCTGCTGGCGTCGGGTGCGGGCACCATGCTGCTGGTCGGGCATGTCGGGTGGCATCTCGCCTATGGCGCCGCGGCCTCGCTGATGCTGGTCGGCATCATCGCGACGCTGGCCGGGCGCGAGCCGCCGGCGCCGGCTGTCGCGGCGGTCGGCTGGCGGGCGCGGATGCGCGGGTCGGTCGTCGGCCCGTTCATCGACTTCACCGGGCGGCGCCACTGGGTCGCGATCCTGGCCTTCGTCGCGCTGTTCAAACTGGGCGAGGCGCTGGCCGGCATCATGGTCACGCCCTTCTACCGGTCCGAAGGCTTCACGCGCGACGACGTGGCGGCGGTCGGCACCGTGTTCGGCCTGGCCGCCACGCTGGGGGGCGCGGTGGCGGGGTCGTGGCTGGTCGGGCGGATCGGCGTGGGCCGCGCGCTGATCCTGACCGGTCTTGGGCAGATGCTGTCGAACCTGATGTACCTGGCGCTGGTCGGTGGTGGCCGCGACCTGCCCATGCTGTTCGCCCAGGTGGGGATCGAGAACTTCACCGATGGGCTCGCCGACGCGGCCTTCCTGACCTACCTGTCCGGCCTGGTGAACCGCAGCTTCAGCGCGACGCAATATGCGCTGTTGTCGTCCTTGGCAGCGGTGCCGCTGCGGACGCTGGGGGCCTCGGGCGGGTTCCTGGCGGCGTGGATGGGGTGGTCGTGGTTCTTCCTGCTGACCACGGCGGCGGCGCTGCCGGCCATGGCCATCATGCTGTTCCTGCTGCGGCGCCTGCCGCCCAAGGAGGCCCCATGCACCCCTGGATCCTGACACCGCTGCTGCTGGTGGGGTCGAACATCGTGATGACCTTCGCCTGGTACGGCCATCTGAAGGCGCCGTCCTGGCCGCTATGGGTGGCGGTGCTGGTGAGTTGGGGGATCGCCTTCTTCGAATACTGCCTGGCGGTGCCGGCCAACCGGATCGGCTACGGCACCTTCAGCGGGCAGCAGCTGAAGGTGATGCAGGAGGTCATCACCATCGCCGTGTTCGGCGTGTTCTCCGTGACCTTCCTGGGCGAGACGCTGCGCTGGAATTTCATCGCCGCGGGGGCGTGCCTTGTGGCGGCGGTCGTGTTCATCTTCCTGCCCGTGGATTGAAGGAGGCAGCGATGCGCGTCGGTGTTCCGAAGGAAGTGAAGATCCACGAATACCGCGTGGGGCTGGTGCCGGGGTCGGTGCGCGAACTGGTGCTGCACGGGCACGAAGTGCTGGTGGAGACGCAGGCCGGCGCCGCGATCGGCTTCCCGGACCAGGCGTACATCGCCGCCGGCGCGCGCATCGCGACCGATGCCGCGGCGGTCTTCGCGCAGGCCGAACTGATCGTGAAGGTGAAGGAGCCGCAGCCGCAGGAATGGGTGCGGCTGAAGCCCGGCCAGGTGCTGTTCACCTACCTGCACCTCGCCCCTGATCGCACGCAGACCGAAGGGCTGATGGCCTCCGGCTGCACCGCCATCGCATATGAGACGGTGACGGACGCGCAGGGCGGTCTGCCGCTGCTGGCACCCATGAGCGAGGTGGCCGGGCGCATGGCGGTGCAGGTCGGTGCGCGCTGCCTGGAAAAGGAGGCCGGCGGCGCGGGCATCCTGCTGTCGGGCGTGCCGGGCGTGCCGCCGGGGCGGGTTGCGATCATCGGCGGCGGCGTGGTCGGGTCGAACGCGGCGCGCATCGCCAACGGGATGCGCGCCAACGTGACGGTGCTCGATCGCAACCCGCGCGTGCTGGCCGCGCTCGACATCGAGTTCAACGGGCTGGTGGATACGGTCTTCGCCACGCGCGATGCGCTGGAGCGCGCGGTGGCCGACGCCGACCTGGTGATCGGCGCGGTGCTGGTGCCGGGGGCCGCCGCCCCGCGGTTGGTAACCCGCGAGACGGTGTCGCGCATGCGCCCGGGCAGCGTGATGGTGGATGTCGCGATCGACCAGGGCGGCTGCTTCGAGACATCGCGCCCGACCACCCATGCCGAGCCCACCTATGTCGTGGATGGCGTGGTGCATTACTGCGTGACCAACATGCCGGGCGCGGTGGCGCGCACATCCGCGGTGGCGCTGAACAACGCGACGCTGCCCTTCACGCTGCAACTGGCGGACAAGGGCTGGCAGCGGGCGGCGGCGGAGAACGCGCACCTGGCGGCCGGCGTGAATGTTCATGCCGGGGCGGTGACGCATCCGGCGGTGTCGGGCGCGCTGGGGTTGCCGCTCGCGGTGCTGCCGGGCTGAGAAGCCGCCGGGCGCTGCCGAGCATCCGGCGCGCCTGCGACCGCTTGACCGCACGGCGGCCCCGGCCTTACGTAACCAGACAGTTACCATGCTCGGAGGAAACGCGGTGGGGCTGCGCTGGGAGGATTGGCCCGAGGGCCTGGCCGCACGGCTGCGCGCGGGCTGCGCGATTCCAGCGCATCCGCTGGCGCTGACCGCCGCGCGGACGCTGGACCCGCGCCGGCAGAAGGCGCTGTCGCGCTACTACCTGGATGCCGGGTCCGGCGGGCTGGCGGTGGGCGTCCACACCACGCAATTCGCGATCCGCGAGCGCGGGCTGTTCGACGTGGTGCTGCGCATCGCGGCCGAGGCCGCGGCAGAACAGGCGCGCCGGCCGATCCTGGTGGCCGGCGCCATCGGCCGCACGGCGCAGGCCGTGGCGGAAGCGCGGATCGCGCGCGGGCTTGGCTACCACGCCGTGCTGCTCTCGCTCGCCGCCTGGAAGGGCGCGTCCGAGGACGAGATGATCGCGCATTGCCAGGCCGTCGCCGCCGAGATGCCGCTGTTCGGCTTCTACCTGCAGCCCGCAGTGGGCGGCGTGCGGCTTTCGGCGGCGTTCTGGCGGCGTTTCGCGGCCATCGACAATGTCGTCGCCATCAAGATCGCGCCGTTCAACCGCTACGCCACGCTCGACGTGCTGCGCGGCGTGCTGGAGGCCGGCGCGGCCGACCGCATCGCGCTGTACACCGGCAATGACGATCACATCGTGGCCGACCTGCTGACGCCCTTCGACCTTGGCGGCGGCGGCGCACCGCTGCGCATCGTGGGCGGGCTGCTGGGCCACTGGAGCGTGTGGACGCGCGCGGCGGTGGACTTGCAGGCGCGCTGCGCGGCGGTGACGGGCGACATCCCGGCCGAGCTGCTGGCGCTGGATGCCGCCGTCACCGAGATGAACGCCGCGGTCTTCGACGTGGCGCACGACTTCCATGGCGTGATCGCCGGCTGTCACGAGGTGCTGCGCCGGCAGGGCCTGCTGGAAGGCACCTGGTGCCTGGATGAGCACGAGGCGCTCTCGCCCGGCCAGGCCGAGCTGCTGACCGCGGTGGCCGAACGCTACCCGCACCTGACGGACGATGCCTTCGTCCGTGACAATCTCCATCGCTGGCTTTCTTAGGGAACACGACACATGGCGGAACGCCGCATCGGCCTCATCATGAACGGCGTCACCGGCCGGATGGGGATGAACCAGCACCTGATCCGATCCGTCGCGGCGATCCGCAAGGATGGCGGGGTGAAGCTCGCGAATGGCGACACCATCATGCCCGACCCGGTGATCGTCGGGCGCAACCGCGGCAAGCTGGAGGCGCTGGCGAAGGCGCATGGCATTTCGCGCGTGAGCACCGACCTCGATGCTTGCCTGGCCGACCCGAAGGACGAGATCTTCTTCGACGCCGCCACCACGCAGATGCGCGCCGGGCTGCTGACGAAGGCGATCAACGCCGGCAAGCACATCTATTGCGAGAAGCCGACCGCCGACACGCTGGCCGATGCGCTGGCGGTGGCGAAGCTGGCGAAGGACAAGGGCATCAAGAACGGCGTGGTGCAGGACAAGCTGTTCCTGCCCGGGCTGCGCAAGCTGAAGATGGTGATCGACAGCGGCTTCCTCGGGCGCATCTGCTCGGTGAAGGGCGAGTTCGGCTACTGGGTCTTCGAGGGCGACCTGCAGCCGGCGCAGCGGCCGTCGTGGAACTACAAGAAGGCGGAGGGTGGGGGCATCATCCTCGATATGCTGTGCCACTGGCGCTACGTGCTGGACAACCTGTTCGGCACTGTGGAGTCCGTCTCCTGCCTCGGCGCCGTGCATATCCCCGAGCGCATCGGCGAGGACGGCAAGCCCTACAAGGCCGATGCCGACGACGCGGCCTATGCGACCTTCCAGCTCGAAGGCGGGGTGATCGCGCACATCAATTCGTCCTGGGTGACGCGCGTGCGGCGCGATGACCTGGTGACCTTCCAGGTGGATGGCACGCATGGCTCCGCGATCTGCGGCCTGCACAAGTGCTGGACGCAGTCGCGCGTCGCGACACCGAAGCCGGTGTGGAATCCCGACCAGCCGCAGCCGATCGACTTCTTCGCCGGCTGGCAGGAGGTGCCGACCACGCAGGACTTCCCGAACGGCTTCCGCGTGCAGTGGGAGGAATTCCTGAAGCACGTCGCGGGCGAACGCGCCGACTATCCCTGGGACCTGCTGGCGGGTGCGAAGGGCGTGCAGCTGGCCGAAGCCGGTCTGCAATCCTGGGCGGAGCGCCGCTGGATCGACCTGCCGAAGCTGGAGGCGTGATCCGATGACCGCAGCGCCGCCCCTCCCCGCGAAGCGATGCTTCGCGGGGGCCCCGCGGACGGGCGCGAAGGTCTGAATCGGATCACCAAAGGAGACTTGCGATGCCGACCATCAACCTGCCCAACGGCGCGCGCGTGGAGCCCTTCACCACCAGCGCGCCGCGCGACTTCGCCCGCGCCACGCCGCCCTTCCCGCGCGTCGCACTCGCCGCCGCGCATGTCGTGGCCGACCCGCTGGCCGAACAGGACCCGTGGCTCGATGTGAAGATCGACTGGGACCGCACCATCGCCTTCCGCAAGCATTTGTGGTCGCTCGGCCTGGGCGTTGCCGAAGCCATGGACACCGCGCAGCGCGGCATGGGGTTGGACTGGGTCGGCGCGCAGGAACTGATCCGCCGTTCGCTCGACGCGATGAAGGACCACCCCGGCGCGGTGATGGCCTCGGGTGCCGGCACCGACCACCTCACGCCCGGCCCGGATGTGAGCGTGGACGACGTGATCCGCGCCTATGAGGAACAATGCGAGGCCGTCGAGGCGATGGGCGGGCGCATCATCCTGATGGCCTCGCGCGCCCTGGCCAAGGCTGCGCGCAGCCCGGCCGACTACGAGCGCGTCTATGGCCGCATCCTGTCGCAGGTGAAGCAGCCTGTGGTGATCCACTGGCTCGGCGAGATGTTCGACCCGGCGCTGGAAGGCTACTGGGGCAACCACGACCACATGGCGGCGATGGAGACCGCGCTCGCCGTCATCCACGCCCATGCCGACAAGGTCGATGGCGTGAAGATCTCGCTGCTCGATGACACCAAGGAGATCGCGATGCGCCGCCGCCTGCCGCGCGGCGTGCGGATGTATACCGGCGATGACTTCAACTACGCCGAGCTGATCGCCGGCGACGAGCACGGCCATTCCGACGCGCTGCTCGGCATCTTCGACCCGATCGCGCCGGCGGTGGGCGGTGCGCTGGCGGCGCTGTCACGCAACGACCTGGCCACCTTCCACGACATCCTGGCACCCACGGTCCCGCTGAGCCGCCACATTTTTCGGGCACCCACGCGCTTCTACAAGACCGGCGTGGTCTTCATGGCCTGGCTGGCCGGCCACCAGGACCATTTCGTGATGGTCGGCGGGCAGCAATCCACGCGCAGCATCCAGCATTTTTCGGAGTTGTTCCGCCTGGCCGACCGCGCCGGCCTGCTGCGCGACCCTGACATGGCGGTGGCGCGGATGCGTTCGCTGCTCGCGCTGCACGGGGTCGCGTGATGGGCGCGCCCGGGCCGCTCAGCCTCAACACCATCTCGGTGAAGGCGCTGACGCTGGCGCACTGCATCGAGGCCTGCGCGCGCCACGGCATCCCCGGCATCTCGCCCTGGCGCGACGTGCTGGGTGCGATGGGCGTGGACGCCGCCGCGCGCCACATCCGCGATGCGGGCCTGAAGGTGACCGGCCTGTGCCGCGGTGGGATGTTCAACCTGCCCGGCGCGATCGACGACAACCGCCGCGCCATCGCCGAAGCCCACGCCATCGGCGCCGATTGCCTGGTGATGGTCTGCGGCGGGTTGCCCGCCGGCTCCAAGGACCTGCCCGGCGCGCGCGCCATGGTCCGCGACGGCCTGCACGCCATCCTGCCCGAGGCCCGCGCCGCCGGTGTCACCATCGCGCTGGAACCCCTGCACCCGATGACCTGCGCGGATCGTTCGGTGCTGTCCACGCTGGGCCAGGCGCTCGACCTGTGCGACGAGCTCGGCGCGGGGACCGGCGTGGCCGTCGATGTCTACCATGTCTGGTGGGACCCCGACCTGGCGCGCCAGATGGCGCGCGCGAAAGGCCGCATCGCCGGCTTCCATGTCTGCGACTGGAAATCCCCCACCACCGACCTGGTCTTCGACCGCGGCCTGCCGGGCGAGGGCGTGATCGACATCCCCGCCATCCGCGCCATGGCCGAAGCGTCGGGCTGGACCGGCGGCGTGGAAGTCGAGATCCTGTCGAATCATTGGTGGGCGCAGGACCCCGAGACGGTGCTGCGTGAGATCAAGGCCCGCCACGCCTTCTGCTGAACGACCAACGACGAACCGGGAGAGACAAACCATGAAGGCCACGCGCCGCACGCTGATCGCCGCCACGCTGCTCGCCCCCGCCGTGGCGCGCGCACAGGCCTGGGCCCCCACGCGCCCCACGCGCTTCGTGGTGCCCTTCCCCGCCGGCGGCGCGACCGACGTGGTGGCGCGCGTGCTGGCCGAACGCCTGCAGGACAGCTTCGGCCAGCCGGTGGTGGTGGAAAACCGCACCGGCGCCGGCGGCAATATCGGTGTCGAGAACGTCGTGCGCAGCGCGCCGGATGGCAGCACCATCCTGATGGGCACCACCGGCACGCTGACGGTGAACCCGCATCTGTATTCCAACCTCGGCTTCGACCCGCTGCGCGACCTGGCGCCCATCTCGATGGCCTTCACCACCGACCATGTGCTGGTGGTGAACCCGGCCGTGCAGGCGCAGACCGCGCAGGAATTCCTGGCGCTGGTGCGCGCACAGCCCGGGCGGCTGTCCTACGGTTCGGCCGGCGCGGGGTCGTCCACGCATACCGTGCCGGAGTTGTTCAAGCTGGCCGCCGGCGTGCAGATCACGCATGTGCCCTATCGCGGCAGCGCGCCGGCGCTCAACGATCTGGTGGCCGGCAATGTGCAGATGATGCTGGACCAGATCCCCTCGGCGATCGGGCAGATCCAGGGTGGGCGCGTGCGCGCGCTGGCGGTGACCGGCGCGCGGCGTTCGGCCCTGCTGCCCAACGTGCCGACCATGGCCGAGATCGGCCTGGCCGATGCGCAGGCGACCTCCTGGGGTGCCGTGATGGCGCCGGCCGGCACGCCGGCGCCCGCCATCGCGCGCTTCAACGCCGCGATCCGCGACGCGCTGGCGCAGCAGCCCGTGAAGGACCGCCTGGCCGCCGCGGGGGCCGAGGGCGTGGCCTCGACGCCCGAGGAACTCGCGACCTATCTGCGCGCCGAGAGCGCGAAATGGGCGCGCGTGGTGCGCGAGGCGCGGATCACGGTGAACTGAGAAGGTTGGGGGAGAGAACTCCCCCAAACCCCCTCCTTTTTTTGTCACCTGGGAACTGACTTCGGCTGTCAGTCTCCAGGTGCCAGAAAAAGGGCGGGGGTTCGGGGGAGGTTCTCCTCCCCCGACCTTTCCTTCTGCCCTTCCCCGGCGCAGCATCGCCGCCGGAGGAACCGCCCATGCGCCGCCGCGCCCTGCTCGCGCTGCCGGTGCTGCTCACCGCGCCGGTCGCGCATGCGCAGCAGCGCCCCTTGCGCATCATCACCCCCTTTGCCACCGGCGGCGCCACCGACACGCTGGCGCGCATCATCGGTGCGCGCATCACCGCGCTGACCGGCCAGGCGGTGGTGGTGGAGGCGCGCCCCGGCGCCGGCGGCGACCTGGCGATGCAGGCCGGCGCCGCGGCGGAACCGGACGGGCATACGCTGGTCCTGGGCAGCGATTCCTCGATGGTGCGCAACCCGATGCTGCGCCGGGGCATTCCCTATGACCCCGAACGCGACTTCGCGCCGATCGCGCGGCTGGTCGTCTCCTGGTACGCGATCGCGGTGAACGCCGCGCTGCCGGTGCGTACGCTGGCGGACTTCATCGCCTGGGCGCGCGCCAATCCGGGGCGGGTGAACTACGGCTCCGCCGGGCCAGGCACGCTCGCGCATGTCATCGGGGAGATGATGAGCCAGGGCCTCGGGCTCGACATGCAGCACGTGCCCTATCGCGGCGCCAGCCCGGCCTTGCAGGACCTGGTGGCGGGGCGGCTGCAGTTCTACGCGGTCTCGGCCGGCGGGCTGCTGAACCTGCTGCGCGAGGGCAGCGTGCGGGTGCTGGCGGTGACCGGCGCCACCCGCCAGCCCGCGCTGCCCGGCGTGCCGACCATCGCGGAGGCCGGCTTCGCGGAATACGACCATTCGGCCTTCTATTCGCTCTCGGCGCCGGCGCGCGTGCCGCCGGGTTTCGTCGACCAGACCGGGGCGCTGCTCGGGCGCGTCATCGGCGAACCGGATACGGCGGAGCGGCTGCGGGCGCTGGCGCTCGACCCGGCCTTCCTCGACCCGGCGGCATTCCGCGCCTTCCTGGCGGCCGAGCGCATCCGCTGGCGCGACATCATCGCCCGCACCGGGCTCAGGCTGGAGGGATGACGCCGATGACGCTGCTGCGCTTCGAGGAATTCACCGCGAAACCCCGCCGCGCCGCCGCGCTGCAAGGCAAGCTGCGCGACGTGCCCGGCGGGCGGCTGTTCGGCCTGTGGCGGGCGCAGATCGGCCCGTCGATGAACATCGTCACCCGCGCCTCGTTGTGGCCGGGCGAACCGCCGGCAACGGCCGAGGCGGCGGATCCCGACATCGCCGCGCTGCGCACGCGCACGCTCAGCATCCTCACGCGCGGGGAGACACCGCCCGACCCTGCGCGCGGTGGCATCGTCACGCATCGCTGGTTCATCCTGCCGGCCGATCGCGTGGCGGAGATGGTCGCCATCACCACCGAGGCCTGGGTCGGCTTCGAGGGCGATACAGGGTCGGAACCGCTCGGCCTGTGGCAGGACCGCGCGGCGGGCGAACCGGCGCATGTGCTGCTGATGACCTGGTATCCCTCGCTCGCGGGCTGGGAGCAGAGCCGCTTCTGGAACAGTGCCGCCGCCGGCCCCGACCAGGCGCAGCGTGCGAAGTGGGGCGCCTTGTTCGCGCGCCGCCGCGACATGCTGCTCGACACCTGGGTCACCGTGCACGGAGCCGAATCGACATGAGCGAGACCGACATCGCCGCCGCCCGCGCCGCCATGGACGGCTTCATGGCGGCGCTGAATGCCGAGGATGCGGAGGCCATCCGCACCCGCTGGTTCCACTTCCCGCATGTGCGCTTCCACAGCGGCCGCGTGACGGTGTTCGCCACACCGCAGGACTACGCCTCGATCGTGCTGGCCAAGACCGGCCAGGCGGCGGAATGGGCGCGCAGCGCGTGGGACTACGTCGAATGCGTCGATGCCGGCCCGGGCAAGGTGCATTTCCGCGTGCAATTCAGCCGCTACCGCCGCGACGGGTCGCTGCTCGGGTCCTACCGGTCCTTCTACATCGTGACCCTCAAGGACGGCCGCTGGGCGATCGAGGGGCGGTCCTCCTGGGCGGAGTGATCACAGCGGCACCAGCCGCGTCAGCCGCGACGGGGTCTGCTCGGACAGGAAGATGCAGCCATCCGGGCCGCGCCACATGCCATGCGCGCCGTTCAGCACCGGCCGGCAGCGGCCGAGGATCGCGCCGTCCTTCGACAGCAGCGAGAGCTGCGGCACCTGGTCGGTCACATACAGCCCGCCATCGGGGCCGCCATGCACGCTCATGGGCTTGTGGTTGCCGCGCCAGTCGGCGAGCCACGCCCCGTCCGGCGTGAAGACCTGCACACGGTTGTTCTCGCGGTCGGCCACGGTCACGCGGCCATCGGGCAGCACCCAGACGGAATGCGGCGTGGAGAATTCGCCGGGGCCGGTGCCTTCCCGGCCCCAACGGCCGAGCGGCGTGCCCTCGGCGCTGAAGCGATGCACCACCGACGCGGCATAGCCATCGGCGACATAGATCGTCCCGTCAGGGCCGAAGGCGACGTCGCAGGGCGCGTTGAAGGGTTCGCCCGGCGCATGCCGCTTGCCGATGCCACCAAGCCGCTTGCCGTCCGGCGAGAAGATGATGATCTCCTGCGCGTCCCGATCCACCACGAAGACGCGCCCATCGGGGTGCACGGACAGCATGTGGCCATCCGCCACCTCCGCCCCGCCCCAGGCGGCGATGCGCCTGCCATCCGGCGCCAGCACCACCACCGCGGGCGCCTCGGCATCCGTCATCGGGTCCTGGCGGAGCTGGACATGGACACGGCCCTGCGCGTCGCAGGCCACGTCGGATGGCACGCCCTGTCCGGCCGGCACCTCGCCCCAGGGGCGCTCCACGCGATAGGTCGTGGCGCCGAGGCGGACACGGAGCTCGTGACGGGGCATGGGCGGGTCTCCTGGAAGCGTGCCCGCAGCCTGCCGTCAGGCCCGCGCGACCACAACCGGCCATGACGGGCCCGGCGGCGAGACGGCGCCGGCCCCGCGCGCCGCGGGGTGGCACCACGGCGGGTTCCGTCCGGCGGGCATAAGCCGCTCCCGTGGCTCGGTTTCTGCGGGGCGGGAAATCAGCCCCGGAAGATTCCATCCGGTCCGATATTGTTCTAGCCTCGGCGCAACCCGGGAGACCGCCCTTGACCAGATCCTGCGCTGCCTTCGGAGCCCTGCTCGGGCTCGTCATCCTCACCGGTTGCGACCAGGCCGCGGGCGTTGTCGGCGGGGCCGCCGGGCAGGCCGCCTCGGGCGCGGTGGCCGGTGCCGTCGGCGGGCCGGCCGGCCAGGTGGCGGGCGCCGCTGCCGGGGCTGCGGCCAGCGCGGCCGCCACGCCGGCAGCCCAGCAACTGGCCAGCCTGACCGCGGCTGCCGGGCAGAACGCCTGGGACACCGTCGCCAACGCGACCATCGCCGCCTGCACCGGCGCCGCCGACAAGGATTGCGCCGAGGCCCAGGCCCTGCGCGCGCGCGCCTGCCGCCGCCAGGCCGCCACCGCGCCGGCCGACCAGCGCGGGCGCTACCGGGATTGCGCGGTCACGGCCGGCCAGGCGGCGCTGGCCGCCGGCGGGGCGAATACCCAGGTGCAGCGCAATGGCTGGCGCGAGGAACTGCTCGCCGCCCTGTACGATCGCCGCGCCGTCACCCCGCGCGCCAGCATCTGCCCCGACAACGACCTGATGCGCGCCGAGGCCGACACGCTGCTGCGCGACGCGCCGGGCAATGCCAGCGCCCGCTTCCATGGCGGCAGCGCGCGGCTGATGGGCGTCGCGGTGTCCTGCGCCGCCGACGACCAGCGCTGCCCGGACCTCGCGCAGGCGGCGCGGCTGCTGACGCCGCCATCCTCCGACCCGCGCTGGGTGCAGACGCTCGAAGGCGTGCGCACGCAGCAGCGCGTGGTGGTCGGCTGCCCCGACGCCTGAGGCCGGCCCGTCGCCCGCGATTCCGGCGCGGGCGGCAGGCCGGTGCCGGGCTGCAGAATGCGCCGCTCGGCGCAGTCTCGAACGGTCTCTCAGTCCACCCGGGCGCCGGAGGCGCGGATGATCGGCGCCAGCCGCGCTTCCTCGGCGGCGCGGAAATCGGCGATCTGCTCCGGCGTGGTCCACCAGGCCGTCGCCCCCTGGTCGAGGTAGGCGCGCTTCAGCTCCTCCGATTCCAGGGCGCGGCGCGCCAGCGCCGAGATGCGCGCCACCACCTCGCGCGGGATGCCGGCCGGCCCGCACAGGCAGGTCCAGGAGGACATGTCGAAGCCCGCCAGCGTCTCGGCGATCGCGGGCGTGTCCGGCACCACCGGGCTGCGCGCGCGCGAGGTGACGCCGAGCGCGCGCACCCGCCCTTCCCGCGCCTGGGCCAGCGCGCCGGGGATATTGTCGAAGATCATGTGCACGCGCCCGGCGATGATGTCCGGATAGGCCGCCGCGCTGCCGCGATAGGGGATGTGGTTGATCTCGACCCCCGCCAGGGCACGGAACAGCTCGCCGGAGATATGCAGCGTGGTGCCCGACCCCGCCGAGGCATAGGCGTATTTGCCCGGGTTGGCCTTCAGATGCGCGATCAGCTCGGGCACCGTGCGCGCCGGCATGTCGTTGTTCACCACCAGCAGGTTCGGCAACTGCCACATGCCGCTGGCAAAGCTGAAGTCGCGCTGCGGGTTGAAGGGCAGGCGCGCATAGAGCGTGGGGGCGATGGCATGGGTCGCGATGCCGCCCAGGCCCAGCGTGTAGCCATCGGGCGGCGCCTGCGCGATCGCCTGGTTGCCGACGATCCCGGCCGAGCCGGTGCGGTTCTCGACCACGAATTGCTGGCCCGACAATTCCGCCATCTTCTGGCACAGCTGGCGCGACAGCGTGTCGGTCGGCCCGCCGGCGGTATAGGGGTTGATGTAGCGGACCGGGCGCGCGGGCCAGGCCTCCTGCGCGCCGGCCAGGCGGGGCGCGGCCAGGCCGCCCATGGCGGCCAGCGCGGCGCGGCGGCGGATCGCGGTCAGTCTCATGCGGTGTCCCTCTCCCTGGCGGCCACCTTGCGCGGGGCCGTTCCGGCGCCAGCCTAGGCGCCGGGTGGCCGGCGGCGCGAGCATCTTCGCCAGCCAGTCGCGCACCAGGTTTGCCGCCCCACCGCCCCGCGTGCTAACCGCCCCGCGATTGCCAGGCGCGCCCGACGCGTCCGCTCCGAAAGGCCCCGCGATGTCCGAACAGCAGAACAACCCCGCCCCGGGCGACCCCCCGGGCGTCAATGGCGGCGGCAATCCCGCCACCGGCCCGGTCGTGCTGAACCTGCAATTCACCAAGGACCTGTCCTTCGAGGTCCCCGGCGCGCCCGAGATCTACCTGACCATGCGCGAGGCGCCGCAGATCAATATCGCGCTCGACGTCCAGGCGCGCCGGCTGCAGGAAGGCCAGGAGACCTACGAGATCTCCCTGCAGATCCGCGCCGATGCCAAGACCACCGCCGGCGCCACCGCCTTCATCGCCGAGCTGGTCTATTGCGGCATCTTCACCCTGAACGGCGTGCCCGCCGAGATGATCGAACCGGTGCTGCTGGTCGAATGCCCGCGCCTGCTGTTCCCCTTCGCGCGCAACATCCTGGCCGACGTGACGCGCGACGGCGGCTTCCCGCCCGTGCTGCTGGCGCCGATCGACTTCGTGCAGCTGTGGCAGCAGCGCCGCGGCCAACCCTCCGCGGCGCCGATGGCGAATGCCTGACGCCTTGACGGGCGCGCCGGACGGATCATGTCGGGCGAAGCCATGACCAGGCGTCGCGTCGCCATCGTGCTGTTCAACCTGGGCGGTCCCGACCGCCCGGAGAGCGTGCGCCCGTTCCTGGTGAACCTGTTCACCGACCCAGCCATCCTGCGCGTGCCGGGCTTCATCCGGCCCTGGCTCGGGCGGCTGATCGCCTGGCGGCGGACCAAGCCGGCGATGGAGAACTACGCGGTGATCGGCGGGCGTTCCCCGCTGCTCGAACTGACCGAGGAACAGGGGCGTTCGCTCGAGGCCGCGCTGGCGGACGACCCGGCGATCGAGGTGCGGTCCTTCGTGGCGATGCGCTACTGGCACCCGCTGTCGGACGCCGCCGCGCGGGCGGTGAAGGACTGGGGGCCGGACGAGGTACTGCTGTTCCCGCTCTATCCGCAGTTCTCAACCACCACGACGGGAAGCTCGATCTCGGCCTGGGACGACGCCTCACGCCGGATCGGGCTGTCGGTGCCCACCACCACGCTGTGCTGCTGGCATTCCGATGGCGGCTTCGCCGCGGCCACCGCGCGGCTGGTGCAGGAGAGCTACGCGAAGGCGCGCGCCGAATTGCCGGCGGATGTCAGGCTGCGGGTCCTGTTCTCGGCCCATGGGCTGCCCGAGAGCATCGTCGCCGCCGGCGATCCCTACCAGTGGCAGGTCGAGCAGACCGTGGCGTCGGTGGTGAAGCACCTCGACATCCCTGAGCTCGACCACCTGGTCTGCTACCAGTCCCGCGTGACGCCGCAGAAGTGGATCGGCCCGTCCACCGAGGACGAGATCGAGCGCGCCGCCGAGGAGAAGGTGGCGATCCTGATCTGCCCCATCGCCTTCGTGTCGGAGCATTCCGAAACCCTGGTGGAGCTTGATGTGGAATACCGCGAGGAGGCCGATCACCTCGGCATCCCCGGCTATTTCCGCGTGCCGGCGCAGAACAGCGACCCGGCCTTCATCGCGGCGCTGGCGGAGCTGGCGCGCGGTGCGCTGGGATCGGGCCGTTCGCTGTGTTCCTTCGCGGGCGCGCGGCAGTGCCCGAAGCAGCATGGCGATTGCCCGCATGCCCGGGCACGTGCCGAGGCGCGGGTGGCCGTGAAGGAACCGGCGTGACCCGGCCGCGCGCCGTGCTGTTCGACTGCGACGGCGTGTTGGCGGACAGCGAGATGCTGGTGAACGCGCTGGTCGCGGACCAGCTGACCGCGCTGGGCTGGCCACTGACCGCCGCGCAGTCGCGCGAGACCTTCCTCGGCATGGCGCTGCCCGACATGGTGCCGCGCATCGAGGCGCGGGTCGGGCCCTTGCCGGCCGATTGGGTCGAGGAGATCTCGACCCTCATTGCCCATGAGATGACGCGCCGGACCCCGCCCATGCGCGGGGCGGTGGAGGCGGTGCGTGCCGTGGCGGCGGCCGGCGTGCCGGTCGCGGTGGCGTCGAATTCCGGCCGCGCGGAGCTGATGGCGAAGATGCGGTCGCTGGGCCTGGCGATGGTGTTCGCCGACCGCGTCTTCTCCTTCGAGGATGTCGATCGTCCGAAGCCGTGGCCCGACATCTACCTGGCGGCCGCGGCCGCCTGCGATGCCGCGCCGCGCGACTGCGTGGTGGTCGAGGACAGCGTGCCCGGCGTGCGGGCGGGCGTCGCCGCCGGATGCCGCGTGCTGGGCTTCGCCCACGAGACGCCGGCGGGCGTGCTGATGGCGCACGGCGCCGAAGTGTTCTCCGACATGTCGGCCCTCCCCTCCCTGCTCGGCCTGTAGCCGGCGGGTCCGGGGGACACTGTCCCCCGGCGGGGAGCCCGCGGGGCTGGCCCCTCGGCTAGAGCCATTTCTGCTCGCCTCGGCTCGCTTCAATGCCTCTAGACCCTTGTTTTCACGAGCATCCGGACCCGATCAGATGATTCCATCTGATCGGGATCTGGTCTAGGGTCGCGACTCAATCAGGTCCACCAGGTGATGGCTGAGACGAGCGCGACAGCTGAGGCGAAGTTGCGGGCAAGCCTGTCGTAGCGCGTGGCGATGCGGCGGTAGTCCTTCAGCCTGCAGAACATTCGCTCGATGGCGTTGCGCGCGCCGTATCGGCTGGCGTCGAACGGATGCGGGTTGCGGCGCGTTGGGTTGTTGGGGATGACGACGAGCGCACCGGCGCGGGCTGCCTGTTCGCGCAGGGCGCGGGCATCGTAGCCCTGGTCCCCCAGGAACACGCGGCAGGGCGGCGCCATGCGCAGCAGCTCGGGTGCGACGGTGATGTCGGCGATGTTGCCGGGGCTGAGCAGGAAGGCGCGCGGTCGTCCCTGCCCATCCGCTATGGCGTGGATCTTTGTCGTGCGGCCGCCGCGCGAGCGGCCGATTGCCTGGGCCGCAGCCCCCCTTTTCCGCCTGCTGAGGCGCGCTGCGCTTTCACGGCGGAACTGTCGATCATCGCCACGTCGGCAGGTCGCGTATCCGCCAGTGCGTGGAAGATGCGCATCCACAGCCCGCGCCCGCTCCAGCGGTTCCATCGGTTGTAGATCGTGGTCGGCGGGCCGTAGATCGCCGGGCAGTCCTTCCAGCGGCAGCCCGAGCGAAGCACGTGCACGATGCCGCTGATGACGCGCCGGTCGTCCACACGCCGCGCTCCGGGCTGGTTCCTGGGCAGCAGCGGCTCGATTGCCGCCCAGGCCTCATCGTCGAGCCAATACTCCGCCGCCATCATTTCCATCCAAGCCGTGACACTCAGCTTGAATCAGAAACCAGCACCCGATTCCTAGGCCTGAATGGGTTTCGACCCTAGGGCGCCACCAGCATCACCCACAGCGGCAGCGTGACGACCGACACGATATGCTCCGTGGTGGTGATCGCCGCCATCAGCGGTGCATCGCCGCCCAGCGCGCGCGCCATCACATAGGATGTCGCCGCTGTCGGCAGCGCCATGAAGATCACCGCGACCGCCGTGGCGAGCGGCGGGACGCCCAGCAGCGTGCACAGCGCCCAGGTGATCGCCGGCATCACCACCAGTTTCAGCACGCCCGTCGCCGCCTGCACGCCGATGCGGTCGGAGAAGGATTGCAGCGACAGCGCCGCGCCCACGCACAGCAGCCCCAGCGCGACCGAGGCGCGCCCCAGCGTCTGCACCGTGGGTGCCAGCCCTGCCGGCAGCCCGCCGAGCGCGGCGATTCCGAAGCCGATCGCCACCGCCAGCAGCAGCGGATTCAACGCCAATTGCCGCAGGATCGCCAGCGGCCGCGGCGGCCCGCGCTGGCCGTCGAAGGCGAAGGCCAGCGTCGTGACGGTCTGCACGAAGGGCACGATGATGCCGGTGGCGACCGCGCCGAAGCCCACGCCCTCGGCGCCGAACAGCGCGCCGACGATGGCGAAGCCCATCAGGTTGTTGAAGCGGATGCCGCCCTGCAGCACCGAGGTCATCGCCGGGTGCGGCAGCGCCAGCCTGCGCGCGAGCAGCACCGCCGCCGCGGTGCCGAGCGCAAGCGCGCCCCAGATGGCCCCCGCGATGCGCCCGAGCGGCAGAGTCGCGAGGTCGAGCGGTGCGAGCGCCGCGACGATCAGCGAGGGCAGCAGCACCCAGTAGATCAGGCGCTCCATCCCGGCCCAGACGGTGTCGTCGCGCAGCAGGCGGCGCTTCAGCAGCGCGCCCAGCGCAAGCAGGGCGAAGGCGGGCACGAAGGCATCGAGCCAGGCGCTCATGGCCGGGCCGTCGCACCGGGCGCGGCCGGGGAACGGTCGCGCGGGTGCGCCATCGCCGGGCGCGTCATGCCGCCGGCATCACGCCCGCCGCCCCGGGTCGCCCCAGGGCAGGGTCGCCGGCGCCACCGCGATGGCGGACAGGCAGGCCGCCTCGGTCACGCCCTGCGCCGGGCCGTGGGATCGTGCGGCCGCATGGGCCACCACCATCGCGCCGGCCTGCGGGTAGAGCACGATGTCGAGTCGGCACGCCGGGGCCTCGTAGAGCCAGATCTCGGCCTCGCCCTCGCCCCGGCGCAGCGCGGGGTCGCCCAGCATCCGGCGCAGCTGGTCGGCGCCGGTGCCCATCAGCGCAGCGGCCGCCGCGGGCGGGGCGCCACCGCGCTGGCGCGGGCCGGGCGCCTGCGCGGGCGGAAGGG
>NZ_CAKKLX010000046.1 GCF_918698155.1 Roseomonas sp. CECT 9278
GCGCCGCCCCCCGCCGCCGCCACGGCCAGGCAGCCCGGCCGCCCGGCCGCCGCGGCCGCGCCCGCCGCGCGCAAGCCGGAGGACACGCCGGCCGCGCGCCTGACGCTGAAGCCCCGCAACGCCGCCGAGGACGAGGACGAAGGCCGCCGCGCACCGCTGCGCCGCGCCGGCGGCCCGCCCGGTGCGCCCGGCCGCCGGCCGATGCCGGTGCCGGTCAAGAAGGCCGCGCCGACCACCGACCGCCGCCGCGACAGCCGCATCGACGTGCAGGCCGCGATCGAGGGCGAGGACGAGCGCAGCCGTTCCATCACCTCCCTGCGCCGGGCGCGCGACCGCGAGCGCCGGCAACAGGAACTCCAGCGCCTGCGCGCCGGCACCGAGCGCGTCGTGCGCGACGTGGTGGTGCCCGAGGTCATCACCGTGCAGGAACTGGCGAACCGCATGGCCGCGCGTGGCGGCGAGGTGGTGAAGGCGCTGTTCCGCATGGGCGTGATGGCGACGCTGACCCAGTCGATCGACGCCGACACCGCCGAACTGGTGGTCCAGGAATTCGGCCACCGCATCAAGCGCGTGAGCGAGGCCGACGTCGAGGTGGGCCTCGAGGGCGAGCAGGACACCGATACCGAACTGTCCCCGCGCCCGCCCGTGGTCACCATCATGGGCCATGTCGACCACGGCAAGACGTCGCTGCTGGATGCGCTGCGCAAGACCGACGTGGTGGCGCACGAAGCCGGCGGCATCACGCAGCATATCGGCGCCTACCAGATCACCGTGCCGGACGGCACCAAGGTGACCTTCATCGACACGCCGGGCCACGAGGCCTTCACGGCCATGCGCGCCCGCGGCGCGTCCGTCACCGACATGGTGGTGCTGGTGGTGGCCGCCGATGACGGCGTGATGCCCCAGACGATCGAGGCCATCCGCCATGCCAAGGCGGCGGGCGTGCCGATCATCGTGGCGGTCAACAAGATCGACAAGCCCGGCGTGAAGCCCGAGCGCGTGAAGCAGGAACTGCTGCAGCACGAGATCGTGGTGGAATCGCTCGGCGGCGACACGCAGGAGATCGAGGTCTCGGCGACGCAGAAGATCAACCTCGACAAGCTGCTGGAAGCGATCTCGCTGCAGGCCGAGGTGCTGGACCTGAAGGCGAACCCCGATCGCGCGGCGGAAGGCACGGTCATCGAATCCAAGCTCGATCGCGGCCGCGGGCCGGTCGCGACGGTGCTGGTCCAGAAGGGCACGCTGCGCCAGGGCGACATCGTGGTGGCCGGCGCCGAATGGGGCCGCGTGCGCGCGATGCTGGATGACAAGGCGCGCCAGGTGAAGGAAGCCGGGCCGTCGCTGCCGGTGGAAATCCTGGGGCTGTCGGGCGTACCCTCGGCCGGCGAGAACTTCATCGCCGTCGAGAACGAGGCGCGCGCGCGCGAGGTCAGCGAATTCCGCCAGCGCCGCGCACGCGACAAGGCCACCGCCGCGATCGGCGCGGGCCGCGGCAACCTGACCGACATGCTGGCGCGCATCCAGGCGGGTGAGCAGAAGGAAGTGGCCGTCGTCGTGAAGGCCGACGTGCAGGGCTCGGCCGAGGCGATCGGCGTCACGCTCGGCAAGCTCGGCAATGACGAGGTGAAGGTCCGGGTGCTGCATTCCGCGGTCGGGCAGATCACGGAATCCGACATCCAGCTGGCCAAGGCGTCGGACGCCGTCATCGTGGCCTTCAACGTGCGTGCCACGTCGCAGGCGCGCGACCTGGCGACGCGCGAAGGCGTGGACATCCGCTACTACTCGATCATCTACGAGGTCTCGGACGACATCGAGAAGCTGTACAAGGGCAAGCTCGCCCCGGTGCAGCGCGAGAAGTTCCTGGGCTACGCGCAGATCCTGCAGGTCTTCGAGGTCAAGAAGATCGGCAAGGTCGCCGGCTGCCGCATCACCGAGGGCGTGGTCAAGCGCGGCTCGGGCGTGCGCCTGCTGCGCGACGGCGTGGTGATCCACCAGGGCGAGCTGTCCACGCTGAAGCGCTTCAAGGACGATGTCCGCGAGGTCGGCAACGGGCTGGAATGCGGCATGTCCTTTGCCAACTACGACGACATCCGCGTGTCCGACCAGATCGAGTGCTTCGAGGTCGAGACGGTGGCTGCCGCCTGAGACGCGGCAGCTTGATTTTTCGCCCTCAGACGCCGGGCGGCCGCATGCGCGGCCTTGGCTTTCGCGCCACGCACTGGTGCGCCTGGCGCGGTAGTTGATTTGGGCGCGGTCGCGCTTTGCGCTCCCGGCGCGGCTACGCCGCGCCGCAAGGTGCGCCGGGTTTTGAACGGCCCGTCTTTTCGGTGGGCGTCGGTGATACACCCCGCAGGTTCGCCCGATCCGGGCAGGTAGGTTTCCATGAGCAAGCCCAGTCACCACGGCAATCCCGAAGGTCCGTCGCAGCGCCAGCTTCGCGTCGCCGAGGAAATCCGCCACGCGCTGTCCGCCATCTTCGCGCGCGAGGAATTCCGCGACCCCGCGCTGGCCGACCTGCGCGTGACGGTCACCGAGGTCCGCGCCTCCCCCGACCTCAAGCACATGACCGCCTTCGTCTCGGCCCTGGGCAAGGAACTGGACAAGGACCAGCTGGCCGCGCTCAAGCGCGTCTCGTCCTTCCTGCGGCGCGAGATCGCCAAGACCATCCGCCTGCGCTACGCGCCCGACCTGCATTTCCAGCCGGACACCGCGCTCGACTACGCGATGCACATCAACGACGTGATGCAGCGCGCCGAGGTGCAGCGCGACCTGGCGCCGAAGAAGGCCGAGGAATGACCGCGCCGGACGAACCGCCGCAGGTGCGCGTCATCGCCATGCCGGCCGATGCCAACCCGGCCGGGGATATCTCCGGTGGCTGGCTGATGGCGCATATGGACCAGGCCGGTGCCTCGGTCGCGCTGCGCCGCGCGCGCGGGCGCGTCGCCACCGTCGCGGTCGATGCCATGACCTTCCATTTGCCGGTGCGCGTGGGCGACGAGGTCAGCCTGTACGGCCGCCTGCTCGGCGTGGGCCGCACCTCCATCCGCGTGCATGTCGAGGCCTGGCGGCGCGACCGCACGGCCGAGGAGGCCGCGCGCGTGACCGAGGCCACCTTCACTTTCGTCGCGCTGGACGATGCCTCCCGCCCGCGGCCCGTGCCGGTGGACAGCGCCGCGCGCTGACGGCGCGCCGACCCTTTTCGCACTCCGAACCGAAGAACACCGCACCCGATGGCCCATCACCGCAACCGCAAGCCCAAGGGCCGCCCGCTCGATGGCTGGCTCATCATCGACAAGCCGACCGCGATCGGATCGACAGACGTCGTCGCCATCTGCAAGCGCGGCTTCCAGGCGCAGAAATGCGGCCATGGCGGCACGCTCGATCCGCTCGCGACCGGCGTGCTGCCGATCGCCTTCGGCGCCGCCACCAAGACCGTCCCCTATGTCATGGATGGCACGAAGCAGTACCGCTTCACGCTGAAGCTCGGCGAGGCGCGGGATTCCGACGATGCCGACGGCAACGTCATCGGCACGTCGGATGCGCGCCCGACCGACGACCAGATCCGCGCCGCCCTGCCCGCCTTCATCGGGGATATCCTGCAGGTCCCGCCGATCTATTCCGCCATCAAGATCGCCGGCGAACGCGCCTATGACCTGGCGCGCGCGGGCGAAGTGGTGGAACTGGCGCCGCGCCCGGCGCGCGTCGATCGCTTCGAGCTGATCGAACGCCCGGATGCCGATACCGCGGTGTTCTTCGTGGAATCCGGCAAGGGCGTGTACATGCGCTCGCTGGCGCGCGACATCGCGAAGGCCTGCGGCACCGTCGGCCACATCACCGCGCTGCGCCGCATGCGGGTCGGCCCCTTCCATGAGAAGGACGCGGTGGCGCTGGACAGGATCGCGGTTTCCGGCGATACCCCGCCCCCTTCCCCGGACCTTCTGCTTCCGGTGACGACCGCGCTGGCCGACATCCCGGCGCTGGCCCTCACTGAAGCCGAAGCCGCCCGCCTGTCCTTCGGCCAGCCCATCCCGCTGGTCGAATTGATGGGCCGGGTTCCGCGCGAGGCCAACCCCGATGGGGGCCTGGCCAGGGCGATGGCGGGGGGGCGCCTGATGGGTCTCGCCCGCTTCGAGGAAGGCTTGCTGAAGCCGGAGCGGTGGCTGGACCAGGGCGGTAACCAGGCCGAACGGAAGCCACGCGGCAACCGGCAGGCCGACACCATCGCCGAAGGGGACAACCCCGGCCAACACGAAGGATAACCCGATGTCGATCACTGCCGAACGCCGCCAGGCGGTCATCAAGGATTATGCGACCGGCCCCAACGACACGGGCAGCCCCGAGGTGCAGGTCGCGATCCTGTCGGAGCGCATCGTCAACCTGACCGAGCATCTGAAGACCCACGCGAAGGACTTCCATTCGCGCCGCGGCCTGCTCGTGCTGGTCGGCCAGCGCCGTGGCCTGCTGGACTACCTGAAGCGCAAGGACCAGAAGCGCTACGAGACCCTGATCGGCCGGCTCAGCCTGCGCCGCTGACCGTGTCCGGGGGCGGTGCGCTGCCCCCGGCCTGCCAGGTGCGCGGTCGGGGCGCAGCGTCCCGCCCGCGCCACCACCGCCGGGTGCCGGCCTTGCGGCCTGCCCCGACCGGCGCCACGCTGCGCCGATGACCGAGACCCTCCCCGACCTCCTCCTCATCGGCTGCGGCAAGATGGGCGGCGCCATGCTGTCCGGCTGGCTGGAACGCGGCCTGTCGCGCGCCGTGGTGGTCGAACCCTACGCCCCCGCGGCCGAGGCCTTCGCCGGCCGCGCCACCATCATCCCGGATGCCAGCGCGATCCCCGGGGATTTCGCGCCCGGCGCGGTGGTGTTCGCCATCAAGCCGCAGGAAGCGCCGGCGACGCTGCCGGCCTATGCGCGCTTCGCCGCCGGCGGGGCGCTGTTCGTGTCGATCATGGCGGGGCGGTCGGTCGCCTCGATGCGCGCCGCGCTGGGCGACCAGTGCGCCGTGGTGCGCGCCATGCCCAATACGCCGGCCGCGGTGCGCCAGGGCTTCACCGCCGCCTATGCCGCGCCGGGGGTCACCGCCGCGCAGACGGCGCTGGCCGATGCCCTGCTGCAGGCGGTGGGCGAGGTCGCCTGGGTCGACGATGAGGACCAGATCAACCCGGTCACCGCGGTCTCCGGCGGCGGCCCGGCCTATGTCTTCCTGCTGGCCGAGGTGATGGAGAAGGCGGCCATCGAACAGGGCCTGCCGCCGGACCTGGCGCGACGCATGGCGCGCGCGACCGTCGCGGGGTCGGGCGCGCTGCTGGCGGCCAGCCCGCAGGACGCCGCCGATCTGCGCCGCGCCGTGACCAGCCCCAAGGGCACCACCGAACGCGCCCTGGCGGTGCTGATGGAGCCTGAGGCCTGGCCTGCGGCGATGTCCAAGGCGATCCAGGCCGCCACCGACCGCGCGCGGGAGCTGGCGGGCTGAGCCAGCGCCCTGCACCACCGCCGGCGCCGCGGCGGGACAGGATGCTGACCTGGTTCGCGATGCGGGGATGCGGGCGGCCGTCGCCGTCCTATATTGTCGCCACATGACCGAGATCGACGACGACGCCCTGGTGGCGGCCCTGTGGCGGGTTATCGAAGCCCATGGCTGGCCCGGCCTGACCATGGGGCGGCTGGCCGCCGAATCCGGCATGCCGCTCGCGACCCTGCGCGACCGCTTCCCCAGCCGGATGGACGTATTGGTCCTGCACGGGCGGCGCGTGGACCATGCCGTGCTGGCCGGGACCGTGCCCGGCCAGGGCGGCGCGGCGCGCGACCGGCTGTTCGATGTGCTGATGCGCCGGCTCGATGCCATGCAGCCCAATCGCGCCGGCATCCTGCGCTTCCTGCGCGACATGCGGCGCGATCCGTCGCTGGCCGCGCTGCTCGGCCCGCAATTGTCGCTGTCGATGCGCTGGATGCTCGACGCCGCCGAGATCGGGGGCAGCGGCACGCGCCGGCGCGCCCTCTCGCTCGGGCTGGTGGCCGTGTGGCTGGCGACGGTGCGCGCCTGGGCCGAGGATGACAGCGAGGATCTCGGCCCCACCATGGCGGCGCTGGATCGCGCGCTGGATCGCGCGGAGCAGGTGGCCCGCACGCTGCGCCTGATGCCCGCGGCCGAGGCCGCGCCGGAGCCCTTCCCGACCGCGTGACACGGCGCGCGCGACGTCATCGCCGCGCCATCATTTGCGCGATATCAACGCAACGCTGTTTGGCCCTAGTATCTCGCACCAGCGAAAAAAGGAGTGCGGATGATGTCTGACCGTTTCGGCTTCAAGCCCGACATGGATGTCTTCAAGATGTTCTCCGACTTCAAGATGCCCAGCATGCCGGCCGTCATGCCGGACATGGAGGCTCTGGCGGCCGCGCAGCGCAAGAACATCGAGGCCTTCTCGGCGGCCAACCGCGTCGCGCTCGAAGGTGCGCAGGCGGTGGCGCGCCGGCACATGGAGATCCTGCAGGCCTCGGTCGCCGAGATGACCGAGGCGATGAAGGGCTTCGCCACCGCCGAGGCCCCGCAGGACAAGGCCGCCAAGCAGGCCGAGCTGGCGAAGTCCACCTACGAGAAGGCGGTCGCCAACCTCCAGGAGCTCGCCGACCTGATCCAGCGCTCGAATGCCGAGGCGATCTCCCTGCTCAACAAGCGCTTCGCCGAGGCGATGGACGAGGTGAACTCGATCGTCGCCAAGCACGGCTGACGCCAGGCCGCGACCCCGCCCCCCCCTGTCAGCGGGTCGGGGCCGGGCCCGTGCCACGGCCGGTCATGCGGCCTTGGGCATCGTAGCGGCGCCAGGAATCGCCGCTGCGTTCGATCCGGCCCTGGCTGCGGCCGGAGGAATCGTACAGCCGGGCGGTATCGCCCGACCATTCGGTGCGCCCCACGGTCCGCCCCGACGAATCATAGTGTCGCAGCGTATCCCCGCTGCGTTCGGTGCGCCCCTGCGTGCGGCCGCTGCTGTCGTAGTGGCGCGTGGTGTCGCCGCGCTGTTCCGACCGCCCGACCAGGCGGCCCGCGGCATCGTATTGCCGCTGGTCGGCGCCGCCTTCGGTGCGGCCCAGCGTGCGGCCGGCGGCGTCATAGGCGCGCCCGTCCTTCTGCGCGGCCGCCGGCAGCGCCACGAGCACGAGCCCCAACAGGGCGATGACAGCGCGCATCGGCGTCTCCTTCCTCCGGCCTGGAGCCATGTCCGCTCGCCCTTTCGCGCGTCCATGCCTCCGGCACATTGCTTTCACCCACATCCCGGCCCGATCAGATCCTTCCACCAGACCGGGATCTGCTCGGCCACCACAGGATCGCGCGGCTTCGCGGCAAGTCTGGGGCAGGCTGATTTACACATCACCGTCACGTTGCTACGAACCCGCGCCCCCCGACCCGCCCGCGCCCAGTGGCGCCCGGAGCCCCCGGCCATGAAGATCGTCGCCTGCAACAGCAACCGCCCGCTGGCCGAGGCCGTTGCCGCCGCCTGCGGATTGCCGCTCACCAATGCCTCGGTGCGCCGCTTCGCCGACCTCGAGGTGTTCGTGGAGGTGCACGAGAACATCCGCGGCGAGGATGTCTTCGTGGTGCAGTCCACCAGCTATCCGGCGAATGACAACCTGATGGAACTGCTGATCACGCTCGATGCGCTGAAGCGGTCCTCCGCGCGGCGCATCACCGCGGTGATCCCGTATTTCGGCTATGCGCGCCAGGACAGGAAATCCGGCCCGCGCACGCCGATCAGCGCCAAGCTGGTGGCCAACCTGATCACCACCGCCGGTGCCGACCGCGTGCTGACGATGGATCTGCATGCCGCGCAGATCCAGGGCTTCTTCGACATCCCGGTCGACAACCTGTTCGCCGCGCCATTGTTCTCGCGCGACATCCAGGACCGGCTGGCGGGGCGCGAGCTGATGGTGGTCAGCCCCGATGTCGGCGGCGTGGTGCGTGCGCGCGCCATCGCGGCGCGGCTCGGCGTGGACCTCGCCATCATCGACAAGCGGCGCCCGCGCGCCGGTGTCTCGGAAGTGATGAACGTGATCGGCGAGGTGGAAGGCCGCCACTGCCTGCTGGTCGACGACATCGTCGATTCCGGCGGCACGCTGTGCAACGCGGCCGAGGCGCTGCTCAAGAACGGCGCGCAGTCGGTCGGCGTGTATGTCACGCACGGCGTCTTCTCCGGCGGCGCCGTGGCGCGCATCGGCGCGGCACCCATCGAGATGATGACAGTCACCGATTCCATCCAGGCGACCGAGGCGGTGCGCGTGTCGCGCAACATCCGCCAGCTCACCATCGCGCCGCTGCTGGCGGAGGCGATGAAGCGCATCAGCGAGGAAAGCTCGGTCTCCTCGCTCTTTAATTAGGCCCTCAAGCGGCGGGCGCCGGCCGTCCGGCCGGCTTGCCTTCGCGCCGTGGACTGGATGCATTGGCGACGGCGGATGGTCTGGGCGCGGTCGCGCTGTGCGCTCGCGGCCCGATGCTTGGCATCGGGCCGGTGTTGGGGGGGGTGGGGCGTGGCCGATCCGGCGGACGCGATCATAGGGCTGTACCGTCGCCATGGCCTGGCCTGGGCGGCGGATCGCGCGGCGGGGCCGTTCCCGGAGACCGGGTGGCTGGCGCGTTTCGCGGCACTGCTGCCACCGGGCGGCGATGTTCTCGACATCGGCTGCGGTTCGGGCGCGCCGATCGCCGCGGCGGTCGCCGCATCCGGCTTCGCGGTGACCGGGATCGACACCAGCGCGCCGCTGCTCGGCCTGGCGCGGGCGCGCCTGCCGGAGGCCACCTGGATCGAGGGCGACATGCGCGCCATGGCGCTTGGCCGCCATTTCGACGGCCTGGTCGCCTGGGACAGCTTCTTTCACCTGGCGCAGGACGACCAGCGGGCGATGGTGGCGCGATTCGCCGACCACGCGCGGCCCGGCACGGCGCTGATCTTCACCAGCGGCCCCGCCGCCGGCGAGGCGATCGGCTGCCTGCGCGGCGAACCGCTGTTCCATGCCAGCCTCGACCCAGAGGAATACCGGGCGCTGCTGGCCGATGCCGGTTTCGAGGTTGTCGCGCATGTCGCGCAGGACGCGACCTGCGGCGGGCGCACCGTCTGGCTGGCCCGGCGGCGTTGACGCCGGCGGCCGGGGATGCGGCCGCCGGCGGGAACGTGACGGCCGCCGCACGTGGCGCACGGCGGCCGTGATCGTCAGGCGATGCGGTGGGTGACCACCGCCCGCGCCGCGCCGGCCGCACCGGCGCGGCCGCCGAGGAAGGCAGCGCCCGCACCCAGCAGCAGCGTCACGAAGGCCCAGATCGCGCCGAGCTTCGTCGCCCGCGCGGTGGCATCCGCCGCCTCGCGCGCACGCTGTTCCACCGCGGCCGCGGTGCGGCGTGCCTCGGCCTCGTAGGTGTCGATGCGCTGGCGCGCCTCGGCCTCGGTGATGCCGGCTTCCGCCGCGACCAGGGCGGCCGCGCGGGCTCGGTCCTGCTCGGCGATGGTGCCGTTCGCCACGCCACGCGCCAGCACCTCGGTCAGCGCCGCGGCGCGCTGTTCGGACGTCATGCGCGCCGGGTCCTGCGGCGCCGCCAGCGCCGCGCGAACGCGTTCCACCGCCGCGCGCGGATCGATCGTCTGCGCCGCCGCGCCGACCGCCGCCCCGGCACCCGACGCCACGGCCTGCGCGGTGCCGCCGATCGCGCTGCCGACGGCAGTGCCCACGCCGGCAACCGCACCGCCGAGCAGCGACAGCGAGACCACCACCGTGAAGGCCCAGACGCCCAGGCCATGCAAGCCGCCGCGCCCGCGCAGGCCGGCATGCGCCAGGCGCCCCGCCACGAAGGCGCCGGCGCCCACCGCGACGACCTGCGCGACCGTGATCCACGCCCCGCCGGCCGTCGCGAAGGAGGTGGCGTCCGGCGTGTCGCGCGCCACCGCATCGACCGTGCCCGCGCCGATGGCGACGCCGAGCGCCGTCAGCGCCGCGCCGGCCGCCAGGGCCACCGCGGTGCCGATCACGACGGCGCCGAGCGCCTGCCCACGGCGGCCTTCGACCGGAACCACGCCGTCGGAGACGACGCGGCCGGCATCACTGGCGTAGGTCGCGCTCACTTCTCGCGCACCACGTCGCGCACCGCATCCTTGGCGCCGCCGACGGCGTTCTGGATCTTGCCCTCGGCCTTGTCGGCCTTGCCCTCGGCCTGCAGCTTGGCATCGCCGGTGACCTTGCCGGCCGCTTCCTTGACGGCGCCCTTCACCTGCTTCGCGACACCCGCGATACGGTCCTTGTCCACCATGTTCGTCGTCCCTTCCATCGAGGCGCCCGTCATGGGCGCAACCAGGGCGTGAACGTGGCCGCGGCGAATTGGTTGCGGCCCGCGGCGATCGCGCCCCCGACAGCGATGGCCCATGCCGGGCCTGCAGCGGGTCCGGCGCCAGGCGCGGTGAACCGCTGGCGGTCGCCGCTTGCCATTCCCGCCGCCGCGCACGATCCTCCGCCGCCCTGTTCGGAAGGACGTCCCATGAAGCTGTTCTATGCGCCCGGCGCCTGCTCGGTCGGCATCCATGTCCTGCTCGAGGAAGTCGGCGCGCCGTATGAGGCGGTGCGCGTCAACCTGCGCGAGGGCGAGCAGTTCAAGCCCGAATTCACCGGCGTGAACCCGAAGCAGAAGGTGCCGACGCTGGAACGCGGCGACGGCTCCGTCCTGACCGAATACCCCGCCATCGCCTTCTGGATCGCCTCGCGCTTTCCCACGGCCGGGCTGATGCCGATGGGCCTGGAGGCGCAGGCGCGCGCGCTGGAATGCACCGACTACTGCGTGGCCACCATGCACATGCAGGGCTTCTCGCGCATGTTCCGCCCGGCCAACTTCGCGCCCACCGAATCCGACCACGAGGCGGTGAAGGCCCGCGGTGCCGAGATCTTCAGCAAGGGCCTGGCGCTGATGGACAAGGCGCTGGAGGGCCAGGACTGGCTGGTCGGGTCGTATTCCTTCGCCGATTCCGCGCTGTTCTATGTCTCGTTCTGGTGGAATGCGCGGCTGCAGAAGGACCTGCCGGCGAATGTCGCGGGCCACTACGACCGCATGAAGGCGCGCGGCGCCGTGCAGCGGGTGATGGCGGCCGAAGGCCTGGCGTGATGCGCTTCTTCTACGCGCCGAACGCCTGTTCCATCGGCATCCACGTGATCCTGGAGGAGATCGGCCGGCCCTACGAACCCGCGCCGGTCGACTTCAAGAACAACGCGCAATACGAACCGGCCTATGTCGCCATCAACCCGAAGTCCAAGGTGCCCGCGCTGCTGCGCGACGATGGCACGCTGCTGACCGAATACCCCGTGATCGCGATGTGGCTGGCGCGCAGCAACCCGCAGGCCGGGCTGGTGCCGCCCGACCTGGAGGGCGAGACGCGCTGCGCCGAGTTCCTCGACTACATCTGCGGCACGGTGCACCCGCAGGGCTTCACGCGGCAGTCGCGCCCGAACCGCTTCGCACTGCGCGCGGAGGACGAACCGGCCATCGTCGCGCAGGGCCGCGAGCTGGCGGTGAAGTACCTGGGCGTGATCGAGGCCGGCTGGCGCGGCGACACCTGGGTGCTGCCCGGCGGCTATTCCATCGCCGACAGCGCGCTGTTCTTCATCGAGCACTGGGCGGCGCGGCGCTTCAACATCCCGTTGCCGCCGCGGCTGGACGCGCATTTCAAGGCGATGCTGGCGCGCCCGGCCGTGCGCCGCACACTGGAGCTCGAAGGCCTGCCGGCGTGATGTTCGACATCATCGGCCATCCCGAACCCGGCGAGAAACGCCCCTTCTCCCGCGCCACGCGCGCCGGCGGGCTGGTGTTCGTCTCGGGCCATTCGGCGCCGCACGACCCGGCGCGCGGCATCCATCGCGGCGCGACCGCAGCGGACCAGACGCGGCAGGCGCTGGCCATGGTGGACAGCATCCTGCGCGAGGCCGGCAGCAGCCTCGACCGCGCCGTGCAGCTGACCATGCTCATCACCGACCCGGCCGACTACGCCGAATGCAACGCGGAATACGTGAAGCACTTCCCCGGCGGCCTGCCGGCGCGCCACACCGCACGCTTCGGCGTGCCGACCGAGGCGAAGGTCGCCTTCGCGGCCATCGCCCTGGCGGGAGAGAACGCATGACGAAGCCGATCCTGTGGACCTCGACGCGCACCAGCGGGTCCATCGTTCACCAGATGGCGGCGGTCTCGGGCCTCGACATCGATGTGCGCTTCATCAGCCTGCGCAACGGCGAGCACAAGACGCCGGACTACCTGGCGATCAACCCGAAGGGCGAGGTCGCCGCACTGCAGCTTCCGGATGCCGGCACGGCCATCACCGAGATCCCGGCCATGGCGCTGTGGCTGGCCGAAGCCGCGCCCGACTCCGGCCTGCTGCCGCGCGATGCGGTCGGCCGGGCGAAGGGGATGGAATGGCTCTGCTGGTGCCATTTCCGCATGGCGAATGTCTTCTTCATCACCTTCCAGGCCGGGATGCTGGCCGGCGGGGACGAGGCCATGGCGGCCGCGCTGCGCGCCACCAGCAAGGCCCGCGCGCGCGCGGTGCTGGAATTCGCCGACGCCGCGCTGGGGCACATGCCGAACGGCACGCTGCTGGGCACGCCGGGCATCACGGCGCCCGACATCTTCCTGGCCGCGCTGACCAACTTCGCGACCTTCCTGGACTTCGCCACCGACGACCTGGTGCATCTGTCGGCGCTGGCGGCGAAGGTCGCTGCGCATCCCGCCGTCGCCGCCGCCATGGCCCGCGAACAGGAGGTCGGATGACCCCGACGCTGAACCCCACCGCCTTCTGGTTCCTGCGCCACGGCGAGACCGACTGGAACGCCGAGGGCCGCAGCCAGGGCCATACCGACATCCCGCTGAACGCGGTGGGCGTGGCGCAGGCGCGCCGCGCCGCGCTGGCGCTGGTGGACCGCGGCATCGCCACCATCGTCGCCTCGCCGCTGTCGCGCGCGCTGCGCACGGCGGAGATCGCGGGCGAGGCGCTGAACCTGCCGGTCGCGACCGATCCCGGCCTGATGGAAGTCGGCTTCGGCGTCGAGGAAGGGCAGCCCATGGGCGACTGGTACGACGACTGGATCGCCGGCACCTTCACGCCGGTCGGTGCCGAGACCTTCCAGGCGCTGCACGACCGCGCGGTGGAGGCCATCAACCGCGCCACCGCCCGCCCCGGCCCGGTGCTGGTGGTGGCGCATGGGGCGCTGTTCCGCGCGCTGCGCCTGGCGCTGGGCCACGAGCCGAATGTCCGCACGCCGAACGCGCTGCCGACCTGGTGCGCCCCGCCCGCCGCGGGGCGGGTCTGGGAGATCACGCCGGCGGCGCTGCCCCACCTGCCGGCGTAGCGGGCGGCGCCACGCCGCCCCCGGGCGCGGTCACGACGAAGCGCCGATAGATCGCCCCCAGCGCGATCAGCGCCAGCCCCAGCCCCAGGAACGACAGCACGCGCCACAACCCGACCAGCGCGCCCATGTCGAACAGGAAGACCTTGAAGGTGGTCAGCGCGATCACGCCCAGCGCCGCCAGCCGGATCTCCTTGCGGCCGCTGCGGATGCCGATCGCCAGCAGCAGCGCGCCCAGCAGCAGCCAGGCGCCGGAATAGGCGTACATCTCCGCATCCTCGATGCGGGCCCAGCCGATATCGGTGGGGTGGAAGGCGCGGCGCACCTCCAGCGTCACCCAGGCGAAGCCGGCCACGAGCGCATAAAGCGACAGCAACTGCGCGAGGCCCGGCGGCTGGCGCGCCTCCGGCGCCCGCGCGACGGCCAGCGCGACCAGCAGCGCCGGCAGCGCATAGGCCGGCAGCAGCGCGTTCAGCAGCAGCGGCCCGGCAATGGGCTCGGCCACGGTCCAGGGATTGTTCGCCAGCAGCACCGCGCCCAGCACCAGCCCGGCGCAACCTGCGGCGCGCGCCGCCCACAACATGGCCGTGCGCCCGCCGCGCCGGTGCACCAGCAGCGCGATCCAGGCGCAGGCGAACAGCGCGGTGGACTGCAGCGCGGCCTCGGTGAAGCCCCAGCGCTCGGCGCCGATCACGCCGCCCTGCAGCCAGTGGCGGATCTCCAGCAGCACCAGCAGCGTCGCGAACAGCGCCGCGCCGCCTTCCAGCAGCCGCACCACCCGCCCGTCGCGCTGCGCCAGGAAGATGCGCGCCGCCCACCAGAAGCAGGCGGCCGGCACGCCATAGGCCAACAGCAGCCCGTTCAGCACCGGCGCGCCGCCCCAGTCGTAGCCGAGCGCGAAGCGGTTCAGCACCAGGCGCACCAGCACCACCGCCGCCACCGCCGCCGCCACGCGCCGCAGCGGTTCCAGGCCGAGCCGCCGCGCGATCATCGCCAGCGGCGGCAGGAAGACCGCGACCGCCAGCGTCAGCCATTGGTCGCGCAGCACCATCGCCACGCCCAGCGCCAGCGCCGCCGTGGCGCCGGCCGCATGGGCACCGCCGCGCCCGGCATCGCCGGCGCGCAGCCCGCGCGCCGCAGCGCCGACATGCACCGCCGCCAAAGCGCAGGCGGCCAGCGCCCAGGACGGGTCGGTGGCCAGGCCGCGCACCCGCGCATAGGCGACCAGCAGCGTCAGCACCGGCACGCTCGCCGCCAGGCCGGCCCAGGCCATACTTCCGCGCGCCTCCCGCGCGACGCCCCCGCGCGCCTCCCGCGCGACGCCCCCGCGCGCTTCCAGCGCCAGCCCGGCCAGCAGGTGCAGCAGCGCGAAGGCGGCGCAGACCGCGAGGAACCGCGTCAACGCCTCGGGCAGCCAGGCGCCGGGGATGATGTGCTGGACAGCCCCCTCGATGGTCACGGACTCGGCGGTCGGCACCCAGGCCGGCACCGCCCAGGCAAGCAGCGCCAGCAGGCCGAGGCCCGCCGCCAGCCCCGGCAGGCGGTGCAGCCGCGCGTCGCGCAGCGCCGCCAGGATGGCGACCGGCGCCAGCAGCAGGATGCCCAGCACCGGCGCCAGGTCCGGCTTGGCGGCCACCAGCGGCAGCAGGGCAACGCCCGGCACCAGCGGCGGGACATGCGCCAGCCGCCGGCCGAGCGTCGTGCCGAGCGCCTCCCGCGGCAGCAGGAACACGAAGGACGCGGCGGCAAGCACCACGAAGACCGCGAGCGCCCAGCGATCCAGCCCGGTCGCGACCACCGACCCGACCAGCACCCAGGCCGTGCCGGCCGCCATCGCGCACCAGCCCAGCCAGCCCCAGGCGGTGGCGCGCACCACCAGCATGGCCGCGACCGTGACCACCAGCAGATAGGCGAACAACCCCGGGATGGACGGGTCCTGCGTCTCGACCAGCGCCGGCGAGACGAAGGCCCCGGCCAGCCCGACCACCGCCACCAGCGGGCCGCGGCGCAACGACAGCACCAGGCCGAATACGCCCGCCGCCGCCATCGCCGCGAAGCCGACCAGCGGCGGCAGCAACCCGTACATGGCGGTGGCGGCGAAGGCGGCGCCAAACAACGCCGCGACCCCGCCCGCGGCCAGCGCGGCGGGGGCGAGGTCGGGCAGGTTCCCGGGCCCGGCCGCCGGCCGGCGCGCCAGCCATTCGCCACCGCCGATCAGCGCGACGCCAAGCAGCGCGGCCGCGGCGCTGCGCAGTTCCGGGCCGAGCCAGCCTTCCTCGACCGCGAAGCGGATCAGGAAGACGGCGGCCAGCATCAGGGCGCCGGCGCCGAGCCACACGCCCCAGCGCTGGGTGATCAGTTCCTCAAGGCTCTGGCGCGGCCGGTCGTCGCGGGCGCCGGACCACGGTGGCGCGGGGTCGCCCGGCGCGGCGGGCGGGTCCTCGGATGCGACGGGCGGCGGCGGCGCGCTGCCGGCCCAGGGCGGCGGGGTGTAGCCGGGGTCGGCTGCATAGGGGGCCGCGGGCAGGCCGTTGGGCTGCAGCGGCATCCCCGCCGTCGTGGCGTCCGGCTCGGCAGTCGCGGGGGCGGCGTCGGGCGGGCGGAAGCCGGCCGCGACCAGCGCGCCGGCCATGCCGCCGACCTCGGTGCGCAGGGCCGCGACCTCGTCGCGCAGGGCGCGGGCCTCCCGCCGCGCGGCACCGGCGCGGGCGAAGCCGGCGACGCCGAAGATCCATCCGCCGAAGAACAGCACTGCCAGGAGGATCAGGAGGCCTTCCATGGGCGAACGCTCGGCCCGCCCGGCGCGTCGCGTCAAGGCCGCCGCGCTTGCGCCGCTGGAGCGCTTCACCTAGAACCCGGGCGCGCCGGCACCCCTGGAGGCCGGCGCTTGTCGTTCGGCCATGTCCGATCGGCGACAGCATTCACCTGAATTAGGAGCAACGACCATGGTCCAGACCATCCGGATCGAGGCCGAGGCGCGCGAGCAGGCAGGTAAGGGGGCAGCCCGCGCAACCCGGCGTCAGGGGCTTGTCCCCGCTGTCATCTACGGTGCCAAGAAGGACGCGCAGCTCGCGGCCCTCGACCCGCGCGACGTGATGAAGGAACTGCACAAGGGCGGCTGGCAGTCGCACCTGTATGAAGTCGCTGTGAAGGGCGGTTCGACCGAGCGCTGCCTGATGCGCGACGTGCAGTTCCACCCGGTCACCGACCGCCCGATCCATGTCGATTTCCAGCGGCTTTCCGCCGGGTCGCGCATCCGCATCAAGGTGGCGGTGGCGTTCCTGAACGAGGAAACCTGCCCGGGCCTGAAGGCCGGCGGCGTGCTGAACGTCGTGCGCCGCGAGATCGAGGTCATGGCCGACCCCGAGAACGTGCCCGAGAAGTTCGAGATCGACCTGGCCGAGGCCGCGATCGGCGACGGCCTGCGCTGGTCCGCCGTGAAGGACCAGCAGGGCGCGAAACCGGTCATCCTGGGCCGTGACTTCATGGTGGCGTCGATCGCCGCGCCGACCGTGGTCGAGGACGCGGCCCCGGTCGCCGCCGGGCCGGTCGAGGCGACCAAGCAGAAGGCGCCCGCCGCCGGTGCCGCCGCGCCGGCCAAGGATGCGAAGAAGAAGAAGTGAAGTCGGGGGAGGATACCTCCCCCGAATCCCCCACCGTTTTTCGGCCGTTGGGAACTGACCTCCGCTGTCAGTTCCCAGGTGCCAGAAAAAGGAGGGGGTTTGGGGGAGTTCCCTCCCCCAAGCTTGCGGCATGAACGCTTCCGACGGACCGCTGCTCTGGGTCGGCCTCGGCAATCCGGGCAGCGAGCACGCGCGCCAGCGCCACAATATCGGCTTCATGGCGCTGGACGAGATCGCGCGCCGCCATCGCTTCACCCCCTGGCGCAAGCGCTTCAAGGGGGAGGTCGCGGAAGGCGTGGTGGCGGGGCGTCGCGTGCTCGCGGTCAAGCCCATGACCTACATGAATGCGAGCGGCGATTCCGTGCAGCCGGCCGCGGCATTCCTGAAGATTCCGCCGGAGGGTGTGACCGCCTTCCATGACGAGCTCGACCTGGCGCCGGGCAAGGTGCGGGTGAAGAGGGGCGGCGGTGTGGCCGGCCATAACGGGTTGCGCGACATGCGGCGCGCCTTCGGCAGCCCGGAGTTCTGGCGCGTGCGGCTGGGCATCGGTCATCCCGGCCACAAGGATGCCGTGACCGGGCATGTGCTGGGCAATTTCGCCAAGCAGGACCAGGCCTGGGTGGCGCGGCTGCTGGAGGCGGTGGCCGATTGCGCGCCCCTGCTGGCCGAGGGCCGCGCCGAGGACTTCATGACGCGCGTGGCGCTGCTGACGCAGGAGGGGTGATGGACGCCGAGGAACATCCCGAGATGTCGTTCGGCGGCCCGAGCCCGCAGGATTTCGCGCATGGCACGGCGATCCTGGCCTCGGCGCTGGTGCGGGAGGCGGAGGCCCTTGCCTCGGCCGCGGCGGGGCTGCGCGCGACGCTGGACCTGTTCACGATCGATGGCTTCTCGCCCGAGGCGGAGGACCGCCGCGTGATGCGCGAAGGCACGCGCGAGGGTGCGGCGCTGGCCGGCGCGCTGCTGCTGGTCGCGCGGCAGTTGCTGCGCTTCACCGGGGACCCGGTGCGCGCCGCGCATGAGACGGTGGGGCGGCTGCCGCGCGGGTCGCTGTCGGTCGGCGAGGTTGTCGGGCATCTGCGTGCGGCGGCGCTGGCGCCGGTGACCGATGACGGCGCGGCGCGCATCGCGGCGGCAACCATCGCCGAGACCTTCGCCGAGGAATTCGATGCGGCCTGGCGCCACGCGACGCCGGTGCCCAAGGGGATGAACAATGGGGTTTAACTGCGGGATCGTGGGCCTGCCGAATGTCGGCAAGTCCACGCTGTTCAATGCGCTGACGCAGACGGCGGCGGCGCAGGCGGCGAACTATCCCTTCTGCACGATCGAACCGAACGTCGGGCGCGTGGCGGTGCCGGACCCGCGGCTGGAGGCGCTGTCGCGGATCGGCAAGTCGCAGAAGATCATCCCGACCAGCCTGGAATTCGTGGATATCGCCGGGCTGGTGCGCGGCGCGTCGAAGGGTGAAGGGCTGGGCAACCAGTTCCTCGCGAATATCCGCGAGGTGGACGCCATCGTCCACGTGCTGCGCTGCTTCGAGGATGGCGACGTCACGCATGTCGAGGGCAGCGTGGACCCGGTGCGCGATGCCGAGACGGTCGAGACGGAGCTGATGCTGGCGGATCTCGACAGCCTGGAAAAGCGCGCGCAGGGGTTGGTGAAGCGCGCGCGCGGCGGGGACAAGGAAGCGGTCGCGCAGATGGCGCTGATCGACCCGATCAAGGCGGCGCTGGAAGCCGGGCGCCCCGCGCGCACGGCGGTGCCCAAGGGCGAGGAAGCGGCGGCGGCGAAGCTGCAGCTGATGACGACCAAGCCCGTGCTGTATGTGGCGAATGTCGAGGAATCCTCGGCCGCGACGGGCAATGCCTTCTCCGCGCGCGTGTTCGAGAAGGCGAAGGCGGAGGGCGCGCTGGCGGTGGTGGTCTCGGCCGCCATCGAGGCCGAGATCAGCCAGATGCCGGAGGGGGACCGCGGGGAATTCCTGTCGTCCCTGGGCCTCGAGGATTCCGGCCTGGATCGCATCATCCGCGCGGGCTACGCGCTGCTCGGCCTGATCACGTATTTCACGGTGGGGCCGAAGGAGACGCGGGCCTGGACCATCCTGAAGGGGATGAAGGCGCCCCAGGCCGCGGGCGTGATCCATGGGGATTTCGAACGCGGCTTCATCGCGTCGGAGACCATCGCCTATGACGACTACATCGCGCTGGGCGGCGAGCAGGGTGCCAAGGAAGCCGGCAAGATGCGGGTGGAAGGCAAGGAGTACGTCGTGAAGGATGGCGACGTGCTGCTGTTCCGCTTCAACGTGTGAACGCCGCGGTCGATGCCTGGCTGAACGGGCTGGGGGCGGAGGCGGGCGACGCGGTCGTGCTGCTGCTCGCCTTCGTGGTCGGCGCAGCGATCGGCATCGAGCGCGGTATCAGCACATCGTCGATCGGCATCCGCACCTGCACGCTGGTGGCGCTGGCCTCGGCCGCCTTCGCCGCGCTGGTCGTGGCCCGCGTCCCGGACGGCAACTGGGGCAATGCCTTCGGCGCGGTCGCGACCGGCGTGGGCTTCCTGGGCGCCGGCGCCATCATCAAGGGCGGGCGCGGGCGCGCGGTCAGCGGGCTTGGCGATGCAGGCACGATCTGGTGCGTCGCGATGCTGGGGCTGTTGATCGGTGCGCGGGAATTCGCCTCGGCCACGGTGGTGGCGGTGCTGATCCTGACGGTGAACGTGCTGCTGCGGCCGGTGGCGAGCTGGATCGACGCGCATCGCGCGCGGCGCAAACCGGAGGATGATGTGCTGGATGGCTGACGCGCGTCAGCGGGGCGCGGCGATGTCCGGCGGCGGCAGCGCGGTCCCGCGGGGACCCAGCCCGCCGCGTTCGTCCCGCCGGTCGCCGCAGGCGGCCAGGGCCAGCATCACCAGCAGGGGCAGCATCATCACAACACGCATCATCCCCCCGGCTTAGCACGCGCCGCGCCCCGCGCTACACCCGCGCAACCCCGCGACCCCGCGCCCCGCAGAAAGTCCCCCCGCATGCCCGACACCATCACCCCCATGATCGGCTTCATCGGCGGCTCCGGCGTCTATGACCTCGATGGCCTGGAAGACCGCGCCTGGGTCAAGGTCCGCACCCCCTGGGGCGACCCATCGGACGAGGTCCTCACCGGCCGCCTGCACGGCGTGCGCGTCGCCTTCCTGCCGCGCCACGGGCGCGGACACCCGACGCCCCCCTCCGCGCTGAACTACCGCGCCAACATCGACGCCATGAAGCGGATCGGCTGCACCGAGCTGATCTCGCTCTCCGCCGTGGGCTCCCTGCGCGAGGACCTGCCGCCCGGCCACTTCGTCATCGTCGACCAGTTCATCGACCGCACCTTCGCCCGCGAGAAATCCTTCTTCGGCACGGGCTGCGTGGCGCATGTCTCGGTGGCCCACCCGGTCTGCCCGCGCCTGGGCGATGCGCTGGAAGCGGCCGCGCAGCAGGTCGGCATCCCGCACACCCGCGGCGGCACCTACCTGGTCATGGAAGGCCCGCAGTTCAGCACCAAGGCCGAGAGCCTGCTCTACCGCCAATGGGGCTGCGCCGTGATCGGGATGACCAACATGCCCGAGGCCAAGCTCGCCCGCGAGGCGGAGCTTTGCTACGCGACCATGGCCATGGTCACCGACTTCGACTGCTGGCACCCCGACCACGACGCCGTCACCGTCGACCAGGTGGTGAAGGTGCTGTTCGGCAATGCCGACCGCGCGCGCGCCCTGGTCAAGGCGGTGGTACCGATGCTGGGCGCGGAGCGTGGCCCCTGCCCCGCCGGCTGCGACCGCGCGCTGGACCACGCGATCGTGACCGCGCCCGAGAAGCGCGACCCGGACCTGCTGGCGAAGCTGGATGTGGTGGCGGGGCGCGTCCTTTAAGGTCGCGGGAGGAGAACCTCCCCCGAACCCCCACCCTTTTTCTGGCCGTTGGGAACTGACGGCGGAGGTTACGCCCCGCGCGCGGGCAGCAGGCGGCCGATGAACAGGATGGGGCCGGTCGGGCGGCCGGTCGGCGAACCACCCGGCGGCTCCAGCGTGATCTCGATCAGCATCCCCGGCTGCGGGCGGATCGTGGAGGGCGTGACCGTCAGACGCCCCGCCGCCGGAATCAGGCCGAGCGAGGTCGGCGCGCTCGCCCCCTGCGGCAGCGCCCACAACTGCATCACGCGATCCGCCGGCACCGGCTGCGGGTTCAGCGCGGCCAGGCGCAGCGCGCCGCCATCCGCCTCGACCAGCCAGGCCGGCTGGTCCTGCTGCGTCAACAACACCGTCATCAGCGGCGGCTGCGGCACCGGGCGCACCAGCAGGAACACCGCAAGCCCCGCCGCCACCGCCGAAGCCCCCATCGCCCAGAAGCGCCAGAAGCCGGACGGCCTGGCAGCCGGCGCCGACACGGCCGGCGCCGCACCCCCGAGCGCCCGCTCGATTCGCTCCCACAGCCCGGGTGGCGGCGCCTCGGGCAGCGCCAGCACGGTCAGCGGGGCCAGGCGCGCCTCCCAGGCCTCGACCAGCGCGCGGAGCTCCGCATCGGTCGCCATGGCCTGCGCGACCTCGCGCGCCTCATGGGCATCGAGCGTCCCGAGCACGTATTCCCCGGCCATGGCATCGCGTTCGGCGCGGTCGGTCGGGATCATGCCAGGCACTCCCGCAGCGCCAGCAGGCCACGGCGGATCCAGGACTTCACCGTGCCGAGCGGCAGGCCAAGCCGCTGCGCCACCTGTGGATGCGACAGGCCATGCACGAAGGCCAGGATGATCCCCTCGCGGTTCTTCGGCTCCAGGCCCGCGAGGCAATCGCGCAACCGCCGGCCCTCGGCGCTGGCGGCAAGGCGTTCCTCGGCCTCGGGCGCCACCGCCTCGTCGCCCAGCGTGGGGTCGTCGCTCGGCGTCTCGCGCCCACGGGCGCGGATGATGTCGAGCGCGGCGTGGCGCACGATGCCGGCCAGCCAGGCCTCGGCATGGCCGCGCGCGGCGTCGAACTGGCCGGCGCGGCGGCTGATCTTGACGAAGGCGTCCTGCACCGCGTCCGCCGCCACGTCGCGGTCGCGCAGGATGGCGTTCGCCACACCAAATAGGCGAACGGATTGTCGTTCATACACGGATCGCAGCGCGGCGCGGTCACCATCCGCAACGGCGGCGAGCAATCGGGGCAGGTCGGCATCGGCAGTCATGGTTGGATCCGAAATGGCCATGGCTTCGCGCCGCCGGTCAAGCGAAACGGGTCGCGTCCCGGTTCGGCCATGACCGCCGCGGAGAATCGCGGCACCTGCGGCCAATCCGGGACGCTGCGGCGAAACGACCCATTGCAGGATGCGCGGGCGAACGTGATCATCAAGCGACCTACGGATGCAGGAGGCTTTCGGATGCAGCGCTTCACGCTTTCCCGCCGCGCGCTTGGCGCCACCGCCCTGGCCCCGCTGGCCGCGCCCGCCTTCGCGCAGCCCGCGCCGATCCGCATCGGCGAGCTGAATTCCTACGCCCGCATGGCGGCCTTCGCGGTGCCCTACCGCAACGCCATGCAGCAGGCGCAGGATGCGATCAACGCCGCCGGCGGCGTGATGGGCGGGCGGCGCATCGAATTCGTGTTTCGCGACGACGGCTCGACGCCCGGCGACGCCGTGCGCGTGGCCGATGAACTGCTGACGCGCGAGAACGTCTCGTTCCTGGCGGGCACCTTCCTGTCGAATGTCGGGCTCGCGGTCGCGGATCTCGCGAACCAGCGCAAGCGCCTGTTCCTGGCGACCGAACCGCTGACCGACGCCATCACCATGGCGCAGGGCAACCGCTACACCTGGCGCGTCAGGCCCAGCACCTTCATGCAGACGCGCATGCTGGTGGAGGCGATCCGCGGCCGCAACGTGAAGCGCTGGGCGATCGTCGCGCCCAACTACGAATACGGCCAGTCCGCGGCCGCCAACTTCAAGCGCCTGCTGCCCGCCGCCATCCCGGGTGCCGAGATCGTCGCGGAGCAGTTCCCGGCCCTCGGCCGCGTCGATGCCGGGGCGACCGTCGGCGCGCTCGGCCAGGCGCGGCCGGATGGCATCTTCAACGTGCTGTTCGGCGCCGACCTGACGGCGTTTGTCCGCGAGGGCAATACGCGAGGGCTGTTCGAACGCCGCACCGTGGTGTCGCTGCTGACCGGCGAACCGGAATACCTGATCCCGCTTGGCGAGGAGACGCCGGAGGGCTGGATCGTCACCGGCTACCCCTGGGAGCAGGTGACCGGCATGCCGGCGCACCAGGCCTTCGTCGATGGCTATCGCGCGCGTTTCAACGACACGCCGCGCAAGGGGTCGCTGCTCGGCTACGTGACCGTGCAGATCATCGCCGCGATGCTGAACAAGGCCGGCACGCTGGAGACCGAGGCGATGGTCGATGCGCTGGCCGACCTGCGCACCGACAGCATCGTGGGCCCGGTGGTGATGCGCGGCATCGACCACCAGGGCACGCTCGGCACCTGGGTGGGCGAGACGACGCTGCGCGGCCGCGCGGGGGCGATGAAGAACAGCCGCTATGCGGACGGCGCCGACTTCATGTTCCCGCCGGAGGAAGTGCGGGCGGCGCGAAGGTCGGCGTAAATTCTGCCCTCAAAGGCCGGGCGCCGCCTCCGGCGGCTTGGCTTGCGCGCCTTGCGCGGTTGATGGTCGTCGCGCGGCCGCGCTTTGCGCTCCCGGATCCCGCATGCGCAGGACCCGCACGTCTTGGGCCACAGGCAAGGGGCGCCCCGCTGCTGGCCACGCCGCTCAATTGTCGGAATAGCTCCAGCCGGGCCGCGTCATCTCGATCGGCGTGGGCCCGCGGTGCTGCACGTTGCGCGCCAGGATGTCGCCAAGCTTGCTGGTGCGCGCGATCAGGTCGAACCCCCAGGGGGTGAAGGTCCGCTCGTTCCACACATGCTCGGACAGCAGCGGGTTGGTCAGCGCCTGGCTGAAGGCATCGACCGCGACCATGCGCAGCAGCAGGCCGGGCAGGGGCGAATCCTCGACGCGGTCCTCGGCCATCAGGCCAGGGTAGAATTCGACATGGTCGGGTTCGCCGTACAGGTCCTCCAGCATCGCCGCGAGTGCCGGGTTGCGGGTGATGTCGTCGAAGCTGATGGCGCGGTCCATGCCGAAGGCGACGCGATAGGCATTGTAGGTCGCGAGTCGGTTGCGCCGCGCCTGTATCACCGCGCGGTCCTCGATATGCAGCAGCGCCGCCGCGGTGTTGAGCGCACCGAGTTCGCCCGCCGCCTGCGACGACGCGCCGGAGAAGGCGGCATCGAGCCCGACCGTCAGCAGCGGCCGGTTGTCCTGCAGGAAATCGCTGATCGGGATGTCGTGCTGCGCCGCCAGCGCGCCCGCCGGCCAGGCGATGGCATCGGGCATCAGCGAATGCCAGCGATACAGCAGGCTGAATTCCACCGTCATCCAGTTGGGCCGGTTCCACGGCGCGTCCCAGCAGCAGGACGGGTCGGCGCGCAGCGCGAAGGGCAGCGGCGTGATGTGGTTGATGTAGTGCTCCACCACGATCTTGATGAAGATCGGGATGGTGATGTTGCGCGCCACCTGGAAGATGCGCTCGTCGTCCCAGGCGGGGTTGCGGGCTTCCAGTTCGCCGGCGATGCGGTTGTGCTCGCGCAGGAACAGCGTGTTCATCATGGCGGTGAAGGGCGTGGAGTTCACGCGGTCCCCGCCCACGGCGAACAGCGTGTCGCGCTTGGCCGGCGGCAGGTTCTCATCCACCAGCGGCGGATCGAGCGCGGCGAAGGCCGGGTCGGTGAGTTCCTTGGTGCCGGGCTTGTAGAGGAAGGGCGAGAATTCCTCGCCGCCGGCGATGCGGCTTTTCAGCCGGCCGCGCTGGCCCGGCGCGGCGGAGCGCAGGCGCAGCGCCAGGGTCTGTTCGGGCGTGCGGCCATACAGCGTGCACAGGTCGATCTCGTGGTTCGACGTGGTGCGCGCCACGTTGTCCGGGCGCGTGCGCAGGAAGCCGTCCGTCAGGTACTGCGCGAAGGCGGGGAACAGGCAGGTGGACTTGGGCGAGAGCAGCGGCTTTCCCGCCGCGCGCGCGAACAGGGCGCGGACCTTCTCGGGCGCCGGCTGCACCGGCACATCCACCGGCGGCAGGTGCCGCGCCAGGTAGGACCGGTCGGTCAGGCCCTGCCAGCTCGTGTAGTCGGACAAGCTGCTCCAGGGATGCGGGCGGTTGCGGGTGATGCCGACGGCGCGGTTCACCACCGCCGCGCTGGCCTTGCCCGACAGCCAGGCCCAGCCATCGATCACGCTGCCCGCCGCCTGGAGCAGGCGGTCCTCAAGCCAGTCACCCATGGCGCCTCTCCCGAATGCCGGAACGGCGGCAGACTGGCCCCGCGGCCTGCGCCGGCGCTGTGCGGCAGCATACAGACGGCGAATTGCGGCTGGACCGCCGCGCGGCCACGCGGGATGCTCGCCGCGATGACAGCGAGAGCAGCATGACCGAAGGCGGCCAGGCCTGATGGAGTGGGAATTCCTGCTGGTGCAGGCCCTGTCGGGGCTGGCCAGCGCGTCGTCGCTGTTCGTCATCGCATCCGGCCTGACGATCGTGTTCGGCGTGACGCGCATCGTGAACTTCGCGCATGGGTCGTTCTACATGCTGGGCGCCTATGTCGCGGTGACCATCGTGCCCTGGCTGCTGGAGTTCGACCGGTCGCCCTGGCTGTTCTTCGCGGGCGTGCTGTTGTCCGCGCTGGCGGTGGGCGCGATGGGCGTGGTGATGGAGGTGCTGCTGCTGCGCCGCATCTACCGCGTGCCGGAACTGTTCCAGCTGCTGGCGACCTTCGGCGTGGTGCTTATCGTGCAGGATCTGGTGCTGCTGGCCTGGGGCCCGGTGGACATTCCAGGTCCGCGCGCGCCGGGCCTGCGCCATGGCGTCGATATCGCCGGCCAGCGCTTCCCGGCCTATGAGCTGTTCCTGATCTTCGTCGGCCCCGCGGTGCTCGGCCTGTTGTGGCTGCTGATGCACCGCACGCGCTTCGGCGTGCTGATCCGCGCGGCCACGCAGGACCGCGAGATGGTCGGTGCGCTCGGCGTCAACCAGGCGATGCTGTTCACCGGCACGCTGTTCCTCGGCGCGGCGCTGGCGGGCCTGGGCGGCGCGCTGCAGATCCCGCGCGTCAGCGCCAACCCGCAGATGGACCTGTCGATCATCACGGAGGCCTTCGTGGTCACCGTCATCGGCGGCATGGGGTCGGTGCCCGGGGCCTTCATCGCGGCGGTGATGATCGGGCTGCTGCAGGCCTTCGGCGTGCTGGTGTTTCCCAAGATCACGCTGGTGCTGGTGTTCCTGCTGATGGCGGCGGTGCTGGTGGTGAAGCCCTGGGGGCTGCTCGGCCGGCCCGAAGCGGCGGCGGGGCGCGCGGTGCTGCCGGAAGGCATCCTCGACCCCGGGCGGTTGGACGGCCTGACGCGCGCGCTGGTGGTGGTGGCGGTGGCGGCGGTGCTCGCGCTGCCCCTGCTCGATGCCTATGCGGTGAAGGTGGGGACCGAGGTGCTGATCCTGGCGCTGGCCGCCTTCTCGCTGAACTTCCTGGTGGGGAATGGCGGCATCGTCTCCTTCGGGCATGCGGCGTATTTCGGGCTCGGTGCCTATGGCGCGGGGCTGCTGGTGGTGAAGGCGGGGCTGCCAATGGAACCGGCGCTGGTGGCGGCGCCCATCGCAGGCGGTCTGGCGGCGGCGCTGTTCGGCTTCTTTGTGGTGCGGCTGTCGGGCATCTATCTCGCGATGCTGACGCTGGCCTTCGCGCAGATCGCCTATGCCGTGGTCTTCCAGTGGGTGGACGTCACCGGCGGCGACAACGGCCTGGTCGGCGTGTGGCCGTCGCGCTGGGCGGCGTCGCGGGAGGTGTATCACTACATGGTCGCCGCGGTGACCATCGCGGCCATTGTGCTGCTGCGGCGCGTAATCCATGCGCCCTTCGGCGCGACGCTGCGCGCGGCGCGCGATTCGGCGCAGCGCGCGGATGCGATCGGCGTCGATGTGCGGATGCATCGCTGGCTCGGCTTCATCCTGGCGGGCGCGGCGGCGGGGTTGGCGGGCGGGCTCTATGCATTTTCGAAGGGGTCGATCGACCCGACGCTGCTCGGCATTCCGATGAGCGTCGATTTCCTGTCGATGCTGCTGCTGGGCGGCATCCAGTCGGTGCTGGGGCCGGTGGCAGGGGCGGCGGCCTTCCACGCGCTGAAGGATTTCTTCCTGCCGCTGACCGACCATTGGCGGCTGTTCATGGGGCTGTCGATCATCGCCATGGTGCTGCTGTTCCCGCGCGGGCTGGCGGGCGCCTGGGCCTCGCTGCGGAGGCGCCCGGCATGACGCTGCTGGCAGCCGAGGGCCTGGTGAAGCGCTTCGGCGGCGTGGTCGCCGCGAAGGATGTGTCCTTCGCGCTCGACCCCGGCGAGATGCTGGCCATCATCGGCCCGAACGGCGCGGGGAAAACCACCACCTTCAACATGGTCGGCGGGCAGCTTCGCCCCGATGCGGGTCGCGTGACTCTGGCCGGGCAGGACATCACGGGCATTCCGCCGCGCGCGGTGTGCCGGCTCGGCGTGGGGCGCACCTTCCAGGTGGCGCAGACCTTCCTGTCCTTCACCGTGCTGGGCAATGTGCAGATGGCGCTGATCGCGCATCATGGCCAGACGCGACGTCTGCTGGCCGATGCCGCGGCGCTGCATCGCGACGATGCACTGGCGCTGCTGGATCGCGTCGGCATGGCGGCGCAGGCGGCGCGGCCGATCGGTGAGCTTGCGTATGGCGATGTGAAGCGCGTGGAGCTCGCCATCGCGCTGGCCGCCGCGCCGCGCCTCCTGCTGATGGACGAACCCACCGCCGGCATGGCGCCATCCGAACGCAGCGCGCTGATGGCGCTGGTTGCCGGCATCGCGCGGACCGAGCGCATCGGCGTGCTGTTCACCGAACACGACATGGACGCCGTGTTTGCCCATGCCGACCGGATCCTGGTGCTGGTGCGCGGCGAGATCATCGCGCGCGGCACACCCGCCGAGGTACGCGCGGACCCCGAGGTGCAGCGCGTCTATCTCGGCCATTCCGGGACGCGCGCGGCGGAACGCGCGAAGCGCGCCCATGGCTGAGCGCGTACTGGAAGTGACCGGCCTGCGCGCCGGCTACGGCCCGGCAGAGGTGCTGTTCGGCGTGGAGCTGCACCTGGCGCGCGGCGAGGTTGCGGCGCTGATGGGCCGCAACGGCGCGGGGAAATCCACCACGCTGAAGGCGATCATGGGGCTGCTGCCGCCGCGCGCGGGATCGGTGCGCTTCGCGGGGCAGGAGATCGCCGGCGCGGCGCCGTATCGCATTGCGCGGATGGGCCTGGGCTATGTGCCAGAGGACCGGCGCATCTTCACCGACCTGACGGTGGCGGAGAACCTCGACGTCGGCCGCCGCGCCGCGCCGGCCGGGCGATCGCCCTGGACGCCTGAGCGGCTGTTCGGGATCTTCCCCAACCTGGCCGAGATGCGCCACCGCCGCGCCAGCGCCATGTCCGGCGGTGAGCAGCAGATGCTCACCATCGCGCGCACGCTGATGGGCAACCCGGAGGCCGTGCTGCTGGACGAACCCTCGGAAGGACTGGCGCCGGTGATCGTGGAACAGATGGCCGATGCCGTGCTGCGGATGAAGGCGGAGGGAATCGCCGTGCTGGTGTCCGAACAGAGCCTCGACTTCGCAGCCGCCGTCGCCGACCGCGCGCTGATCCTGGAGAAGGGCGAGGTGCGCTGGGAGGGCTCCATTGCAACGCTCGAGGCGGATGAGGATGTCCGCCGCGCCTGGTTGACCGTGTGATGCGGCGCATCGCCGGCATCGACGTGGGCGGCACCTTCACAGACCTGGTGATGCAGGAGGCCGATGGCTCCATCCGCATCGCCAAGGTGCCGACCACCGCGGCCAACCAGGCGGGCGGCGTGTTGGCGGCGATCGCGGCCGCGGGCACCACGCCGGCGGCGCTCGACCTGATCGTGCACGGCACGACGGCAACCACGAATGCGGTGCTGGAACGCAAGCTGGCGAAGGTCGGGCTGATCACCACGGCGGGCTTCCGCGATGTGCTGGAACTCGGTCGCCGCACGCGCCCGCGCGCCTATGGCATGACCGGGTCCTTCGAACCTCTGGTGCCGCGCGAACTCCGCCGCGAAGTGGCGGAACGGATGGATGCGCGCGGCGCCGTGGTCACGCCGCTCGATGAAGCGGCGGTCGAGCGCGAGGTGAGCGCCCTGCTGGCGGAAGGCTGCGAGGCGCTGGTCATCCATTTCCTGCACGCCTACGCCAACCCCGCGCATGAACGGCGCGCCGGGGAGATCGCGCGGGCGATCTGGCCGAACGGCTACGTCACGCTCGGCCATGCGCTGCTGTCGGAGTTCCGCGAGTACGAACGCGGTACGACCGCATCCGTGAACGCCGCGGTGCAGCCGGTGCTGGACCGCTACATCCGCCATTTGCAGGATCGCCTGGCCGAGGCCGGCCATGCACGCGACCTGCTGGTGATGAACGGCAATGGCGGCACCGTGCCGGCGCGTGCCGTCGCGGCGGAAGCGGCCAAGACCGTGATGTCCGGCCCGGCCTCGGGCGTGATGGCGGCGGCGGCGACGCTTGCGCAATCCGGCGTGCGCAACGCCATCACCTGCGACATGGGCGGGACGTCGACCGATGTCGCGCTGATCGCGGGCGGCGTGCCGGAAGTCTCGGCGGAACTCTCCATCGCCTACGGGCTGCCCATCCACCTGCCGATGGTGGATGTGCGCACGGTCGGCGCCGGTGGCGGGTCGATCGCCTGGATCGATCGCGGCGGCATGCTTCGCGTGGGGCCGGAGAGCGCGGGGTCCGCGCCAGGCCCGATCTGCTACGGGCGCGGCGGCACGCGGCCGACGGTGACGGATGCGAACCTGCTGCTCGGTCGGCTCGACTCCGATGCGCTGCTGACAACTGGGCGGCGGATATCCGTGGAGGAGGTACGCGCGGCCTTCGCGTCGCTGGGCGAACCGCTCGCCATGACGGCGGAGGCCGCGGCGGCCGCGGTGATCCGCCTGGCGAACGTGCTCATGGCCGGCGCGATCCGCATGGTGTCGCTGTCGCGCGGACACGACCCGCGCGACTTCGCGCTGTTCGCCTTCGGTGGCGCGGGCCCGCTGCACGCGGTGGCGCTGGCGCGCGAGATCGGCATCCCCGAGGTCTTCGTCCCCTTCCGCCCGGGGCTGACCAATGCGCTCGGCTGCCTGGTCGCCGACCTGCGGCAGGATGTGGTGAACACGCTGAACCGCGGGCTGGACGACATCGACGCGGCGGAGATCGCGGCCGTGCTCGCCGCGCAGATCGACCGTGCGACGGCCGCCGTGCGGTCCGGTGGCGCCGAGGTCGAACGCATCGAGACACACCACCTGGCCGAGATGCAGTTCCGCGGCCAGACCCACCTGATCCGCGTGCCGCTCGCTTCCGCGAAACCATCGCGCGCCGAGGTGCAGGCCGCTTTCGAGGCCGCCTATTTCGCGCGCTTCGAGGTCCGGCTGCCGGAGATCCGCGCGGTGCTGGTCAATCTGTGCACCAGCGTGGTCGGGCGTCGCCCGGCCTTCGACCTGCGCGCCTTGGCCGGCGGCAGCGGCGCGCCACGCATCGGCGAACGTCGCCTGCATGCGGACGGCGCCTGGCACGATGCCGCGGTATGGCGGCGCGAGGCGCTGGCCGAGGGCGCGCGCATCGAAGGCCCCGCGGTGCTGCAGCAGGCGGATGCGACCACCATCCTCGAACCCGGCAGCGCGGCGGTGGTCGATGCGCTGGGCAATCTCAGGATCACCGTGTGATGGATGCGCTCACCCTCGCCGTCATCCAGGCGGGCCTCACGCAGGTCTGCAACGAGATGGACCTGGCGTTTTCGCGTGCCGCCTTCTCGCCCGTGATCGCGGAGGCGGACGACCGCTCCGACGGCATCTACGCCGCCGAGGACGGCGCGCTGATCGCGCAGGGCGAGGGCGGCCTGCCGGTCTTCGTCGGCGCCATGCAGCACAGCGCGGGACACATCATCCGCCTGATCCGCGAGGGCGCTGTCGCGCGCCCCGAACCGGGCGACATCTACATCGTCAATGACCCGTATCTCGGCGGCACGCACCTGATGGATGTGCGCTTCGCCCGGCCCTTCTTCGTGGATGGCGAGGTCTTCTGCTGGCTGCAGAATACCGGCCACTGGCCCGACACCGGCGGCATGGTGCCCGGCGGCTTCAGCGCCCACGCCACCGAGGTCGAGCAGGAAGGCCTGCGCCTGCCGCCGGTGAAGCTGTTCAAGCGCGGCGAGATCGACTGCGAGATCCTGTCCATCATCCAGTCCAACATCCGCGTGGCCGACCAGCGCATCGGCGACATCAAGGCGCAGGCCGCCGCGCTTCTGGTGGGCGAACGGCGGCTCAACGACCTCATCGCGCGCTACGGCGCCGCTACGCTGAACCGCGCCATCGCGCTGATCCGCGACCGCGCCGCCGAACGCATGCGCGCCGAAATCCGTCGCATGCCGGAGGCCACCTGGCGCGCCGAGGCCTTCGTCGATTCCGATGGCGTGGTGGACGAACCGCTGCGCATCGCGCTGAGCGTGACGCGCACAGGCGACACCTTGACCTTCGACTTCACCGGGTCGTCGAAGCCATGCGCCGGGCCGATGAATTCGGTCTGGTCCACCACCTTCTCGGCGGTGTGCCTGGGCGTGAAACACATCTTCCCGGATGTGCCGATCAATGCCGGCACCTTCGCGCCGCTGCACATCATCCGGCCGGAGGGCACCTTCCTCGATGCGCGCTACCCACGCCCGGTGTCGGGCTGCGCGGCGGAAGTCAGCCAGCGCATCGCGGAAGCGGTGTTCCTGTGCCTGGTGCAGGCCCTGCCCGACGAGGTCACCGCCGCACCGGCGGGTACGTCCGGGAACTTCGCGCTGGGGGGCACGGACCCCGCGCGCGGCGGCTCCTACGTGATGTACCAGATCACCGGCGGCGGCTACGGCGGCAATGCCGACCATGACGGACTCACCAATGGCTGCTCCACCATCGGCATCAGCAAGACCGCGCCGGTCGAGGTGATGGAACAGTACTACCCGATCCTGTTCACGCGCTTCGCGCTGCGCGAAGGGTCCGGCGGCGCCGGCGCGCATCGCGGCGGCTTCGGCGTGCATTACGAGGTGCAGCTCCTGCGCGGCGAGGCGCGCGCCTCCTTCGTGATGGACCATGGCCGCTTCGGCCCGCCCGGCGTGCTGGGTGGCCACGACGGCGCGCCGAACGAGGTCCGCATCCACCGCAGCGGCACCACCACCATCCCGCTGCACCTGTCGAAGGACCAGGGCATCACGCTGATGCCCGGCGACCGGGTGGAAGTCCGCACACCCGGCGGCGGCGGCTACGGCGACCCCTTCGCGCGCGACCCGCTGCTGGTCGCGCGCGACGTTCGCCGCGGGTACTACGATGCCGCGCAGGCCAGGTCGCTCTGGGGTGTCGCGCTGCGCGACGGCGCCGTGGATGCGCAAGCCACCGCCGCGCTGCGCCGCGGTCGCGCCGCATGACCGCCTATCACCGCCCGCGCACGCTGGAACAGGCGCTGGCGCTGCGCGCGGCGACCGGCGCGCTGCCCTTGGCCGGCGGCACCGACATCCATCCGCTGCGCACGGCGCGCGCGGCCTGGGGCGAAACGTGGCGCGAGGCGATCCTGGATCTCTCGGCGATCCCGGGCCTCGATGGCATCGCAGAGACGGCGGAAGGCTGGCGCATCGGCGCCCGCACGACATGGACGGCCATCGCGGAAGCGCCGCTGCCGCCGCTGTTCGACGGGCTGCGCGCCGCAGCGCGCGAGGTCGGCGGGCGGCAGGTGCAGAACCGCGGCACCATCGCCGGCAACCTGGTCACGGCATCGCCGGCGGGTGACGGCATCCCGAACCTGCTGGCGCTGGATGCACGGGTCGAGCTGGCCTCCTCCCTGGGCACGCGCTCGCTGCCCGTGGCGGCCTTCGTCACCGGCTATCGCTCCACGGCACTGGCGCCGGGGGAGATCGTCACCGCGCTGCACATCCCGCGCTGCGACGGCGCGCACGGCCGCTTCGTGAAGCTCGGCGCGCGGCGTTACCTGGTGATCTCCATCGCGATGGCCGCAGCGGTGATCCGCAGCGAGGGCGGGCGCATCGTCGCGGCGCGCATCGCGATGGGCGCCTGTTCCCCGGTGGCGCAACGACTCCCGGCGCTGGAGGCCGCGCTGCACGGCGTCGCGCTGGAGGACGCCGCGCGTGTCCCCGATCCCGCGCACCTTGTGCCGCTGGCGCCGATCGCCGACATCCGCGCCTCGGCCGACTACCGCCGGGACGCCGCGCTGGCGCTGCTGCGCGATCTGCTGGCGGGCTTCGCGGCATGATCGCGCTGATCGTCAACGGCACGCGACACGATGTCGCCGCCGACCCCTTCGCGCCGCTGTCCGACACGCTGCGGGAAGGCCTCGGCCTGACCGGCACGAAGGAGGGCTGCAATGCAGGGGATTGCGGCGCCTGCACGGTGCTGATGGATGGCGCGCAGGTCTGCGCCTGCCTGGTCTCGACGGCACAGGCGGACGGCGCCGCCATCACCACCGTCGAGGCGACGGACCCGCTGCTGGAGGCGCTGCGCGCCGCCTTCCTCGCGCACGGGGCGGCGCAATGCGGCATCTGCACGCCGGGGATGCTGATGGCGGCGCTCGATCTGCTGCGCCGCGATGCCGCACCGGATCGCGTGGCGGTGGAGGATGCGCTGGGCGGCGTGCTGTGCCGCTGCACCGGCTATCTGCAGATCATCGATGCCGTACTGGAGGCGGCGCGCGGGGTGGCCACGCCGGCGCCCGGCACCGGCGCGGTCGGGGCCGCCATCCCGCGCCTCGATGGCGCCGCCAAGGTCGCCGGCACGGAGCGCTATGGCGCCGATGGCGCGCCCGCCGATTCGCTGTGGCTGCGAATCGTGCGATCGCCGCATGCCAGCGCGCGTTTCACCCTCGGCGACCTCGACGCCGCCCGCGCGGCGCATGGGCTGGTCGCGATCCTCTGCGCGCGCGACGTGCCGGGCGTGAACGCCTTCGGCATCATGCCGAACCTCAAGGACCAGCCGGTCTTCGCGGATGGCCTGGTGCGCCATCGCGGCGAGGCGGTGCTCGGCCTGCTCGGCACACGCGACGCCATCGCCGCGGTGCGCGATGCCGACCTGCCGATCACCTGGGATCCGCTGTCGCCGCTCATCGGCATCGACGCCGCCCTGGCGCCGGATGCGCCGCAGCTGCACGCGCATGCGCCAGGCAATGTGCTGGTGCGCGGCCATCTGAAGCGCGGCGATGCGGAGGGCGCTCTTGCCAGCAGCGCCGCGTGCGCCGAGGGCCGCTTCGCCACCGCCTTCGTCGAGCACGCCTATATCGAACCCGAGGCCGGCCATGCGGCGGCCGGCGGCCTCACCATCGCCGCCTGCACCCAGGCGCCGGTGATGGACCAGGAGGAGACCGCGCGTGTCCTCGGCGTGGCGCAGGACAGTGTCCGCATCATCCCGACCGGCTGCGGCGGCGGCTTCGGCGGAAAGCTGGATGTCTCGGTGCAGCCGCTGCTCGCGGTCGCGGCGCGTGTCACGAACCGCCCGGTGCGCATGACCTATTCGCGCACCGAGAGCATGGCCGCATCGACCAAGCGCCACCCCGCGCGGCTGCAGGCGCGCATGGGCGCCGATGCCGATGGCCGCTTCACGGCCTTCACGCTGGAGGGCGATTTCGACACCGGTTCCTACGCCTCCTGGGGGGCGACGGTGGCGAACCGCGTGCCGGTGCATGCCTGCGGCCCCTATCGCGTGCCGAACGTGCTGGCGCGCACCCGCGCAGTGCATACCAACGCGCCGCCATCGGGCGCCTTCCGCGGCTTCGGCGTGCCGCAGGCGGCGATCGCGACCGAGGCGCTGGTCGATGACCTGGCGGAGGCGCTGCGCCTCGACCGCTGGGCGATCAGGCGCCGCAACGCGATCGGGCGCGGCGACACCACGCCGTCCGGCCAGGTGCTGCACGCCTCGGCGGGGTTGCCCGAATGCCTCGATGCGCTGAAGCCGGAGTGGGATGCGGCGCTGGCGCGCGTCGCCGCGCATAATGCGACGCAGCCACGCGAACGCCTCGGCGCCGGCATCGCCTGCATGTGGTATGGCTGCGGCAATACCGCGATGTCGAACCCATCCACCATGCGCATCACGCTGGCGCGCGATGGGACGCTCACGCTGTTCAACGGCGCGGTGGATATCGGCCAGGGCAGCACGACGGTCATCGGGCAGATCGCGGCGGAGGCGCTCGGCCTGCCGCTGGCCGCGCTGCGCCAGGTGGTGGGGGACACGGCGCTGACGCCGGATGCCGGCAAGACCTCGGCCTCGCGCCAGACCTTCGTCTCCGGTCGTGCGGCGGCGGAGGCCGCGAAGGCGCTGCGCGCGCGGCTGCTGGCGCTGGCCAATGCCGGCGACGGCGCCGCGCTGTCGCTCGACGGCACGCGGCTGACGGTGCGCGACGCGCATACCACGCGCGTCATCGACCTCGCGGCGCTCGATGCCGACATCACCGCGGAGGCGCGCTACGATCCGCCGACCGTGCCGCTCGATGCCGATGGCCAGGGCGTGCCCTATGCGACCTACGGCTTCGCCGCGCAGGTCGCGATCGTGCGCGTGGACACGGTGCTGGCGAAGGTGAAGGTGGAGGAAATCATCGTGGCGCAGGATGTCGGCCGCGCGGTGAACCCGCTGCTGATCGCGGGGCAGATCCATGGCGGTGTCGCGCAGGGCCTCGGCCTGGCGCTGATGGAGGAATTCATCCCCGGCCGCACCGAGAACCTGCACGACTACCTGATCCCGACCGCCGGCGACATGCCGCGCATCCGCATCCACCTGATCGAGGACCCCGAGCCCGAAGGCCCCTTCGGCGCCAAGGGCGTCGGCGAACCCGCGCTGGTGCCCACCGCGCCGGCGATCCTGTCCGCCATCCGCCACGCCACCGGCGTGCGCATCACGCAGGTGCCCGTGCTGCCGCACCGCCTGCATGCGGCGCTGCGCGCATGACCAGCCGCGCGGCGCGCAGCGCGCAGTTCGGCGCCGCCGAGGCCGATGGCATCATCCGCTGCGATGCCTGCCCGGTGCTGTGCCGCATCCGCCCCGGCCGCGCCGGCGCCTGCGCCCGCTACGCCAATGCCGATGGCGTGCTGGTGCGCACCGACCCGGTGCTGGCGCTGGCGCAGGCGGTGGACAGCAACGCGCCCGTCGTGCCCTTCGCTGAACGCGACTGGGACGGCGCGCTGATGGATCCCTCGCGCGTCTTCCTCACCGGAGTCGGGTCGGGCACCACCTATCCCGACTACAAGCCCGCGCCCTTCATCGTCGGCAGCGTTCAGGACGGCGTCGATACCGTCACCGTCGTGACCGAGGGCATGTTCAGCTACTGCGGCGTGAAGGTGAAGATCGACACCGACCGGCACCTGGGCCCGGAAACCGCCGCGGTGCGCGTGAATGGTGAGCAGGTCGGACACGTGACGACCGCCGAATACGGGTCGCAGATGCTGTCGATCGGCGGCGTACGGCATCTCACGGGCGGCTCGAAGAAGGAAGGCGTCGTCACCTGCGACACGCTGCTGAAGCTGTGCGACGCACAGGCCGTGGAATTCACCATCGATGGCGGCCACGCCGTGGTGGTGCAGGCCGGCGCCGCACCCATCGTGGATGGCACGCCCGAGACGCGCATGCGCGTGGGTTGCGGCAGCGCGGCCGTCGGCATCTTCGCGCAGCAATGGGCCGGCCATGTGGACGAGGTGATCGTGGTCGACGACCACATCACCGGCGTGCTGAGCGAACACCAGGCGGGCCGTGTGCTGGAGATGCGCCCAGCCGGCATCCGCGTCCGCGGGCGGCGGTCCACGCCCGGGCGGTATTTCCAGGTGGCGCAGCCGGGGCTTGGCTGGGGCGGCACCGACATCACCGATCCGCTCGCCATCATCGAACGCATCGACCCCAAGCTTGCATGGCCGGGCCTGCGCCTGCTGTTCACCAGCACCACCGGCGACCATGCGCTGTATTGCGTGCTCGACGAATCGCTGCGGCCGATCGCTGCCGCGATGCCGCCCGCGGTGCGCGCGGTGGTGGATCGAATCGGCGAGAATTGCGAGCCATCCCTGTGTTCCGTCGTGTTCATGGCGGGCGCCGGTGGATCGCTGCGCGCGGGCGTCACGCAGAACCCGGTGCTGCTGACGCAATCCGTCGCGCGGGGGGAGACGCGCGTCACCATGGGCGGCGCGCCGGTCTACCTGTGGCCCGGCGGCGGCATCACCGTGATGGCCGACGTGCTGCGGATGCCGCGGCTGGCCTTCGGCCATGTGCCCACGCCCGCCATCGTCGCACCCATCGAATTCACCTTGCCGCGCGCGCTGTACGAGACACTGGGCGGCCACATGGACCAGGTGGTGCCGGTGGCCGACGTGCTGCGCAGCCTGGGCGAGGATCTGCGCATCGCCACCTGGCACGACGGCAATCCCTGGCCCTTCGCGCGGTAGGGCATGGTTCGTTGGCAGTGGCGCAAGGCACCCGCCATGTCGCGAGCAGCTTCTTCCGTCCGGCCAGGTCCGGTTGAACGGATGAAGATGCCCGCGCTGCGTCACGCCGCGGCCTCGGCGCACCGCGCCTGACCTCATGGACCCGCCCGCCATTCGGCGCCTGAGCGGCGACCGCCTGCACCTCTCGCACGGCCCGATCGACGTGGTGCTGCGCGCCTGGGGCGCGGCGGCCGCGGTGCGCGCGGCCGAAGCCTCGGTGGTCGCTGCCTTCCCCGACATCCTGCCCGGCCTGGCGGCCGAGTTGCCGGCGTTGCGGCGCCCCATGGCGGAGTCGCCGCGTGTCACGCATCCGGTCGCGCGCCGCATGGTTGCGGCCTGCGCGCGCTTCGCACCGATCTTCGTCACGCCCATGGCGGCGGTTGCCGGCGCGGTGGCCGATGCGCTGCTGGCGGAGATGCTGCGCGCGGCGCCGCTGGCGCGCGCCTATGTGAATGACGGCGGCGACATCGCGCTGCATGTGGCACCCGGCGAATTGCTTGCCATCGGCCTGGCGGCGGACCCGGCGCGACTGGCGCTGGATGGCGCGCTGCACGTGACGGCGGGCAGCGGAATCGGCGGTGTGGCAACTTCGGGTCGGTTCGGGCGGTCCTTGTCGCTCGGCATCGCAGATGCGGTGACGGTGCTGGCGCGGGATGCGGCGACGGCAGATGCCGCGGCGACGCTCATCGCCAATGCGGTGGACATCGACAGCGCCGGGGTGCGTCGCGCGCCGGCGCGCAGCCTGGACCCGGATAGCGACCTGGGCGACCGGCTGGTGACGGTGGCGGTGGATGGGCTGATGCCGGCCGAGTTGGCGGCCGCGCTCGATGCGGGGTTGGCGCTTGCGGAGGCATTCCGCGCCGATGGCAGGATCCTTGGTGCGGCGCTGCGGCTTGGCGACGGGCTGCGCGTGACCGGCCTGCCGGCGCCGCCGCCCCCCTGAACGCAGAAAGGGGCGCCCTGCGGCGCCCCTTCCCGTGATGTCCGGTGATGTGTCCCGCGATTAGCGGAGCACGATCTCCACGCGGCGGTTCTGCGGCTCGCGGGTGTTGTCCGGGGTCG
>NZ_CAKKLX010000047.1 GCF_918698155.1 Roseomonas sp. CECT 9278
CTCAGCAACCCAACCCTAGCCAGGGATCACCGCGATGGCCGCCTGGGGCGCTCCGCTTCGCTCAGCCACAGGCTTCGCTTCGCGCCCCAGGCTCTGGATGTCCTACACCACCACTGGGGACGCGACCCCCATGGCGCGCAGGCAAGGGCCGCGGACGCGGCCCGCCCGCCGTCTGAGGGTCAAACAAAGAACGGATCGTGCGAAGGCACGATCCGGGAGCGCACGGCGCGACCGCGTCCAGACCGTCAGCCCCGCCGGGCGCACCAGCCCATGGCGCGCAAGCAAGGGCCGCGGACGCGGCCCGCCCGCCGGTTGAGGGACAAAAACACTACGCCTCTCCGACGCAATCCAGCATGGACGCCGCCAGCGCCTCGGCCGGCGCCTTGCCGCCCCACAGCACGAACTGGAAGGCGGGGAAGAACCGTTCGCATTCGGTGATGGCGATGTCGACCATGTCTTCCAGGCTCTCCGCACTGGCCGAGGGCGACCCGCGCAGCAGCACGGAATGGCGGAACACCGGCACGCCATCCTCCATCTCGATTCCGAAATGGCCGATCCACAGCCGGTCGTTGGCCAGGGCGAGGAGTTCGTAAAGCCGGTCGCGCCGGTCCGCCGGCACCTTCAGGTCGAAGGCGCAGGTGAAGGCCATGGCGCTGATCTCGTGCGACCAGGAGAAATGCAGACCGTAGTCGCACCATTTCCCGGGCGCCTCGGCGGCCATCTCGCCGTCGGAACGGCGCTCGAAGGCCCATTCATTGGCCGCGATGATCTGTTCGAGGATGTCGAGGGGGTTCGAGGAACGCTCGCGCTCGATATGGAGTGAGGCGGACATGCGGCACCTCCTGGCCCGAGGCTGCCGCCCGTGCCACCCACAAGATGTGGTGGGCGAATCGGGCGACCGGATACGATGGGCAGACTACGCAGACGCGGAATCGCGTCGCAAGCCCGCACAGGTTGCAATCAATTCTTCAGCTTTCGGATGAGCTTCCGCCACCAGCGCCGTGCGCCGCCAGCCGCGCCTCCAGCGCCGCCACCCGGGCTTCCAGGGCTTCCGCCTGTTCGCGGGCGCGGCGGGCCACTTCCATGGCGGCGTCCAGCTCCTCGCGCTTCACCAGGTCCAGCCGGCGGACCACCGCCTCGGCCTGGGATTTCGCCATGGCCTCGACCTCGTTGCGCAGCCCGGCCAGGACCGAGAAGGCGCCGCCGGCCATCCCGGCCAGGTCGTCCATGAATTTTCCGCGGCCGCTGTCGCCTGCCATGGTCGTCTCCTGTTCGCCCGCCATATGGACGGGCCGTCCCGGGGGGGCCTATACCGCCGCCGCCCCGTCCTCAAGGGCCGCGGCGGAACAGGGCGGATCATGCACATCGTCACCGGCGGCGCCGGCTTCATCGGCTCCAACCTGGTCGCCGCACTTTGTGCCAATGGGCAGGAAGTGGTGGTGGTGGACCGCCTGCGCCAGGGGCTCAAGTGGCGCAACCTGGCCAGGCACCCGATCGCGGGCATCGTGGAACCCGGCGACCTGGCGGCCTTCCTGGCGCGCGAGCCGCCGGTCCGCGCGCTGTTCCACATGGGGGCCATCAGCGCGACCACCGAGACCGATGGCGACCTGGTGGCGCGCACCAACATCGCCCTGCCGCAGATGCTGTGGGACTGGTGCGCGCGCGCGGGGGTGCCGTTCCTCTATGCGTCCTCGGCCGCCACCTATGGCGACGGGTCGCTGGGCTTCGACGACGACGCGCGGCCCGAGGCGCTGGCGCGGCTGCGGCCGCTCAACCTCTATGGCTGGTCGAAGCTCGCCTTCGACCGGCGGGTGGCGCAGATGCTCGCGGCCGGCGCGCCGCAGCCGCCGATGTGGGCCGGGCTGCGCTTCTTCAACGTCTATGGGCCGAACGAGCATCACAAGGGCCGCATGGCCAGCGTGGTGCTGCACAAGTTCCACCAGATCATGCGCGGGGAGGCGGCGACGCTGTTCGCCTCCGACCGCGACGGTGTCGCGGATGGCGATCAGAAGCGCGACTTCGTCCATGTCCGCGACTGCGTGGCGGCGATGACCTGGCTGGCGGCGCATCCGGGCGCCTCGGGCCTGTACAATGTCGGGTCGGGCACGGCGCGCAGCTTCGTCGACCTGACGCGCGCGATCTACGCCGCGCTCGACCGCAATGCGGATATCCGCTTCGTGCCGATGCCCGATGACCTGCGCGGCAAGTACCAGTACTTCACGCAGGCGCGCATGGAGCGCCTGCGCGCCGCCGGCTTCGACCACCCGCCCACCACCATCGAGGACGGCGTACGGTCCTATGTGCGGGACGTGCTGCTGAACGCCGAGGATCCCTACGCCTGATGCTGCTCGCCATTCCCTTCCCGATGATCGACCCCGTGCTGGTCGAGATCGGCCCGCTCGTCATCCGCTGGTACGCGCTGGCGTATATCGCGGGCATCCTGATCGGCTGGCGGGTCGCCCGCGTGCTGGTGCAGCGCCCGCCCGTCGTCGCCACGAAGGAACAGGTGGATGACTTCATCACCTGGGTGACGCTCGGCATCATCCTCGGCGGGCGGCTCGGCTACGTGCTGTTCTACCGGCCCGGCTACTACGTCACGGCGCCGTGGGAGGCGCTGTATGTCTGGCAGGGCGGCATGTCCTTCCATGGCGGGGCGCTGGGCGTGATCATCGCCGCCTGGCTGTTCAGCAAGCGCAACGGGCTCGACTGGGTGGCCTTCGCGGACCGGGTGGTCTGCGTGGTGCCGATCGGCCTGTTCCTCGGGCGGCTGGCGAATTTCATCAACAGCGAGCTGTGGGGCCGGGTCAGCGACGTGCCCTGGGCCATGGTCTTCCCGAATGGCGGGCCGGAGCCGCGGCATCCCTCGCAGCTGTACCAGGCCTTCCTGGAGGGGTTCTGCCTGTTCACGGTGCTGATGATCCTGGCGCGCAGCGAGCGCATACGCGACCGGCCCGGCATCCTGTCGGGCACCTTCCTGGCCGGCTACGGCATCGCGCGCATCATCGGCGAGTTCTTCCGCCAGCCCGACGCCCATCTGGGCTTCCTGTTCGCCGGCGCGACCATGGGGCAGTTGCTGTCGCTGCCGATGATCCTGGTCGGCGCCTGGCTGATCCTGCGGGCGAAGCCGCGCCATGTCTGACGCCACCGACCCGACGTCCCCCGCGTCCGGTGGTGGCGCGACAGCGGAAGCGGCGCGGCCGGGGCGGACCGGCGGGTCCGCCGCCGCGCCCGGGCAACGCGATGACATGGCGGCGGTCCCGCCGGAACCGCTTGACGCTACGCCTGCCGTCCCGCCGGAACGGCTCGATCGTTTCATGCGCCGCACCGCCTTCGCCTACTACGCCGGCCGCGAGCCCTTCGGCCCCGGCGGCGACTTCACCACCGCGCCGGAAATGACCCAGGCCTTCGGCGAATGCATCGGCCTGTGGGCCGCCATCGCCTGGCAGGCGATGGGCCGGCCCGACCCGGTGGCCTTCGTCGAGCTCGGCCCCGGCCGGGGCACCCTGATGGCCGATGCCCTGCGCGCCGTGGCCGAGATGGCGCCGGGCTTCCGCGCCGCGCTGCGCGTCCACCTGGTCGAGACCTCCCCCCGGCTGCGCGCGGCGCAGGCCGATCGCCTCGGCACCGCCGTGCGCGCCTGGCACGACGACATCGCCGGCCTGCCGCCCGGCCCGGCCATCGTGATCGGCAACGAATTCCTCGACGCCCTGCCGATCCGCCAGTTCGTGCGCCGCGGCGCCGGCTGGGCGGAACGCTTCGTGGCCGATGGCAGCTTCGCCGAACGCCCCGCCGCCGACGCCCCGCCCCTGCCCCCCGACGCCCCCGACGGCGCCATCCAGGAGGTCAACGAGGGCGCCACCGCCATCGCCGCCGCCCTGGCCCGGCGCATCGCGACCGAGGGCGGCGTCGCGCTGTTCATCGACTACGGGCCGGGCGCCGGCGGCTTCGGCGACAGCCTGCAGGCCATGGTCGCGCAGGGGCGGGCCGACCCGCTGGCCGCGCCCGGCCAGGCCGACATCACCGCGCATGTCGACTTCGCCGCCGTCGCGGCCGCGGCGCAGGCCGCCGGCGCCGCGGTGCAGGGGCCGATGCCGCAGGGCGTGTTCCTCGCCCGGCTCGGCCTGTTCAGCCGGGCCGCCATCCTGGCGCGCATGGACCCCGCCCACGCCACCCGCCACTTGGCCGCCGCGCAGCGCCTGGCCGCGCCCGAGCACATGGGCCGGCTGTTCAAGGCGATCTGCCTCTGCCATCCCGACCTGCCGCCCCTGCCCGGATTCGAGGATCCCTGATGGCCGAAGCCGTCGCCGCCGCCACGCTCGCCGCCCAGCCGGGCCTCGCGCATGGATTCTTCACGCGGCGCGGCGGGGTCTCGGCCGGCGGCTTCGCGGCGCTCAACTGCTCGCTATCGGGGCGCGACGATCCCGATGCGGTGCGCGAGAACCGCCGCCGCGCCGCCGATGCGCTCGGCCTGCCCGGCGCCGCGCTGGTCGGGCTGACCCAGGTGCATGGCGATGCCGTGGCGGTGCTGGACGAACCCTGGCCGCAGGACCAGCGGCCCCAGGCCGATGCGGTGGTCACGCGGCGGCCGGGCCTGGCGATCGGCATCGTCACCGCCGATTGCGCGCCGGTGCTGTTCGCCGACCCGCAAGCCGGCGTCATCGGCGGCGCCCATGCCGGCTGGCGGGGCGCGGTCGGCGGCGTGCTGGAAGCCACCATCGCGGCGATGTGCGCGATCGGCGCCAGCCGCGCGCGCATCGTGGCCGCGGTCGGCCCCTGCATCCGCCAGCCCTCCTACGAGGTCGCCGCCGACCTGCGCGACGCGGTGCTGGCGCGCGATGCCGCCGATGCCCGCTTCTTCGCCGATGGCGCCCGCCCGGATCGCTGGCAGTTCGACCTGGCCGGCTATTGCGCGGCGCGCCTGGTCGCCGCCGGCGTCGCCGCCGAGGTCACCCCCCACGACACCCTGGCCGACGAGGCACGCTTCTTCAGCCATCGCCGCAACACGCTGGCCGGCGGCGGGCCGATCGGGCACCAGCTCTCGGCCATCGCGCTGACGGCGTGAGGGCGGTCTTCCCAACCGCACCGCCCGGACCAATAAGGACGCCATGCCCTATGTGTTCATGTTCGCCGCGATGCTGATGCTGACCCTGCTGGTGGCCTGCGTGGTGGTGGTGTGATGGCGCGCCTGGCCCCGCTGTTCCTGGCGCTGGCGCTGCTGGGCGCCTGCGGCGACCTGCCGCAGCCCTTCCGCGGCAATCCCGGCGGCAATGCCGGCACGCTGGCGGCGCCGCCGGCCTATCGGCTGGTCATCCCGGCGCCGACCACCGCCCTGCTGCCCGAAGCCCAGGCGCGCGGCTTCGCCGAGGCCCTGTCCACCGCCCTGCTGACCGCCGAGGTCCCGGCCGCCGTCGACACGCCCCTGCCGCTCGACTGGCGCCTGGCGATCGAGGCGCAGTCCGAGAACGGCTGGGTGGTGCCGCGCTATCGCCTGACCGATCCCGACGGCGCCGCGCAGGGCACCGCCGATGGCGCGCGCATCGCCGCGCGCGACTGGTCCGATGCCAGCCCCGAGGTGCTGCGCCGCGCCGCGCGCGACGCCGCCCCGCGCATCGCCGACCTGCTGCTGCGCGCCGAGGCCGTCCGCAAGGGCACAGACCCCGCCGCGCTGGCGGTGACCGGGCCGCCGCGCATCTATGTGCCGATGGTCCGCGGCGCGCCCGGCGACGGCAACCAGGCGCTGACCGCGCGCCTGCGGGAGGCGCTGGGCCAGCAGGGCATGCTGGTGCAGGAAACCACCCAGGGCGCCCGCTTCGCCGTGACCGGCCAGGTGATCGTCGCCGACCAGCCCGCCACGCGGACCCAGCGGGTCGAGCTGCTGTGGACGGTGTCGCGCAACGATGGCGAGGATCTCGGCCGGGTGCTGCAGCTCAATGAGGTGCCGGCCGGCGTGCTGGCGCGCTTCTGGGGCGACGTGGCCTTCGCCGCGGCGACCGAGGCGGCGGGCGGCGTGCGCACGGTGGTGTCCAATGCCGGCGGCTTCCCGGCGCAGGCGGGGGCGGCCCCGCGCGGCCAGGCACCGCAGCAGGGCCAGGGGCTGGCGATGCCGCAGAACCCGGGCGCGCTGCCGGTGCCGCGGGTGGAACCGGCGGCCCGATAAAGCAGATCGCGTTCGGATCGAATCATCTGAACGCGTAAAGAGGCTCTGAAAACAACAGGCTAGAGCCTGCGGCGTGAGCGCGGGCGAACGCAGCATGCTCCAGCGCCGGGTTCGCGCCACGCCCGGCCGTGCGTCGTCGCGCAGCGGACGGCCGCGGCATGCAGGGCTGGTTCAGCCGAACCACGCCGGGCCTGTCGCAAGGTCGCGATTCCGATCGGAGGGATACACCCGGTCGGGCAAGGATGCGGGCGATACGAAAGGCCTCGCGACGCTGCGGCGCGCGGCATGGCTTCGGCGCTGACCCGGTCGCGCGCGCCCATGAAAAGCTGACCCGGTCGCGCGCACCCATGAAAAAGGGCGGCCACCCCTCGCGGGATGCCGCCCTGGTGCCTGCCCTTGCGGGCAGGGTCCGGTCAGGCCGCCTTCTTGGCCTGCGCGCGCTCGATGCGGCGCTTGAGCAGCCGCGCCTCGTCCGGCAGGCGCCGGTCCGGCGTGCCGAGCAGGAAGGCATCCAGGCCGCCATTGTGCTCGATCGTGCGGATGCCGTTGGTCGACAGGCGCATCTTGATCTGCGAGGCGAGCACGTCCGACCAGAAGGAGGTTTCCTGCAGGTTGGGCAGGAAGCGCCGGCGGGTCTTGTTGTTGGCGTGGCTGACGTTGTTGCCCGTCAGGACGCCCTTGCCGGTGATGCCGCAGCGGCGGGCCATGGTGGTAATCCCGAAACGATCAGGGCGCGCGGAAGGAGACCCCGCACGCGGGTGGAAACGACGGAGGCGCGGCTTGTCGCCCAGGCGGGCCGCGGCGTCAAGCCCGCGCGGTCATGCCTGCGGGGGCTGCTGCCGCGCCTCGGCCAGTTCACCTGCCTCGACCGAGGCGAGCGCATTGCGCAGCACGCCGGCCACCGCGCGGTCGTCCATGGTGCGTGCCAGAAGTCCCAGCGCGCCGCCCAGCAGCGCCGAGGCGATCGAGATCGGCGCGATCTGCTGCTCGATCATGTATTCGATCGCCTTGTCCACGACCGAGCCGGCGTGGCTCAGGTCCTCCGGGGCCATCCCGGGGGGATCCTGCTGCATGCGGCGTTCTCCTTCTTTACCAAGCAGATGGGGCGCGCGGATGGCGCGTTTAACCCCTGGTTACGCAATGGTCTCGCCCAGCCGCCCGGCGCGCGGGCGGTCGAGGTCGGCCTCGGCCTGCGCCCGCGCCGCGGCTTCCGCGGCGGCGACCGCCTGGGCCTGGCGGCGCCACATCTCGGCATAGAGGCCATCGGCGGCGGTCAGGCTGGCATGGGTGCCGCGCTCGGCGATGCGGCCGTCCTGGAGCACGATGATCTCGTCGGCCTCGACCACGGTGGACAGGCGATGCGCGATGACCAGCGTGGTGCGGTTGCGCGCCACGTCGCGCAGCGCCGCCTGGATCTCCTGTTCGGTGCGGGTGTCCAGCGCGCTGGTGGCTTCGTCCAGGATCAGGATGCGCGGGTCCTTGAGGATGGTGCGCGCGATCGCCACGCGCTGCTTCTCCCCGCCCGACAGCTTCAGGCCGCGTTCGCCCACGCGGGTTGCGTAGCCCTCGGGCAGGCGCAGGACGAAGTCGTGCACCTGGGCGGCGCGCGCGGCGGCCTCGACCTCGGCGTCCGTCGCCCCCGGCCGGCCATAGGCGATGTTGTAGCGGATGGTGTCGTTGAACAGCACGGTGTCCTGCGGCACCACGCCCATGGCCGCGCGCAGGCTGGCCTGCGTCACGCTCCGCACATCCTGCCCGTCCACCGTCACCGCGCCGCCGGTCGCGTCGTAGAAGCGGAACAGCAGGCGGGAGATGGTGGATTTCCCCGCCCCGGTCGGCCCGACGATGGCCAGCATCCGCCCCGGCTCCACGGTGAAGGAAACCCCCTTCAGGATCTGCCGGTCCGCGCGGTAGCCGAACTGCACGTCGTCGAAGCGGATCTCCCCCGGACCCTTGGCGAGCGGCACGGCCCCCGGCGCGTCCTGCACCTCGGCCGGCACTTCGAGCAGGGTGAACATCTGCTCCATGTCGGTCAGCCCCTGCTTGATCTCGCGATAGGCGAAGCCAAGGATGTTCAGCGGCAGGTACAGCTGGATCAGGTAGGCATTGACCATCACCAGGTCGCCCACCGTCATGGTCCCGGCGGCGATGCCCGACCCTGCCAGCAGCATGGTGACCGTCAGGCCCACCGCCATGATGAAGGCCTGCCCGGCATTCAGCATGTTCAGCGTGGTCTCGCTGGTGACGTAGGCGCGTTCGTAGCGCGTCAGGCTTTCGTTGTAGCGGCGCGCCTCATGGCCCTCATTGCCGAAATACTTGACCGTCTCGTAGTTCAGCAGGCTGTCCACCGCCTTGGTGTTCGCCTCCTCGTCGGTCTGGTTCATGGTGCGGCGGAAGCGCAGCCGCCAGTTGGTGAACAGCAGCGTGAACGCCACATAGGCCGCGATCGTCACCAGCATGGTGATGGCGAAGGACGCGGCGAAGACCCACCACAGGATCACCGCGACGAAGGCGATCTCGACGATGGTCGGGATGATGTTGAACAGCAGGAAGTTCAGCGACGTCGCGATGCCGCGCACACCTCTTTCGATGACCCGGGATAGTCCGCCTGTTGCGCGGTCCATGTGGAAGCGCATGGACAGCGCGTGCAGGTGCTCGAACACCTCCAGCGCGACGCGCCGCCCGGCGCGCGCCTGCACCTTGGCAAACACGGCGTTGCGGAGTTCGGCGAAGGCCGAGGACATCACCCGCAGGATGCCGTAGGCCAGCAGCAGCGCCACCGGCACGGTGATCGCCGCGCCGATCCCATCCTTGGGCGCCAGCGCATCCACCGCGCGGGCATAGGCGATCGGCACCAGCACGTTCGCCGCCTTGGCCGCCGCCACCAGCACCAGTGCTACGACCACGCGGATGCGCAGCTCGGTCTCGTTCTTCGGCCACAGGTACGGCGCGATGCGCAGCAGCGCCTTCAGGTGGTTGTCTTCGGCAGGCTTGGCAGCGGACACGCTGGTGGAACTCCGGATCGGCCCGCGAGATGGGGCGCCCTGGCGCCGATGGGAAGCGCGCCCGCCGCATGGGACCCATCGGCGCGCAGGATGCAAGCCCCCCACCCACGCGCGGGCGGCGCGGCGGACGGATTGGCGCCCGCCATGGCGCGCATCGCTGCCGCCGCCGGCGTGCCTGCACGGCGCCACGCGGCCGATCGGGTGATTCTATCCGGCCGGGATCTGCCCTAAACCAGCCCGATGCCCGACCCCGCCCTCCAGCGCCACATCGCCGCCTGCAACAATATCGCGTCGCCGGGGGGGCTGATCCCGTTCCGGGCGGGGGCGGCGCAGGTCGGCTGGGTCTCGCCGGACCTCGCGCAGGCGCTCACCTTCCGCCCGCGCGACTTCCACTTCGACGCGCAGGGTGTTGCGCTGGCGGCGCGGCTGCGCAGCCCCGGCACGCGCAGCGAAGCCCTGGCCGACGCCCTGCCCGCGTTGGCCGCCGGCGGCTTCCTGCGCATCCGGCGCGAGGCCTTCGACATCCGCGAGACCAGCACGGGCCCGGTGCTGGGCACGCTCGACCGCGGCGCGCTGCCGGCCTTCGGCGTGATGTCGCAGGGCGTGCACGTGAACGGCCTGGTGCGACGCGCGGACGGTCTGCATGTCTGGGTGGGGGTGCGCGCGCGGGACAAGGCGGTGGCGCCCGGGCAGCTCGACAACATCGTCGCCGGCGGCATCCCGGCCGGCCTGTCGCCCGACGAATGCCTGGTCAAGGAAGCCGCCGAGGAAGCCTGCCTGCCGCCCGACCTCGCCGCCACGGCGCGGCCGGCCGGGCGGGTCTCCTACGTCATGTCGAATGCCGAGGGGCTGCGCCGCGACGTGCTGCATGTCTTCGACCTCGACATCCCCGAGGGCGTGACGCCCACCCCCGGCGACGACGAGGTCGAGCGCTTCGAATTGTGGCCCGCGACGCGCCTGCTGGAGGCCGTGCGTGCCACCGACAGCATCAAGTTCAACGTCAACCTGGTGCTGATCGACCTGTTCCTGCGCGAGGGCCTGGTGGACGACCCCGACGGCAGCCTGCGCGCCGGGCTCGACCAGGGCCCGGATTGACCCCAGGCGCCGCCGCGCGGATTGACCCCAGGCGCCGCCGCGCAGATTGACCCCAGGCGCCGCCGCGCAGATTGACCCCAGGCGCCGCCGCGCAGATTGACCCCAGGCGCCGCCGCGCAGATTGACCCCAGGCGCCGCCGCGCAGATTGACCCCAGGCGCCGCCGCGCCATGTCCCCCGGCATGAGCACCACCACCATGACCACGACCGCGCCCCTGCCCGCCTGGCTCGTCGCCGAACTGCGTTCCGACCATGCCGGGGAGACCGGCGCCGTGCGCATCTACGACGGCATCCTGGCGGCCAGCCGCGACCCCGCCGTGCGCGACTTCGCCACCCGGCACCGCGCCACCGAACAGGGCCACCTGGACCTGCTGGAGGACCTGCTGCCGCCCGCCGACCGGTCCCGCCTGCTGCCGATCTGGCGCGTGGCGGGCTGGCTGACCGGCGCCCTGCCCGCCCTGTTCGGCCCCCGCGCGGTCTTCGCCACCGTCGATGCGGTCGAGACCTTCGTGGACCACCACTACCGCGCCCAGACCGACCGCCTGGCCGCCGAGGGCATCCTGCCGCACATCCACGCCCTGCTGGAGCGCTGCCGCGAGGAGGAGGTCCACCACCGCGACGAGGCGCGCGAGGCTGGCCAGGGGCCCGCCTATGGCCCCGTGCTGCGCGCCTGGGCCGCGCTGGTGGGCGGCGGGTCGGCGGCCGCGGTGGCGGCGGCGAAGCGCATCTGAACGCCGGCGCGCACGCCCCGGCGGCGTCGCGCGGTGAAGAATGCAACCGCGGCGCGCTGGACTCGCCAGCCACGAAGCCGGACCAGTATGCTCGGCGGTGCCGAACTGCCGACTCCCCCGCCGCGACCAACCAACGAGGCCCCCGCCCATGACCAGCACCCGCGCCATCGCCAGGCTGGCCCTGCTCGCCTCGGTCGCCGTGCTGCCCGCCTGCGGCTTGTCGGTGCAGAATACCGACCGCGTCGCCGGGCTCGAACGCGATCTCACGGCCTCGCAGGCGCGCGGGCGCGAACTGACCACGCGCGTCGGCGAACTCGAGACCACGCTGGCCGCCGAACGCCGCGCCCGCGGCGACCTGGCCGCTGTCGAACGCCGCCTGTCCATCGCGCAGCGGGACCTCGGCTCGGCGCAGCAGGGCCGCACCTCGGCCGACCAGGAATCCACCCAGCTGCGCCAGCGGCTCGACGAGGAAACGCGCCGCCTTGCCGCCCTCCAGGCCGAGGCCAGCCAGGCCGCGGCGCTGGGCGAGCAGCGCCGCGCCCAGGTCGCCGAGGCCGATCGCCGCCTTGCGGCGCTGCGCGAAGGCGCGAATGCCGAGGACCGTCGCCTGGCGCAGCTGCGCGGCGACATCGCGACGGCCGATGCGCGCGTCTCCGGCCTGACCGCCCGCGCGGCGGAGGAGGAGCGCCGGCTCGCCGGCCTCGGCCAGCGCACCACGGCGGAGGAGACGCGCCTGGCTGGCCTGCGCGAGGCCGCCGAGGCCGAGACGCGCCGCCGCGACGGGCTGCGCGCCGAGGCCACCCAGGCCGAGCAGCGCCTGGCCGGCCTGACCCAGCGCGCCGGCACCGAGCAGCAGCGCCTGACCGACCTGACCACCCGCGGCAACCAGGCCGAGGCCGCGCTGCGCGAGCAGGAACAGCGCCTGGCCGCGGCGCGCCAAGCGGTCAACATCTCGGAAGGCGAGGCCGCGGCACGGCGCCAGACCGTGGCGCAGCTGGAAGCCGAGATCGGCCGCCTGACCGCCACACGCGACCAGACCGCGACGGAACTCCGCGGGCTGCAGGCGCGCGCGACCGAATTGCGCACCGCCGTCGCCGCCGCCGAGCGCCAGCTCGCGCAGCTGCGCGAGAGCACCGGGGCCGAGGAACGCCGCCTGGCCGCCCTGCGCGGCGAGGCAAGCGCGGCCGAACGTACCCTCGCGGAGCGCCGCACCGCCGCCGAGGAAGCCGAGCGCCGCGCCAGCGCCGCCGGGCGCACCGCCGAACAGGAGGCCGAGCGCGCCCGCGCCCAGGTCGACGAAGCCCGCCGCGCCGCCGGCGCCGTCACCGCCTCGCGCGGGGAGGCGGAATCGCTGCAACGCCAGGCCGAGGCGCTGCGCCAGGAACTCACCGCCTCCGACCGCCAGCGGCAGGACCTGGCGCGCCAGGCCGAGGGGCTGCGCGGCGACATGGCGACCACCCAGCGCCAGCGCGCCGAACTGGCCGCGCAGATCGAGGCGCTGCGCGGCGAGGTCGCGGCCTCCGATCGTCGTCGCGCGGAGCTGGCCGGGCAGGTCGAGCGCCTGCGCGGCGAGGTGGCCGCCGCCGACCGCAGCCGGGGCGAGGCCGCAAGCCAGGCCGAGAGCCTGCGCGCCGCCGTCGCCGCCGCCGAGCGCCAGCGCGGCCAGGTGGCCCAGCAGCTCGATGCCATGCGCGCCGAGGTGGCGACCGCCGAGCGCCGCCGGGCCGAGATCGCCGGCCAGATCGCCGCCACCGAGGCGCGGCTGAACGAACGCCGGACGGAGCTCGCCGACCTGGAAGCCCGCGTGCGCCGCGCGCGCGACGCGCAGGGCAGCGACCCGATGTCGGTGACCGTGCCGGGCACCTCGCCGCGCTGAGGGCGGTCCCGGCCAGGCGGCGCGGCGCTGCAAGGCGCGCCGTGGTGCAGGGGCATCGTTTGAGACCGCGCCCGGTGGCGCGGCGCTGGAGCGGGCGAAGGGAATCGAACCCTCGTCACTTGGTTGGGAACCAAGAGCTCTACCATTGAGCTACGCCCGCGCCCCCTCCGTATAGGCGGGCGGGGCGGGGGCTATCAAGCAGGGTCGTGAAACCATGCCCGAAGGCCGCGGATGAACCGCGACACGCTGTTCGACTGGATCGACCGCCAGGGGCTGTCGGAGGAGGACGGTGCCCTCGCGCGCCTGCTGGTACGGCGGTTCCGGCGCGATTTCGGCGTCTGGCCGGCCCTGGCGCCGCCGCGCTTCTACGTGGAGTGGCTGCTCCATCGCATGATCTTCGACCGCGACCCGCGCCTGCCGGTCATCGTGGACAAGGTGGCGATGCGCGATCATGCGCGCCGCGTCCTGGGGCACGACCCGACCGTGCCGCTGCTGCAGGTCCATGCGACCGCCGGCGCGCTCGACTGGGGGCGGCTGCCCGCGGCCTGCATCCTCAAGGCCAGCCACGGGTCGGGCTGGAACATCGCGCTGCGCGATACCGCCGGCGCCGACCGCGCCGCCGTCACCGCGCGGATGGACGCCTGGCTCGGCCGCGACATGTGGCGGGAGAGGATGGAATGGGCCTATGCCGGCGTGCCGCCGCGCGTCATCGCCGAACCGCTGCTGCGCCAGCCCGGCAGCCGGCGGCCGGATGACATCTGCATCTACTGTTTCGGCGGCGTGCCGCAATACATCCGGGTCAACCGGTATCCGGCCGGCGCGCCGGATGCCAGCGGCTGCCTCGATGCCGCGCTGCGGCCGCTGGCGCTTTATGCGGAACCCGCCACCACCGGCTTCCCCGCCGGCATCGACCCGGCGCCGCTGCTGGAGATGGCGCGCCGCCTGTCGGCGGGCTTCGTGTACCTGCGGGTGGATTTCCTGGCGGCCGCGGGGCGCGCCTGGCTGTGCGAACTGACCGTCTATCCCGGTGGCGGGCGCAGCACGAACTACCGCGACGATGCCGCCGAACTCCTGGTCGGGCGCCTCTATGCCGCGGCGCAGCGCGGTGCGCCGCCGCCCTTCATGCTGGATGGGCGCGAACACTTCACCGGGCCGGCCGTGCCGGGCGGCTTGACCTTGCGCCCCGCCCAGGCGTAACGACAGCCCTGGTGGCGACACCCCTCGCGATTTGTCCGGCCAGCTTGCGGCGAGGTCCCTGTTCAGGGTCGTGTCCTTCGGGGCGCGGAAAACAAGCGCGCTAAAACGGCCGTGCGGATGCCCGCCATCCGCCGCCCGCGAAGGGGCCGGACGCCGTTCATTCGCGAAGGTCCCGCCCGATGGCCCGGAAAGCCCCGAACCGCCCGCTCCGCCCCGCCACGCAGCTCGTGCGCGGCGGCCAGATGCGCTCGGGCTTCGACGAGACGGCGGAGGCGATGTTCCTCACCTCCGGCTTCGTCTACGACAGCGCCGCCCAGGCCGAGGCGACCTTCGCCGGCAGCGTGCAGCACTACCAGTATTCGCGCTTCGGCAACCCCACGGTCGCGATGCTGGAGGAGCGCCTGGCCGCGCTGGAAGGGGCCGAGGCCTGCCGCGCCACCGCCACCGGCATGGCCGCGGTGCATGCGGCGATGCTGTCGCACCTCAAGACCGGCGACCGCGTGGTGGCGTCCCGCGCGCTGTTCGGGTCGTGCCACTGGATCGTCTCGACTCTGCTGCCGCGCTACGGCATCGCGACGGAATTCGTCGATGGCGCGGACCTGGATCAATGGGCCAAGGCGCTGTCGCAGCCGACCACGATGGTGCTGCTCGAAACCCCGTCCAACCCGATGCTCGAGATCGTGGACATGAAGGCGGTCTGCGACCTGGCCCACAAGGCCGGTGCGCTGGTGGTGGTGGACAACGTGTTCGCCACGCCGCTGCTGCAGAAGCCCATGCAATATGGCGCCGACATCGTGGTCTATTCCGCCACCAAGCATTTCGACGGCCAGGGCCGCGTGCTGGGCGGCTGCGTGCTGGGGGCGAAGAAGTGGGTCGAGGACACGCTGCAGCCCTTCATCCGCAACACCGGCCCGTCGATCAGCCCGTTCAACGCCTGGGTCATCCTGAAGGGGCTGGAGACGCTGCACCTGCGGGTGCCGGCCATGTGCCGCAACGCCGCCGCGGTGGCCGACATGCTGGCCGAACGCAGCGAGATCGCGCGCGTGCTGTACCCGTTCCGCGACGACCATCCGCAGCAGAAGCTGGCGATGGCGCAGATGTCCGCCGGCGGCACGCTGGTCACCTTCGACCTGAAGGGCGGCAAGGACGCCTGCTTCCGCTTCATGGACGCGATGGGGCTGATCGACATCTCGAACAACCTCGGCGATTCGAAGTCGCTGGCAACGCACCCCGCGACCACCACGCACATGCGCGTGGGGGCCGAGGAACGCGCGCGGCTTGGCATCACCGACGGCACGGTGCGCCTGTCGGTGGGCCTGGAGGACGTGGCCGACATCATCGACGACCTGTCGCAGGCGCTGGATGCGGCCAATGCCGCGCCGGCGCGCGCGGCGGAATAGCGTCGTGACGGTCGAGACCTGGCTGGCCTTCGTCGCCGCCACCGCGGCGATGCTGGTGATACCGGGGCCGACCATCCTGCTGGTGATCGGCCAGTCGCTGGGCGGCGGCGGCCGCTCCGCGCTGCCGCTGGTGGCGGGCGTGGCGCTCGGCGACCTGACCGCCATGACGCTGTCGCTGGCGGGGCTCGGCGCGCTGATGGCGGCCTCCGCCACGCTGTTCACCGTGCTGAAATTCGCCGGCGCGGCCTATCTGGTGTGGCTCGGCATCCGCATGTGGCGGGCGCCGGTGGCGGATGGCGCGGTGGCGCCGGTCACCGCGCGCCGCGCCTTCCGCGACGCCTACGTGGTGACCGCGCTGAACCCCAAGGGCATCGCCTTCTTCGTCGCCTTCGTGCCGCTGTTCATCGACGCGACCGCGCCGTTCCTGCCGCAGGCCGCGCTGCTGGTGGCGACCTTCGTGAGCCTCGCGGCGATCAATGCGGGGCTCTATGCGCTGCTGGCGTCGCGGCTGTCGGGCGCGGTCGCGCGCCCCGCGGTGCGCCGCGCCTTCAACCGCGCCGGCGGCGCCATCCTGGCCGGCGCCGGACTCGCGACGGCAGCGATACGCCGTTCTTGATCCGCGTCATGTCGGCGCCGCGCGCGCCGCCGTGACCATCGGTTGTGGACAAGCGCCGGCGCAGCGCCTCAAATGGCGGCAAGGGAGTGGCCGCCATCATGGCAAGGCAGGAAGAGTTCAGCGCAACCACGCGCGGCATACGCGTGACCGTGCGTGCCTTCTATCTCGCGGACCAGTCGGAGCCCGAAAAAGGCCAGTATGTCTGGGCGTACCGCGTCGAGATCGCGAATACGGGGCGTGAGCCCGTGCAGCTGCTGCGCCGCACCTGGCGCATCACCGATGGCCTGGGGCGCACCCAGACCGTGCACGGCGCCGGCGTGATCGGCGAGACGCCGGTGCTCGAGCCCGGCGGGCGCTTCGAATACACCTCGGGCACGCCGCTCGCGACCGGATCGGGCTTCATGCAGGGCGCCTACCACATGGTGGCCACGCTCACCGGCGAGGGCTTCGACGTGGATATCCCGGCCTTCAGCCTGGACAGCCCGCACCAGCCCTCCGGCCGGGTGCATTAGTTTTTTGCCCCAGGCGCCGGCGCCCGCATCCGCGGGCCTGGCGTGCGCGCCACGCACTGGCGCGCCGGGCGTGGCTGATGGTCCGGGCGCGGTCGCGCCGTGCGCTCCCGGATCGCGGCGGGCCGCGATCCGCGTTCGGGCAGGGCGGCGTGCGGTGCGTCCACGGGCTTGGTGGGTTGCGCGTTTCGGACCCGCCCCCAGATACCCGGCGAGGAAGGCGCACCGACGCGAAGGCGCGCCGCGCGCCCCTGGAAAGAACCGCGACCCGTGAACATCCACCTGCCTGCCGCCCGCACCGCCGACGACCCCGCCCAGACGTTGCCGCGCCCGACGCAGCAGCAGGCCGAGGACGCCATCCGCACGCTGCTGCTCTGGGCCGGCGACGACCCCACGCGCGAAGGCCTGATCGACACGCCCAAGCGCGTCGCCAAGGCCTATCGCGAGTGGTTCTGCGGCTACGAGGAAGACCCGGTCGAACTGCTCGCGCGATCGTTCGAGCAGGTCGAGGGCTATGACGAGATGGTCGTGCTGCGCGACATCCGCGTCGAGAGCATGTGCGAGCACCACATGTGCCCGATCATCGGCAAGGCGCATGTCGGCTACCTGCCCAATGGCCGCGTGGTCGGCATCAGCAAGCTCGCCCGCGTGGTCGAGGCCTTCGGCAAGCGCCTGCAGATCCAGGAGAAGCTGACCGCCCAGGTGGCCAACGTCATCAACGACGTGCTCCAGCCCAAGGGCGTGGCCGTGGTGTTCGAGGCCGTGCACCAGTGCATGACCACGCGCGGCGTCCACAAGACCGGCGTGTCGATGGTGACGTCGCGCATGCTCGGCGCCTTCCGCGACGATGCCTCGACGCGCCGCGAGTTCATGGCGATGATCCAGGGCAGCCGCGGCGCCGGCGGCGAGGGCTGACAGCGGCGCGCGCAGCCCTGCGTCCTTCGCATGGCCATCGGCGGGTGCCGACGGCAGCCGCTACCGCGCCAGCTCCACCGCCATCGCCGCCACGGCCGAGGCGATGGCTCCCGCCCGCGCCCCATCCACGCTGACCGGCCAGCGATCCTCCGGCGCGTGGAACCACGGGTTCCTGCCGATCAGCGACAGGTAGCGCCCGCCGCGCGCGGCGATCTCATGCGCCTCGCCATTCGCGGTGCCGCCGGTGACCACCTCCAGCGGCGCGCGCGGATGGCCGGCGGCCGCCAGCGCCGCCGCCATGCGGTCCGCCAGGCCCGGCACATTGCTGCGCACGGTCAGCCGTTCATCCTCGGCGGCACCGAGATTGGCGCCGAGATGGATCACCACCGGCGCCGCGGTGGCCAGGCCAGGTTCCGCCGCGAAGGCGCGATGCGCGCCGATATGGCCGAGTTCATGCCCGCAGGTCGCCAGCGCCACCACGCCGCGCGCCCGATCGGCGCCGGCCAGCGCCTGCAGCGCCACCAGCCAGGCGAGGATGCCGCCGCCGCGCTCCGCCGTGCTGGTCCACCAGGAGGTGCGCGGCGTCAGCAGCACCAGCGGCGGCGCCGCGCCCGGCAGTTCGGCGCGGATATTGTGCGACCGGCCAGGCCCGCGGCTGCCCCGCACCACCAGCCGCGCCGCCGCCCCCGCCGCCGCCAGCGCGCCGATCGCCGCGGCGTCGCGCCCCGCCACCTGCAGGACCGGCGGCCCGAAGGCGGCCTCCGCGTCATGCGCGTTGATCGGCGCGAGCCCGTCCGGCTTGGTCCGCAGCGCGATGACGATGCCGGCGTGGCGGCTCTCCGCCCGGGCGCGCGCGAAGTCGTTGCCGGGCAGGCTCGCCGCCGCGGGGTCCATCTCGGCGAAGCCGATCGGCGCGGCGGAGCCGACCGGGCCGAGCGCGCCCGCCATGCCATCCGTCAGGCCGCCATCGAACAGCGGCAGCCCCTCGAAGCGCGCGCCACCCGCCTCCAGGGCCGCCTCGCCCGGCAGCAGGCGGGTGAAGTCGACCGGCAGCAGGCGCGCCGCGGCGCCTGTCGCGGCGGCGCGGCCGGCCAGCCATTCCGCGGCGGCGGCATCGCCCTCGCCACCGGTGCGGCGCAGCCCGAAGGCGTCGTAGTCGGCGAAGAAGGCCGCCGGGTTCATTCCACCCGCGCCCCCGACACGCGCACCAGCTCCTGCAGGCGTCGCAGTTCGCCCTCCCAGGCGGCGGCATAGGCGGCGGGGCTGTCGGACAGCACGATCTCGCCGCCCTCCCCGGTGATGGTGGCGCGCAGTTCGGCATCGCCGGTCACGGCGTCGCGGAAGCCGGCATGCAGGCGGCGGGTGATCGCCTCCGGCAGGCCGGCCGGACCGACCACGCTCGACCCGCTGGTCACGATCGGCCCGCCTGGCACCGCCTCGCCCAGCGTCGGCACGGCGGGCAGCGCGGTCATGCGGCGCGACCCGGCGGTGCACAGGATGCGCACCGCCCCTTGCTGCGCGCGCGGCAGGGCGATGTTGCTGATGGCGAAGGCGAAGTCGACCTCGCCCTGCTCGACCGCCAGCGTCGCCAGGTTGGCGCCGCGATAGGGCACGTGGATGCCCTCGGCGCCCGCCAGCTTCAGCATGGCCGCGCCCGCCATGTGCGCCGGCGTGCCGACCCCGCCCGAGCCGTAGCGCAGCCCCCCTGGCGTGCGGCGCGCGGCTTCCAGCAGCCCGGCCATGTCGCGCAGCGGCGATGCGCTGCGCACCGCCAGGATCGCCGGGTGTTCGGCCAGCGTCGTCACCGGCGTGAAGTCCCGCAGCACGTCGTAGCCCGGCGATGCCTGCATCACCGCGTGCGTGATGGCGGTGCCGCCGCCCCACAGCAGGGTGGTGCCGTCCGGCGCGGCGCGCGCGACAGCCTGCGCGGCCAGCAGCCCGCCGGCGCCGGCGCGGTTCTCGACCACGAAGGTCACGCCGAGCGGGCCGGCCGCCTTCGCGGTCATGAGGCGCGCCAGCGTGTCCGACGACGCCCCGGGCGCGAAGGGCACGACCAGGCGGACGGGGCGGGACGGCCAGGCCTCCTGCGCGCGCAGCGGCGCGGAAAGCAGCATGCCGGCCCCAGCCAGGACATGACGACGGCGCATGGCGGTCCTCCGTTTTGCCGCAAGCGTAGGGCAGATCCCGATCGGATGACATCATCGGGCCGGGTGCAACCCCGTCGCGGCGCCAGGCGGCCGCAACCATCGCCGCGCGCCGGGGCGGGCACGGATGCCGTTCGGGCCTGCATTCCCCCCGCCGGCGATCCGGCGTAAGCCCGCCGGCGCATGAAGATCTGCGAAGTCACCAATGTGGATTTCTCGCTGCGGCATTTCCTGCTGCCGGTGATGCGCGGCGCGCGCGCGCGCGGGCACGAGGTGGTGGGCGTGGCGGCCGAAGGCCCGCTGCTGGATGTCGCGCGCGCCGAGGGCTTCCGCATCGCCCCCGTGCCGATGGCGCGCAGCCTGAACCCGGCCGCGCAGGCGCGCGCCTATCGCGCGCTGGTCGACCTGTTCCGCCGCGAACGCTTCGACCTGGTGCACGCGCACATGCCGATCAGCGGGCTGCTGGCGCGCCTGGCGGCGAAGGCGGCGGGCGTTCCGCGCATCGCCTATACCTGCCACGGCTTCCTGTTCAACCAGCCGGGGCCGTGGTGGCGCCGGGCGCTGTCGCTGCGGATGGAACGCCTCGGCGGCCGCATGACCGACACCTTCCTGACGGTCAGCGAGGAGGAGGCGGCGGATGCGCGGCGCCTGCGGATTCATCCGCGCGCCACCGCCGTGCTGAACGGGCGCGACCCCGCGCAGTTCCGCCCGGATGCGGCGGCGCGCACGGCGCTGCGCGCGGAACTGGGCGCGGCGGAGGGCGATTGCGTCATCGCCTGCGTCTCCCGCCTGGTGCGCCACAAGGGCCACCCGGAATTGCTGCGGGCGATGGAGACCACGCCGGACAACGCCGTGCTGTGGGTCGTGGGCGAGCGCCTCGCCTCCGACCATGGCGAGGATCTCGACCCGCATTTCGCGCGCGCCGAGGCGCTGCTGGGCCGCCGCATCCGCCGCCTGGGCTATCGCCACGACGTCGCGCGCATCCTGGCGGCGGCCGACGTCTTCTGCCTGCCCTCCCATTTCGAGGGCCTGCCCATGAGCGTGATCGAGGCGATGATGACCGGCCTGCCGGTGGTCGCGACCGACATCAGCGGCCCGCGCGAACAGGTGGTCGATGGCGAGACCGGCTACCTGGTGCCGCCGATGCACGACGCACCGCTGGGCGCCGCGCTGTCGCGCCTGGCCGCCGACCCCGCGCTGCGCGCGCGCATGGGCGCGGCCGGCCGCGCCCGCGCGTTGGATCGCTTCGACGAGGCGAAGGTGATCGGCCGCACGCTGGACCTGTTGGGGCTGTAGCGGGCGGCGTCAGGCCGCGCGCAGCCCCTCCAGCGTGGCCCCCAGCGCGCCGCGCAGCGCGCCCGCCTCGCCGCGCAGGTCACCGGCCATGCGTTCGAGCGCGGCGACCTCGGCGGCGGTGCGCGCCATGCGGTCGGCCGCCGTGCTGACGGCATCCGCGGCGGCATCGGTGCCGCGCGCCACGCCGGCGGTTGCCGAGGCGATCTCGCGCGTCGCCGCGCCCTGTTCCTCGACCGCGGCGGCGATGGTGGCGGCGACCTGGTTGACCTCCTGCACCACCTCGGCGATGCCGCGGATCGCCGCGACGGCGCCGTCGGTCGCGGCCTGGATGGCGCCGACCTGCGCGCCGATCTCCTCGGTGGCCTTGGCGGTCTGGCCGGCCAGGGCCTTCACCTCGCTGGCGACGACGGCGAAACCCTTGCCGGCCTCGCCGGCGCGGGCGGCCTCGATGGTGGCATTGAGCGCGAGCAGGTTGGTCTGCCCGGCGATCTCGCCGATCAGGCGCACCACGTCGCCGATGCGGCTCGCGCCATCGGACAGGCCGCGGACGATGTCGCCGGTGGCATCGGCGCGCTCGGCGGCGGTGCGCGCCACGGCGGAGGCCTGCGCGACCTGGCGGGTGATCTCGTTGACCGCCGCGGCCAGTTCCTCGGCGGCGGCGGCGACTGTCTGCACGCCGCCGGCGGCCTCGCCCACCGCGCCGCGCGCCGATTCCGCGCCGGCCACGCCTTCATGCGCCGCGGCGGAGATCCGCTGCGCGGCCCCGCCGAGCTGGCCCGAGGCATCCTCCACGCCCACCACGACGCGCCCGATCCGGTCCTCCACCGCGGCCGCGATGCCGTGCCGCGCGGTGCGGGCGGCCGCCGCGGCGGCTTCCTCCTGCGCCAGGCGGCGCGCGGCCTCGGCGGCCTCGGCCTCGCGCGCCGACCGCGCCTCGGCCAGCGCGGCCGCCGCGGTGGCGGCAGCGGCTTCGAGGCCGCGCGTCATGGCGACCAGCGCCGCGGCCTCGACCACCAGCACCACGGCATGCACCACCACGCGCGCCAGGCTGCCCTCCGCCACGCCGAACACCCAGGCCGGCGCGGTGAAGTTCAACACCAGGTGATGCACCGCCACCGTCGCGGCGCCGAGCATGATGGTCCGCCAGTCCACGAGCCCCGCGAGCAGCGCCAGGCCCGCGAAATACGCCATGTGCAGGTCGATCGCGTAGCCCGCCGGGGCCAACCACACATGCACCGACACGCCGAACATCAGCGCCACCGCGATGGCCTGGCGCGCGGCCGGCGCGCCGGCGCCGCCACGCGCCGCACCGGTGGCGACCAGCGCCGCCGCGCCCAGCAGCGCAGTGCCGATCCAGGCGTCCTCCGTCGCGCGCGCCTGGAGCAGTGCAACGACCGGCGTGAGCAGCACCAGCCCCCACAGCAGCGCGATCAGGAAGCGGCCCGTGCGCTCACGAAGCAGGGAGAGATACATCGCGGTCAGACGCCTTTCACGGAAGCGGGGGCGCAATCGCCGGTGATTCGCGCGGTGATGGCCAGCACGCCGCCGGACGCACGGCGCAGCGCCGCCGGATGCGCCGCGGCGGTCTCGGGCGCGGCAAGCAACATCATGGCGGGGCCGGCCTGGACGATGCGCTGGATGCGCCAGCCCTCCACGGCGAAGGCCGCCCCCGGCGACGCACCAGGCGGCAGGACAACCAGCACCGGATGCCCCGCGCGCGGCCAGGCGGCCGCCAGCACCAAGGCCGCGGCGCTGCCGAACAGAAAAAGCAGGGCATGGCGCATCACGCGACCCTAGGCGCGCACGGGTCAAGCGGCCGTTGCCCGCCCGCATGGCCGCGCCACCGGACCCGTGCCACCATGCCAGCCCGGGAGAAAACACCATGCGCCACGCCGACGCGGCAGGATTGATCGACTCACGCCGCGCCTGGCTGCGCCTGTCCGCGATCGTGCTGCTGTGCATGATCGGCAGCGCGCCGATGTGGTCGGTGGTGGTGATGCTGCCGGCGGTGCAGGCGGAATTCGGCACGGCGCGCGCGGATGCATCCCTGCCCTACACCATGACCATGGTCGGCTTCGTGTTCGGCGGCGTGCTGATGGGGCGGCTGTCGGACCGCTTCGGCACGATGGTGCCGGTGATGGTGGCGGCGGTGTCGCTGGCGGCCGGCGGCGTGGCGGCGGCGCTGGCGCCGTCCATCTTCGTGTTCGGGCTGGCCTATGGCGTGCTGATGGGCTGCTTCGGCGCGGCGGCGGTGTTCGGGCCGCTGATCGCCGATGCGTCGTTGTGGTTTTCGCGCCGGCGCGGCATCGCGGTGGCGCTGGCGGCATCGGGCAACTACATGGCCGGCACGGTCTGGCCGCCACTGCTGCAATGGGGCGTGGACACGATCGGCTGGCGGCACGCGCATCTGGCGATGGGGCTGGTGTGCATCGTGACCATGCTGCCGCTGGCGCTGGCGCTGCGCGCACGCCCGCCGCTGCCGCCCGCGCCGCCGCCGCGCGCGGCCGGGGCGCCGGCGGTGCTGCCGCTCGGCCTGCATCCGAACGTGTTGCAGGCCATCCTGGGCGCGGCGGGCGTGGCCTGCTGCGTCGCGATGGCGATGCCGCAGGTGCATATCGTGGCGTATTGCGTGGACCTGGGCTACGGCGCGCAGCGCGGCGCCGAAATGCTGTCCGTCATGCTGGCGGCGGGCATCGTCTCGCGCCTGGTGTTTGGCATGGTGATGGACCGCATCGGCGGGCTGCGGACGCTGGCGCTGGGCTCCGTGCTGCAAGGCGTGGCGCTGTTCCTGTTCCTGCCATCCGACGGCATGGTCGCGCTGTTCGCGGTCAGCGCTGTGTTCGGCCTGTTCCAGGGCGGCATCGTGCCGTCCTACGCGATGATCGTGCGCGAGTATTTCCCTCCCGCGCAGGCGGGCACGCGCGTGGGCATCGCGCTGTCCTCGACGCTGGTGGGCATGGCGCTGGGCGGGTGGATGGCGGGCGCCATCTTCGACGCGACCGGGTCGTACCAGGCGGCGATGTGGAACGGCATCGCGTGGAACCTGGTGAACCTGGCGATCGCGCTGTGGCTGCTGCGGCGCGCGATGCGGTGGCAGCGCCGGGGCGGCCTCGCGACCGCGGCGGCCTAGAGGCATTTCCGCTCACGGTGGCGCGCTTCGATGCCGCCGGGCTTCTGGTTCCACGAGCGCCTTCACCCGATCGGGATCTGCCCTAACCCGGTACGTCGAGGCCCTTCGCCACCAGCGCGGCGGGCGTGCAGCAGGCCGCCACCGCGTCCAGCACGCGCGCCCCATCGGCCGCGCCGGCGAAGGCCGCGCCGGAGAATACCGCGATGGTCTGCGCGCCATCGGGCAGCGCGCCGACCACCTCGATGCCCGCCACCTCCATCAATTCGCTGACCTGCTGGAAGGCGATGGCCGCTTCGCCGCTCACCAGCCTTTCCGCGGTGAAGCCTTGCGGGATCACGATGGCCTTGGCGTTCACCTCGGCCGCGATACCCAGGCGCTCGATGAGGTCCGCGAAGAAGATGCCCGAGGCCCCGGCGCGCGAGTAGCACAGCGACGGCACGTCCAGCAGCAGCCGGCGCAGCGCCGCCACGTCGGATATGTCGGGATGCGGCGCGCCGGCCTTCACCGCGATGCCGACGCGCGAATGCGCCAGCGCGCGCGCGGTCGTGCCGTCCAGCACGCCCTCGGCGGACAGCGCGGCGATGGCTTCCGCGGTCAGCACCGCGGCATCGGCGCGTTCGCCGCCGCGGATGCGCCCTTCCAGCGCGCGGGTCGGCGCCAATTCGACATCCAGCCTTGCGCCGAGCACCGCCTCGATCGCCGGCGCGGCCTCGCGCAGCAGTCCGGCGATGGCGAGGGTGGACATCAGGCGTGGCATGGCGGGCTCCGGAAAGACGCGCAGGGTTGGTGTGGCGGCTGCGCGCGACGAAACGGGACGCGCAGGGTTGGTGTGGCGGCTGCGCGCGATACCGCGGCGCGCATCCTGGACCGCGGCCCTGCTTGACGCCACCCGCCCCCTGTCGCCACCTGCATGCCACCCAGCACGGACCCCGCCATGACGCTCCGCTTCGACGCCATCACCGCCCCGCGGCCGGACCGCGACAGCCTGGCCGCGACGCATGCCACGATCGATGCGCGCCTCGATGCCGGCGACCGCCTCGGTGCGCTGGCACTGTGGGATGCGGCGCGGCGCGACCACGACACCTGGTCGTCGCTGGTGCATCTGCGCTTCGCGCAGGACACCACCGATGCCGAAGCGGTCGCCGCGCGCGAATACGCCGATGCCCTGGCGCCCGAGGCCGCGACGCACGAGACCGCGCTGAAGCGCCGCCTGCTGGCGGACGCCGACCGCGCCGGTCTCGAAGCCGCCGCCGGCGCCCATGCCGTGGCGCTGTGGGAGACCGACATCACCGCCTTCGATCCCTCGATCGCCGCCGAGACCGAGGAGGAGAGCCGCCTGTCCGCCCGCTACACCGCGCTGCTGGCGGGGGCGAAGGTTCAGGTGAAGGGGCAGGTGGTGAACCTGTCGGGCATCACCCCCTTCGCCGAGGACCCCGACCGCGCGACGCGCCACGAGGCCGAGGCCGCGCGCTGGGACTTCTTCGCGCGCAACGGCGACGCGCTGGACGGCATCTACGACCAGCTGGTCAAGCTGCGCACCGGCATGGCGCGCAAGCTGGGCGATGCCACCTTCACGCCGCTGGCCTATCGCCGGATGCGGCGGCTCGACTACGGCCCGGCGGACGTGGCGCGGTATCGCGACGCCGTCGCGCAGCATGTCACGCCGCTGGTCGCGCGCATCCTGGAATCGCGCCGCGCCGGCTTCGGCTGGGACCGCCTGCGCTACTGGGACGAGGCGCTGATCGACCCTGCCGGCAACCCGAAGCCGGCCGGCGACCACGACACGCTGGTGCTGGCCGCGCAGACCATGTTCGACCGCATGGACCCGCGCATCGCCGGCTTCTACGGGATGATGCGCGAGGGTGGATTCCTGGATCTGAAGAACCGCCCGGGCAAGGCGGGCGGCGGCTTCTGCACGTCGTTTCCCTCCGTCGGCGCGCCGTTCATCTTCGCCAACTTCAACGGCACGCACAACGACATCGGCGTCTTCACGCACGAGATGGGCCACGCCTTCCAATGCTGGGAAAGCCGCCACCAGCCGGGCGTGGACTACCTCTGGCCGACCATGGAGGCGGCCGAGATCCACTCCATGTCCCTCGAATACCTGACGCATCCGCAGATGGGGCTGCTGGTGGGCGATGCCGCGGCCGATCGCTACCGCGCCATGCACCTGGTGCAGGCGCTGGCGTTCCTGCCCTATGGCGTCTGCGTTGATCACTTCCAGCACGAGGTCTACGCGAACCCGGATGCCACGCCCGCGCAACGCCACGCGATCTGGCAGCGGCTGGAGCGCCACTACATGCCGTGGACCGACTACGGCGACCTGGCCTATCCCGCCAAGGGCGGGCGCTGGCAGGCAAAGCAGCACATCTACAACTCGCCCTTCTACTACATCGACTACACGCTGGCGCTGTGCGTCGCGCTGCAGTTCTGGGTGTGGTCGCGGCGCGACGCGAAGGGCGCGCTCGATGCGTATGTGGCGCTGTGCGGGCGCGGCGGGTCGATGCCCTTCCAGGGGCTGGTGGCCTCGGCCGGGCTGGTCTCGCCCTTCGCGGAGGGCGCGCTGGAGGCGGCGGTGCGCGAGGCCGCGGCGGTGCTGGGCGTCTGATCGCGCGGCGCCGGCGGCCAGGGCTTGCGCGCAACGCATCCGCGCCGGATGGTTCGCGCAACACCAAGGAGGACACGCCGATGACCCAGCGCATCCCCCGCCGCGCCACGCTCGGGCTGCTCGGCGCCGCGCTCGCTGCGCCGGCGGTGCGGGCGCAGTCCTTCCCAGCGCGGCCGATCCGCCTGATCATTCCCTATCCGCCGGGCGGCGGCACCGATGCGCTGGCGCGGCCCTTCGCCGAACGCTTCCGTGCCCGTCTCGGCCAACCGGTGGTGATCGAGAACCGCGGCGGCGCCGCCACCACCATCGGCATGGAGGCCGCCGCGCGCAGCGCGCCCGATGGCCATACGCTGGTGATCAACGCCGACAACATCGCCTACTTCCCCTTCCTGTACCGCAGCCTGCCCTACGACCTGTTCCGCGACTTCGCGCCGGTCGGCTACATGGCCGAGACGCCGCTCGTGGTGGCCGTGAATCCCGCGGTGCCGGCCACGACGCTGCAGGACTTCATCGCGCTGGCGAAGGCGGAGCCGGACAAGTTCACCTTCGCCAACCCCTCGGTCGGATCGCCGCATCACCTCGGCTTCGAATTGCTGGCGCGCGAGGCCGGCATCCGCCTGGTGCAGGCGCAGTATCGCGGCGGAGGGCCGGCCACGACCGACGTGGTGGCGGGGCATGTGCAGCTGGGCGTGTTCAGCCAGGGGCAGCGTCAGCCGGCATTTCGCCGCCGGCACGCTGAAGCCGCTGGCGCTGCTGTCGCCGCGGCGCTCGGCCGTCGCGCCCGGCATTCCCACCACCGCGGAAGCGGGACTGCCGCGCGCCGTCTCCGCGCTGCGCTTCCTGATGTTCGCGCCGGCCGCGACACCAGCGCCGGTGATCACCACGCTGCACGCGGCAATGGCGGCGACGCTTGCCGAACCGGAATTGCGTGCGCAGCTGGTCGCCGCCGGCTTCGACATCACCGTGACCACGCCGGACGAAGCGACCGCGCTGCTGCGCGCCGAACGCGAACGCTGGGCGCCGATCATCCCGGCGCTGAACCTGTCGCTCGATTGAAGGACCGCGCCATGGCCGTGCTCGATATTCCTGGGGATGCCGCCCGTGCGCTCGCCACCGTGCAGGCGGGCGGTGTCATCCTCATGCCGATGGATGTCGGCTATGCCGGGGTGGGCGGCTGCCAGGACGCGCTGATGCGCCTGTTCCGCGCCAAGGGCCGCGGCACGCACAAGCGCAATGCCATGCTCGGCACGCTGGCGCTGCACGACGAGATCCACCTGCTCGATGCGCGCGGCAAGCAGATGGTGCGCGCCCTGGTCGAGGACCACGACCTGCCGGTCGCTGTCGTCTCGGCCTTCCGCGCCGACCACCCGCTGCTGCGCGCCCTGGGCGACGACGCGCTGGCCGCCAGCACCGATGGCGGCACGCTGGCCATGCTGATGAATGCCGGCAATTTCCAGGGCGAGATCGCCCGCCAGGCCGCGGCCGCCGGGCAGCCGCTGTTCGGCTCCTCTGCCAACCTGACAGGCACCGGCCCGCGCTTCCGTCTCGAGGACATCCAGCCCGAGATCCGTGCCGTGGCCGGCACGGTGATCGACTACGGGCTGCAGAAGTTCCACACCTACCGGCGGTCGTCGACCATGATCGATTTCCGCACCCTGGAAGTGGTGCGCATCGGCTCCTGCTACGAGGTCATCGCCGATGTGCTCCGGCGCAATTTCGGCGTCGAGCTGCCGCCGGACCCGGGCATCGACGCCCTGCCCTCCGGCCATCTGCGGGAGGCGCAGCGCGCCTATACCTGATGCCCGCGGCGCGGGACCACGCGTTGCCGACGGCGTGACTCACGGCCAGGCGGCGCAGGCCTCGAAGCCGATCTCGCGCGCCTGGGCGTGGGCGCCCTCGACCCATTCCGCCACCAGCGGATGCGCCAGCACCGCATCGGCATAGGCCTGCGCATCCGGCGCCAGCGCCACGGAATAGGTGCGGAAGCGCGAGGCCATCGGCGCCCACATCGCATCCGCGAAGTTGAAGCGCGCGCCGAACAAGTATGGCCCGCCCGCACCCCAGGCGGCGCGCGTGTCGCGCCAGGATTGCTGCACGCGCGCGACCTGCGCCTCGACGCCCGGGCGCCCCAGCAGCTTGGCGTTGGACGGAATCCCGTTCGCGATCGGCCAGCGCTTCACCAGGTTCATCGGCATCGCCGCGCGCAGTTCCGCGAAATGCGCGTGCATCTCGGCGGCCGACATCCGTGCCGCGGTGCGCGCGCGCAATTCGCCCGGCCAGATCGCGCAGCCCGGCGCGCGTTCCCACAAATATTCCGCGATCGCCAGCGTATCGGTCACGACGACGCCGTCATCCACCAGCACCGGGATCAGCCCGGTCGGCGAGGCCGCCGCCAGCCGCGCCTTGCTCTCGGGGCGCGAGAGCAACAGCGTCTCGGCCTCGAAGGGCAGGCCCGACAGCCGGCAGGCCAGCCAGCCGCGCATGGTCCAGGTGGAGGACCACTTGCCCCCGATGATCAGCCGCATCCTGCGAAGCCCCCCAATTCGATGCGCGCGAGGATGCGGCCGGTGCGGCGCTTGACGCAACGCCGCGGCCGCCGAACCATCGCGCGAATCACCCGGGAATCCTGCCGCATGTCCGCATCCGATGTCGCCGCCCGTGTCGCCGCCGCCGCCGAGGCCGGCGGCGAGGCCTCGGTCGCCTTCCTGCGCGAATTGATCGGTCTCCAGCGATCCGGCGAGGACGCCGTGCAGGCGCGCATCGCGCAGGCCGCCGAGGCCGCGGGCTGCACCGTGGAACGCCGCCGCTACAAGCCGGCGGAGGTGCAGCTGCGCGAGGAATTCGCCGACCAATCCGCCATCGCCACCGAGGAACGCGTCGCCGTGCTGGCGCGCCTGCCCGGCACCGGCGGCGGGCGCAGCGTGATCTTCTTCGCCCATCCCGATGGCGAGGCCTTCCAGCCGCAGCATGGCTGGACGCAGGACCCCTTCGCCGGCGCCATCGTGCAGGGCCGCATCCACGGCTGGGGCGTGGCGGACGACCTGGCCGGCATCGCCACCATGGTCGAGGCGGTACGCGTGCTGCGCGCCGCGGGGCTGAAGCCGAAGGGCGACGTGATCCTGGCCAGCACGCCCTCCAAGCGCCATGCGCGCGGCGTGCACGCGCTGCTGCATGGCGGCGTGGCGGCCGATGCGGCGGTGTACCTGCACCCTGCCGAATCCGGCATCGGCATGCGGGAAGTGAAGGCGCTCGCCCCCGGGCAGCTGGTGTTCCGCGTGGTGCTGCGCGGCACCCAGCCGCCCACGCAGGAACCCGGGCATACCGCCTTCGCGCATCTCGCGGTGAATCCCGTCGACCTGCTGCCGGCGGTGATCACCGCGCTGCGCGCGCTGGATGCGCGGCGCGGCGCGCGGGTGCACCACCCGGTGCTGGAGGAAGCGATCGGGCGGTCCACCAACCTGCTGATCGGCGACATCCGCGCGCTGGGCGATGGGCGTGCCTCGCGCGTGCCGCCCGCGGTGCAGCTGTCCTGCGCCCTGGCCTTCCCGCCGGGCGAGAAGCTCGCCGACGTCCAGGCGGAGGTGGAGGCGGCGCTGCGCGAAGCCACCGCGACCGATGCCGCGCTGGCGGCGCATCCGCCCGAGATCGTCTTCGTCTCCGGCGTGACGGGCGCCGAGGTCGGGCAGGACCACGCGCTGTGGGCCGCGACCAGCGAGGCGGTGCTGCTGGGCACCGGCACGGCGCCCGAGATCAATCCGCTGCACACCTCCTCGGACATCCGCAACCCGATGGTGCAGTCGGGCATTCCCTGCGTCGGGCTGGGGCCGCTGTGTGGCGACCTGACGCAGAATGGCGGGCGCGACGAATGGGTGGATGTGGCGGATTACCGCCGCGGCGTGGCGGTGATCGCCGCGCTGATCGGGCTGTGGTGCGGGGCGGCGGAGGGCTGACCGCACGCCGGGATCCGGGGCGCGTCGCTGCCGTACGCGCTGGGAGCAGGCCGTGATCGGATGGACTCATCTGATCGGCTGGAGATGTTCGTGAGAACAGGGGTCTCGACGCGGTGAAGCGCGCCAAGGCGAGCAGCAATGGCCCTGGCAGGCAGGCTGGGCGGCTGCGTGCCCGCCATGGCCCGCGGCAGGGCTGCACGCCGCGCCGCGCGGCAACGCCGGGCCGGGATCAGGCCGTGCGACGGTTCCAGGGCATCGCGGCCAGGATATTCGCCATGCCGCAGAAGCCGGTGGTGCCTGCGAAGACCAGCCCGGCGCCCACGAAGCCCGCCAGGCCGTAGAAGGCCGGCGCCACCAGCGTGCCCAGCAGCACCCCCGCGAGCACCAGCGATCCCGCCGCGATCTGCACCTGGCGCATCAGCGGCAGGGGCGCGCTGCGGTTGTCGGCCACCGCCACGCCGGCGCGGCGCAGCGCATCGATGCCCCCCGCGACGATGAAGGCGCCGCCATCGCCGGCATGGGCCGCGAGCCGCGCCGCATGCTGCGCGGTGCGCGCGCCGGTGGCGCAATGGAAGATCACGGCGCCGCCGGGCGGGCCGGGCCGTCTTGCGTCATCCAGGCGGGACAGCGGCAGGTGGGCGGTTCCGGGCACGTGGCTGCGCGCGCGCTCGTCGGCCTCGCGCACATCCACCAGCAGGGCGTCGCCGGCGCGCAGCATCTCGGCGGCGCGCGTGGCGGAGATCGTCGGCAGGGTCATGGCGCCACGGGCCTCTGGCCGCGCCGGCGCGGCGACGGGATGTCGACGCGGCCGGCGGGGCTGTGGCCATCACTTCGGTCTGGCGAATAAATAAGTCAAGACGCATGGAAGGCCAGGGGGGTTCGCCGCCCCTGGCCCGCCGGGCCGTTCAGTGGGAAGGTCGGCCGCGCTCCCCGCAGGCCCAGCCATGGGTATGCACCAGGCCGTCATCATGGTCGTCGCGCGGCTTGATCACGACCCGCGGCTGCGGGCGGCGATGCGGCTCGCTGGCCCAGCGATGGGCATGCACCAGGCCGTCGTCGTGGCGGTCGTTGCTCATGGGATCGTGTCCTCTCGGGTCAATGCGCAGGGACGAACTGCGCGGTTTCGGTGGAGTGCTCCATCGCGGTGGTCGAGGACCGGCCGCCCGAGGCCGCCATCGCCACCGCGTCGAAGTAGGAGACGCCGACCTCGCGCTGGTGGCGCACGGCGGTGAAGCCGTTCTGCTCCTCGGCGAATTCGGCCTGCTGCAGTTCGGAATAGGCGCCCATGCCGCGCTCGGCGTAGCCGCGGGCGAGCTTGAACATCGACAGGTTCAGGCTGTGGAAGCCGGCCAGGGTGACGAACTGGAACTTGTAGCCCATGGCGCCGATCTCGCGCTGGAACTGCGCGGCGGCCTCCACGCCCATCTTGCGCTGCCAGTTGAACGAAGGGCTGCAGTTGTAGGCCAGCATCTTGCCCGGGAATTCGCGGTGGATGGCTTCGGCGAAGTCGCGCGCATCGGCCAGGTCGGGGTCGGAGGTCTCCCACCACAACAGGTCGGCATAGGGCGCATAGGCGAGCGAGCGCGCGATCGCGTATTGCTTGCCCATGCCCGGGCGGATGCGGAAGAAGCCCTCCGGCGTGCGGTCGTTGCCGATGAAGGGGCGGTCGCGTTCATCGACATCGGCGGTCAGCAGCTGTGCGGATTCGGCGTCGGTGCGGCACAGCAGCACGGTCGGCACGCCCTCGACATCGGCGGCGAGGCGCGCGGCGTTCAGCGTGCGGATGTGCTGGCTGATCGGCACCAGCACCTTGCCACCGAGGTGGCCGCACTTCTTCTCGGATGCCAGCTGGTCCTCGAAATGCACGCCGGCGGCGCCGGCCTCGATCATCGCGCGCATCAGCTCATAGGCGTTGAGCGCGCCGCCGAAGCCGGCCTCGGCATCGGCCACGATCGGCGCCATGTAGTGCGTGCGGTCATCGGCCTTGCCATCCAGCCGCTCCATCGTCGCGATCTGGTCGGCGCGGCGCAGCGCGGCATTGATCCGGCTGACCACCTTCGGCACGGAATCGACGGGATACAGCGACTGGTCGGGGTACATCTGCCCGGCGGAATTGGCATCCGCCGCGACCTGCCAGCCCGACAGGTAGATCGCCTTCAGCCCGGCCTTGACCTGCTGCAGCGCCTGCATGCCGGTCAGCGCGCCCAGCGTGTTCACGAAGGGCTCGCGCTTCAGCAGGTCCCACAGCCGCCGCGCGCCGTTCTCGGCCAGCGTGTGGCGCATGCGGAAGGACCCGGCGATGCGGGCGACGTCGGCCTCGGTGTAGTCGCGGCGGATGCCGGCGAAGCGGTGCGGATCCTGCGGCGGCAGGCCACCGCCGGCGGAACCGTCCGGGGCGAAGCAGGGATGGGTGTTCGGGCGCATGGCGATCCTCGGGGAGTCGTTCGGCCGGGGTGTCCGGCGCCCGTGAATAATTCACATTGCGCGGGCGAGATTCACCAGCGATCTTGCCTTCGACCCAGCAAGAATGTGGATATATTCACATGATGTGCTTTCAGCCTGTGAAGAATGTAAAGCGATGGCCCGCCCGCTGATCGGCCGCACCGTGCGGCGCCTGCGTGCCGAACGCGGCCTCACGCAACAGGCGCTCGCCGCGCGCCTGGGCATTTCCGCGAGCTACCTGAACCTCATCGAGCACGACCAGCGCGCGGTCACCGCATCGCTGCTCATCAAGCTGACCGAGGTGCTGGGCGTCGAGCTGGCGGCGCTGTCGGGCAGCGCCGAACGGCATTTGGAATCCGGCCTGCGCGAGGTGCTGTCGGACCCGATGCTCGGCCTCGAGGAGGTGCCGGAGGCCGAGGTCGCGACCCTCGCCGCCGCGGCGCCGAATGCGGCGCGCGCGGTGCTGGCGCTGTACCGCGCCTGGCGCGTCGCGCGCGAGGATTCCTCGGGCCTGGCGCTGCCCACCGGCCGGCGCATCCTGCTGCCGAACGAGGAAGCGCGCGACTTCTTCCACGACCGCGCCAACCACTTCCCTGCGCTGGAAGCGGTGGCCGAGGCGATCGCGCGCGAGATCGCCACGCGCCCGTCGGAGATGAACCACGCCATCGCCGAACGCCTGCGCCGCGCCCATGGGCTGACCGTCACGGTCGGCCCGCTGGAGGGCGCGATGCGGCGGCACGACGCGCAGGCGCGCGCGCTGCATCTGTCGGAGTCCCTGCCGCGCGAATCGCGCGGCTTCCAGATGGCCTTCACGCTGATGCTGCTGGAAGCGCAGGAGGCGGTGGACGCCGCGCTGGCCGGCGCCGCGCCGACGACGCCCGAAGCCGCCGCGCTGATGCGCATCGGCCTGCTGAACTACGCCGCCGCGGCGCTGCTGATGCCCTATGCGCCCTACCTCGCGGCCGCGCGCGCGCTGCGCCACGACATCGAGGCGCTGGCGGCGCGCTTCGGCGTGTCCTTCGAACAAGCCGCGCAACGCCTGTCCACCCTGCAGCGCGACGGTGCGCGCGGCGTGCCGTTCTTCTTCCTGCGCGTCGATCCGGCGGGCAATGTCGGCAAGCGCTTCTCGGCGGCCGGCTTCCCCTTCGCGCGCTATGGCGGGTCCTGCCCGCGCTGGGTGGTGCACGAAGCCTTCACGACGCCCGGGCGCATCCGCGTGCAGGTGGCGCGGCTGCCGGACGGCGCGACCTTCCTGACCGTCGCACGCAGCGTGCAGGGGCCGGCGGCGCATTGGGGCGAACCCCCGCCGGTGCATGTGGTCGCGATGGGCTGCGACATCGCCCGCGCGACCGAGCTGGTCTATGCCGACGGGCTGGACCTTGAGGCCGCCGCGGTGGGCATCGGCCTGTCCTGCCGGCTGTGCGACCGGGCGGAGTGCCGGTCCCGCGCCTTCCCGCCGCTGGAGCACCGCCTGGTGCTGGACCCCGCCGTGGAAGGCGCCGCGCCCTATCGCTTCGAGACGGCGGCGCGCCCGGCGCCGGTCAGCCCAGCGCCCAGTCCTCCCGCACAGACCCGCCCCAGATCTCGGCCGGGCTTGGCTCGCCGCTGACCTGCTCGGGCAGGTCGTCCTCGGGCGGCGGTTCCAGCGCGGCGAGGGCGGCCAGGAAGGCCTGCTCGTCGTCGATCAGCGCGGGGTCGATGCCGAAGGCCTCGGCGAACTCGATGCGCGTCGCGCGGTCGAGGCCGGGTTCCGGGGCGTAGCTGTCGGCCAGCAGCGCATCGAGCTCGGCGATGGTGGGGAAGGCGTCCTCGGGCACCAGCGCGAACGGGGGGTCGGGCTCGGGCTGCGGCACGGCTTGTGGCTCGGCCGCGGCCTGCGGGTCGGCCGCGGGCGGCGGCGGCGGCGCGTCCTCGCGGAGGGGGGCCGGCGCGCCGGGCACGGCCGGCGCCAGCGCCGGGTCGTGGCCCGCCAGCAAGGCGGCCAGCAGCGCCTGGTCGTGCAGCAGCAGCATCAGCGGGTCATCGGGCAGGGTCATGGACATGGCGCGTCTCGTCACGTGGCGAGGGGCGCGGCGTCCTGCCGCATCATCGGTCCCGCAGGACCTTAAGGATGCGGCAACTTATGCCACGCCTGCGGCAGATGCTAACCGGAAATCGTATTATGTTAATTCAAAACAACTTCAAGTTGCAGAACTCCCGCGATCCCGCACCCCTGGCGCATTCGCGCGCGCAATGGCACGACGGTGGCAAGCGGTCCGCCCCGGACCAGAGCCAGGACATGCGCCCATGACCCGCAACCTCCGCGTCGCGGTCCAGATGGACCCGATCGAGACCATCAACATCGACGGCGATTCCACCTTCGCCCTGATGCTGGAAGCGCAGGCGCGCGGCCATGCGCTGTGGCACTACCACGTGCGGGACCTCGCACTGCGCGGCGGGCGCGTCACCGCCTGGGCCAGGCCGGTCGAGGTGCGGCGCGAGGCCGGCAACCACTTCACCCTGGGCGCCGAGGAGGAACTCGACCTCGGTGCCGGCGCCGACGTGGTGCTGATGCGCCAGGACCCGCCCTTCGACATGGGCTACATCACCGCCACCCACATCCTCGAGCACATCCACCCGCGCACGCTGGTGGTGAACGACCCGGCCAGCGTGCGCAACGCGCCGGAGAAGCTGTTCGTCACGCATTTCCCCGACCTGATGCCGGTCACGATGGTGACCGCGGATCGCCGCCGGATCGCGGCGTTCCGGGCCGAGCACGGCGACATCATCATCAAGCCGCTGTTCGGCAATGGCGGCGCGGGCGTGTTCCACCTGCGCCCCGAAGACCCGAACATGAACGCGCTGGTCGAGATGTTCACCGAGCGATCCCGCGAACCGCTGATGATCCAGAAATACGTCCCCGCGGTGCGCGAGGGCGACAAGCGCATCATCCTGGTGGATGGCGTCGCGATGGGGGCGATCAACCGCGTGCCGGCAGCCGGCGAGGCGCGGTCCAACATGCATGTCGGCGGCCGCCCGGAGCCCACCACGCTGACCGACCGCGAGCGCGAGATCTGCGCCGCGATCGGCCCGGAACTCAAGGCGCGCGGCATGATCTTCGTGGGCATCGACGTGATCGGCGGGTTGCTCACCGAGATCAACGTGACCTCGCCCACCGGCCTGCAGGAGATCGCGCGCTTCGATGGCGTGCACCTGGAACGCGCGATCTGGGACGCGATCGAGGGGAAGGTGGGGTCACGCTGACGGCGCGCGGTGGACAGGCGCGCTGAAGGCGCGCGGGCGGATGTCGCGCTGAAGGCGCGCGGGCGGATGTCGCGCTGAAGGCGCGCCGGGGACAGGTGCGCTAAAGGCGCGCCGGGGACAGGTGCACCGAAGGCGCGCGGGGGAGAAGCGTGATGCTGAAGGTCTGGGGCCGGGTGAATTCGGTCAATGTGAAGAAGGTGCTGTGGATGCTCGATGAGCTCGGCATCGCCTATGACCGCAGCGATGCGGGGCTGGAGCACGGCGTGGTGGACACGCCCGCATACCGCGCCATGAACCCCAACGGCCGCGTGCCGACCCTCGAGGATGGCGGCTTCGTTCTGTGGGAATCGAATTCGATCCTGCGGTATCTCGCGGTGAAGCACGGCAGCGCGCTGTACCCGGCCGACCCGCAGGCGCGTGCTTCCGCCGACCGCTGGATGGACTGGCAGCTCTCCACGCTGTCGCCGGCGGAACGCAACCTGTTCTGGGGCCTGGTGCGGACGCCGGCGGACAAGCGCGACATGGCCAGCGTGGTGGCGGCGATGAAGGCGGCGGCGACCTGCTGGGCGATGGTCGATGCCTGGATCGCGCGCCAAGGCGGGCCGTTCCTCGATGGCGCGCAGATGACGATCGCCGACATCGTGCTGGGCTGCTACGCGCGGCGCTGGTTCGGCGACGAGGTGCGGGTCGAGGGCATGCCGCCCTTCCCGGCGCTGGCGGCGTGGTATGCGAAGGTCGGCGAGCGGCCCGGCTTCCAGCGTTGGGTAGGCGTGCCGATGACGTGACGAGGCGCAGCGCCCGCGACGCCCCGAGCATCAGTCACGCCGCAAGGCGCGCCCCGGGCCAGCAAGCGATGGATATGAAGCGCGGTCAGCCCTTCACATCCGTCACGCCGCAAGGCGTGCCCCATCCAAGGCAGCGGTGGATGCGAAGGGCGCTTCAGCCCTTCACATCCGTCACGCCGCAAGGCGTGCCCCATCCAAGGCAGCGGTGGATGGGAAGGGCGTTTCAGCCCGGCACATCCGTCACGCCGCAAGGCGTGCCCCATCCAAGGCAGCGGTGGATGGGAAGGGCGCTTCAGCCCTGCACATCCGTCACGCCGCAAGGCGTGCCCCATCCAAGGCAGCGGTGGATGCGAAGGGCGCTTCAGCCCTGCACATCCGTCACGCCGCAAGGCGTGCCCCATCCAAGGCA
>NZ_CAKKLX010000048.1 GCF_918698155.1 Roseomonas sp. CECT 9278
GCCTCGCGCGGGCGGGCGGCGCCGGGCGCGGGCTGGCGGGCGGCCTGCACGCGGGCGGGCGGCTCGGGCGGCAGCGGCAGGTCCTCGGGCGGCGGTTCCTCGGTGGCGCAGCCGGCCACCGCCATGGCGGCCGCCACCACCCCGGCCAACGCCACGTTGCGAAACACCGAGCCGCGTCGTCCAATGACCGCCATGGTCCAAGGCTAACACCACCCTGGCGTGCTTTCAGCATCGTGAACGCCGTTTCGTGTCAGCAGCCCGTTAAATGCTTGCAATGGAACAACCTTTGGTTGAACGTTCCGTGATGGCCGGGGGTGTGGGTCCCGCCAGGAGCAGATCGTGCAGGGGATGAGGCAGAGCTCGGGCCGGATGGGGACCCGCGGCACCACCTTGGGTGCGCGGCTGGCGGTGCTTGTCGCCGTCGCGATGCTGCCCTTGCTGGTGGGCGGCGCCGTCCTCGGCGTGATCGAGGGCCGCGCCGAACGCGACGCCGCCGAGGCTCGCCTGGTGGCCGGCGCGCAGGTGGCGGCGCGGGCCATCGATGCCGAGATCGAAGCACGCCGCCAGGCGCTGCTCGCCTTCGGCAGCGGCATCGACGCGACGCGCGTGGCCGCCGACCTTGCGGCCGCCGATGGCGCCGCGCGACGCCTGGCAGATGCGCTCGGCACGCCGCTCGGGCTGCTCGACCGTGGGCTCGGCATGCTGGTCGATACCAGCCAGCCCTTCGGCACGCCGCTGGCCTCCACGCCGGCGATTGCCGCCGGGCTCTGGGCGGTCGAGACCGGCCGACCGCGCGTGAGCGACATGCTGAACGGCCCGGCCGGCGCGCTGCTGCCGCCCATGCTGATGGTGCCCCTGATGCGCGATGGCCGCACCGAGGCCGTGCTGAGCCTGCCGCTGCGGCCCGACCGGCTGGCGGCGGCGATGGGCCCCGGGCGCGCGGTGCTGCTCGACAGCCGCGGGCGGATCGTGGCCTCGCTCGGCGCGCAACCCGCCGACCTGCCGGACTGGCCGGCGCTGGTGGCGTTGCCGCGCGGTGTCGCAAGCCCGGTCGCGACCGCCGGCGGCCCGACGGTCGACGTGGTGGTGGCGGCGCTGCAGGAGGCGCCGGAATGGCGCCTGGTCGCGCTTGGTGCGCCCGCGCCCGCCGTCGCCGGGCTGCTGCCCTGGGCGCTAGGGCTGGTGGTGCTGTGCGCGCTGGGCGCACTCGCCGCCTGGCGCGCCACACTGGGCGGGCTGCGCGCGCCGCTCGACGACCTGCTGCGACAGGCCGACGCGACAACCCTTGCGCTGCGCGAGGACAGCCCCGCCCCTGCCGCGCCGGCGCCATCGGGTCCGGCCGAGATCGCCATGCTCGGTGCCGCGCTGGCCGAGGCCGATGCCGCATCGCGCGACCAGTCGCGGCGCCTGCGCGCCCTGGCCGAGGCCGGCGCGCTGGTGCTGTGGCGCGCCGATGCCGGCGGCGGCTGGATCGAGGCCGCCGGCTGGGCCGGGCTGACCGGCCAGGCCGCGCCCGCCTTCCGCAAGGATGGCTGGGTCGAGATGCTGCACCCCGACGACCGCGCGCCGACCCTGGCCGAATGGGGCCGCTGCCTGGTCGCGCGCCAGACCATCGGCGTCGAGTTCCGCCTGCGCACCGCCGGCGAGGGCACCACCTGGCGCTGGGTGCGCGCGACCGGCGTGCCGGTCTCGACCGAGGACGGCCAGCTGGTCGAATGGGTCGGCGCCGTCCACGACGTGGCCGATGCGCGCGGCGCCGGCACCGCGCATCGCTTCAACGAGGCGCAGGTGCGCCAGACCGTGGCCGAGTTGCGCGCCGTCTATGACAACGTGCCGGTCGGCCTGGCGCTGGTGGACACCACGCTGCGCTTCGTCAACGTGAATGCGCGATTCGCCGCGATCAGCGGCCTGCCGCCCGAGGCCCATGTCGCGCGCGCCCCGCACGACGTGATGCCCGAGGGCCTCGCCACGCCGCTGGAATCCGCGCAGCAGGAAGTGCTGCGGACCGGGCGCCCGGTGCTGGACGTGACCTGCACCGGCCAGGCGCCCGGCGCGGTGCAGCACCTGCGGCACTGGCTCGCCTCCTGCCATCCGGTGAAGGATTCGGATGGCGTGGTCACCGGTGTCTCGGCCGTGCTGCAGGACGTGACGGAGCGCGTGCGCGCCGAGCGGTCGCGCGAATTGCTGGTGACCGAGCTGAACCACCGCGTGAAGAACACGCTGTCCACGGTGCAGTCCATCGCGGCGCAGTCGCTGCGCCGCGCCGGCGGGGATTCGACCGGCTTCGGGCGCGACTTCGTGGGCCGCCTGCAGGCGCTCACGCGCAGCCACGACCTGTTGGCGGAAGGCGGGTGGGAACCCGTCGACCTCGCGCGCGTGGTGCAGGCCGCGCTCGGGCCGTGGCTCGGGAGCGGGCGGGCCATCCGCATCGCCGGCTCCGGGCGCATCCAGGTCGAGGCGCCGCAGGCGCAGGCGCTGGTGCTGGCGCTGCACGAACTTGCCACCAATGCGGTGCGGCACGGCGCGCTGTCGCGCCCCGGCGGCGAGGTCGACACCACCTGGTCGCTCGGCGAGGACGGCATCGCGCATTTCGAATGGCGCGAGAGCGGCGGCCCGCCGGTCAGCCCGCCCAATGCCGAACGCCGCGGCTTCGGCGTGCGGCTGCTGGAGCGCGGGCTGGTGCACGACCTCGGCCCGGGTGCCGAGGTGAAGCTGCAATTCCCCGAGGAAGGCGTGCGCGCCATCCTCAACTTCCGCGTCGGCCTGCCGAGCCTGCTGCGCGCCGAGGCCCGCTGACGCGCCACGCGCGCCCTGCACGCTGCGGTTGCTGGGTGCCGCGCCCCGCGTGATCCAGGCAACACCGCGATGGACCACCAACCTGCGGTTCCTGGCGGCCCCCATGCCGCCCGGCTAGGCTGGTTCGCCGGCAGGACCGGGCATGAGGTGGGCGACGCGATGGCACGCGCTTTGATCACGGGTGTTACCGGGCAGGACGGGGCGTACCTCGCGGCCCTGCTGCTGGAGAAGGGCTACGAGGTCTATGGCCTGCTGCATCGCCATGGCGGTTCGGAAGCGGTGCAGGACCGGCTGCGGCGGCTGGGCTGCGCCGGCGCGGTGCGGATGGTCGATGGCAACCTGATCGACCTGTCGTCGCTGATCCGCCTGCTGCAGAAGGTCCAGCCCGACGAGGTGTACAACCTGGCCGCGCAGTCCTTCGTGCGGATGTCGTGGGACCAGCCGCTGCTGACCACGCAGGTCACCGCGATCGGCACCGCCAACATGCTGGAGGCCGTGCGCATCGCCGCCCCCGGCGTGCGCTATTTCCAGGCGAGTTCGTCCGAGATGTTCGGCCGCGCCGAGACCCCCGCGCAGAACGAGGACACGCTGTTCCACCCGCGCAGCCCCTATGCCTCGGCCAAGGTCTTCGCGCATTGCCTGGTGCAGAACTATCGCGACGCCTTCGGCCTGTTCGGCTGCAACGGCATCATGTTCAACCACGACAGCCCGCTGCGCGGGATCGAGTTCGTGCTGCGCAAGATCACCGACGGCGCGGCGCGCATCAGCCTCGGCCTCGCGAGCGAGCTGCCGATGGGCAACCTGGAGGCACGGCGCGACTTCGGCCATGCGCGCGACTACGTGCGCGCGATGTGGCTGATGCTGCAGCAGGACAAGCCGGCGGACTACGTGGTGGCCACCGGGCGCGCCGCATCGATCCGCGACCTGTGCCGGATCGCCTTCACGCACATGAACCTGGACTGGGAGGCGCATGTGAAGGTGGACCCCGCATTCCTGCGCCCGGCGGATGTCGATGTGACGGTGGGCGACGCCACACGCGCGCGCAGCGTGCTGGGCTGGGTGCCGGAGACGAGCCTCGAGGAGATGATCGCCGAGATGGTCGAGGCCGACCTGCGCCGCTGGCGCGCCAACGCCGCGGCGTGATGCGCCGCCGTCCTCAGTTCGGGAAGCGCAGCGTATTGCCGTAGTTGAACGAGATCGACGTGCCGTTGAACAGGAAGATCTGGCGGATCACCTGGTCGACGAAGCGGCCCACGCGCGCCACCTGCGTCGGCGGCACCCAGACCGTGGCGTTGGGCGGCACCACCATGTCCTCCTCGATCGCGAGGTCGTTCATCACGCGTTCCAGGTTGACCAGCCGCACGCGCGCGCGTCCCGCCGGGTCGAAATACAGCACCCGCACCTGGTCCATCGCGCCCGTGGGCATCGGCCCGCCGGCGGCCGCGACCAGTTGCAGCAGCGTGCGCGGGGATGGCGCCGGGATCGCGCCGGCCTGGCGGACCTCGCCGAAGACGAAGATCTGGTTGGCGGCGATCTGCGACAGCCGCGCGCTCACGGTCACGCCGCCGACCTCGCGCGCATAGCGGGCATTGAGCGCGGCGGTGAGTTCATTGAGCGTCATGCCCGCCGCCGGCACGCCCTGCGCCAGCGGCAGGTCCACCACGCCATCGGGGCGCACCAGCGCGGTGCGGGCGCGCCCGTCGGCGCCGTTGCGAACCACCTCGGCCAGGTCCTCGGTCGGCGTGGTGAAGCGGCGGATGATGACGGTGACGACCGGCGTGCGCGCGACATCCGCATAGCGCCGCGCCACCGCGGCCGATAGGTCGGCGGGCGTCAGGCCGATCGCGCGGAGTTCGCCCTTGCCGGGCAGCGAGATCATCCCGTCCGGGCGCACCATCATCTGGCGGTTGAGGTCGCGGTTGAAGTCGAAGTCGAGTTCGAGCTCGTCGCCGATGCCGATGCGATAGGGGCGCAGGCGCTGGTTGTCGGCGTGGTAGAACACCTCCACCCGGTCGCCGGGCTGGAGCCGATAGGTGCCCGAGCCGCGCAGCAGCCCGTCGCCGACCAGGCGCGCCGCTGCCTCGCGCTGCTCCGGCGTGGCGTCGTCGAAATAGACCGGGTCCTCGTTGATGCCGCGGTCGAAGCTGCGCGGCGTCTCGCAGGCCACCAGCAGCATGGCGAGCGCGATGCACCAGAAACGTACGGGCGCGAATCGGTGCAGGGCCATGCGGCAGCCTAGCCCATCGCCGCGCCGGCGGATGCCCCTTGCGGGGCCAGCAGCGCCTCGTAGCGCGGCGCCAGCGCCGCCCAGGAGAAGGCCTCGGCCCGCGCGCGGCACAGCGCCTCGGTCCGCGGCAGCCGCGCGAGGCCGGCACTGCGCACCATCGCCTCGGCCAGCCCGGCGATGTTGGTGGCGGCGTGGCGGAAGGCGCCCGGCGCGAACAGCGTGCCGATCGCCGGGTCGTCGACGATGTCGGGCGTGCCGGCATGGTCGCAGCCGACCACCGGGGTGCCGGCGGCCAGCGCCTCGATCAGCACCATCCCGAGCGCCTCCCACACCGCCGGGTTGACCACGATGGTCGCGGCGGCGAGCAGCCGCGGCAGGTCGTCGACCGCGCCGACATCGTGGAAGTCCAGCTCCGCCTGCAGCCCGCCCGGCAGCGCGGCCCGGATGGCAGCGCGCACCGGCGCGGAGGCGCGCCCGGAATAGCCCAGCCGCGCCGTCGCCCCCAGGCGCGGGCGCGCCGCCGCATAGGCCTGTGCCAGCAGCAGGGCGCCCTTGCGCGGTTCGTCGGCGTCGCCCACGAACAGCACGCGCACCGTGCCGTCGGATGATGCGGGCTTCGCCACGGCGGCGAAGGGCGCGGTGTCGACCGGGGCGGGCAGCAGCACGCCGCCGTGGCCGAATTCCGCCTGCAACCGCGCCGCGGCGAAGCGCGAGATCACCACGATCGCATCCGCCCCGGCCAGCACGCGGCGATAGGCCAGCCCATCCAGCGGCGTGCGGCGGAAATAGGCGCGCACCGGAATGCCGGTCATCGCCGCGACAAGGCGGAAGCGCGCGCCGGCGCGGCGCGCCAGCAGCGCCCCGGCGGCGTCCTGCCAGCCCAGGCACAGCACGGCGTCGTAGCCCCCGGTGCCGAGCGCGCGCCGCAGGTCCCAGGCAAACAGGTGATGGCGCGTGAGCTGCCGCGCGCGCACCAGCAGCGCCGGCGGTTCGCGCAACGGCAGGAAGGCGTAGCGCACCGCGCCGCGAGTCTCCTCCCCGCCGCCGGGCATGGCAGGCGTGGTGGAGATGGCCGTGACATCATGCCCGCGCGCCGCCAGCACGCGCGCCGCATCGGCCAGCAGGCGTTCGGACCCGCGGCGGATCTCCGGCCAGCAGGTGCCGTGGGTGATGGCGATGCGCATGCGCGCCAGGCAGCCGCGGCGCCCCGTCACACGCCGGCGGCGAAGACGGCGTGCCAGATCGACGGCGGCAGCCCGCGCTGGCCGTACTTGAAGCGCGACACTTCCTCGACATTCTCGAAGCCGGCATCCTCGACCATCGCGCGCAGCGCCTCGGCGCCCAGGCGCCACCAGATGTTCTGCCCGCGCCCGCCCTGGTACTGCATCAGCGGCACGCCGCCGGTGCCGCGGTCGAGGTCGGGGAAGATCACGTCGGAGATGATGGCGCGCCCGCGGCAGACGCTGCGGATGGCGGTCAGCGCGCGCACCGGGTCGCGCAGGTGCAGCAGCAGGTCGCCCACATGCACCAGGTCGAACATCCCGGCGCGCTCGGGCGACAGGTCATAGACGTTGCAGTGCAGCGGCTGGACCTTGCTGTCGAGCGCCTCGCGCGCCAGGGCGAAGCCGCGGCCGAAGGCGAAGGACAGGTCGGCTTCGGTCATGGCGGCGCGGGTGCGCGGCGGCAGGTCGATCTCGCGCTTCTCGCGCACGTCGAGCGCGACCACCTCGGCGGCGCCGCGGCGTTCGAACTCGAAGGCCCAGAAGCCGTCGAAGGTCGCGACATCGAGCACGCGCAGGCCATCGAGCCGCGGCGGCAGCCGGTAGCGCGGCAGCAATTCGCGATGGTCGTAGTAGCCCGGGGTCACGATGCCATGCGGCAGTTCGAGGGTGTGGTACCAGGTCAGCGCCCCGACGCGCTCCGCCAGCGCGGCGGCCTCAGGCCCGCCGGAGGTCGCCACCGGCGGCGCGACGGGCGGCTGCGCGTCCTCGAACACCGGGGCGGCGTCGCGGCGCGGCCGGCGGGCGCTGAACTCCAGCCCGACCTCGCTGCGATCGGCGAAGACCGTGGTCCGCAGGCCGAGGACCGAAAGCGTCTTGCGTGGCATCGGGGTCTCTCCGTCGGTGAAGGGCGTCACAGGACCAGCGAGCGGAATCGCACACTGCCATAGGCCAGAGTCAGTGATGTCAGGCACATGCGAAGCACCTCGCCCGAGGTCTTGAGCATGCGTTCGCCGAAGCCGAGCGTGGCGGGATTGCGGCGCGGCCGCAGCGCGCTGGCCACCAGGCAGAGCGGGCCGACCGGCAACAGCCAGGGCTGCCAGGCCGAGGCCGCCAGCCAGGTGACGAAGCCCGCCGACAGCACGCTGCCCCAGGGGAAGAAGAACACGCGCCAGGTCAGCAGTTCGTCGCGCAGCTCCGGATGCCGGCGCACCAGCTCGGGCAGCGCAAAGAGCCGCGTCGGCTCCATCAGCCAGTTGAAGGTCGAGAGCTGCTCGATCTCGTGCCGCATCACCGCATCCGACACGAAGCGGCGCGCATGGCCGGCCTTGATGATCCGCCAGGCGAGGTCGGTGTCGGCGCATTCGGTGGCGCGGCCGAGCGGATCCTCGAAGCACAGCGCCACGTCGAAGCCGCCGAAGGCGCGGAACACGTCGCGCCGGAAGAAGGCATTGGCGGTCGGGAAGGTCGGGTGTTCGACCGGCGCCTGGAAGGTCAGCTTCGAGGTGACGGTGACCGGCTGCTCCGGCTTGGCCAGCACCGGGCCGGTCACCAGCGCGACGGCCGGGTCGGCGAAGGGCACAATCCCCGCCGCCAGCCACCCCGGTTCCGGCCGGCAATCGCTGTCGGTGAAGGCGATCACCGGGGCGCGGGCGATCTCGACGCCACGGTTGCGCGCCGGCGCGGGGCCGCGGTCGGTCTCCATGCGCGTGCAGGTCACGGTCAGGCCGAATTCGCGCCGCGCGCGATCCGCCACCGCCGCGAGGTCGTCGGTCGAGACATTGTCCATCAGGACCACCTCGAACCGGTCGCGCGGGAGGGTCTGCGCGCCGAGGCCCCGGAAGCAGTCCCACAGCATCGCCGCGCGGTTCTTGCAGGAAATCACGACGCTGACGTCGGGCATGGTGGTCATCGCAGCAGCCTGTCGATCCAGCCGGGAACCACCTCGCGCCGCTGGTTCAGCACGGCGCCGATCACGCCGACCTGCGCCTGCGCCAGGTCCTGCTGGAGGCGCTCGATTGCCTCCGCCGGCAGGTTGCCCGCGCGGATCACGATCAGCGCCTGGCCGCAGCAGCGCGCGGCGATCATCGCCGCCGGCCCGGCATCTGCCGCCGGCGCATCGACCAGCACGACATCGAAGCGCGCCGTGCCGGCCGCCACGACCAACGCCGACAGGCGCGGGCGCAGCGCCGGCAAGCCCCCCTCCGCGACCACCAGCGCCAGCGGCGCCGCGCTGCGCGCCACGGCATCGTCGGCCAGGATCGCCGGCGGCGCGCCGAGCCGCGCCAGCGCATCGCCGACCGGCAGCCGCCCGCCGGCCAGGTCGACCAGCAGCACGCGCAGGCCGAGCACGCCGGACAATTCGCGCGCCAGCAGCGCGGTGCAGGTGGTCACGCCCTCGCGCGCCGCCGCCGCGGTGACGGCGAGAGCGAGCGGTGCGCCGCGCTCGGCCTCCTGCGCGATCACCGCCGCCGCGCGGGCGAAATGCCGGTCGAGACCCGAGGCCATGGTTCAGGCGACCTGCAGGGGCCGGCGCACCCGCGGCGCCACCGCCAGCACGCGCAGGCCGAGCCGCGATTCGACATCGCGGCGCCCATAGACCCGCTGGTCGAAGAAGCTGCGCACCACGATCCAGGCCAGCGCCAGAACCACGCCGACCGCCGCCGACAGCACGATCAGCGACATCTTGCGCATGCCGACCGGCGCGGCGTTGGCCGCCGGTCGCTGGACCAGCTGGACATTGCCGATGCGCGCTTCCTCGAGGGCCGCGACCGACAGCGCGTCGTTCAGCTTGTTGTCGTTGAATTCGTAGGCGCGCCGGGCGGAATCGACGTCGCGCCGAAGTTCGTACCAGCGCGGCAGGTCGGCCTGCAGCGCGTCGAGTTCCTGCTGGAGCGTCGCGCGCTGGCGTTCGCGGGCCTCAAGCTGCTGGCGGCGCTGGGCGAGCGTCGCGCGCACCTGCTCGGTCAGTTGGCGCGACAACGCCGCCATCTCGGCGCGCTGGCGGCGGATATTGACGTCCTGCGGGTTGAGCGTGGTCTGCGACCCCGCGCTGCGCGCACCCAGCGTCGCGAGCTCGGTGGCGAGGGTCTGCTGCAGCGGATTGCCCGCGAGCGCCACGCCCGACAGCGATTCGTCGCCCGCCGCCTGGGCGGCCTGGAGCTGGTCCATCGCGGTGCGCGACAGGTCGAGGTCGAGCGTCGCCGCCTGGATCGCCGTATCGGCCTCGGCCAGGCGCCGATGCAGGGTCGATCGCTGCTCGTCGGGGTTGAAGATGCCGTTGGCGCGCTCGAAGGCGGCGAGCGCCGCCTCGGTATCCTGCAGGCGCTGGGAGGTGTCGCGCCGGCGGTCGGTGAAGAAGGCGACCGCCTGGCTGCCCTGGAACATCGCCCCGCGCATCTCGAAATACAGGTCGAGCAGGTCGCGCAGCAGCGGCTCGGGCAGCGCGCGGTCGTTCCAGAACACGCGCGCGCTGATGACGTTGCTGTTCGGCGCCGCGGTCAGCAGCAGGGAACCGGCGATCGCCTCGATCGCGGCCTGCTGCGGCGTCAGGCGCGGGCGCAGCCCGATGGTGATGAGGAATTCGTCGAGCGCCTCGCGCGCGCCGAACCACGTCGCGCGCGCCCCTTCGCGCAGCCGGCCGAACAACGATGTCGGCACCGGGCGCGGCGCCGGCGTCAGGTCGATGCGCTCGACCAGCCGCGCGATCAGGTCGCGCGAGCGGATCAGTTCCATTTCGCTGTTCACATGGCTCGGCGTGGTCGCGATCAGCGCCTGGCGGTCGGCCAGCATGGTGGGCAGCGGCGCCTGCTCCTGGCCCAGGCGCACCAGGATCTTGGCCTCGGCCACCCAGGCATCGCCGCGGATGAGGAAGGCGTAGCCCGCCGCGAAGACCACCGCGAGGGTGACGATCGCGACGGCGCTCCAGATGCGGCGGAACACCAGCTCCGCCAGTTCGTTGAGAGAGACCGCGGGCAGCAGCGCGCCGAGGCCCGCCGGCGCGGGGCCGGCAGGCGGTGTCATGGGCGCTGGCCCGCCGTGCCGGCCAGCCAGGCGCGGTACCAGGCCACCGTCTCATCCAGGGCCGCCTCCAGCGTGAAGGCCGGCTTCCAGCCCAGCATGCGCCGCGCCTTGGCGGCCGAGAGATGCTGTTCGGGGATCTCGTTGGTGGCCTCACCCAGGATGATCGGTTCCAGGTCGGCCCGCCCGGCCGCGGCCAGGATGCGCTGCACCAGCGCGACCACGGACATCGGCTGCTCGGTCGAGAAGTTGAAGGCCTCCCCGTGCAGCGCGCGGTCCTCCATCGCCTCGGCCAGCGCGAGATAGGCGAAGACCACGTCGCGCACGTAGATGTAGTCGCGGATCATGCTGCCGTCGGAGCGCAGGATCGGGCGTTCGCCGTTGATCGCCCAGCGCGCCACGCCGGGCACGATGCGGTTGAAGTTGAGATCGCGCCCGCCGAAGAAATTCCCCGCCCGCGTCACGCAGACCGGCAGGCCGTAGGTGTGGTGGTAGGTCTGCGCGATGATGTCGGTGCAGGACTTTGATGCGTCATACGGATGCCGCCCGTTCAGCGGCATGGTCTCGTCATAGGGCAGGCTCGGGGCCGTGCCATAGGCCTTGTCGGACGACGCGACGACGATGCGCTTCACCCGCCCGCCCAGTTCGCGGCAGGCGTCGAGCACATTCCAGGTGCCGCGGATATTCGCCTCGAAGGTCGATCGCGGATTGCGGTTGGCGATCCCCACGATCGGCTGCGCGCCCAGGTGCAGCACGGTGTCGGCCTCATGCTCGTTGATCGCGCGCAGGATGGTCTCGTAGTCCTCGAGCGCGCCGTAGACGGTGAAGTGGGGTTCGGTCTGCGGATCGTCGCGGCGCGACAAGTGCCGCCCCAGGTCGCGCACATAGCCGATGGTGGTCGCCCCGCGGGCGTTGAGCTCCTTGACCGTCCAGGACCCCAGGAAGCCCGAGGACCCGGTCACCAGCACGCGCTTGTCGGCCCAGAAGCCGTCGTTCGAACCCATGGTATGGAATGCCCCTCGTGCGGTTCAGGCGGCCGCGGCCGTGCGCATCCAGGGGGCGCGCCCCTCGGCGAACATCGCCTCGATTTCCTGCTGGTCCTTGTAGGTGTCCATCGACTTGAAGAACCCGTCGTGCCGATAGGTCGCGAGGTTGCGCCCGGGCAGCAGGCCGGGGAACACGTCGCGCTCCAGGTTCTCGCCCTGCCAATGGTCGAAGATGCGCTTCTCCATCACGAAGTAGCCCGCGTTGATCCAGTGCTCGCGCAGCACCGGCTTCTCGCGGAAGTCCGAGATCACGCCGGCGGCGTCGGCCTCGATGGTGCCGTATTGCGATCGCAGCGGCACCGAGGTGATGGTCGCGAGCTTGCCCATGCGACGATGGAAGGCCAGCAGGTCGCCCAGGTCGACATCCGACAGGCCGTCGGCATAGGTCGCCATGAAGGTGTCGCGCAGCAGGTGGCGGCAGCCCCAGATGCGCCCGCCGGTGTCGGTGGCAGCGCCGGTATCCACGATGTCGACCTTCCAGCCGAAGTTCCGGCCGTCGAAATAGTCGAGGATGATCTCCTTGCGGTAGCCCACCGAGATGACGAATTCGGTGATGCCCTGCCGGGCGTAGATGTCCATCACGCGCAGCAGGATCGGCTTGCCGCCCACCGGCATCATCGGCTTGGGCAGGTATTCGGTGTACGGGTAGGCGCGGGTGCCCGAGCCCCCGGCCAGGATCACGACCTGCATCTCATCTGCTCCTTCGCATGGGCGCGCGCGGCGCCGGGGTCGCGTTCAGAAGGCGTTGTCGCAGCGCATCCCGCGCGTCAGCGTCGCGACCAGGATCCGCATGTCCATCCACAGCGTCCAGTGCTCGACGTAATGGAGGTCGTAGTCGAGCCGCCGCTGCGCCTTTTCCATGCTGTCCACCAGGCCGCGCTGGCCATTGACCTGCGCGAGGCCGGTGATGCCGGGCTTCATGCGGTGGCGCGCGGCGTAGTGGCGCACGATCTCGTGGTAGTAGCGCCCGCCGACCTGCATCTCGACCGGATGGGCGCGCGGCCCGACCAGCGACATCGTGCCCAGCAGCACGTTGAACAGCTGCGGCAGCTCGTCGATGCTGGAGGACCGCAGGAAACGCCCCACGCGCGTCACGCGCGGGTCGCCGCGCAGGGTGGCCAGCCGGCCGGTGGCATCGCAGCGATCGGCATACATGGTGCGGAACTTGAAGATCATGATCGGCCGGTTGCCCAGGCCGAAGCGCCGCTGGCGCAGCAGCACCGGCCCCGGGCTGTCGAGCCGTATCGCCAGCGCCGCCAGCAGCATGACCGGCGCCACCATCACCAGCAGCCCCGCGCTGACCAGCAGGTCCTCGGCGCGCTTCACGAAGCCGCGCCAGTCGCGCAGCGGCCGCCCCCAGACCTCGAGCGCGAGCCGCCCGCCCATCATGCGCGGCGCGCCCGCCGGCAGGTCATAGGCCGCGAGATCGGGTGCGAGGCGCACATCGACCGGCAGGTCGCGCAACTGCATGCAGACCGCGGCGATGCGGTCGGGGTCCGACCACGGCAGCGCCACGATCACCGCATCGAGCCCAAGGCCCGGTGCCTCGTGCACCAGGTCGGCCAGGCGCCGATGCATGCTGTCGAGGCCCGGTGCCTCCGGCGTGTCGATGCCATAGACGCCGAGCACCGCCACCTGGCCCGCGAGCCCCGGCTGCGCCAGGTGGTCGACCAGGCGCTGCGTGTGCTCCGCGCCGCCCACGATGGCGATGCGCTCCGCCAGGCGACCTTCGGCGCGCCAGCGGCGCATCCGCATCGCCGCGAGGACGCGCCAGCCCGCCAGCGCGCCGGCGCCGGCCACCGACCACCCGACCAGCCAGCCGCGCGTGACCGCCACGCCGCCATCCCACAGGTAGGCAACGGTGATGGTGAGCATCAGCGCCAGGCCCCAGGTGGCCAGCAGCCGGCCGACCGCGCCGATGCGCCGGTCGAGCAGATCGGCGCGGTACTGCCCGCCGGCCGCCGCGAGCGCGAGGAAGAACATGGTGCCGACCAGCGTGGCGGCGGCGTGGCGGGCGCCCTCGCCGTCCCCGTCGGTATCGACCAGCTGGCTGACCGCCACCCCGGCGCCGATGGCGATCACGCCATCCACCGCGGGCAGCAGGCCGGCCAGCACGGCGACGGACCGGCGCACCAGGGCGGTCGGCGCCGCCGCGGTCAGCAACGGTATGGCGCGCAGTCCGGGCTCCGCCTCGGCGAGGGGGCCGCGCGTCATCGCCGCACCTGCGGCCCGGCCCAGGGTTCTGCTCGCGCGGGCATCATCACGAATCTCCCCCGTCCGAGGCGCTGGTCCCGTGACCCGATCGTGGCGCTGCGGCACCGTATCCCGGCACCAGCCGCCGCATCCCGATCACGGTCGAAACATGCACAATTCCCTGGCCGGCATCCTGCCGCCCAGTCGCCTCCAAGCCCGGCCTCCGCCCCGTGGCGGCGTGGGCACAGTCTGGCATGGCTTCCGTTGCGTAACAATCTGCCCCAATCTCCGCATGTGGAACGGGGGCCGAATTCGTGGAACGAGCGCCGGCGCCGTCCGGGCGCATGCTGACACGCAGCGCCCTGGCGCTCGGCCTGAAGGGCATGATCGTCGCAGCGGGCTTTGGCATGCAGATCGTCCTCGCACGTACCCTCGGCCCCGAGGGACTGGGGGTCTATGCAACGTTTCTGTCGATGGTGACGGTGCTCTCGGTCACAGGCGGCTTCGGCATGCCGCTGGCGGCGATCCGCTTCATCCCGGTCTACGCGGCAACCGGCGAGGCGGCCCGCCTGCGCGGCTTCATCCGCACCGCGCAGTGGCTGCTGGCCACGAGCTCGGTCGGGATCGCGGCGGCGTTCTGGCTGGCCTTCGCCCTCACGCCGTCGCTGCGGGACCAGGCGGGGCATGCCCTCGCCGCGGCGGCGATCATTCCATCTTTCGGATTCGTGACGCTTGCTGCGGGAATGTTGCAGGCGATGGGACAACCCCTGCGCGCGGAGCTGCTGGCCGGCCTGGCACGCACGCTGCTGGTGGGGGTGCTGGTGCTCGTGGCAGGCCTGCTTGGCCTCGCCGACCCGGCGGTCGCGCTGTGGCTCACCGCGCTGGCCGCCGCGATCGCCTGGGCCGCCGCGCTGCCGGCCGTTCGGCGCGCCATGCCGGTGCCGCGGTGCGGCCCGCGATCGACCGAGGATCGGCGCCGCTGGATCGATGCCGGCCTCGCCTTCGTGCTGGCCATGGCGGCCGTGTCGCTGGTCGAGCGGCTCGATACCATCATGCTCGGCACGCTGGTGGGGGCGGAGGCGGCCGGCGTGTACAGCGTCGCGTCGCGGCTGGCGCTCACGGTGGCGCTCGCCTCCACCTCGGTGCTGTCGCTCATGGCGCCGGCCATGGCACGCCAGGCGGCCGCGCAGGACACTGACGGCCTGCGCCGCACGGTGGCGGTCGCGGTGGCGCTGATGGTCGGGCTGGCGGCGGCGATCGCGGTGGTGCTGATCGCCGCCCTGCCCTGGCTGCTGCCCGCCTTCGGCCGCGGATTCGAGGATGCCGCCGGGCCGCTCGCGATCCTGCTCGGCGGGCTGGTCGCGGTCGCGGCCTGCGGGCCGGGCGGCGGGCTGCTGGCCCTGGCCGGGCACAACCGCGCGACCGTAGCCTGCGCGTTCGGCGCTGTGATCCTGGACATCGTGCTATGCCTGCTGCTGGTGCCAGTCTTCGGGTCGGAAGGCGCCGCCGTGGCCACCGTCGCCACGCTGTTCGCGCAGGCGGCGACACAGGCGGTCGTGGTGCGGCGGCTCCTGGGGGTGGATCCGACGCTGCTCGGTGCGCTCCGGCTGGCCTGGCGGTCCTCGGGACCAGGCGCACGAGGCGAGGGGCAGGGATGATACGCACCGTTCTGGCGCTGCTGCTGGTCGTCGCGACCGGCGCACTTCCCGCCCGCACGCAGCCGTTGATCGAGAACGGGTCGTTCACCGAGGGCGGCACGCCGCCAGCCGGATGGGTGCTCGATGCCGCGACCGCGCCCAAGGGGCGGATGCGCCTCGTGGCGGCGCCGGCGGGCATGGCCGGCCGGATGCTCGAATTGTCGCCCAATGCGCGCAACACGCCGAGCGACAAGCCCTATGGCATCGGGCAGTTGCTGCCCGCCTCGGCGGTGCGCGGGCGGCGGCTGGCTGTCTCGGCGGCGCTGGGCGCGACCGGCGGGGCGCAGGCGGTGCTGGGCCTGGTGGTGCTGCGCGGCGGCGCGGATGCGGGGTCGATCGTGATGACCAGCGCGGCCGCCGACGGCACGCTGGCGAGCCGGCAGGACAGTATCGAGGTCCCCGACGACCCGGCGGTGGAAGGCGCGGTGCTGTTCATCGTCGCGAGCGGCACCAGCGGCACCGCGCTGTTCGCCGCGGTCTCGATCACCGCGGGCGGTGCGGCGCCATCCCCGCGCGCGGCGGCCCCGGCTGCCCGGGCGGCGGCGCGCGCGGCGCCCGCGCCCGACATTCCCGCCCGCGTGCGGGTGGACACCACGGCGGTGCGCCGGATGATCCCGCGCGAGATCTTCGGCACCAATGTCGAGATGATCCGCGACGCCAACGGGCTGTGGGACTCGCAGCGCAACCGGCTCGACCCGACAGTGGTGCGCATGGCGCGCGACATGGGCGTGACGCTGGTGCGCTTCCCCGGCGGCGTGTGGTCGGATGCCTATGACTGGCGCCACGGGATCGGCCCGCAATCGGCCCGCGCCACGACGCCGATGGTGCCGGGCGACACCGAACGCGTGCGCCATTCCTTCGGCACGGACGAGGCCCTGGCCTTCGCGCGGGAGATCGGCGGCAGCCTGCTGATCACGGTCAATGCCGGCACCGGCACGCCGGCGCTCGCGGCCGACTGGGTGCGCTACGTCAATGGCGAGGGCGGGCGCAGCCCGCGCAACGGCCGCGTCACCTGGTGGGAGATCGGCAACGAGCTCTACATGGCCGGCGATTCCTCCGGCGGCGCCACCACGCCGCGGCGCTATGCCGAACGGCTGGTGGAATTCGCCCGTGCCATGCGCGCCGTCGATCCCGAGATCCGCATCGCCGCGATCGGGCTGCGCAATTTCGGCCGCTACCGCTTCAACAGCCACGACGACTGGAACGAGGTGGTGCTGCGCCGCGCCGGCGCCGAGATCGACCTGCTGGCGGTGCACAATGCCTATGCGCCGGTGCTGGCGGATTCGCGCGGGCTCGATGCGCTGGATGTCTATGCGGCGATGTGGGCCTTCCCGCAGCTGGTGGCGCGCAACCTGGCGGATACCCGGGCCGAGATCGCGCGCTTCGCGCCCGAGCGGGCCGGGCGGATCGGCGTCGGCGTGACCGAATGGGGGCCGCTATTCGCGATCGACCCGGCCTCGGCGTTGATCGACCACGTCAAGACCATCGGCTCGGCGATCTATGTCGCCTCGGTGCTGCGGGCCTTCGCCGAGGAGCCCTCGATGCTGCTCGCGAACTTCTTCAAGCTCAATGAATCGCTGTTCATGGGCTGGATCGGGCGGCGCGGGAATGGCTGGGCCATGACCGCCCCGGCCATGGCCTTCCGGATGATCGCGCGCGGCATGGAAGGCGGCCTGCTGTCCGCCACCACCGAGGTCGCGACCTATCGCAGCCGCGCCATCGGCTACATGGATGCCGTCGCGGCCGCGCCGTATCTCGACGTGCTCGCGAGCGCCACGCCCGACCGCCGCACCGTGACGGTGCTGCTGATCAACCGGCATCCGAACGCCGCCATCGCCGCCCGCCTGACGCTGGGCGGCGCCGGCGGCGCGGCGTCGCTGGCGACCGAGACGCTGGTCGCCGACGCGGCGGATGCCCATACCGGCACCGAGCTGCTGCGCGTGCCAGGCGTGCGCTGGGGCGACCAGGCGCGTGCGGGCGCGCATGGACGCTTCCACCTCGGCGCCGAGCAGGAGGTGCGCCTCGAACGCGAAACGCTCGGCGCGACGGGGGCGGAGCGGCTGGTGCGCGTGCCGCCCCACGCCATCATGCTGCTGCGCTACGAAGGCCTGCGCGCGCCGTGAGCAGCGCCCCGCTGCCGGCGCGGCTGGTCGGGCTCACGGGCGTGGTGGGCGCGGCGCTGCTGGCCGTGGCGCTGGGCGCCATGATCCCGCAGCTCGGCCTCAAGGGGCTGGTCGGTGTGGCCGGGCTCGCCGGCGCGGTGGCGCTCGCGATGCTGACCGGCCGCCCGCGCGAGGTCCTGCTGGTCGGCTACATCGTGGCGCTGACCTATAACCGGCAGTATTTCGACGCCTTCGTCGCGGTCTTCGACACGCCGGCCAATGCGGGGCTGTTCTGGACGCCGGCCGACCTGATGCTGCTCGCGATGGTCGGCGTGACGGCGCTGCAGCGCGCGCTCGGCCGCGGCGCGCCGGCACGGCCGGGCCACGAGCTGTCGATCGCGCCGGTGCTGCCCTTCCTGGTGGCGGCGTTGCTGACCACGCTGGCCGCCGACCGCCCGGACCTCGCGATGACGGACACGGTGCGGGTGGTGAAGTTCGCCCTGGTGCTGGCCTGGCTGCAGTGGAACATGGACCGCCCGCTGTGGATCGCCGCGGTGGTCGGGCTGACGCTTGCGATCCTGATGCAGGCTGCGCTCGGGATGATGCAGGTGCTGCTGCGCGCCGATGGCGGGCTGTCGGCCGTGCTGGCCGGCCAGGGCGCGATCGACATCGAGGAACTGGGCTTCAACCGCGCTTCCGGCTCGCTCGCGCATCCCAATGTTCTGGCGGCCTACCTGCTGCTGCTGGTGCCGGCGGCCTTCGGCGTCGTGGCCTTCGCGCGGCATCCGCTGCTGCGCCTGGCCGGCATCGCGATCAGCCTGGTCGGGCTGGCGGCGATGCTGGTGACAAAGTCGCGCGCGCCGGGGGTGCTGTTGCTCGGCGCGCTGCCGCTGGTGGTGGCCTGCGGCGTGGCGCTGCGCGCCATCCCGGCGCGGCTGGCGATCGGCGGCATGATCCTGGGCAGCTGCGCGCTGGCCGCGGCGCTGCTGCCCTTCCTCGGCGACATCATCGAGCGGTTCAGCGGCGACTTCAGCGAATCGATCGATTTCCGCGCCGACTACAACCGCGCCGCCGTGCTGGTCTTCGACGACGCGCCGCTGCTCGGCGTGGGCTTCGGCGCATCGAGCGCGCGGATGGCGGAATTCGTCCCGCTGATTGCGCTCGAAATCCAGGCACTGGCCGAGGTCGCGGCGAGTGCGAGCGTGCGCGCCGCCGCGCCGGTGCACAACGTGTACCTGCTCATCCTCGCGGAGGCCGGCGCGATCGGCCTGGCGGGCTTCGTGCTGCTGCTGCTGGCGGGGCTGCTGCGCGGGGTGCGCGCCATCGCGGCGACACGCGGGGCGGTGCGCGGCATCTGTGTCGGCTTCACCATCGCGATCCTGCTGGAGGCGGTGCAGCAGACGGTCGACTTCTCGCTGTGGCTCGACCCGTCATGGTACACCTATGCGCTGGTGCTGGCGCTGCTGGGCAGCGCGCCACGCCTGTGGCCGGCCACGCCATGACGCCGATCCTGTTCGTCATCCCGACCTTCAACCGCGCGCGCGACCTGCCGCGCACCATCGCCGCGATCGCCGCGCAGGATTGGCCGCCGGAGGCGATCGAGGTGCTGGTGGTGGACAATGGATCGACCGACGACACGCCCGCGGTGCTGGAAGCCCTCGCGCCGCGGCTGCCGGTCCGGCTGCGCACGCACCGCAAGGCGCCCGAAGGGCCGGCGGCCGCGCGGGGCTTCGGCCTCGCGCAGGCGCCGGCGGACGGCTTCGTGGCTTTCGTCGACAGCGATGTCGAACTCGACCCGGGCTGGACGCGCGCGGCGATGGCCGCCTTCGCGCAGGACCCGTCGGTCGCGATGGTGGGTGGCTGCGTGGTCTTCGCGCATGACCGGACGATGCTGAATGCCTATGGCGGCGCGATCTCCCCGCTCGGCCTGTGCTGGGACCTCGACGAAGGGGCGCCGCGCGCCGCCGCCGCGCAAGCGCGCGACGTGCTGTGGATGAACGCCTCCGCCATCCTGGCGCGGGTCGCACCGCTGCGCGCGGCGGGCGGTTTCGACGATGCCTTCTTCTACGGCTACGAGGAACCCGACCTGGGATTGCGGCTGGCGCTGGCGGGGCAGCGCGCGCGCGTGGTGCCGGGCGCGGTCGCGATCCACCATGTCGGCACCGAGATCGGGCCGAGCCATCCCACCATGGTCTTCCACTACGGCAAGAACCGGCTGCGGATGGGGCTGAAGTGCTTCGGCGCCGCCCGGCTGGCCTGGTGGCTGCCGGCGATCATCGCCTACAGCCTGGCCGATGCGCTGGCGCACCGCCCGCGGCGCGCCAGGCTGCGGGCCCTGCTGTGGAACCTGCGGCACCTCGGCGCGACGCTGGCGCTGCGCCGCCAGGCCCAGGCCACGCGCCGCCTGCCCGACAGCCGCGCCTTCGCGCTGATGACATCGCGCTGGTTCCCCGCACAGCGCCTCGGCGGGCTGCGCCGGCGCCCGGTCGGGGGCATCGCCGCCGGGCAGGCCGCCGACGACAGGACCGCGCCGTGACGCCGCCCTTCGTCAGCGTGATCGTGCCGACGCATCGCCGGCCCGTGCTGCTGGAACGCCTGCTGCGGTCGCTGGTCGCGCAGGACTGGCCACGCGACCGCTTCGAGATCATCGTCGTGCACAACGCCACGCCGGACGACACCGCCGCGCGCGTCGCGCGCATCGCCGCCGGGAGCGACGTGCCCATCGCCTATGTCGCCACCGCCTTCTCCGGCCCCGGGCCGTCGCGCCATTTCGGCGCCGGCCAGGCGCGCGGCGACATCCTGGCCTTCACCGACGACGACTGCGAAGCGACGCCCGGCTGGATCGCCGCCGGCGCGCGCGCCATCGCCGGCGGCCTCGCGCTCGTGCAGGGGCGCACGCTGCCGCATCCGGGCCAGCCGCGCCGGCTGCTCGAGAAGACCGTGAGCGTCACCGGCCCCACCCCCTATTTCGAGACCTGCAACATCTTCTACGACGCCGCCGCCTTCCGCGCCGTGGGCGGCTTCCCCGAGGATTTCCGCGAACGCTTCTACGGCGAGGATACCGCGCTCGGCTGGGCGGTGCGCATGGCCGGATACCCCACCGGCTATGCGCCCGATGCGCTGGTCCATCACGAGGTCTTCGCGGTGTCGTTCCTCGATTGGCTGATGCAGCCGCGCGCGATGCGCCACTGGCCCTTCATCGTGCGCGCCTATCCGGCGCTGCGGCGCGAATTGTTCCTGGGCTACTTCCTGTCGCCGCTGAGCGCCTGCTTCACGCTGTTCGCGATCGGCCTGGCGGGCGCGGTGCTGCACCCGGCGCTGCTGCTGCTCACGCTGCCTTACCTGGCGATCCGCTTCATCGACCGCGGGCGGCTGCGCAACCCGCTGCACCTTGCCGCGCGCTTCGTCTTCGGGCTGCCGCGCGCCGTGGTGCTGAGCGCGACGCTGCTGGCCAGTTCCATCCGCGCCAGGACCCTGGTGCTGTGACCGTGCGATCGATCCTGCTGGTGCACGAGGTCTTCCCGCCGGATTTCCGCGGCGGAGGCGAACGCATCGCGCTGCGCACCGCCACCGCGCTGATGGCCCGCGGCATCGCGGTCGAGGTACTGACCACCGGCGACCCCGCCATCACCAGCATCGAGGGCGTGCCGACCCGCCGGATGCGCATCCCGCGCCAGGCGATGGCGCTGCGGATCGGCGCCATTGCGCGCGCGGCACGCCGCCACGACCTGGTGCATGCCTTCAACTACAACGCCGCTCTGCCGGCGCTGGCCGCCGCCCGCATCGCGCGCCGCCCGGTCGTGTGCGAGATGCTGGGCCTGTTCGGCGACGGCTGGCTGCGGCTGAAGGGGCCACTTGGCGGGCGCCTGCACATGATGCTCGAACGCAGCATCCTGCGGGCATCCTACGACCGCATGATCTTCCTGTCGGAGGCCTCGCGCCAGGCCGGCATCGCCATGGGCACCAGCGCCACGCGCAGCCTGGTGATCCACCCGGGCATCGAGGATGGCGGCTTCCCACCGGCCGCGCTGCGCGAGGACTTCGTCCTGTTCGCCGGGCGGCTCGATGAACGCAAGGGGTTCCATCACGTCGTCGCGGCGGCACGCGCGCTGCCGCACATCGCCTTCCGCGCCTGCGGCTGGGGACCGGACACCGACGCGTTGCGCGCCGCCGCGCCGCCCAACCTGGTGGTCGAGGAAGGCCGCTCCGGCGACCTGTATTGGCGGCTGCTGTCGCAGGCGCGCATCTTCCTGTTCCCGACCTATGCCGAGACCTTCGGCCTGGTGGTCGCCGAGGCGATGGCCGGCGGCTGCGCCGTGGTCTCCTCGCTCGACACCATCCCCTTCGCCGGGCATCGCCACGCGCCGGGCGACGAGGCGGCGATGATCGCCGCGATCGCCAGGCTGTGGGAGGATCGCGCCGCCTGCACCGCCGCGGGCCTGGACAACCGGCACCTCGCCGCCGCCTACAGCTGGGACAGGCATGCCGCGCGGCTCACCGAGCTGTACGCCGAGATGCTGCCGGCCGGCCGCGCTTCGCCCAAGGAGGCATGATGCGCATCGCGCTGTATCACCCCTGGATCTACCTGAAGTCGGGCCTGGAGCGGACGCTGTTCGAATACCGCGCGCGCTCGCGCCACGAGGTCACGCTCTACACCAGCCGCTTCGCGCCCGCGGACACCTATCCGGAACTGCGCGATTCCGGCGTGGTCGAATTGCCGCGCGTCTCGGTGAAGCGCACCTATCTCGGCGCGATCTCGGGCGCGGCGCGCATCGCGACCACCCGCATCGACCCCGCGCGGTTCGACGCCCTGGTCGTGTCCTGCGACGGGCTGGGCGACCTGCTGACGCTGCGCAACCGCGACAAGCCCATCCTGGCGCTGGTCTTCACGCCGCTGCGCGCGGTGTTCGACGAGGTCTACCGCGAGCGTGCGCTCGGCCGGCTCGGGCCGTTCCGGCCGCTCGGCCTGGTGGCGGAGGCCGCCTTCAAGGCGCTGGATCGCGCCTGCTGGCGCAACTACGACACGGTGGTCGCGATCAGCGACACGGTGCGCGGGCGCATCCTGCGCGGCGGCCTGCGCCCGCAGGGCGATGTCGGTCTCGCCTATCCCGGCATCGCGGCCGCGCGGATCACCGGCGGCGCGAAGCCCGAGCCCTATTTCCTGATCGCCGGGCGGATCATGTGGACCAAGAACATCCGCCTCGGCCTCGAAGCCTTCGCGCTGGCCAAGCGCGACCTGCCCGGCTGGCGGCTGGTCGTCGCCGGCATGGTCGACGACAAAAGCCGCGCGATCGCCGAGGAGCTGATGGCGCGCGGCCGCGAGATCGGCGATGTCGAGTTCCACACCGACAATACGGATGCGCAGATGCAGGCGCTGCAGGACCGCTGCACCGCGCTGCTGTTCACCGCCTTCAACGAGGATTGGGGCCTGACGCCGCTCGAAGCCATGGCCGCCGGGCGGCCGGTTGTCGCGGTGGATCGCGGCGGCCCGCGCGAGAGCGTGCAGGACGGCGTGACCGGCTTCCTCACGCCCGACGATCCGGCGGCCTTCGCCGAGCGGATGCTGCAGCTCGCGCGCGATCCCGCCCTGGCCGCCCGGATGGGCGCGGCGGGGACCGAGCGCGCGCGGCTCTTCACCTGGGACGCATTCGTGGACAAGCTGGACGACGCCGTCGAACGCATGGTCGAGGACCGTCGCCGGCGCAAGGAAGGGACGACGAACAGATGATCTCACGCAAGCGCGTGCTGGTGACCGGGGGGGCGGGCTTCATCGGCTCCCACCTGTGCGAACGGCTTCTCGCGCAGGGCCACCAGGTCCTGTGCGTCGACAACTACTTCACCGGCACGCGCGACAACATCGCGCACCTGCTGGCGCACCCGCAATTCGAGGCGATGCGCCACGACGTGACCTTCCCCCTGTATGTGGAGGTCGACGAGATCTACAACCTGGCCTGCCCGGCATCGCCGGTGCACTACCAGTTCGACCCGGTGCAGACGACCAAGACCTCCATCTCCGGCGCGCTCAACATGCTGGGCCTGGCGAAGCGGCTGAAGGCCAAGGTGCTGCAGGCCTCGACCAGCGAGGTCTATGGCGACCCCGAGGTCCATCCGCAGACCGAGGACTACCGCGGATCGGTGAATCCGCTCGGGCCGCGGGCCTGCTACGACGAAGGCAAGCGCTGCGCCGAGACGCTGTTCTTCGACTACCGGCGCCAGCACAATGTCCGCATCAAGGTGGTGCGGATCTTCAACACCTACGGCCCGCGCATGCACCCCAATGACGGGCGCGTGGTGTCCAACTTCATCGTCCAGGCGCTGTCCGGCCAGCCCATCACCATCTATGGCGAGGGCACCCAGACGCGGTCCTTCTGCTTCGTCGACGACCTGGTGGAAGGCCTGATGCGCCTGATGGACACGCCCGACGACGTGACCGGCCCCGTCAATATCGGCAACCCGCACGAGATCACGGTGCGCGAACTGGCCGAACGGGTGATCGGCCTGTGCGGCACCGGCACCGCGCTCGAGAAGCGGCCGCTGCCGCAGGACGATCCGACGCGGCGCTGCCCGGATATCGGCCTGGCCCGCCGCCTGCTCGGCTGGGAGCCGAAGGTGCCGCTGGAGGACGGGCTGGCGCGCACCGTCGCGTATTTCGAGGCGCGGCTGCGCACCAACCTGCCCACCGCCTGACGGCGGCGCGGGCGTCAGCAGCCGGGCACGCGCCAGGCCTCCAGCAGCAGCGTGCCGGCCGGCACCTGCTCGACCCGCTCGCCCGCCGCGTCGCGCAGCGCGGCGAGCACCGCGGGGCGGCTGGAATAGTGCGGATCCTCGGCCACCGAGGCCGGCGGCGGGCGCGTGACGATCCACACCCGGCCCGCCCCGCGCAGCCTGTCGCACAGCCCCGCCGGGGACACCGCGGCCGCGGGCGCCACCAGCACCGCCGCGCGCGATTCGAGGCGCGAGGTGGCCGGCACCACCAGCGCGTCGAACCCGCCCCCGCCCGCCAGGCGCAGCGAGACCAGCGCGAAGACGCTGTCGGTCACCACCACGCGGTCGCCGGGTGCCAGGCGCGCGCGCAATTCGGCCACCACGTCGCGCCAGGGTTCCTTCTCCGCCGGCCAGTGCCGCAAGGCCACGGCGCCATGCGCGTGCAACCCCACCAGCAGCAGCGCCGCCGCCGCGAAGCCCGCGCGCGGCAGCAGCGCCACGCCCGCCGCCACGCCGGCGGCCAGCGGCGCCACCAGGAACAGCACGGTGCGGTCCATCATCATCGGCCAGGCCTGGCTGAGCAGCGGGAACAGCACCCCGCACACCCCCAGCAGCACCGCGAGCGCGACCCGGCCCGGCCAGCCCGGGCGTCGCCAGGCCAGCACGCCGCCCAGCAGCGCCACCGCGCTGGCGAGGATCGTCACCAGAGTCAGCGGCGCGTGGAAGGGCGCCACCACGCCATAGACATAGGCCTGCGCGGCGACGACCAGGTTCGGCGGCTGCAGCCAGCCCATGACGAACTCGCCACCCAGGGCGTGGCCGAGCGCCCAATAGATCGGCGCGCCGCCGACCAGCAGGCCCAGCGCATCGGCGCCCGCCAGCAGCACGGCGCCGCGCAGCACGCCGGCGCGCCCGGCCAGCAGCGCGGCCAGCACGAACACGTTCAGCCCGACATTGCCGATCGCCGCCGTGTGGTGCAGCCACAGCACCGCCCCCTGCGTGGCGCCGAGCCCCGCCACCGCGCCCAGCCCGGCCCGCCCCTCGCGCGCGGCCTCGACCAGGCGCCAGGCGGCCAGCAGCGCGCAGCAGAACAGCAGGAACAGCACGGCATAGGTGCGCCCATCCTGCGACAGCCGCAGCAGCGCCGCGTTCAGCGCCACCAGCACCGCGCCGAGCCACGCCGCGCGCAGCCCGAAGGCAGCCCGGCAGAACAGCCAGACCGGCACCACCGCCAGCGCCGCCGCCGCCGCCGAGAGCAGCCGCAGCGGCACCGCGCCAGGCCCGGCGACAGCACCCATCACCTTGGCGATGGCATAGTAGCCGGGCGGGCTCGCCTCGATGCGCGCCATCTCGCCCAGCACCACCGACCACGGCAATTGCCCCACGGCGATGCTGGCCGATTCGTCGATCCAGGCCGCCGGCGCGAACAGCCCCGGCAGGCGGATCAGGAAGGCGGCCACGACCAGCGCGGCCAGCATCCACCATTGGCCAGCACCTTCCGGTCGGCCTTCGCGACGGCTGTTCATGCCGGCAGCGGAGCATGCGCGCGGCAGGCCCGGCAATCAGCCGGGTCACACGCCGCGGCAGGGGCTGGATCGGAAGGCGCCCTCGCGCGCTGCCGACATCCGGCGCGCGCGCGGCCCCGCAGGGCGGGCGAGCGGGCCGGCGCCGGCATGCGCAAGCCGTCGGTCAGCGCAGCGGGAAGCCCAGCGCGACCAGCGCATCCTTCAACTTGTCGCGCCCGTTCAGCGCCTTCATCGTGCCCAGCCGCGCAATCACGCGCTGCGTCCAGGTGGTCGCGCCCATCTCGTGGCGCGCCGAGAAATCCGCCATGCGCGGATCATAGGCGGCGCGATGGGCGGCATCGTCCGCGTCGTAGCGTTCGCGGTGCAGCACGGCGGCCTGCGGCAGGCGCGGCTTCACCTCGCCCTCGCGCCCAGGCGCGGCATGGCCGACGCACAGGCCGAAGACCGGCGTGGCCCCCGGCGGCAGGTTCAGCAGCCCCGCCACGCGCTGCACGTCATTCCGCAGCGCGCCGATATACACGGTCAGCAGGCCGAGGCTCTCGGCCGCCACCACCGCGTTCTGCGCCGCCAGCGCGGCATCGATCGACGCCACCAGGAAGGATTCCAGATAGGGCATGCCGGCCAGTTCCGTGCCGGCCTCGGCAGCCAGGCGCCCGTTGCGCGACACGTCGGCCAGGAAGACCAGGAAGATCGGGCAGACCTCGATATGCTTCTGGTTGCCGGCGATGGTGGCGAGTTCGGCGCGCACCGCCTTGTCGTCCACCGCCACCACCGACCAGGTCTGCAGGTTCGACGATGTCGCGGCGGATTGCGCGGCGGCAACCAGCGTCTCCAGCGTGCCATCGGGCAGCGCATCCGGCTTGAAGCCGCGGGTCGAGCGATGCGACAGCAGCAGCGCGATGGTGTCGTTCCAGGGGCCGGCCTTGGGCTCGGCGCCGGCGCCGTAGCGGGCGGTGAGCGCGGCGGCGGCCGCCGGCATCTGGGTTCCGTCCATGGTGGTCGATCCTTCAGGGGTTGGCCTGAAGGTAGCGCGCCCTCGCCGCCCGTCCAGTCAGCGCGCCACGGCCGCGGCCGGGTGCGGGGCGGCCAGGCGCGGGCCGGCGCCGAACAGCTTCTCCCGATAGGTGCCGGGCGCATGGCCGCGCTTGTAGCGCCCGCGGTCCTGCAGCACCGGCACCAGCAGGTCCACCACATCCTCGATGCAGTCCGGCATCACGGTGCGCGAGAGGTTGAAGCCGTCGACATCGGCATCGTCCACCCAGGCGATCAGCGCAGCCGCCACCTCCTGCGCGCTGCCGATGATCGGCGGCTGGCGGCTGCCCAGGATCATGCGGTCGATCAGCGCCCGCTTGGTGGCTCGCGGCGCGGCGGCACGCAGCGCGGTGACGTTGGACTGGATGGCATTGCCGGGCGCGGTGGGCAGTTCATCATCCAGGCCGAGCGCGGCCAGGTCGATGCCGAGCGAGGCCGAGGCATGCACCAGCGCGGCCTCGACGTTGGTGCAGCGGCGGTAGTCCTCGAGCTTGTCGCGCGCCTCGGCGCTGGTGCGCCCGACGATCAGCGTGGCACCCAGGAAGGCGCGGATCGGCCGCGGCGCCGCCCGCGCGCGCAGGTCCGCCACCAGCCCGGCCACATGCGGCTTCGGCCCGCCGTTCAGGAACACGCATTCCGCATGCAGCGCCGCGAAGGCGCGCCCGCGATCCGACGCCCCGGCCTGATACAGCACCGGCGTGCGCTGCGGCGAGGGTTCCACCAGATGCGGCGCATCCAGCCGGTATTGGCGCCCCTCGTGCCGGATGCGCGCCACCCGCGCGGGGTCCGCATAGACGCCCGCCGCGCGGTCGGCCTGCACCGCATCCGCCGCCCAGGATTCCTCCCACAGCCGGTACACCACGGCCATGAACTCATCCGCCATGTCGTAGCGGTCGTCATGCGCCATCTGGCGATCGAGGCCCATCGCCCGCGCCGCGCTGTCCAGATACCCGGTGACGATGTTCCAGCCGATCCGCCCGCCGGTCAGGTGATCCAGCGTCGAGAACCGCCGCGCCAGCAAGGCCGGAGGCTCCCAGGCCAGGTTCACCGTGACGCCGAAGCCAAGATGTTGCGTGACCGCCGCCATCGCCGGCACCAGCAGCATCGGGTCCAGCAGCGGGATCTGCACGCCGCCGCGCACCGCCGCATCCTGGCTGCCGCCATGCACGTCGTACACGCCGAGCACATCCGCCAGGAACAGCCCGTCGAACAGGCCGCGTTCCAGCGTGCGGGCCAGGCCGGTCCAGTAAGCCAGCGACAGGTAGTCCGTCGCGCGGTCGCGCGGATGGGTCCACATCCCCTGCTGGATGTGGCCCGGTGTGGCCATGTCGAAGGCGTTGAGGCGGATCTCGCGCGGCGCTGCGTTCATGTGAACGCGCTCATGCGGGCATGGTCATTCGGGCGTGAAGCCGCTTTCGCGCACCACGTCGCGCCACAGGTCGCGCTCGCCGCGGATCTGCGCGGCGAAGGCCTGCGGGCTGGCCGAGGTCGCATTGGTGAATTCCAGCCGCTCCAGCGCCGCCACCAGGTCGGCTTCGCGCGATGCCGCGACGATCGCCGCATGCAGCCCCGCCACCACCGGCGCGGGTGTGGCGGCCGGCACGAAGGCGCCGAACCATTCCTCGGCGGTGCGCTCGGGATGGCCGAGCTCCGCCAGCGTCGGCACGTTGGGCAGCTTGGCGAAGCGCGTGGCCGAGGTGACCGCCAGGATGCGCACGCCGGTGCCCTCATGCGGCAGCATCTCGCTCAGCACGCCGATGAACAGCGGCAGGCGGCCGCCGATCAGGTCCTGAACCGCCGGCGCGCCGCCGCGATAGGGCACGTGGGTCAGGCGCAGGTTCAGCTTGCGCGCCAGCATGATGCCGGTGAAGTGCGGCACCGACCCCGCCGCGGGCGAGGCCCAGGGCACCTCATTCGGCTGCGCGCGTGCCCAGGCGAACCATTCCTCCATGGTGCGCGCCGGATGGTTCATCGGCACGCCCAGGCCGAAGGGGAAGGAGCACACGGTGCTGACCGGGATGAAGTCGGTCAGCGCGTCGTAACGCACCTCGCGCGGGAAGACATGCGGCTGCACGGTCATCATCGAGGCCGGGGTCTGCAGGAAGGTGGTGCCATCGGCCTCGGCCGCCTTCACCGCCTCGACCGCGATGCGCCCGGCGGCGCCGGGGCGGCCATCGACGATCACCTGCGGCGCGTAGCGCCCGCGCAGCTTCTCGGCATAGAGCCGCGCCACCACGTCCGACGATCCGCCCGGCGGGAAGCCGATGACCAGGCGCGCGGTGCGCGTCACGGTCTGGGCGCGCGCGGTGCCGGCGATGGCGGCGGTGCCGGCCAGCGCGAGCGCGGCGCGGCGGGCGATGGTGACGGTCATGGCGTGTCTCCTCCCTGACCCGCTGCGGGGCCTGCGGCTGCGGTTGTAGGGGCTGGGCCCGGGCTTCGCCAGCGTGGCGTGCGGGGATTGCGCGGCGACCTGCGCCCGCAGGATGATCACGCCGCGTCGAAGGGACCTGGCATGCGAAGAATGCACCGCCTGCTTGCCGCGATGGCTTTCGCGAGCCTGGCCGCATGCGCCGGGCCGTCCCCTCCGGCGGCCGCGCCGCTCATTCGCTGCATCGAGATCCCGAACGGCTTGGCGGAATGCAGCGAATTGCCCGGCCCGACCCTGCCGGAACGCGCTGCGCGCTGAGGCGCCGTTCGAGTATGCGCCGACGCGCGGCACCGGCCCGGCCCAGCGGTCCCTACAGCCCGAGCCCCGGCACCAGCAGCGCCTCCAGCGCCGCCCGACGTTCCGCCGGGATCGCCACCGCGCGGCGCGCCTTGAGGTCGAAGGCGATGCCGACCGCCTCCGCCGCCGCGACCACCGCGCCGGTCTCGCCGTCATGGACCAGGTGCGTCCAGGTGGTGGTCTTCTCGCCCAGCGCCTTCAGCCCGCTGCACACGGTCAGCAACTGCCCGGCGCGCAGCGGCATGAACTGCGCCACGCGGTATTCCAGCGCGGCGGAACCCATCCCTTCCTCCTTGATGCCCAGGCCGGTGCCGCGGTTGCGCAGGTTCGGCACGCCATCCCAGATGCGCGCGATGATGACGTCGGGGCGCATCACGCCATCCGTGTCGCATTCATGCGGGCGGATGGCGCCGCGATAACCTTCGGCCAGCCCCATGGCGCGGGCGGCGTCGCGGTCGGGCAAGGCGGGCGGCGGGTCGAAGCCCAGGCCACGCGGGCCGGCATTGGGCGGCATCGCGACGACCAGCGCCCCGGCGCCCGGCAGGGCCGGCAGCGGCGCGCCCCACAGGCCGAGGTCGGTCACCAGCGTCGCCGCGGCGGCCTCGGTCGCGCTGTTGCGGATCTCGACCACGGTGCGGATGCGCTCGGCGCCGGTGGCGATGACACCGCCCAGGATGGTGAAGGGCGTGCCCGGCGACATCTCGCGCAGGAAGCGCAGGTGCTGGTCCATCACCGCCAGGCGCTGGCGCGACGGCGGCAGCCCGGCCTCGTGCATCAGCCAGTCGAGCGCATCGGCCGCCCGCGCGACGTAGTGGCGCACATTCATGTGCCCCATCACGTCGCATTCCTCCTGCTGCACGCTGCCGCGTCCGATGATGATCACGCCATGCTCCTGCCCGGTGCGCCAGGGTGGAACGGCGGCGCGGCGCTGGGAAGGCCCGCCCGCGTCAGTCCAGCGCAACCCCCGCATAGCCACGCGCCGCGATGTCGTCCGCCCAGGCGCGATAGGTCGGCGCGCTGCCGGTGTAGCGCGCCACGTGCCGCACCTGCTTGCCCGCGACATTGCTGTTCACGCCGGTCATCCAGGAATCGACCTCCATGGACAGCAACCCGCGCGCCACCTCGGCCACGTGGTCCATCCAGGCCGCGACGGCCTGGGGCGTGGGTTCCACGCGGGTGATCCCGTTGGCCTGAAGATGGCGCAGCAGCGCGCTCACCCACTCCACGTTGAATTCGATCGACCGCGGGATGTTGCCCAGCGCCGTGTGCGGCCCGAGCAGCGTGAACAGGTTCGGGAACCCTTCCTGCAGCATGCCGACCAGCGACGTCGCGCCGTGTTCCCACTTCGCCTTCAGGCTGACGCCACCGGCGCCACGGAAGTCGATGCGGTCGAAGGCGCCGCGCAGCGCGTCGAAGCCGGTGGCGTAGACGATGATGTCGACGTCGTAGTCCGCTGCGCTGGTCTTGATGCCGGTCGCGGTGATGCGCTCGATCGGCGTCGCGCGGCTGTCCACCAGCAGGACGTTGGGCTGGTTGTAGACTTCGTAGTAGCGCGTCTCGAGCGGGACGCGCCGCGTGCCGAAGCCGTGGTTGCGCGGGATCAGCATCTCAGCCACGCGCTGGTCGTGCACCCGCGCGCGGATCTTGTTCGCGATGAATTCCGACACGACCTCATTCGCCGCGCGATTGGTCAGCAGGTCCTTGAAGTTGCCGACCCAGATGCCGAAGCCGGGTTCGGAATACAGCTTCTCCAGGAAGGCCTCGCGTTCCTCCGCGGTCACGTCGAAGGTGTTGCGCGGGTCGGCGGTGTGCAGGAAGCAGGCGAAGGTCTCGCGGCAGCGGGCGAAGATTGCGTCGTAGCGGGTGCGGATCTCGGCCATCTCCTCGGGCGTGATCGGGCCGTTGTGCAGCGGCGCGCACCAGTTGGGCGTGCGCTGGAAGACCGTGAGCTGCGCCGCGGTCTTGGCCACTTCCTGGATGGTCTGCACGCCCGAGGCGCCGGTGCCGATCACCGCCACGCGCTTGCCGGCGAAATCCACCGGCTCCTTCGGCCACAGCCCGGTGTGGAAGGACGCGCCCCGGAAGTCTTCGATGCCTGGGAAGCCGGGCATGGTCGGCGACGACAGCGCGCCGATGGCGGTGATCAGGAAGCGCCCGGCGAAGCGCGTGCCATCCTCCAGCGCGACGGACCAGCTGCGCGCCGCCTCATCCCAGCGCGCCGAGGCCACGCGCGCGCCGAAGCGGATGTCGCGCCGCAGATCGTACTTGTCCGCCACGCGGTTCAGGTAGCGTTCGGTCTCGGGCTGGGGCGCGAAATGCTCGGTCCAGTCCCATTCCGCCAGCAGGTCCTGGTCGAAGGAATAGCCGTAGGAGTAGCTCTCGGAATCGAAGCGGCAGCCGGGGTAGCGGTTCCAGTACCAGGTGCCGCCCACACCCGTGCCTGCCTCCAGCACCAGCGCGCGCATCCCCAGTTCGCGCAGGCGGATCAGCTGGTACAGCCCGGACATGCCCGCGCCGATCACGATGGCATCGAAGGCGTCACCGCCCGGATCTGCTGTCATGGATGGCGCTTTCCCTGCCCGTGTCGCCGCAACCCTATCGCCCGCGCCGCACGCCGCGAAGGGCCGGGCTTGAGCGCCGCGCCATCCTGCGGGACCATCGCCGCAACACGAGGGGGAGACGCAGCATGGATGTCGGCCTGTTCAACCTGATGGGCTACCGCACGCCCGGCACCTCCACCGCGGCGATCTATGACCGCACGGTGGTGCAGGTGAAGGCCGCCGAGGATGCCGGCTTCGCCATCGCCTGGTTCGCCGAGCACCATTTCAGCAACTATTGCGTCTGCCCCTCGCCGCTGATGATGGTGGCGCGCCTGGCCGGCGAGACCTCCCGCATCCGCCTGGCCTCGGGCGTCGTGATCGTGCCGCTGTACCATCCCGCGCGGCTGATCGCGGAGGTCGGCATGGTCGATGCGCTGACCCATGGGCGGCTCGTGCTGGGCATCGGCAGCGGCTACCAGCCCTACGAATTCGAACGCTTCGGCGCCGAGCTCGATGAATCGACACCGCGCCTGCTGGAGGTCATGGCCATGATGGAGGCCGGCTTCGCCGCCGAGACCTTCACCCATGACGGGCCGCATTACCGCATGCCGGTCGCGCATATCGCGCCCCGCCCGGTGCGTGGCATGCCGGAGATCTGGGTCGCCGGCGACAATCCCGACCTGCACCGCTACGCCGCCGAGCGCGATTGCGTGGTCATGGTCACGCCGCGCCACTTCACCCCCGCCATGCTGGCCGCGGCGCGCGCCCGCTTCGAGGGCATCCGGCGCGCCGCCGGCAAGCCCGGCGAGACGCTGCGCTTCGGTGCCATGCGCCCGTTCTGCGTCACCGACGACGCGCAGGAAGCCGCGCGCTTCCTGGAGAATGCCCGCTGGCAGATCCGCCTGTCGCAATCGCTGCGCCGTCGCGAACAGGCGATGGATGGCGGCATGCTGATCGAGAAGACCTGGGATGGCGAACCGAGCATCGAGGAGATGGGCGCCCACATGATGGTGGGCGACGCCGCCACCGTCGCGGCGCGCCTGGCCGCCGAGATCCGCGCCGCCAACCCCTGCCACTACCTGTTCCAGGTGCAGGTGGGGGACATGGACGCGGGGGTCGCGCTGCGGTCGATCGATGCCTGGCAGCGCCAGGTGAAACCGCTGCTGGAACGCGAATTCGGCCCGCTGGAGCGGATTGGCCTCGCCGCGGAAGCGGCGGCTTAGATCGCGCCGCGGAAGCGGCGGCTTGGATCGCGCCGCGGAAGCGGCGGCTTGGATCGCGCCGCGGAAGCGGCGGCTTGGATCGCGCCGCGGAAGCGGCGGCTTAGATCGCGCCGCGGAAGCGGCGGCATGGATCGCGCCGCGGAGGCGGCGGCGCATCCGCCGGCGCACGCCGCCCTTGACCGGCAAGGCGGGGATTTGCCACGCTTCCCGCCGTGGGGATCCTGGTCAGCGTCCGCGCCGGCGACGACGACACGCTCTGGGCCGTGGTGGCGACGGTCGGGCGGAAAAGCCGTGTGGCGGAAGTGTTCCGCTCCCGCGCCCAGGCGCTCGACGACCGCGCGTGGCGCGACCAGCAGGTGCGCGCCTATGCCGACTGGCTGGTGCGGGCGCAGAAGCCCGTGCCGCATTATTCGGTCGCGCCGATCCGCCGGTCCGACCTGCCGCGCAAATGGACGCCCCTGCCCGCGCTGGGCTTCCTGCGCGACCAGCCGGCGTGAAGGCACCATTTCCGCGCATCACGGCCCAGCACCGCGCAACCCTGGCGCGTGGGGGGCGTAAACCGGCGTGACGTGGCGCACCGCGGCGCCGGCGCGCCGTGTTGCCGGCCGCGCCGATGCGGAGTTTAGTCACGCCCTGCTGCGAGATTTCCGGAGGAAGCGTCGGTGAACCCTGTGCGCCTGTCGAAGTCGCGTCGCGCATCGCGCATCGCTCCCGCGGTCGCCGCGGCCCTGCTGCTGACGGCCTGCGCCGACGGCTCGGGCGGGGGCCTGCCGGCCGCCGATGCCTCGGACGCCTGCCGGGCGCAGGCGGCGGAGCTCGACCGCTCCGGCCAGTTCTTCGCCGTGCCGATCGTCGCCGGCGGCGTCGCGGTGGTCGGCGCGGGCGGCGTGCTGGGCACGCGGCCCGGCGTGGTGGGTGGCCTGGTCTGGGCGGCGACCTCCGCGGCCGCCGCGGTCACCGCGGTCGCCTACCTCGACCAGCGGCGGCGCGAGGCAGCCGGCAACGAGGCCGCGCTGGCGACTGCCATCGGCAACGATATCGACCGCGAGAATGCGGGCCTGGCGCAGACCCAGGCGGCGCTCGACGGCGTCATGGATTGCCGCCTGCGGGAAGCGCGGCGCGTGCAGGAAGCCGCCCGCGCCGGCGCCATCCAGCGCCAGGAGGCGGCCGCCCAGCTGGCCGCGATGCGCGCCCAGGCGGAGCGCGAACTCGCCTTCAGCCGCACCATCGAACAGCGGGTGCAGGCGCGCGCGGTCGACCTCGATGCCGGCGTCGCGGCGGTCGCCCCCGGCGCGCCCCCGGCTCCGCCGCCGCGCCCGGCGGTGGTGGTGCGCCCGGCCCGGCCGGTGCCGCTGCAGGCCGCGCCGGTCGCAGCCGCCGCCCCCGCCCCGACCCCCACCGTCGCGCCGCGGCAGGAGGTGCGCGTGCTACCCGCCCGCAACCCGGATTTCGTCGCCGTCGAGACCCCCGCGGGCCAGCCGCTCGGCTATGCGCCGGTCGCGGTCTTCTCGATCCCGGCGGCGCAGACGCGCGCCATCGCCATGCCGGCCCTCGCCACCGGGCTGGATGCGACGGCGCCCGGGCGGGTCCGCACCCTGGCGTCGACCAACATCGTGCGCCGCGACAATTTCCGCGAGGCGGTGGGCGATTTCCAGCGCGTGGTGTCGGCCGGCGGCTTCGAACTCGGAACCTGACGGGGGCGCGGCGCGGCCTCAGCCGCGCCCGGTTGCGCGGCGGCGCGATGCGGCCCAGCCTGGGCTTTCACGTTGCGTGGAGGCCACCCGGCCATGCGCCCTGCCCCTGCCCGGCGGCCGCTGCCGCGCATCGCTCTCGCCGGCCTGTTGCTGGCCGGCGCCTGCACCCCGGCGCCGCCCGCGGCCACGGCGGCGAACGACTTCGCGCCCGAAGCGGGTGACGCCTGCGCCGGCCAGCAGCAGAATTTCGCCCGGGCCCGCAGCCTGTTCGCCGCATCGGTGATCACGGGTGCGGCGGTCGGCACGCTGGGCGCGGTGGCGGGCCGCGGCGTCGGCATCCGCATCGGCGGCGGATCGCTGCCCGGGTCGACCGCCATCCTGGGGGGATTGGCCGCCGGCGCGCTGGCCGGGGCGGCGGTGGGCTCGTACCTTGAACAGCAGCAGCGGCGCGCGGGTGGCGACGATGCCGCGCTTGCCAGCGCCGTGGCCGGCGACCTGGCGCGCGAGAACGAGAACCTCGACCTTGCCCGCAACGCCGCGGAATTCCTGCTCGATTGCCGCCTGCGCCGCGCCCAGGACATCCGCGAGGCGACCCGCGCCGGCACGCTGCCCGCCGCGCAGGCCGAGGCCGAGCTCGCGACGCTGCGCGCCCAGGCCGGTCGCGACCTGGCGCTGGCGCGGGAGGTCGAGGCCCGCATCGCCGCGCGCGATGGCGAACTGGCCCCGGCACTGGACTCGCTGGCGCCGGGTGCGCGCGCCGAGGGCGCGGCCGATTCCCCCGCCGCCGCGCCCGCGGTGCCCGCCACGGCGCCGACCGCCCTGCCCCTGCGCGCGCGCCCGGAGGCGACCGCGGTGACCATCGC
>NZ_CAKKLX010000049.1 GCF_918698155.1 Roseomonas sp. CECT 9278
CACCAGCATCGGCGCGGCGCGCACCACGGCGCCGGGCAGGCCCGCGAAGCCGGTCGGCGCGCCGCCCACCGCCGGCGCGGCCACGCCCGGCAGCGCCGGTATCCGAACCAGGTCGGGCGCGCCGATCAGCACCACGCCAGGCCCCGGCGGCGGCGCATCGCCCCCCGCCAGCACCGCCTGCACCACCGGCGCCGCGGCGATGGCGGCGGCCAGCGCGGCGTCACCCGGCGCGGGGTCCGGCAGCACGATGTCGAGCGCGATCGCCGCCGGTCGCTGCGCGGCCACGGCGGCGACCAGACGCGCCAGCGCATCCCGCGGCCATGGCCATGCCCCCTGGGCAGCGAGGGTCGCGGCATCCACCGCCACGATCACCACCGGCGTCGCGCCATCCGGCGGGCGCGGCACGGCCTGGACCAGCAGGTCGGTTGCCGAATCCCGCGCCCGGTCGGCGATGCGCGGCGCAACCAGGGCGGCCAGCGCCAGCACCGCGGCGGCCAGGGCGCCGGCCTTCATCCGCGCCCCTGCGTGCCGGTCGGGCGCCAGCCTGCCGCGGAGCGCCCGGCCATCGGGCGTCAGGGACCGCCGCGACCGGCGCCCGGCGGCGATGGGCACCGCATGGCGGCGGTGGCCGTGCCGTCGGTCCCCGCATGGCCGGGCGGGCGGGCGGGCCGCTGCCGCATGACGGCCTCTCAGCCCTGCGCCAGGTGCGCCGGCACCTTCAGGCCAAGCCGGCGCGGCACCGGCCAGACCTCCCGCACCGTGCGCAGCCGCTGGAAGCCCGCCGCGACATAGGCCGGCAGCGCGCGCGGATGGTCGGCCGTGCAGGTGTTCACGGTCACCGCCGCGCGTCCCGCGCCCCAGGCGGTGTCGATCGCATGGCGCAGGACGGCGCGGCCGATCCCGCTGCCGATCGCCCAGGGCATCAGCCCGAAATAGGCCAGGTTCACCACCTGCGGGGAGCGTCGGTCGAGCTCGTAGAACCCCGCCGGCTCGCCATCCTTCACCACCACATGGACCGAGATGGCGGGCATCGACAGCAGCGCCGCCAGCTCGGCCTCCGACGCCGTGCGGCGCATCCACCACAGCCAGGGCTCGCCCACCGTGTCGTACAGGTAGCGGTAGAACGGGACCGAGCAGTGGCGTGCCTGTTCGATGCGGATGCCGGGCGGCAGGGGGCGGGGCGTGTCGGTGGGCGGCGCCTCCATGCGCAGGAAGGTGACGTCGACCGCCACCTCCTGGATGCCATTTGCCTGCGTTGCCGCCATGGCTGTCCCCTTCGCGCCGCGCGGCGAGTCTCGCGGCCCGGCGTGGCGGCGGTCAAGCCGCGCGTGCGGATCAGTTGTCGAGGAACGACCTCAGCTTGCGCGACCGCGACGGGTGCTTGAGCTTGCGCAGCGCCTTGGCCTCGATCTGGCGGATGCGTTCGCGCGTCACGTTGAACTGCTGGCCCACTTCTTCCAGCGTGTGGTCGGTGTTCATGCCGATGCCGAAGCGCATGCGCAGCACGCGCTCCTCGCGCGGGGTCAGGCTGGCCAGCACGCGGGTGGTCGCCTCGCGCAGGTTCGACTGGATCGCGGCATCGAGCGGGATGATCGCCGCCTTGTCCTCGATGAAGTCGCCCAGGTGGCTGTCTTCCTCGTCGCCGATCGGCGTTTCCAGGGAGATCGGCTCCTTGGCGATCTTCAGCACCTTCCGCACCTTTTCCAGAGGCATCCCCAGCTTTTCGGCCAGTTCCTCCGGCTGCGGCTCGCGGCCGATCTCGTGCAGCATCTGGCGGCTGGTCCGCACCAGCTTGTTGATCGTCTCGATCATATGGACCGGGATGCGGATGGTGCGCGCCTGGTCGGCAATGCTGCGCGTGATCGCCTGGCGGATCCACCAGGTCGCGTAGGTGCTGAACTTGTAGCCGCGGCGATATTCGAACTTATCGACCGCCTTCATCAGCCCGATATTGCCTTCCTGGATCAGGTCCAGGAACTGCAGGCCGCGGTTGGTGTATTTCTTGGCGATGGAGATCACCAGGCGCAGGTTCGCCTCGATCATCTCCTTCTTGGCCTGCGTCATGTCGCGCTCGCCGCGCGACACGGTGGCATAGACGCGCTTGTATTCGGCCACTGGCATGCCGGTCAGGTTCGCCACTTCCGCGATGCGCGCGCGGATCGCCTCGACCTCGGTGGAGGACTTGGCCACGAAGGCCTTCCAGCCCTTGCCCGGCAGCGCACCGACGCGCTCCAGCCAGGCCGGGTCCAGCTCAGACCCGCGCCAATGCTGCAGGAAGTCCTCGCGCTTGACCTTCTGCGCCTCGGCCAGGCGCAGGACCTGGCCCTCCAGCACGGTCAGCTTGCGGTTGAGGCCCTTGAGCTGGTCGACCAGCTCCTCGATGCGGTTGTTATGGAGGTGGACCTTCTCGACCAGCGAGATCAGCTCGCGGCGCGACTTCTCGTAGGTCTTCTCGCCCCGCCCGGCCAGTTCCTCGCCGGAGGTATAGGCCTCCATGCGCTTGTTCGAGAGCTTGGCCAGCTTGCCGTAGAGGCTTTCGATCTGCTCGAAATTCGCCAGCACCTCGGGCTTCAGCTTTTCTTCAAGGGCCGAGAGCGACAGGCCCATGCCCTCGCCTTCCTCGCCTTCCTCGAATTCCTCCTCGGCGGCCGGGGCGGGGGTGCCGTCGGGCGTGCCGGCGGACTGCGTGGCCTCCAGGTCGATCACGTCGCGCAGCAGCATGCGCGGCGGCGTGGCCTTCACCGCCTCATGCCAGCGCAGGATGGCCTGGAAGGTCAGGGGGCTTTCGCACAGCCCCCCGATCATCATGTCGCGCCCGGCCTCGATGCGCTTGGCGATGGCGATCTCGCCCTCGCGGCTGAGGAGTTCGACCGAACCCATCTCGCGCAGGTACATGCGCACCGGGTCGTCGGTGCGGCCGAGGGTTTCCTCATCGACGTTGCCGCCGGATTCCTCCTCCTCCTCGCCATCCTTCTTCTCGGCCGGCTTGGCGGGGGCGGCCTCGCCGTCCTCGGTCTCCTCGGCCTCGACCACGTTGACGCCGGCCTCGCTGAGCGTGGCGAGCGTGTCCTCGATGGTCTCGGAGGAGACCTGCTCGGGCGGCAGGGCGGCGTTCATCTCGTCATAGGTGACGTAGCCGCGCTCCTTGCCGCGGGCGATCAGCTTCTTGACGGCCGCCGACTGGGTGTCGAGCAGCAGCCCTTCGACCTGTTCGTCCCGGGTCTCGGTCGTCTCGGCCCCTGCCGCCGCCTTGCTCGCCATGCGTGTTCCGCTCCGTCCAACGCCTTCGGGCACCCGATGGAAACCGGATGCCCGAGAAAAAAGCCCCTACCCTATGCGGCGTCGCCCGACGCGCCGGCCGCCTCGTCCCCGCGGCGGATCGCCTCCAGCTGTTCGGACAGCCGCTTGAGGCGCAATTCCGCGATCGGGTCGTTGGTCTCGATCAAGGCCGTCAGCGCTTCCTGCTGCTGTTCCCGCAACCCCGCCTCGCCGCCAAGCCGGGCAAAGAAGTGCCAGAAGCCTTCCTCGACCTCCCCCGGCAGGGCCTCCGGCCGTGCCGCGACCGGCAGGCCGGCGGGCGACAAGGCCCAGGACGCGGCATCTTCGAACCCGGTTTGAGCGAGGTGGGCGATCAGACCTTCGGAGTCAACCCGTTCGGCCCCCGGATGCCATGCGAGAATCGCGGCCCGAAGCTGCGCCGGCGCGCCATCGGGCAGGTCGAGCAGCCCGACACCCTCCTCGACCTGGGGCAGCAGCCAGGGGTGGCGCAGCAGGATCGCCAGCAGCATGCGGGCGCGTTCGGCCTGCACCGGGGCGGCGGAAATGGCCGGGCGCGGCGCCGCGCGGCGGCCGCTGACCAGGTGCGGCAGGCTTGCCGCGATGCCGCCGCTGGCCTTCAGCCGGACGCCCTTCCTGCGCGCGGCGCTCTCGACCTCGCGCAGGATCTCGCGCCGGCGCTGGTTGAACAGGCGGGCGACCGAGGACTTCTTCGGCCGGTCGGCGATCGCCGAAATCCAGCCATCGTGCTTTCGCTGCCACCCTTCCTGGGCTTCGCGCGAGCGCAGGTCGATCCCTTCGCGCGAGACATCGAAGATCACGTCGAAGATGTCGGGCGCACTGCCCAGCAGGCTGTCGAAGGCGCCCCGGCCGGCGGATTGGATCAGGCTGTCGGGGTCCTGGCCCTGCGGCAGGCGGACGGCGGCGAGGGATTTCTCGCCCTCGAGCAGCGGCAGGGCGGTCTCGGCGGCGCGCAGCAGGGCGCGGGTGCCCGCGGCATCGCCGTCGAAGCAGAGCACCGGCTTGGGCGACAGGCGCCACAATTCCTCGAGCTGTTCGGGCGTGAGCGCGGTGCCGAGCGGTGCCACCGCGCCGCTGAAGCCCGCCTGGTGCAGGGCGATCACGTCCATGTAGCCCTCGGCGACCACCACGCTGGCGCCGCGGAAGGCGCCCTCCCGCGCCAGGTCCAGGCCATAGAGGCCCATCCGCTTGCGGAACAGCGGCGTCTCCGGGCTGTTCACGTATTTCGGCTGGCCATCGCCCAGGATGCGGCCGCCGAAGGCGATCACGCGGCCGCGGCGGTCGCGGATCGGGAACATCACGCGGGCATAGAAGAAGTCGCGCGGCGGGTCGCCGGCCTCGCCCGCGCGCAGCAGGCCGGCTTCCAGCAGCTGGTCCTCAGTGATCTCCTCGCCGCGCAGGTCGGCGGCGATCGCACCCCGCCCGGATGGCGCCCAGCCGAGCCCGAAGGCGCGGATGGTCGCCTCGGTCAGCCCGCGCTTCAGCAGGTAGTCCAGCGCCGCGCGGCCCTCGGGCAGGAACAGGCGGCGGTGATAGGCCTCGGCCGCGGCGGCCATGACGGCGTGCAGGTCGCGGGCGCGGCGGTCGCGCGCGGCCTCCTGCGGGCTGGGCTTGGGGACGTCCAGGCCGGCCTCGGCGGCCAGGCGTTCCACCGCCTCGGGGAAGGCGGCGCCCTCGGCCCGCATGACGAAGGTGATGGCATCGCCATGCGCGCCACAGCCGAAGCAATGGAAGTGGTCGTCATAGACATAGAAGGACGGCGTCTTCTCGCCATGGAAGGGGCAGCAGCCCTTCCAGTTCCGGCCGGACTTGGCCAGCCGTGTCTTGCGGCCGATCAGGCCCGGCAGCGGCGTGCGGGCGCGCAGCTCATCGAGGAAGGCGGGCGGGAGGGCCATGGCGGGGGCGAGTGTCTAGCACAGCAAGACGCCGCGCGCTGCGCTGCCAAGGCATGCGGGGCGCGGGTCCGCCGGTCGGAGAAAAATATTGCGTCGCTTCCTGAATAAAGCATGAGTCCCGCCACGGCGAACGGGCGGGCACGCGCCAGGCGCCACGGGCACGGGCAGGACCATCCCATCGGTAGATGGGCGTGGCATTTTATGCACGCAAGAGGTGTAGCGCGATGACACCATTCAACCAGAATTTCCTGGTCCTCAACCCTGTCGCACCACAGGGTGCCAGCACCGCCGGCACGGCCTTCGACCGCATCGTCGACATCCTCGCCGTGGATCGCGGCCTGCGCGCGAACATCCCGCAGGAGGAATGGGACGCCGGCCTGGCCGCCGCCGATGCCCTGAACGCCATGATCGCGCAGGGCATCGCCGCAACCGGCATCGGCGCCGACAAGCGCATCACCGCCGCCGAGGTCGCCACGCTCAATGCCTGGTTCCGCGCCACGCCCGGGCGCTACGACGCCTTCCTGGCCCTGCACGGGGACGACGAGGACGGCGAGGAGACCGCCTACCACCTGGTGCAGAACGATGGCGCGCGGGAGGCGATGTTCGGCCGCAACCTGGCCAATACCATCGCCGACAGCCTGTACCACATCGGCTTCCAGATCGTGGACGGCGTGTTCCGCAACGAGGACGGCGACGCCAATGCCTCGGTGGAGGACATGGCCGCCTGGCTGACCTATTTCATCGCCGACCCGTCCACCACCGGCACCGGCCTCGATGACATCGTCGATGCGCTCATCGTCGATCGCGGGCTGTCGCAATGGACCTCGGCGCAGGGGATCCTGTCGGGGCTGGCGGCGGCGGATGCGCTGAACCGCATGATCCTGGACGGGCTCGCGGCGGTGAACGCCACGGCCGATGGGCGCGTCTCGGCGGCCGAGGTCGCCGCGGTGTCGGCCTGGATCCGCGGCGACGCGGCGCGCGAGGCCCGGTTCATCGAGTTGCACGGCAACGACGAGGGCGGGATCGAGACCGGCTTCCACACCATCCAGGGCAATGGCGCGCGCGCCACCTACCTCGGCGAGAACCTGGCCAACACCATCGCCGACGGGCTGTACCACATCGGCTTCGAGATCGTGGACGGGCGCTTCCGCAACGAGGACGGCGACGACAATGCCGATATCGGCGATGTCGCCACCTGGCTGAACTTCCTGCTGCTGGGCACCCGCGCCATCGAGGGCAGCGACCGCGGCACCTTCGAACGCGGCACCGACGAGGTCGAGCGCTTCAACATGGCCGGCGGCGACGACGACGTCGAGGCGATGGGCGGCGCCGATACCATCCGCCTGGGCGATGGCAACGACTGGACCGATGCCGGCGCCGGCAACGACAGCGCCTGGGGCGAGGCCGGCGACGACTGGCTGGAAGGCGATGACGGCCTGGACACGCTGCGCGGCGGCGACGGCAATGACGGCCTGGTCGGCGGCATCGGCATCGACTGGCTCCATGGCGATGCCGGCAACGACCGGCTGTTCGGCCAGCTGGGCAACGACCTGCTGCTCGGTGGCCTGGGCAATGACGAACTGGATGGCGGACACGGCATCGACCGCCTGTGGGGTGGCGCGGGCAACGACAAGCTGATGGGCGGCGACCTGGCCGACATCCTGTACGGCGATGCCGACAACGACCGGCTGTCCGGCGGCAACGGCAACGACACCGCCCATGGCGGCACCGGGGTCGACACGCTGCTGGGCGAAAGCGGCGACGACGTGCTGCGCGCCGAGGACGGCAACGACCTGCTGCGTGGCGGCATCGGGCGCGACATGATGGTGGGCGGCGCCGGCAACGACGACATGGGCGGCGATGCCGACACCGATTGGCTCTATGGCGATGCCGGCGACGACTCGCTGTATGGCGGCGACGCGCGCGACCTGCTGGTCGGCGGCATCGGCAATGACCGGCTCTATGGCCAGGCCGGCGACGACCTGGTGCGCGGCGATGCCGGCTTCGACCTGGCCGCCGGCGGCGACGGCCATGACAGCCTGGTCGGCGGCGACAACGAGGACACGCTGCTGGGCGAGGCCGGCAACGACACGCTGGGCGGCGATGCGGGCAACGACGTGCTCGGCGGCGGCGCCGACAATGACAGCCTGCTGGGCGGCGCCGGCAACGACACGCTCTGGGCCGACTATGGCAACGACACGCTGGATGGCGGCGAGGGGGGCGACCTGCTCGATGGGTCGCACGGCAACGACAGCGCGGCCGGGGGCGCGGGCAACGACACGCTCTGGGGCTATACCGGGCGCGACAGCCTGGCCGGCGGGTCGGGCGACGACGTGCTGGACGGGCATGACGACAACGACCGGCTGGAGGGCGGGTCGGGCGACGACACGCTGAATGCCGGCAGCGGCGACGATGCGTTGCATGGCGGGTTCGGGGCCGACCGGCTGTGGGCGTCCTCCGGTGCCGATATCCTGGTCAGCCGGTCGGATGCCGGGGAGCCGCTGCCGGCGGGCGGCGGCGCGCGCATCCTGCCGGCCTTCACCGGCGCCTCGGCCGATACGCTGGGCGGCGGGTCGGGCGAGGACCTGTTCCGCTTCGAACTCACGCTCAATACCACCGCGACGGTCGCGAACCGCCACCTGAACCCGGACGGGACGGTGGACTGGGCGGGGGTCGCAACCGAGAACGCCACGCGCCACGCCCATTGGATCGACGGCATCGGTGCCGACGTGATCAGCGACTACCGGTATTCGGAAGGCGACCGCATCTCGATCGCCGGGCTGGGGGTGGAGGTGGCGTCGATCGAGCGGGTGAGCACCGCGTCGGGCATGGCGAGCGTGATCACCCTGCGCAGCCAGCAGGGTGCATCGGGCGCGCGCGACGAGGACCTGCTGGGCAGCATCACGGTATTCGGCGAGCAGGTGACGCTGGGGCAGGTCGGCGTGGACGCCACCGCGGTGCTGGGGGCGTGGTCCCGGCCGGCCGAGGCGCCCTATGCGCTGGAAGCCGGGATCGGCGTGCTGCCGGCCTGGCCGGAGCTGCTGTAGATTTGCGCCGGAGGGCGGGCGCGGCTATCCAGCCCGCCTTCCAGCCCATGAGGAACATCGCATGACCCCGGCCGAACGCGCCGCCGTGCAGGCGCATCTCCGCCGCCTGTTCGGCAACAACCGCATCGCCGTCACGGCGCCCGAGCGCAAGAGCGGTTCGACCGAGCTGAAGGTCGGCGACGAGTTCATCGGCACCATCCACCGCGATGCCGAGGATGGCGAGGTCTCCTACGCCGTGCAGATCGTGGTGCTGTCGGAAGACCTGGAAATGCCGAACTGACGCGCCTGGCGCCGCGTGCCCGCCGCTGGCGGGCGGCGCGGCGCCAATGAGGCCGGCCGGATCGACCGCCGCCGCGGGGGCGCGTCAGCCGCCCAGGCGCGCCTTCACCAGCGGCCCGGCCTTCGCCATGTCGAGCGTCGCGGCGTGCTGCGCGCGCAGCGCGGCCATGACCTTGCCCATGTCCTTGATGGTCGCCGCGCCGGTCTCGGCGACCGCGGCATCCACCGCGGCGGCCATGGCGGCATCGTCCATCTGCCGGGGCAGGAAGGATTCGATCACCGCGATCTCGGCTTCCTCCTTGGCGGCCAGTTCCTCGCGCCCGCCCTGGCGGTACATCGCGACGGATTCGGCGCGGGACTTCGCCATGCCGCGCAGCATGGCGACGATGCCGGCATCATCCACCGGCGGGCCGGGGCGGGCGGCGATGTCGGTGTCCTTCAGCTTCGCCGTGATCATCCGCAGGGTGGAGACGCGGGCGGCCTCGCCGGCGCGCATCGCGGTCTTGAGTTCGTCGGTGAAGCGGGCGCGCAGGTCCATGGCGTCTGTCCTCGGTCGGTTCGGCGCGGATATAGCGCGGCCGGCCGCTGGGAGGAAACTTCCCATGCGCCGGATTCAGCTTGCGGTGGGAAATCACTTCCCGGCATAACCCCGCCCATGCGCACCGTGGAAGAAATCATCGCCCTGCTGGGCGGGCCCGAGGCCGCCGCCGCCCGCTGCGGCGTGGGCACCGAGGCCATCCGCAAATGGCGCCAGGCCCGCGCGATTCCTGCCAAGCACTGGCCCGCCGTGCTGGCCGCGACCGGCCTGACGCTGGCCGAGCTTCCCGGCACCCCCGCCGAAACCCCCAGGACGGAGCCTTCCATGGCCAGCCCCGATACCCCCCCCGACGGTGCGACCGGCTGCCTGGTGCTGGCCGACGGGACGGTCTTCTGGGGCCACGGCTTCGGCGCCGAGGCCGCCGCGGTCGGCGAGATCTGCTTCAACACCGGCATGACCGGGTATCAGGAGACGCTGACCGACCCGTCCTATGCGGGCCAGGTCATCACCTTCACCTTCCCGCATATCGGCAATGTCGGCACGAATATCGAGGACATCGAGACCATCACCCCCGCCGCACGCGGGCTGATCGTCAAGCAGGACGTGACCGAGCCGGCCAATTACCGCTCCACGAAGCACCTGCATGACTGGCTGGTGTCGCACGGCATCCCGGGGCTGGCGGGGATCGACACGCGGGCGCTGACCGCGCGCATCCGCGACGCCGGCGCGCCCAATGGCGTGGTCTGCCACCGCGCCGATGGGAAGTTCGACCTGACCGCGCTGCGCGCCCAGGCCGCCGGCTGGCCGGGGCTGGAAGGCATGGACCTGGCGAAGGAGGTCACGACCCGCCAGAGCTTCTCCTGGGACGAGACCGAATGGGCCTGGCCGGACGGCTTCGGCCGCCAGGCGGCGCCGAAGCACAAGGTGGTCGCGGTGGATTACGGCGCGAAGCGCAACATCCTGCGCTGCCTGGCGTCGTCCGGCTGCGAGGTGGTGGTGGTGCCCGCCACGGCGACCGCCGAGGAGATCCTGCGCCACAAGCCCGACGGCGTGTTCCTGTCGAATGGCCCGGGCGACCCGGCGGCGACCGGCGTCTATGCCATCCCGGCGATCCAGGGCGTGATGGAGGCCGGCGTGCCTGTCTTCGGCATCTGCCTGGGGCACCAGCTGCTGTCGCTGGCGCTGGGGGCCAAGACCTACAAGCTGGCGCGCGGGCATCGCGGCGCCAACCAGCCGGTGAAGGACCTGCAGACCGGCAAGGTCGAGATCACCTCGCAGAACCACGGCTTCGCGGTGGACCCCAAGACGCTGCCCGCCAATGCGAAGGTCACGCATGTCTCGCTGTTCGACGGCACGAACGAGGGCATCGCGGCGACCGACCGCCCGGCATTTTCCGTGCAGTACCACCCGGAGGCGAGCCCCGGCCCGTCCGACAGCCATTATTTGTTCGACCGCTTCGTCGCGATGATCGAGGCGCACAAGGCCGCCGCCTGACGCGGCCGGTCCATCGAGGGGGAAAGCCATGTTCGATCTTTCGGGGCGCGCGGCGCTGGTCACCGGTGGCAATGGCGGCATCGGCCTGGGCTTCGCGCGCGGGCTGGCGAAGGCCGGCGCCGCGGTGATGGTGGCCGGGCGCAACGCGGCGAAGAACGCCGCCGCGGTGGCGGAGCTGACGGCGCTCGGCGCGCGCGCCGACAGCGTGGAAGTCGATGTGACGAACGAGGCATCGATCCGCGCGATGGTTGCGACCACGGCGGAACGGCTCGGCCGGCTGGATATCCTGGTGAACAATGCCGGGACGAATATCCGCAACCGCCCGGAACTGACGCGCATGGAGGACTGGCACACGGTGCTGTCCACCAACCTGACCAGCGGGATGATCGCCGCGCAGGCGGCCTATCCGTGGTTGAAGCAGGGCGGCGTCGGGCGCGTCATCAACAACGGGTCGATGCTGTCGATCTTCGGGCTGCCGTTCCATGCGGCCTATGGCGCATCGAAGGGCGGCGTGGTGCAGATGACGAAGTCGATGGCTGTCGCGTGGGCGGCGGATGGCATCACGGTGAACGTGATCCTGCCGGGCTGGATCGACACGGACCTCACGCGCAAGGCGCGGGTCGACATGGCGAACCTGAACGAGGACGTGCTGCGGCGCAGCCCGGTCAAGCGCTGGGGCACGCCCACGGATTTCGAGGGCGTCGCGGCGTTCCTGGCGAGTGACGCGGCGGGTTTCATCACCGGGGTGGCGATCCCGGTGGATGGCGGGTTCTCGGTGCACGGGTGAATGTATTGGAAGATTTTCAAAGTTATCTAGTTCTACAGTAACTTTCCTAAGGTTCCTTGATATGGATCCGGTCCGCAACCCCTTCGCGCCAGGCGCCGGCACGCCGCCCCCGGAACTGGCCGGGCGCTTGCCATTGCTGGCGCGCGCGGAGCTGGTGCTGGACCGCATCAAGGCCGGCCGGCCGGAGAAAAGCTTCATCGCCACCGGCCTGCGCGGCGTCGGCAAGACCGTGCTGCTGGTCCGCATCAAGGAACTGGCGGTCGAGCGCGACTTCCGCGTGGCCATGGTCGAGGCCCGCGAACAGTCGCGCCTGGCGGAATTGCTGGTGCCGCACCTGCGGCGGCTGCTGCTGGAGCTCGACCGGCTCGGCACGGTGAACGAGCACGTGAAGCGCGGCCTGCGCGTGCTGCGCGCTTTCCTCGGCGCGCTGAAGGTCAAGTACGAGGGTGTGGAAATCGGCGTGGACCCGGAAACCGGCAGCGCCGACAGCGGCGACCTGGAATCCGACCTGCCGGAGATGTTCGCCGCCCTGGGCCGCGCCGCGAAGGCGCGCGGCACCGGGGTGGCACTGCTGATCGACGAATTGCAGTACCTGGATGAGGCGGAACTCAGCGCGCTGATCATGGCGCTGCACCGCGTCGCGCAGGATGGCCTGCCGCTGCTGCTGGTGGCCGCCGGCCTGCCGCAGATCGTCGGCCTGACCGGCAAGTCGAAATCCTATGCCGAGCGGCTGTTCGACTTCCCCCATGTCGGCCCGCTCGCGCCCGATGCGGCGCGGCATGCGCTGGTCGCGCCGGCGGCGGCCGAGGGTGTCGCGCTGGACGATGATGCGCTGGACGAGATCGTCCGCATCACCGAGGGCTACCCCTTCTTCTTGCAGGAATGGGGCTACACGGTGTGGAACATCGCGCCGGGGTCGCCGATCACGCTGGCCGATGTGCAGGCCAGCCATGGCGAGACGATCCGCAAGCTCGATGCCAGCTTCTTCCGCGTGCGCTTCGACAGGCTGACGCCGCGCGAGAAGGAGTATCTGCGCGCCATGGCGAGCCTCGGCCCCGGCCCGCATCGCTCCGGCGATATCGCCGAGCTGTTGAAGGTGCGCGTGCAGAGCATCGCGCCGGTGCGCGCCACGCTGATCCGCAAGGGCATGGTCTATAGCCCGGCGCATGGCGACACGGCCTTCACCGTGCCGCTGTTCGACGCCTTCATGCAGCGCACCATGCCCGACTGGAGCCGGGCCGCCTGATGCCCTCCATCGAAACCCTGCTGGTCTTCGCCGCCCTGTCGCTCGGCCTTGCGGCCACGCCCGGGCCGAACATGCTCTACCTCGTCTCGCGCGCGCTGGCGCAGGGGACCGGGGCGGGCATGGTTTCGCTCGTCGGCTGCCAGGCGGGCTCGCTGGTCATCATGCTGTGTGCGGCGGCGGGGCTGACCGCGGCGCTGTTCGCCGTGCCCTATGCCTGGGACGTGCTGCGGATCGGCGGCGCGGCCTATCTGCTGTTCCTGGCGTGGCAATGCGTGCGGCCGGGCGGTCAGCCGATCTTCTCGCCGCCCACCGGGAACCCCGCGGCGCCGCGCAGCGGTGGCGTGGGGCGGGGGCCGATGCCGCAGGAACCGCCGCTGCGGCTGTTCTCGGTGGGCTTCGCCACCGCCGCGCTGAACCCCAAGGTGGCGATCTTCTACGTGGCGGTGCTGCCGCCCTTCATCGACCCCGCACTCGGCAGCGTGTTCGTGCAGGGCGCGATGCTGGGTGCGGTGCAGATCGGTGTCGCCATCATCTTCGACGGGTTGCTGGTCTATGGCGCCGCCGGCGTGGCGCGCTTCCTCGGCACGCGGCCGGGCTGGATGGCGGCGCAACGCTGGATCCTCGGCGCCGCGCTGGGGCTGATCGCGGTGAAGCTCGCGACGGAAAGCCGCAGCTGATGGACATCGTCGCCGGGATCTTCGCGCTCGCCTATTCGGGCCTGGTGCTGTTCATGCTGGCGGCCAGCCTGCGGAAGCTGATGCCGCCGATGCGCGCGGCCCTCACCGCCTTCGCGCTGTCGGTCACGGTGCATGGCGCGACCACGCTGATGGCCGGCCCGCAGGCGCTGGCGGCGCTGGGCTTCTGGGGCATCCCGCATCTGCTGGTGCTGCCGCTGCTGCTGCTGAGCGCGCGACGCCAGCAGCGCGCGCTGGAGAACCGCTGATGTATGCCGGCCTCGATGCGCTGCTGGAGGGCGCGATCGCCGCGCTGGTGCTGATGCTGCCGGCGGTGGTGCTGTTCTGGCGGCTGACCGCGCTGTTGGGCGCTGGGCCGCGCGCACTGCGCCCGGCCGTCACCTGCTTTGCTGCCTATGGCGTCATGGCGGCGGGTGGCGGGCTCTGGGCCTTCAACACGCAGCGCCCGAGCCTGGCAGACGAAGCCATCACCGGCCTGCTGGTGGTCGGCGGCCTGGTCGCGACCGTGGCCTTCCTGACGCTGCTGCTGTTCCCGCGGAAGGCCTGACGGATGCTGCGGATGCTGCCCCTTCTGCTTCTGCTGCTGCTGTCGGCCTGCGGCGTCACCGGCTGGCAGGACCCGCCGCGCGGCCTGCAGACGGTCTGCGACGACGCCGGTGCGCGCACGAACATCGGTCCCGAGACGCGGCTCGACGCCCGCCCCCGCCCCGAATGCCGGCCCGCCGCCGCACCATCTTCACGCTGAGCCCACGGACACCCCCCATGCCCAAGCGCACCGACATCAAGTCCATCCTGATCATCGGCGCCGGCCCGATCGTGATCGGCCAGGCCTGCGAGTTCGACTATTCCGGCGCGCAGGCCTGCAAGGCGCTGCGCGCCGAGGGCTATCGCGTGATCCTGGTGAACTCCAACCCCGCCACGATCATGACCGACCCCGGCCTGGCGGATGCCACCTACATCGAACCCATCACGGTCGAGGTGGTGGAGAAGATCATCGCCAAGGAACGCCCCGACGCGCTGCTGCCCACCATGGGCGGGCAGACCGCGCTGAACACGTCGCTCAAGCTGGCCGAGGCCGGCATCCTGGAAAAATACGGCTGCGAGCTGATCGGCGCGAAGGCCGAGGTCATCGACAAGGCCGAGGACCGCCAGAAGTTCCGCGATGCCATGTCCAAGATCGGCATCGAGAGCCCGCGCAGCGAAGTGGCGCACACCATGCCGGAGGCGTGGGATGCGCTGAAGATCGTCGGCCTGCCCTGCGTCATCCGCCCGTCCTTCACGCTGGGCGGCACCGGCGGCGGCATCGCCTACAACAAGGAGGAGTTCGACCAGATCGTCGCCTCCGGCCTGGCGGCGTCCATGACCACCGAGGTGCTGATCGAGGAAAGCGTGCTCGGCTGGAAGGAATTCGAGATGGAGGTGGTCCGCGACCGCGCGGACAACTGCATCATCATCTGCTCCATCGAGAACCTGGACGCGATGGGCGTGCATACCGGCGACAGCGTGACGATCGCGCCGGCGCTGACGCTGACCGACAAGGAATACCAGCGCATGCGCGACGCCTCCATCGCGTGCCTGCGCGAGATCGGCGTCGATACCGGCGGGTCGAACGTGCAGTTCGGCATCAACCCGGCCGATGGCCGCATGGTCATCATCGAGATGAACCCGCGCGTGTCGCGCAGTTCCGCGCTGGCGTCGAAGGCGACGGGGTTTCCCATTGCGAAGGTCGCGGCGAAGCTGGCCGTCGGCTATACGCTCGATGAATTGCAGAACGACATCACGATGGTCACGCCGGCCTCGTTCGAGCCCACCATCGACTACGTCGTGGTGAAGATCCCGCGCTTCACCTTCGAGAAGTTCCCCGGCACGCCCGCCACGCTCACCACCTCCATGAAGTCGGTCGGCGAGACCATGGCGATCGGGCGGTCATTCGCCGAAGCCTTGCAGAAGGGCCTGCGCGGGCTCGAGACCGGGCTGTCGGGCCTCGATGAGGTGCCGGTGCCGGGCGACGGCTCCGCCCAGGCCTTCCATGCCGCGCTGGCCACGCCGCGCCCCGACCGCGTGCTGATGGCCGCGCAGGCGATGCGCGCCGGCGTCTCGCTGGAGGACATCCACGAGGCCTGCAAGTTCGACCCGTGGTTCCTGCGCGAGGTCGAGAAGATCGTGCTGGCGGAGCACGAGGTGCGCGCGCAGGGCCTGCCGCAGGGCGCCACCGCCCTGCGCCGGCTGAAGGCGCTCGGTTTCTCCGACGCCCGCCTGGCGAGGATCGCCGGCGTGAAGGAAGCCGATGTCGCCGCACTGCGCGGCCGGCTCGGTGTGCAGCCGGTCTACAAGCGCATCGACACCTGCGCGGCGGAATTCGCCTCCGACACGCCCTACATGTACTCGACCTACGAGGGTGGCTTCGGCACGCCCGACTGCGAATCGCGCCCGACCGCGCGGCGCAAGGCGATCATCCTGGGCGGCGGGCCGAACCGCATCGGGCAGGGCATCGAGTTCGACTATTGCTGCGTGCATGCCTGCTACGCGCTGCGCGATGCCGGCTACGAGACCATCATGGTCAACTGCAACCCCGAGACGGTCAGCACCGACTACGACACGTCGGACCGCCTGTACTTCGAACCGCTGACCGCCGAGGACGTCATCGCCCTGATCCGCAAGGAACAGGAAAGCGGCGAGGTGCTGGGCTGCATCGTGCAGTATGGCGGGCAGACGCCGCTGAAGCTCAGCCAGGCGCTGCACAAGGCTGGCATCCCCATCCTGGGCACCTCGGCCGAAGCCATCGACATCGCCGAGGACCGCGAGCGCTTCCAGATGCTGCTGAAAGGCCTGGGGCTGAAGCAGCCGCAGAACGGCACCGCGCGCACGCTGGACGAGGCGATCGTCGAGGCCAACCGCATCGGCTACCCGGTGGTGGTGCGCCCGTCCTACGTGCTGGGCGGGCGTGCCATGGAGATCGCCCACAACGACGAGCAGCTCCGCCGCTTCGGCGCGGAAGCCGTGAAGGTCTCGGGCGAGAACCCCATCCTGATCGACCAGTACCTGGCCGATGCGATCGAGGTCGATGTCGACTGCATCTGCGACAGCGCAGGCCAGGTCTATGTGGCGGGCGTGATGGAGCACATCGAGGAAGCCGGCATCCATTCCGGCGATTCCGCCTGCTCGCTGCCGCCCTATTCGCTGCCGCCGGCGATCGTCACGGAGCTGAAGGCCGAGACGGAGGCCATGGCCCGCGCGCTCAAGGTGCAGGGCCTGATGAACGTGCAGTATGCGGTGAAGGACAACGAGATCTTCGTGCTCGAAGTGAACCCGCGCGCGTCGCGCACCGTGCCCTTCGTGGCGAAGGCGACCGGCGTGGCGGTGGCCAAGATCGGCGCGCGGGTGATGGCGGGCGAATTGCTGTCCGCCTTCAAGCTCGATGACGACGCCGTCTCCCGCCATGTCGCGGTCAAGGAAGCGGTCTTCCCGTTCAACCGCTTCCCCAATGTGGACGTCATCCTGGGGCCCGAGATGAAGTCCACCGGCGAGGTGATGGGCCTCGACCTGTCCTTCGAACGCGCCTTCCTCAAGGCGCAGCTCGGTGCCGGCGTGAAGCTGCCCGAGGGCGGCACCGCCTTCATCTCGGTCAAGGAGACCGACAAGGCCGCGGCCGTGACGATGGCCCGCAGGCTCGCCGAGATGGGCTTCCGCATCACCGCCACGCGCGGCACCGCGGCGCGCATCCGCGAGGCCGGCGTGGAATGCCAGGTCATCAACAAGGTGCTGGAGGGCCGCCCGCATTGCGTGGACGCGATCAAGTCCGGCGACATCCAGCTGGTGATCAACACCACCGGCGGCGGGCAGTCGGTGTCCGACAGCTTCGACATCCGCCGCAGCGCGCTCACGCACGGCATTCCGCACTACACCACGGCGGCCGGTGCAAGGGCCGCGGTGCACGCGATTGCGGCGCTCAAGGCCGGAACCCTTGATGTAGCCCCCCTGCAGGCGTATTTTGCTACGTCGTTCTGACCGTTCAGGGGCCGCGAGAGGCCCCTGACCTGTCTTCCCCCATCGACCGCCAGGCCTGGCTGAACCGGACCCAGCGCCGGTGGGGCATCGTAGTGTTGGGAAGGTTTCGCCGTGCAGAAGTTCCCGATGACCGCCGAGGGCCTCGCGCGCCTCGAGGAGGAGCTGAAGGTCCTGAAGGGCGAGGAGCGCCCCGCGATCATCCGCGCCATCGCGGAAGCGCGCGCCCATGGCGACCTGTCCGAGAACGCGGAATACCACGCCGCGCGCGAACGCCAATCCTTCATCGAAGGCCGCATCGGCGAGCTCGAGGGCATCATCCCGTCCGTCGAGGTGATCGACGTCTCGCGCATCACCGGCGACCAGGTGCGCTTCGGCGCCAAGGTCACCATCGTCGATGAGGAAAGCGAGGACGAGAAGACCTACCGCATCATCGGCCAATACGAGGCCGACATGAAGAACGGGTCGATCTCGGTCACCTCCCCGCTGGCCAAGGCGCTGATGGGCAAGACCGTGGGCGACACGGTCGAGGTGCCGGCACCGGGTGGCGCGCGGTCCGTCGAGATTACCGCCGTGAAGTTCGCCTGAGCCTCCGGCACATCACCGGGCGGCCAGGGCGCGACGGGCAACCGGACGCGCCCTTCGTGTTTTCAGCCACAGAGGATCGCCATGTCCCCCGTCACCGCGCTCCGCACCACCGAGGCCCCCGTTGCGCCAGTGGTCACGCTGGCCGACATCCGCGCCGCGGCGGCGCGCATCCGCGGCGCCATCCTGCGCACGCCGACCATCGAGAACCCGGCGGTCAGCCGCGCCGCCGGCACGCGCGTGCTGCTCAAGCTCGACAACCTCCAGGCCACCGGCGCCTTCAAGGAACGTGGCGCGGCGAACCGCCTGGCGCTGCTGACCGCGCGGGAGAAGGCCGCCGGTGTGATCGCCATGTCGGCCGGCAATCATGCGCAGGCCGTGGCGCGCCACGCGCAGCTGGCGGGCGTCGCGGCCACCATCGTGATGCCGCGCTTCACCCCCGCCACCAAGGTGGTGCGCACCGAATCCTGGGGTGCGCGCGTGGTGCTGCATGGCGAGACACTGGCCGAGGCCGCCGCCCATGCCCATGACCTGGCGCTGCGGGAAGGCCTGGTCTTCGTGCACCCCTATGACGATCCGGCCGTGATCGCCGGCCAGGGCACCATGGCGCTGGAGATGCTGGAGGACGCGCCGCAGGTCGACACGCTGGTGATCCCGGTCGGCGGCGGCGGCTTGTGCGCGGGCACCGCCAGCGCGGTGGCGGAACTGCGCCCCGACATGACGGTGTTCGGCGTCGAGGTCGAGGGCTACCCCGCCATGGTGCAGCGCCTGGCGGGCCAGCCGGTGTCGGTCGGCGGCCCGACCATCGCGGAGGGCATCGCCGTGCGCGACGTGGGTGAATTGCCGCTGTCCATCCTGCGCCGCTGCCGGACCGAGGTGCTGCTGGTGCCCGAACGCGCGGTCGAACAGGCGGTGGCCCTGCTGGCCGAGGGTGCCAAGGTGGTGGCCGAGGGCGCGGGTGCGGCGGGCCTCGCGGCGGTGCTGACCCACCCGGAGCGCTTCCGCGACCGCGTGGTGGGCGTGACCGTGTGCGGCGGCAACATCGATGCCCGCGCGCTGTCCAACGTGCTGCTGCGCCAGCTGCTGCGCGACGGGCGCATCATGCGCCTGCATTTCGACATTCCCGACCGGCCGGGCGTGCTGGCGGATATCGCCAAGCGCATCTCCGACCTCGGCGGCAATGTGATCGAGGTGAAGCACCAGCAGCTGTTCGGCGCGCCGACGGTGCAGAGCACGGAACTGCACCTGATGGTCGAAGTGCGCGATGCCGCCCAGGGCGACGCCATCATCGCCGCCATGGAGGCGGCGGATTATGTCGTGCGGCGGGGCTGAAAGCCCGGGTCGCCGCACGCCAGCACGATGCACGCGGCGGGGCTGAAAGCCCGGGTCGCCGCACGCCAGCACGATGCACGCGGCGGGGCTGAAAGCCCGGGTCGCCGCACGCCAGCACGATGCACGCGGCGGGGCTGAAAGCTCGGGTCGCCGCACGCCAGCACGATGCACGCGGCGGGGCTGAAGGCCCGGTCGCCGCACGCCAGCACGATGCACGCGGCGGGGCTGAAGGTCCGGTCGCCGCGCGCCGCTTCATCGCCGCTTAAGCCGGCGCCGCCATCCTGCCGCCGCGGCGACACGGTTCGGGATGGCGATGATGGCGACGGAACTCGCGGACGGCTTGGGCGGCGAGGCAGGCTTCGGCGAGAACGCGCTGGTCCGCACCGATGACGGCTCCTCCACCTTCATCGACCTGGCCCCCGCGCTGCCGGCGGGGCTCAACTTCTACGGCTTCGTCTTCACCGGCCTGTGGGTGAACAACAACGGCAGCGTGTCGTTCGGCAGCGCCATGTCGACCTTCACGCCCACCGCCATCACCGGCAGCACCGCGAACCCGCTGATCACACCCTTCTGGGCCGATGTCGACACGCGCGGCGGCGCCGCCGCGCCCACGCCGGGCGGCACCTCCAGCGGCAGCAACCGCGTGTGGTACGACCTCGACACCATCGATGGCGTCTTCACCGTCACCTGGGACGATGTCGGCTACTTCAATCGCAAGACCGACAAGGCCAATGCCTTCCAGCTGCGCCTGCACCAGGTCGGCAATGCCGGCGATTTCGACATCGAGTTCCGCTATGAGACCATGAACTGGACCACCGGGGATTTCTCCGGCGGGTCGGGCGGGCTGGGCGGCACGGTGGCGCGCGCCGGCTACTCCTCCGGCAATGGCTTGGATTTCCTGGAACTGCCGCAATCGGGCAACCAGAACGCGGTGCTGGGCCTGCCCTCGGCCAGCAATGCGGGCGAACCGGGCACCTTCGTCTTCGCCATCCGCAACGGCGCGGTGCAGGCGCGCGTGTCGGTCGGCGATGCGCGGGTCGAGGAAGGCAGCGGCGGCAGCCCGACCTATGTGGTGGTGCCGGTCACCCTCTCCGCCCCGGCGGACGGGCCGGTGCAGGTGCGCTACCTGACGCAGAACGGCAGCGCGGTCGCCGGCCAGGACTATGTCGCGCAGCGCGGCACCGTGGTCTTCGCCCCCGGCACCTCGACGCAGGAGATCCGCATCGAGGTCACCGGCGACCGCCGGGTCGAATTGGACGAGACCTTCACCCTGCGGCTCTTCGCCGCGACCGGCGCCGAGATCGCCGACGCGCGCGGCAGCGTCACCATCGCCAATGACGACGGCCTGGCCGTCGCCGACGTCACCGCCATCGAGGGCACCGCCGGCGCGCCCGGCAGCATGGTCTTCACGGTGCGGCTGCTCTCGGCGATGGACACGGCCGTCACGCTCGACTGGGCCACCGCGGACGGCACCGCGATCGCCGGGCAGGACTACGTCGCCGGCGCGGGCAGCCTGACCTTCGCCCCCGGCGAGACCACGAAATCCGTCACCGTCAGCCTGGTCGGCGACGCCGCCAGCGAATCGACCGAGGCGCTGAGCCTGACCTTGTCCAACGCGGTCGGCGCGCCGCTGGTGCGCGCCACCGCCACCGGCAACATCGCCGACGACGACGTGATCCTGATCGACGACGTCACCATCGTCGAAGGCACCGCCTCCACGCCGGGCAGCGCCACCATCACCATCCGCCTGGCCGGGCCGACCGACCAGACCATCACGGTGGACTACGCGACCGAGGACGGCACCGCGGAGGCGGGCGTCGACTACAGCGCGACCAGCGGCACCGCGACCATCGCCTCCGGCCAGTCCAGCGCCACCTTCACCGTCCCGATCCTGCGCGACGGCGATGTGGAGGGCAGCGAGGGCTTCACCATCCGCCTGACCAACGCCTCCGGCGCGGTGATCGGCGACGATGCCGCGCTGGTCGGCGTGATCGACGATGACGGCTTCACCATCACCGATGTCTCCATGGTGGAAGGCACCGGCGGGTCGGTGAACATGACCTTCACCGTGACGCTCGCCTCCGCGCTGTCGAACTCCGCCTCGGTGGACTACGGGACCTCGGACGGCAGCGCGATCGCGGGGGTGGATTATACCGCGACCTCCGGCACGCTGACCTTCAGCGCCGGGCTGACCTCGCGGACCTTCACGGTGCCGATCGCGACCGACAGCGACTTCGAGGGCACGGAGGGCTTCACCGTCACGCTGTCCAACGCGACCGGCGGCAGCGGCATCCGCCAGGGGACCGCCACGGGCGCGATCCGCGACGATGACGGCATCGCCATCGGCGACATCACCGTGGCCGAGGGCACCGGCGGCACCACCACCGCGACGGTCACGGTCACCCTGACCAGCACCGCCTCCCCGGTCACGCTGGACTGGGCCACGGCCGACGGCACGGCGGTGGCGGGCCAGGACTATACCGCCGCCACCGGCACCCTGACCTTCGATCCCGGCGAGACCAGCAAGACCATCGAGATCACCATCGCGCCCGATGCGCTGTGGGAAGCCAACGAGGCCTTCCGCATCGTGCTGTCCAACGCGCAGGGCGCGCCGCTGGTCGATGCCAGCGGGTCCGTCACGATCACCAACGACGACGCGCGCGACGCCCCCGTGGTGAGCGTGCTCGCCGCCCGCCACACCGAGGGCAATGGCGGCGAGGCGGTGATGCGCTTCACCCTCGGCCTGTCCTACGCGATGGGCAACGACGTCACGGTGGACTACGCGACCGCCGATGGCAGCGCCATGGCCGGGCTCGACTACACCGCGGCCAGCGGCACGCTGACCATCCTGGCGGGGCAACTCTCCGCGGTGATCGACGTGCCGATCCTCGACGACACTCTGATCGAAGGGACCGAGGGCTTCGCGCTGCAACTGTCGAACCCGACGGGCGGCGCCACCATCGGCACCGCCCAGGCGACCGGCAGCATCATCGACGACGATGCGCGCTTCGACATCGCCACCGCCGATGCCCTGCTGGCGGAGGGCAACTCCGGGACCACCGCCCATACCTTCACCGTCACGCGGTCGGGGGATACCGCCACCGCCCATACGGTGCGCTGGGCCGTGGCATCCGACGGCGCGCCCGGCGCCTTCGCCAATGCCGACGACTTCGCCGGCGGCATCTTCGCCTCGGGCCGCCTGGTCTTCGCCGCGGGGCAGACCACGCGCACCATCACCGTGCAGGTCGCCGGCGACACCGAGGCCGAGAAGCGCGAGGGCTTCGCCGTGCGGCTGTTCGACGCCAGCGCCGGCGCCACGATCGGCACCGCGCGCGCCGAGGCCGCCATCGGCAATGACGACGCCTACGCAGGCGGCAGCGGCGGCGACAGCCTGCGCGGCGGCCCCGATGGCGAGGTGCTGGACGGCAGCGGCGGCGATGACAGCCTGTTCGGCAGCGCCGGCGCCGACACCATCCTGGGCGGCCAGGGCGACGACCTGGTCGAGGGCGGCGCGGGCGCCGACAGCCTGGCCGGCGGCACCGGCGACGCGGACCTGCTGTCGTATGGCGGTTCGACGGGGGGCGTGACGGTCGACCTGCTGACGGGATCGGCCAGCGGCGGCGATGCGGCGGGCGACAGCCTCTCGGGCTTCGAGGCCGTGCGCGGCGGCACCGGGGCCGACCGGCTGACCGGCAATGACGGCGACAACACGCTGTATGGCGGCGGCGGCAGCGGGGTGGACACGCTGTATGGCGGGCAGGGCGACGACCGGCTGGTCGGCGGCATCGCCCCCGGCCAGGCCGGCGCGCCCGATGGCGTGAACATCATGCTCGGCGGCACCGGCGACGACACCTTCCATGTCGGCCCCTCGGCTGACCAGGTGGTCGAGCTCGCGAATGGCGGCATCGATACCATCATCGCCCTGCGGTCCTTCACCCTGGCCGCGCATGTCGAGGAGCTGGTGCTGATCGGCGATGGCGCCATGGACGGCACCGGCAACGAGATCGACAACGCGCTGCGCGGCGGCGGCGGCGACAACCTGCTGCGCGGGCTGGACGGCGACGACAACCTGACCGGCGGCGCCGGCAACGACACGCTGGTGGGCGGCGCGGGGGCGGATGTCGTCTCCGCCGGCGAGGGCGCGGACCTGATCCGCTACCTCGACCTCGCGGACAGCCCGCGCACGGCGCGCGACAACATCTATGGCTTCGCCAGCGGCGAGGACCGGCTGGACCTGGCGGCGATCGGCACCGCGATGGGCGGCTGGGGCACCGAGCGCTTCGCCCTCGGCGACATCTTCACCGCCGCGCGCCAGGTCGCCTGGGACGCACCGGGGCGCACCCTGCGGATCGAGGCCGATGGCGACCTCGCCACGGTCGAATTGGCCATCGTGTTCAGCGCCGGCACCAGCATCGTGGAATCCGACATCCTCTTCACTTAGGGGAGATCCCGATCCGATCCGGCGACGACGCTCGCGACGCCGGTTCAGCAAGCCGCGGCGACTGCAGACGGGCGCCGGGGCCCGGGGGACTCATCCTGCCGGCGCATCCTTGCGCCGGTGGTCGAAATTCACGCGGTTCAGCTTCATCCGGTGATCCAGGTAGCGCAGCGGTTCGTAGCGCGGCGGCGCGTCCGGCCCGGTGCAGGACGGCACCACGCGGATCACCGCGTCGTTGTCCGGGCCGTAGAAGAACGGGATGGCGTAGCGCGCCTCATGCGCCTGGTTGATCACGCGGTGCGGCGTGGGGGCGAAGCGGTCGTTGGAATAGCGGCCGAGCATCTCGGCGGTGTTCACCACGAAGGTTCCCGGGATGGCGGGCGGGCGGATCCAGCTGCCCTCCTTCGTCCGCACCTCCAGCCCCGGCAGGCGCGACTGCGCCAGGAAGGTGGTGAAGTTGGTGTCGATATGCGGGGCGAAGCCGAATTGCTCGCCATCCACCTCAGGCTGGGGTTCGTAGCGGATCAGCCGCAGCGTGCAGGTGGGGTCCGTGAAGTCACCGTCGAAGTGGTCCGGCGGCAGGTCCAGGGCGGTGGCGAAGGCCGGCAGCAGCCGGTGTGCGAGCGCCTGCATGGTGGCGAAATACGCCATGGTGGCGGCGCGGAAGGATGGCAGCGCGGGCGGCCACTTGTTCAGCCCCGCCATCGGGTGGCCGGCGACGATCTCCGGATCGTCCGGCGTGCGGTCGCGCACGATGTAGAAGCTCTCGTTGCGGTTCGGCCGCTTGTTGGCATGGATGGTCGAGGTGCGGATGGTCTGCGCGCCCATCGGCAGGTAGCCGATGTTGATCTCGCCGACCTTGAGCGCGAGCTTGTCGTCCATCGGCAGGTCGAAGAAGCGCGCGGCTTCCGCGAAGGTGTCGGCCACCATGCGCTCGGGCACGCCGTGGTTGGCCAGCACCAGGAAGCCGGTGTCGCGGCAGGACCGCGCGACGTGGCGCGCCAGCTCCGCCCGCGCGCCCGGCGCGCCGGCCAGGTAGGGGCCGAGGTCGAGCACCGGGATGCGGCCCTCGGGCCCCGGGATGTCGGCGTGCTGGGCGATGGCGCTCATGGGCGGGTCCTCGGCTTGGCCGCGCTGGCGCGGCACCGCAGCCTTCCACGCCCGGCGCGGCGCGCAAAGACCCGCCGTCGCGCACGATCCCGCGCGCGGGAGGGGCGCGCCGCGGCGCGCGGCGACGCGTCCAGGGCCCTGCGCCGGCCAGCATCGCTGCCGGACCGGATGATCCGTCGGATCGGGACGCGCGCTACTCCGCGACGCGGGTCCAGCCGGCGCCGGGGTCGAAGGCGGTGATCGCCGCCGCCACCCGCGCCGTGTCGGGCCCCAGATCCTGCTCCCAGACCGTGCCGTGGTGGCTGGCCAGGAAGGTCTTGATGCCGGAGACGCCATAGCGCGCCGGCGTCGCGATCACCGCCCAGCCGCCGATCATCCGCCCGTTCACCACGTAGCCGACCGCTCCGCCCGGCGCGTCGGCGCCTTGCGATTCCAGGATGCGGAAGGTGTAGCCATGGAAGGGTTGCGGCACATCGCCGCGCCCGCGCGCGTAGCCGCCCGCGCTGGCGGCCGCGAAAAGCGGGCCGAGCGGGCTCGGCGCCTCGCCCTCGGCGGTTGGCCAATACAGCCCGTCGCGCTGCCCCGGCGTCGAGAAGAAGCGCCGCGCATAGGCGCGCAGCGCGCCCTGCCGGCCGGCGCTCGCGGCATAGTCGTCCTGCGCATCGACCAGCGCGCGCAGCGTCTCGATGGTGTCGAGCTCGTTGCGGCCGATGCGGCGGTCGACGATCTCCTGCCCGCCGGCGACCGCATCGAAGCGCCAGGACCCGCCGCGCTGCACCAGCGGCACCGGCAGCGGCCAGCCATCGGCGCCGACCTGCAGCACGGCGCGGTCGGGTGCGGGGCGCAGGATCTCGGCGCGGGCGTCGTATTCGCGCAGGAAGCGTTCGCGCGCGGTGCGGTCGGCCACCGGATCGCCGGACTGCACCAGGCGCCGCCCGGCGCTGCCCAGCACGCGCATGGCGTCACGGTCGCGCCCCGACCGCAGCGCGGCGACCAGCGCGGCCACGCCGTCCTCCGGCGTGCGGAAGGCCTGGGGCGGGATCGGGCGCGGCGCGGCCTGCGGGGCTTCGGCGGCCGCTTCCGGGGCGGGCGCCTGCGCCGCGGCGCCGGTGGCGAGCAGCACGGCGGCAAGGCCGGCGGCGAGCATGGTCCTGGTCATGGCGCGCATCTCAGTGCCTCCCGCCCCGTCCGCCGCCACCGCCACCACGCTGGCCACCACCGGCAGCACGGCCGCCACCACCGCCACCGCCGGCCGGGCGGGCGGCGGCGCGCTGTTGCGCCTGGGCGCGGGCCGCGGGCTGGGCCTGGCGGCTCTGCGCACCGCGCTGGGCCGAGGCGCGTTCACGCCCGCCATCGCCGACGCCCTGGAGGCCCTGCGGGGCCTGGCGTGCCGGGGCCGCCGGGCGCGCCTGCGGGCGGCCGGCGGCATTGTGCTGCACGGCCGGCCGCTGGGCGGCGCCGCCGGGGCGCTGGGCACCCGCGGCGCGATCGGCCAGTGCCTGCCCGCCACCGGGCCGCTGGGCGCCCGCGCCGGGACGCTCGCCCCCACCAGGACGGCGATCCCCCAGGCCGGCACCGCTGCCCGGTGCGCGATCCCCCAGGCCCGGGCGATCCGCGCCGCCGGGCCGGTCTGCACCAGGGCGGCGATCACTACCGCCGGCACCGCTGCCAGGCCCGCGGTCGCCAAGGCCGGGACGGTCGCCGCCCGCGCCGGGCCGGTTGCCGATGCCCTCGCCGCGCTGCGCCTGGTCCACCCGGCCGCGGAACTGGTCGCGCGCCGCCGCCCGGTCGGCGCCGCCGCCGGGGCGCGTGGCGCCGACGCGGTCGCGCACCTCGGTGTTGCGATACGCGACGCCCTGGCGATGCGTGCTGTCGTGCCGCCAGGAATTGCCGCTGATCTGTGTCCGGTTGACGTTGATGTTGTTGTAGCGGTTCGCGTTGACGTTGATGTCGCCGCGGCCCCAGTTCGGGCTGCCCCAGCCCCACAACGACCCCACGATCGCCACGCCCCCCGCGAAGGCCATGCCGGTCAGCAGCGCATTCCCCACGCCCCAGCCGACCGGCGGCGGGAAATAGGTCGGCGGATAGCCCGCATGCGGCCAGGTGCCGAACACCACGTTGGGGTCGTAGGCCGGCACGAAGATCGTCTCGGGCTGGGTCGGCGCGATGGTGATGATCTGCGGCGGCGGCGCCACCACCGCGCCGGCGGCCGGCGCCACGTTCACGTTCTGCGTGACGCTGACCGTCTGCTGCGGGCCGCTGGCCAGCGCGCCATGCGCCTGGGCGCGGCCGCGCAGCACCTGGATGGCGTTCATCACATCCTGCTGCTGCCCCAGCACCGCGTCGCCGACCTGCTGCGTCCAGTCGAGCTGGTCGTTCATCATGCCCAGCACGTCGGGGAAGGGCACCAGGGACTTCACCGACGGGTCCCAGGATTGCGCGTTGAGCGCCTGCGCCAGCGCATCCCCGCGCAGCGCGCCGTTCTGCCCCTGGCCCAGCCAGCGCTTGGCCTGCACCACTTCCAGCGGATAGGTCGCCGCCATCAGCATCTGCATCAGCAGGTCGTCGGGGAACAGCGCGATGGGTGCCAGCAGCTGTTCGAGCTGCGCCTGGGTCAGCAGGTCCTGCTGGGCGCCGGTCGCCACCGGCTGCGGCGCCGCCGCGACGGCCGGCGGCACGCCCTGCGCGCGCAGGCCCGGCGCGACCGCGGCAACGCCGCCGAAGGCGAGCCCCAGCACCATGAACGCCGCGCGGCGCGCATCGCCACGCGGTGCCGGCGAATGGATGGTCGTGTCGCGTGCCATGGTTGCTGCGGTTCCTGTGGCGCCCAGGCGCGATCCTGCGACCCGGCGCACGAAACCGCAAACACCGGGTCGCCCGCGCAGTAACGTTGCGCGGCCGAGCGGTTCACATGGCGCCGTCGATCAGCGCCCCGGTGCTGCGCCCGCGCCCGGGCTCCAGCGTCTTCATGTAGAAGCGCCCGGCCACGGTCTGGCCCTTCACCCGCGCGTAATACGGGTGGCTGCCCCAATGCAGGTAGCCCAGGCTCTCGAACAGCGCGATGGCGGTGGACTGGGTTTCCCGCACGTCGAGGTTGATGACGCGATGCCCCACCGCTGCGGCGCGTTCCTCGACCTTGCGGACCAGCAGCCGCGCCAGCCCGAAGCCGCGCGCATAGGGCGCGATATAGGCGTGGGTGAGCGTGGCGGCGAAGGCCTGCGCCTCGTTGTTGCGGGGCGGGCGGACCAGCAGGGCGGACCCGACCGGGTGGCCGTCCAGCCGCGCCACGAACAATTCACGCTCGGGCACCAGCATCACGCCGCGGAAATGGCGTTCCAGCGCGGCGCGGCCCTGCGGTTCCAGCCAGCCGAAGCCGCCGCCTTCGATGATGGCGGCATCGGTCGCCTCCGCCAGGTCGGCAAGGTCGGCCTCGGACAGCCGCTCCGCGCGCTCGACCGCGAGCGCGCGCCCGGCATTCAGCAGCGCGGAGGCGTTCACGGCTCCCACCTGAGGAAATTCGCCAGCATGCGCAGCCCCACCGGTCCGCTTTTCTCGACGTGGAACTGAAGCCCGGCGAGGTTGCCGCGCGCGATGACCGCGGTCACCGGGCCGCCATAGTCGGTGGTGGCGATGGCATCCTCCGCATCCTCGACCTCATAGGCGTAGGAATGCACGAAATAGACCTGGTCGCCGGGGCGGATGCCGTCCAGCACGGGATGGTAGTCTTCCTCGAAGGACAGGGCGTTCCAGCCCATCTGCGGCAGCGGCAGGGGGGCGCCATCGGCGCCGCGCGGGTCCATCGGGGCGACGATGCCGGGGATCCAGCCAAGCCCGGCGGTCTCGCCATGCTCCAGCCCCGTGGTCGCCATCAGCTGCATGCCGACGCAAATGCCCAGGAAGGGCACGCCCTGGCCGCGCACGCGGTCCTCCAGCGCCTCCACCACGCCGGGCAGGGCATCGAGCCCGCGCCGGCAGGCCGCGAAGGCGCCCTGCCCGGGCAGCACGATGCGGTCCGCCACGCGCAGGTCGGCCGCGGCGGTGACCACGCGGATCACCGCCTCGATCCCATTGTCCTCGGCGGCCTTTTCAAAGGCGCGCAGGACCGAGGCCAGGTTGCCCGACCCCGGATCCACCACCGCCACGCGCTGCGCCATCGCCCTGCCCCCTCAGACCGCCGCGCGCGCCAGGTCGGGGCGGAAGGCGGCGAGGTTGAGGAAGGCCGCATCGGCATTCCGCGCCACCAGCACCGCCGCCGGCCGGAAGCCGCGCAGGCCGAGCCACCAGCATTGCAGGGAACGTGCCTCGAAGCCGATGAACAGTTGCACACCGGCGATCGCGAAGGGCAGCGCCGCCGCCGGCAGCACCGCGCCCATCGCCGCGACCAGCGCGACATGCATCAGCGCCAGCGCGACCAGCCCGTTCGACAGGAACCACAGGGTGGGCACCAGCAGCGCCCCCCAGGCGAAGCCGTCGCGCACAAGCAGCGTCCGGGGCGCCCGCGCGCCGGCGGGGGGCCTCACCTGCACCGTCCAGACCCGCATGTTCAGGCCTCCAGGATGCCCTTGGTGGACGGGATCGCGCCGGCGGCCCGCGGATCGGGCTCGACGGCCGCCCGGAGGGCCCGGGCCGCTGCCTTGAAACAGGCCTCGGCTACATGGTGGGCATTGGTGCCCGCCTTCAAGGTCATGTGCAGGGTGATGCCGGCGTTGAAGGCCAGGGCGCGGAAGAATTCCTCGAACAGCTCGGTGTCCATCTCGCCGACCTTGTCGCGCGCGAAGGGGACCGACCAGGCGAGGTACGGCCGACCCGAGATGTCGATGGCGCATTCCGCCAGCGCCTCGTCCATCGGCAGCAGGGCGGCGCCATAGCGGCGGATGCCGCGCTTGTCGCCCAGCGCCTTCCGCAGCGCCTGGCCGATCACGATGCCGACATCCTCGGCGGTGTGGTGGAAGTCGATATGCAGGTCGCCGGTGGCCGCGATGGTCATGTCGACCAGCGAATGCCGCGCCAGCGCGGTCAGCATGTGGTCGAGGAAGCCGATGCCGGTCGCGACCTGCGCCGCGCCGGTGCCGTCGAGGTCGAGCCCGACGCGGATCGTGGTCTCGGCGGTCTCGCGGGTGATCTCGGCGCGGCGGGGCGCGGGGGGGAAGCCGTCCATGGCCGCTTGTTACGCCGCCCGGGGGGCGGGCCGCAACGCCCCCGCGTCAGGCGGCGCGCGCCACCCCGTCCTCGCTCAGCATGGCGCGCAGCCCCGCCCGGGCCGCCGGGGTGAGGTCGCGGAACACCAGGCCGATCCGGTCGCCCTGGACCGATGCCACGCGCGTCGGCAGCACCGTGGTGCCGACCACCAGCGTGCCGTCCTGGCCCGGCAGGGCGCCGCCCTGCGGCAGGGAAATGCCGGCCCCGCCCTCGGACAGGTCCAACAGGTTGACCGAGACCGCGGCGCGACCCGCCAGTTCCAGCCGCCCGGCGCGGCGCATCACGCGGCGGTCGTGCTCGCGACGGTCCACATCCCCGGTCGAGGTCCGCACGATCCGCACCAGCACGCCGCGCAGGTCGGTCACCGCGCCCTGGGCGTCGCCGGCGGCGGCGGCCATGGCGTGTGCGGCCTCGGCGCTCGCGTTGGTCTCGCCGGCCACGCCGGACATGCGTTCCTCGACGTCGCGCACCGCGGCGGCGGCGCCGGCCACGGCGCGGGCGATCTCGGCGGTGGCGGCGGTCTGCTGGTCCATGGCCGCGGCGATGCCGCCGGCGATGCCATCCAGCGCGCCGACCGACCGCGCGATGCCCTGCACCGCCTCCACCGCCTCGGTCGTGGCGGCGGTGATCAGCGCGATCTGGCGGGAGATGTCCTCGGTGCGCCGCGCGGTCTGGGTGGCCAGCGACTTCACCTCCCCGGCCACGACCGCGAAGCCCTTGCCGGAATCCCCGGCGCGGGCGGCCTCGATGGTGGCGTTGAGCGCCAGCAGGTTGGTCTGGCCGGCGATGTCGGCGATCAGCCCGGCCACTTCGCCGATGCGCGCCACCGCTTCCTGCAGGCTGGCGATGGTGCGGGTGCCGTGGTCCACGCCGTCCACCGCGGTGCGGGCGGCGGCGGCGACATCGGTGATGCGCCCGGCGATGTCGCGGATCGAGGCGGAGAGTTCGTCGGTCGCGGCGGCGACGGTCTGGGTGGCGCCCAGCGCGTCGCGCGTTGCCTCGGCGACCGACCCGCTCTCGGCGCGGATCCGCCCGGTGGCGGCGCCCACCTGCTCGGCGCTGCCGGTGACATTGGCCATCTGGGCGGCGACGCTGTCGACCGCGCCGCGGGTCTCCTCCTCGACGCGCCGGGCCATGTCTTCCAGGGCCTGGCGGCGGGCGTTCTCGGCCTGGCGGGTGGCCTCGGCCTGGTCGGCGCGCAGCCGGGCATTGTCGCGCGCGGCCTGCCGGAACACCTCGACCGTGGCGGCCATGGCGCCGATCTCGTCGCGGCGGCCCGCGCCGGGGGCGACGACGTCGAGCTCGCCCCTGGCCAGGCGGCCCATCGCATCGGTCAGGCGGGAAATCGGGGTGGTCACGCGGGCCAGCACCAGCCAGGCGCCGGCGATCGCGGTGCCCAGCGCGATCGCCATCAGCACCGCCAGGATCGCGACATGGTCGGCGAGTTCGTCGACACCGACGCGGATCGCGGCATCGGCCCGGGCGACCACGGCGTCGGTCGTGGCGCCCACCGATTCGCTGAAGGGGTCGATCGCGGCATAGAGCCTCTCGCGCACCAGCGCATCGAGCGCCGCGGGGTCGCGCGCAGCAACGATCCGGCGCAGATCCGCGACCAGCGTCTCGGCCGCGGCGCGGCGGCGACCGGCCTCGGCGAAGGTGGCGGCGGCATCGCCGTCGAACGGGACGGCGGACAGCGTGGCCCAGCTGCGGCCGATCACGCCGATCGCCTGTTCGAGGGCGGCCGCGCCTTCCTCCCAGGTGAAGTTGCCGTTGCGGATCTTGTGCGAGGCATCGACCACCGACACGGCATAGGCATCGGACAGGGCCTTGAGGTCCTGCAGCGGGCGGATGGTGTCGTTGCGGATCAGCTCCATCCGCCCCGCATCCTCGCGCATGGTCAGCCATGCGAAGACGCCGGTGGCGGTATTGGTGCCGACGATGGCGAGCAGAAGGCCGATCAGGAGCGGGGCGAGCTTCACATGCATGGCGGCTGTCGACGTCCTGGTCGTGTTCGTGAACCTGCAATGCATCACGGCACTGCTTGACGAAACGTAACCGGCGCCGGTGGCGGTCCCCCCGGTTGAGTTGCGCGCCCATGCCGCCCACATTCGTGCGGTCATGAACTCCCCACATCACGATCCCCTCGGGTGGCACGGCACCACCATCCTGTGCGTGCGCAAGGCGGGCCGCGTGGCCATGGCCGGCGACGGCCAGGTCTCGATCGGCCAGACGGTGGTCAAGGGCAATGCGCGCAAGGTGCGCCGCATCGCCCAGGGCCGCGTGCTGGCCGGCTTCGCCGGCGCGACCGCCGATGCCTTCACCCTGCTCGAGCGGCTGGAGGCGAAGCTGGAACGCTTCCCCGACCAGCTGGAACGCGCCTGCGTCGATTTGGCGAAGGACTGGCGGACCGACCGCTATCTGCGCCGGCTGGAGGCGCTGCTGGCGGTGGCCGATTCGAAGCGCAGCCTGCTGGTGACCGGCCAGGGCGACGTGCTGGACCCCGAGGACGGGGTGATCGGCATCGGCTCGGGTGGCAATTTCGCGCTGGCTTCGGCGCGCGCGCTGCTGCCGCTGGAGGGCATCGACGCCGAGGAAATCTGCCGGCGGTCGATGAAGATCGCGGCGGATATCTGCGTCTACACCAACGGCAATTTCGTGCTGGAGAGCCTGGAAGCGCAGGCGTGACCCCCACCGCGCCCAGCGCCGCCTTGCGGATCGCGGCCTGCCGCGATCCGGGAGCGCGCATGCGCGACCGCGCCCAAACCATCAACCGCGCCCGGCTCACCCGTGCATGGCGCGAAGGCAAGCCGCACGGATGTGCGGCGCCCGCCGTCTGAGGGCTTAAAAAATGTCCGAGTCCATCAACCTGTCCCCGCGCGAGATCGTCAGCGAGCTCGACCGCCACATCGTCGGCCAGCAGGACGCCAAGCGCGCCGTGGCCATCGCGCTGCGCAACCGCTGGCGCCGCCAGCAGCTGCCCGAGGGCATCCGCGAGGAGGTGGTGCCCAAGAACATCCTGATGATCGGCCCGACCGGCGTGGGCAAGACCGAGATCGCGCGCCGCCTCGCCAAGCTCGCCAACGCGCCCTTCCTGAAGGTGGAAGCCACCAAATTCACCGAGGTCGGCTATGTCGGCCGCGACGTCGAATCCATCGTGCGCGACCTGGTGGAATCCGCCATCACCATGGCGCGCGAACAGGCGCGCCGCACGGTGCAGGCCAAGGCGGAGCTCGCGGCGGAAGAACGGCTGATCGCCGCCCTGGTCGGCGAGGCGGCGTCCGGCGAAACCAAGATGAAGTTCCGCCGCCTGCTGCGCGAAGGCACGATGGAATCGCGCGAGGTCGAGGTGCAGGTGACGGATGCCGGCGGCGGCATGCCGCTCGGCATGATCGACCTGCCCGGCGCGCAGGGCGCGCAGATGCAGAACATGCAGGACATGCTGGGCAAGATGTTCGGCGGCCGCCAGAAGCCGCGGAAGATGACGGTGGCTGAGGCCCGCATCGCGCTGACCAAGGAGGAAGCGGACAAGCTGCTCGACCAGGATGCGCTGGTGCGCGACGCGGTGCTGAACGCCGAGAACAACGGCATCGTGTTCCTGGATGAAATCGACAAGGTCTGCGCCCGCACGTCCGAATCCGGCTTCCGCGGCGGCGACGTGTCCCGCGAGGGCGTGCAGCGCGACCTGCTGCCGCTGATCGAGGGCACCACCGTCACCACCAAGCATGGCCCGGTGAAGACCGACCACATCCTGTTCATCGCGTCCGGCGCGTTCCACCTGGCGAAGCCGTCGGACCTGCTGCCCGAACTGCAGGGCCGGCTGCCGATCCGCGTGGAACTCGCCGCCCTCACGCGCGACGATTTCCGTCGCATCCTGACCGAGCCTGAGCATTCCCTGCTGAAGCAGTACACCGCGCTGCTCGGCACCGAGGGTGTCACGCTCGACTTCGCCGATGACGCGGTGGATGCGCTGGCCGACCTGGCCGCCGAGATCAACGCCTCCGTCGAGAATATCGGCGCGCGGCGCCTCGCCACCGTGCTCGAACGGCTGCTGGAGGAGGTGTCCTTCACCGCCTCCGACCGCGGGGGCGAGGTGGTGCGGGTGGATGCGGCGATGGTGACGGGGCGGGTCGCGCCGCTGGCCGGCAGCGCGGACCTGTCGCGCTTCATCCTGTAGCACCTGTCCCGATCGCGCCGGGGCGCGCAGCGATGAATCGCGCGCGGGGGTGTCGCGCGAATGGGATGCAAAGCGGGGCGACTTCGCGCATAAGTTGCACACCGAGGAACCCCCGCTGTGCATGGTCCACCGAACGCCACCCTTGCCCTGGCCCGCCGCCCCCTGCTGGCGGCGCTGCCGGCCGCCTGCCTGGCGCCACGCCGCGCCGCGGCGGATGCCGGCGAATGGCGCCGCTTCACCGACCGCTTCCTGGCACCCGACGGGCGTATCGTGGACACCGGCAATGACGGCGTCTCCCACAGCGAGGGCCAGGGCTGGGGGCTGATGCTCGCGGCGGTCGCCAACGACCGCGACGCCTTCGAACGCATCCGCGGCTGGACGCAGCGCGTGCTGAAGCGCCCGCACGACCACCTGCATGCCTGGCGCTTCCGCCCCGGCGCCACGCCGGCGATCGACGACCCGAACAACGCGACCGATGGCGACCTGTACATCGCCTGGGGCCTGCTGCTGGGCGCGGAACGCTGGCGCCAGCCCGCCTGGCGGAACGAGGCAGTGGCGATCGGCCACGACATCCTGCGCCTGACGCTGCGGCGCCCGCGCGGGCTGGCCTTGCTGCTGCCGGGCGCGGCGGGGTTCGACTCCGGCGAGGGCGTGGTGCTGAACCCGTCCTACATCGCGATCCCGGCCTTCGCGGCCCTGGCGCGGGCGATGCCGGAGGCACCGTGGCCGGCGATCGCGCGCGACGGTCTGGAACTGCTGCGGCGCGCCAGGTTCGGCGCCTGGGGCCTCAGCCCCGACTGGGTGCTGCTGCCGCCGGGCCAGGAGCCGCTGCGCCTGCCGTCGCGCTGGCCGCCGCGGTTTTCCTTCGATGCGGTGCGCGTGCCCCTGCTGCTGGCCTGGGCGGGCGAGGCGAACCACCCCGCCGTCGGCGGCGCCGCGGCCTTCTGGTCGGATGCGCGCTGGCCGGC
>NZ_CAKKLX010000050.1 GCF_918698155.1 Roseomonas sp. CECT 9278
GTGCGGGACCCTGCGGCGCCGGCGCCACCGTGGCGGGGCGCGGGGCGGGCGGTTCGGCGGCGGGGCGCGGCGGCGCGGCCTGGGATGGCGGCGCGGGCACGGCTTCGCCCCCCGGCACCGCGGGCGCGGTCTCGGCCGGGGGCAGGGGCTCGGGGGCTTCCACCGGCACGGTCTGCGCGGCCAGCAGGCCACCCAGGCCCATCACCAGAAGGCACGAAAGCGTGAAAACCTGACGTCGGAACCCGGTCATGCCGGCAGGGACCCCATCCGGGCGTGCCCGGTCAAGCCGCCATGCCCGGTTTACGGATCAGCCGGGCCGGCGCAGCATTGCAGTGCAGCATGATAAGATCCCCTTCCGTCTGGACCGTGATGCTCGCCCTGCTCGGGACGCATCTCGCGGGCATGGGCGTGTTCCTCGCCGTGCCTGTCCTCGCCCCGGCGATAGCGGCCGAAGTGGGCATTCCTGCGGCACTGGCCGGCGTGCACACGGCGCTGGTCTATGGCGGGGCGCTGGTGTCGGGGCCGCTGGCGGGGGCCTTCATCCGCCGCTATGACGGCATCCGGGTGTTGCAGGCGGGGCTGGTGTTCTGCGGCGCGGCCGTGGCGGTCGCGGCCTTGGGGCATCCGGTGGCGCTGGCGCTCTCGGCGCTGCTGGGCGGGCTGGGACATGGGCCGGTGACGCCGGCGGGCAGCCACCTGCTGGCGCAGAAGGCGCCGCCGCGGCGCCGCGCGCTGATCTTCAGCCTGAAGCAATGCGGCGTGCCGGCCGGCGCCATGCTGATCGCGGCCGCCACGCCGGCCATCGCGGCGGCCTGGGGCTGGCGGGCGGGGGTGCTGGCGGTGGCGGTGTTCCTGGCTGCGTCGGCGCTGGTGCTGCAGCCGCTGCGCGGGGCACTGGATGCGGAACGCGACCGCACGGCGCGGATCGGCAGCCTGGGCGCGGCCTGGGCGGCGGCCCTGGGCAGCCTGCGGATCCTGCGCGACGTGCCGGTGCTGCGGCGCATGACGGTGATGTCCGCGCTCTATGGCATCTCGCAATTCTGCTTCTCCTCCTTCTTCGTGGTCTTCCAGGTCGAGGCGCTGGGCGTGCCGCTGACCGAGGCCGGGCTGCGCCTGGCCTTCGCCCAGGCCGCCGGGGTGGCCGGGCGCGTGCTGTGGGGGCTGGTGGCGGACCGGGTGGGGGCAACGCCGGTGCTGGCCGGCCTGGGGCTGGGGGCGGCGGCCTCGGGCGCGGCGCTGCTGCTGGCGGGGCCGGACTGGCCGGGCTTCGCGCTGACCCTGGCGGGCATGGGCATGGGCGCCACCGCGATCGGCTGGAACGGCGTCTTCCTGGCCGAGACGGCGCGCCTGGCGCCGCACGGCCAGGTCGGCGCGGCGACGGCGGCGGCGGGCTTCGTGTTCGGCGCCTGCATGCTGGTCGGGCCGCCGGCCTTCACGGCCATGGTGCAGGCGTCCGGCGGCTATGGGCTGGGCTTCGCCTTCTGCGCGCTGAGCGCCCTGGCCGGCGCAGCCCTGATCCGCGGCGGCGGGGGTGTTGCCAAACGGTGAAACCGGTTTAGGTCAGGCAGGTGACTGCGCCGCCCGGCGCAGCCTGGACTCCGCCACCGACCCCCGCCTGGCCCGGCCACCCCATCGGCCGCCCCGGGCATCGGGCCGATGGCGACATGCTCGAACGGGTCGCGCCCATGACGATGTTTCTCACCATCCTGGTCGGCATCGCCATGCTGGCGACCGTCGGCGTGCTGCTCGCCGGCATCCTGGGCATGGCCGGCGGGGCCGGCAATTCGGCGCGGTCGCAGAAGCTGATGCGCTGGCGCATCGGGTTGCAGTTCGTCGCGCTGGGGCTGTTCGCCCTGCTGCTGCTGAGCATCAGGCGGTAGCGGCGCAACCTTGCCCTGCCCGGGCGCCGCCCGTATTTTCCGCCCGCTTCGTCTGAACCCCCTGCGCGGCCACGCCCCGCGCCAAAGCCCCGGAAGGCAAACGGTCGCGCCATGAAGGTCCTGGTCCCCGTCAAGCGGGTGGTCGACTACAACGTCAAGGTCCGCGTGAAGGCGGACGGCACCGGCGTCGAGACGGCGAACGTCAAGATGTCGATGAACCCGTTCGACGAGATCGCGGTCGAGGAAGCCGTGCGCCTCAAGGAAAAGGGCGTCGCGACCGAGATCATCGCGGTTTCCGCCGGGCCCACCGCCTGCCAGGAACAGATCCGCACCGCCCTTGCGATGGGCGCCGACCGCGGCATCCTGGTCGAGCATGACGGGGTGCTGGAACCGCTGGCGGTCGCCAAGATCCTGAAGGCGATCGTGGCGAAGGAATCACCCGAGCTGGTCATCCTCGGCAAGCAGGCGATCGACGACGACATGAACGCCACCGGGCAAATGCTGGCCGCGCTGCTCGGCTGGGGCCAGGGCACCTTCGCCAGCAAGATCGAGAAGGACGGCGAGACGCTCAAGGTCACCCGCGAAGTGGATGGCGGGCTCGAGACGGTCTCGCTCAAGCTGCCGGCGATCGTCACCACCGACCTGCGGCTGAACGAACCGCGCTATGCGTCCCTGCCGAACATCATGAAGGCGCGCAAGAAGCCGATCGAGACGGTGAAGCCGGCCGACCTCGGCGTCGATCCCGCGCCGCGCCTGACCGTGATCAAGGTCGAGGAACCGGCCAAGCGCCAGGCCGGCCGCAAGGTGGGCTCGGTCGAGGAACTGGTGGCCATGCTGCGCAACGAAGCGAAGGTGATCTGACCATGGCCGTGCTCGTTCTCGCCGACCACAAGGACGGCGCTGTCTCGCAGCCCACGCGCAGCGCGGTCGCCGCGGCGAAGGTGCTGGGCGATGTGCATGTGCTGGTGGTGGGCGAAGGTGCCGCCGCCGGTGCCGCGGCCGCGGCGAAGCTGCCCGGCGTGGCGAAGGTGCTGACCGGCCCCGAAGGCCCCGTGCTGGCCGAACCGCTGGCCGCCCTGCTGGTGGCGATGGCGCCGGGCTATTCGCACCTGCTCGCGCCGGCGTCGGCCGCCGGCAAGAACGTGATGCCGCGCGTCGCCGCGTTGCTCGACGTCCAGATCCTGTCCGACATCGCCGGCGTGGTGGATGCCGATACCTTCGTGCGGCCGATCTATGCCGGCAATGCGATGGCCACCGTGAAGTCGGCCGATGCGACGAAGGTGATCACCGTGCGCGCCGCGTCCTTCGACCCGGTCGCGGCGGATGGCGGTTCGGCCGCCGTGGAAGCCGCGCCGACCGCGGCCGATCCCGGCCTGTCCACCTTCCTGGGGTCGGAGATCGTGAAGTCCGAGCGCCCGGAACTGACCGCCGCGCGCATCGTCGTCTCCGGCGGCCGCGCGATGGCGTCGGCCGAGAACTTCGCCATCATCGAGAAGGTCGCCGACAAGCTCGGTGCCGCCGTCGGTGCCTCGCGCGCCGCGGTCGATGCGGGCTATGCGCCCAACGACATGCAGGTCGGCCAGACCGGCAAGATCGTGGCCCCCGACCTGTACATCGCCGTCGGTATCTCGGGCGCGATCCAGCACCTGGCCGGCATGAAGGACAGCAAGGTCATCGTCGCCATCAACAAGGACGAGGAAGCGCCGATCTTCCAGGTGGCCGACTACGGCCTGGTGGCGGACCTGTTCAAGGCGGTGCCGGAACTCGAAGCGGAACTGGCCAAAAGCTGAACGGCACGGGGCGCCCCACGGGGCGCCCTTTTCATATCAGGCGCGCACGCGCACGGAGACACGGACATGGCCGAGATCACCACGCTGGGCGTCATCGGCGCCGGGCTCATGGGCAACGGCATCGCGCATGTCGCGGCGCAGTCGGGCCTGGCCGTCGTGCTGATGGATGTGCAGCAGGCCGCGCTCGACAAGGCGATGGCGACCATGTCCGCCAACATGGACCGCCAGGTGAAGAAGGGCCTGCTCAGCGCCGAGGACAAGGCCGCCGCGCTGGGCCGCATCACCACCGCCACCACCAACGACGCCTTCGCCGGCTGCGACATGGTGATCGAGGCGGCGACCGAGAACGAGGCGATCAAGGTCAAGATCTTCGCCGCGCTGTGCCCCATCCTGAAGCCGGATGCGATCCTGGCGTCGAACACCTCCTCCATCCCCATCACCCGCCTGGCCGCCGCCACGGACCGCCCGGCGCGCTTCATCGGCATGCATTTCTTCAACCCCGTGCCGATGATGAAGCTGGTCGAGATCATCCGCGGCCTGGCGACCGACGACGCCACCGCCGCCGCCGTGAAGGCGCTGGCCGAACGGATGGGCAAGGTGGCGGTCCCGGCCGGCGACTGGCCCGGCTTCGTGGTCAACCGCGTGCTCTGCCCGATGCTGAACGAGGCGATCCAGGCGCTGATGGAAGGCGTGGGCGATGTGCGCGCCATCGATGAGGGGCTGAAGCTCGGTGCCAACCACCCGATGGGTCCGCTGGAACTGTCCGACTTCGTCGGCCTGGACACGCTGCTGAGCGTGATGAAGGTGCTGCACGAAGGGCTGGGCGACCCGAAGTACCGCCCTTCCCCGCTGCTGGCGAAGTATGTCGAGGCCGGCTGGCTCGGGCGGAAGTCGGGGCGTGGCTTCTACGACTATTCCACCACGCCGCCGACGCCCACCCGCTGAACGTGCAACCTCCGCGGCCCGCCATGCGGGCCGGGAGCGCACGGCGCGACCGCGCCCGGCCCGACAGTCCGGCCGGGCGCACCAGTGCCTGGCGCGCAGCCAAGCCGCCGCAGGCGGCGCATCACGCCCACGGCGCGCCTGAGGCATCACGCCCGCGGCGCGCCTGAGGCCATGCAAAGCCTACGGCGCGGCGGTCAGCACCAGCTCGCCGACGCCGAGCGCGATGTTCAGCCCGGTATTGCCCTCGACACTGACCGGCTGCAGCGTGATGCCGCGCTCGCTGCCGCCCACCAGCACGTTCGCGCCGACGCCCACGCCGGCAGTCGCACCGGCGGACACGCCGGCATAGGTCCCGGCCAGCGCGCCCGGCCGCGTGTCGCCGGAGCTCGCCAGCACGCCCCACAGCATCACGGCGGCGCCGGTGAAGCCGATATCCACGCCGAAGCGGCGGATCTCGCCGGTGTAGCGTTCGGCATTGCCGCGCGCGGGGGAGAACAGGCAGGTCACCTGGCGCGTCGAGCCGAACACGAAGGACGTACCCGCCGCGACATCGCAGCGCAGCGACCCGATGGCGACGCGCCCGGTCTGCTGCGCGGCCTGGCCGCCGGTCGGGCTGGGCGTGCCGGGGGCGGGCGGCTGCGCCATGGCGGGGGCCACGGCGAGCGCGCCGGCGAGGATGGCGGCGAGGCGGAGACGGTTCTGGAGCATGGACGAGGTTCCTTGTCGCTGGACAGCCGAAAGGCTGCCTGCCTTGGCGCAACGCCGCCGCCACGCCATGGTTTCACCGACCCCCAGAAACACCGAGGACCCACCCCATGACCCCGATCACGCCGCCCGCCCGCATCGCCTTCATCGGCATGGGCGTCATGGGCGCCGCCATGGCGGCCAACATCATGAAGGCGGGCTTCGGCCTGACCGTCGCGACGCGCAGCCGCGCCAAGGCGGAACCGCTGGTCGCCGCCGGCGCGCACTGGGCCGGCAGTGCCGCCGATGCCGCCGACGGCGCGGCCTGCGTGTGCCTGTGCGTGCCCGACACGCCGGACGTGGAAGCCGTGCTGTTCGGCGACGGCGGCGTGGCCGAGGGCGCGGCGCCGGGCACGGTGGTGATCGACTTCTCGACCATCGCGGCGGCGGCCTCGGCAACCTTCGCGGCGCGCATGGCTGACCGCGGCATCCCGCTGCTGGACAGCCCGGTCTCGGGCGGGCCGCAGGGGGCGATCGACGGCACGCTGACCTGCATGGTCGGCGGCGCGGATGCGGCGTTCAGTGCGGCGCGCGCGGTGTTCGACGCGGTCGGCAAGACCATCACGCTGCTGGGGCCGGCGGGGTCCGGCCAGGTGTGCAAGTCGGCCAACCAGTTGATGATCGTCTCCGCCATGCAGGCGGTCGCGGAAGCCCTGGCGATGGGCCGCAAGGCCGGGCTCGACCCCATGCTGATGCGCCAGGCGCTGCTGGGCGGCTCCGCGCGGTCCTTCGTGCTGGAGAACCACGCCAAGCGCATGCTGGACCGCAACTTCAAGCCGGGCTTCCGCGCCGAGCTGATGCGCAAGGACATGCGCCTGGCCCTGGGCGCGGTGCGCGAGAACGGCGTGTTCGCCCCGGCCACCGCGCTGGCCGCGCAGATGATGGAGGCGGTGGTGAATTCCGGCCGCGGTGGGGAGGATTGCGCGTCGCTCGGCGCGCTGGTGGCGGAATTGTCGGGCCTGAAGGACTGAGCCATGGCGGCGACGCTGCGCGAGCGGCTGCACCATCTGTACTACAGCCCCGAGGGCGATGCCTGCCGCTACCGCTACGCCGTGCTCGCCTTCGATGCCGCCACCATCCTGTTCGTCGTGTTCACCTCCTTCCTGCCGCAAAGCCTGGCGATCGAGGTGATCGACGTGCTGATCGGCCTGGTGCTGGTGACCGAATTCGCCGCGCGCGTGGCCGCCAGCCGGCTGCCCTGGCGGGAGGCGCTGCGCCCGGCCTCGATCGCGGACCTGGTCGCCATCGCGTCGTTCCTGGCGCCGCTGGCCGGCGAGGGCGCGGGCTTCCTGCGCGTGGTCCGCACGCTGCGGCTGATCCATTCCTACCGGATGCTGGGCACGCTGCGGCGCGACTTCGCCTTCTTCCGCCAGCACGAGGAAGCCTTCCTGGCGGGCACGCACCTGTCGGTGTTCATCTTCGTGATGACGGCGGTGGTGTACGAGACGCAGCACGGCATCAACGACCACATCCGCAACTACGGCGACGCGCTGTACTTCACCGTCACCGCGCTGACCACGACCGGCTTCGGCGACATCACGCTGCCGGGCACGTCGGGGCGGATGATCTCGGTCATCATCATGCTGGCCGGCGTCACGCTGTTCCTGCGGCTGGCGCAGGCGCTGTTCCGGCCATCCAGGGTGCGCTTCACCTGCCCGTCCTGCGGCCTGCAGCGCCACGAACCGGATGCGGTGCACTGCAAGGCCTGCGGCACGCGGCTGAACATCCCCGATGAGGGGCGCTTCTGACCTACACGGCCGCCATGGCGCGCAGCGCGGCCGCGGTCTCGCCATCAGCGGGAAAGAAGGTCTCCAGCGAGAGTTCCGACAGCAGCACGTCGGTCGCCGTGCCGAACACCGTCATGGTGCCGATCAGCGCGAGCTCGCCGCCCGGAACCCGCAGGCGCAGCGGCGTCGCGATCAGCGCGCGTTCGCGCTCCGCCACGCCCGGCGGCGGGTCCGGCCCGGCCGGGTAGCGCGCCAGTTCCTCGATCAGCGCCAGCAGCGCGGGATCGCCCGAGGCATCCGCATCACGGCGCAGCCGATCCAGGATGTGCGTCTTCCAGGCGCGCAGGTTGACGATGCGCGGCGCCAGGCCGTCCGGATGCAGGCTGAGCCGCAGCACATTGACCGGCGGCGCCGCCAGCGCGGGCGCCACGCCGTCCATCAGCCGCAGCGCGACGCGATTCGCCGCCACCAGCGTCCAGTGCCGGTCCACCGCCAGCGCCGGATAGGGGTCGTGCCCATCGAGGATCAGGCGCACCGCCTCCATCGCCGGGCGCAGCGCCGGGTCGTCGATCGCGCGCTCGGCATATTCCGGGGCATGGCCGGCGGCCACCAGCAGCGCGTTGCGCGCGCGCAGCGGCACCGCCAGGTGCTCCGCCAGGCGCAGCACCATCTCGCGGCTTGGCCGCGCGCGGCCGGATTCCACGTAGGACAGGTGGCGCTGCGAGACCTCGGCCTCCAGCGCGAGGTCGAGCTGGCTGCGCCGCCGGCGGGCACGCCATTCGCGCAGCAAGGGTCCGAAGCCGTTCATCCGCGCATCCTGCCACGGCGCGCGGCACGGCGACGATGACCTGCAAGGTCATCGCTTCGCGGCGCGCGCACCGTCATGTCTTCGCCGTCCGCATCCGAAGGAGACACGGCCATGACCACCATCCCCACCGCCGGCCTGCTGCGCAGCGCGCTGATGGCCGATGCGGCCATGAGCGGCGCCAGCGGCCTGGTGCTGGTCGCGGCCGCCGCGCCGGTCGCGCAGGCCACCGCGCTGCCGGTGCCGCTGCTGTTCGCCGCCGGGTTGTTCCTGCTGCCCTATGCGGCGCTGCTGGCGTGGTGCGCGTGCCGCGCCGGCCTGCCGCGCTGGCTGGTCCGGCTGCTGGCGGCGGGCAACCTGCTGTGGGCGGTTGAATGCGCCGCCCTGCCGCTGCTGGGGCTGGTCGCGCCGAATGCGTGGGGCATCGCGTTCCTGGCCGTGCAGGCGGCGGCGGTGGGCGCCTTCGCGGGGCTGTATGGCCTTGCGCTGCGCCGGGCGCTGCGCGCGGCGTGACGCGTCAGAAGCGCGGCAGCAGCAACCCGCCATCGACCGGGAAGGAATGCCCGGTCGAGAACGGCATCGCCCCCGCCGCCAGCGTGGCGATGGCGCGGCCGATATCCTCGGGCTCGCCCCAGCGGCGGATCGGCGTCAGCCCGCCTTCGATGTGGGCTGCGTAGCTGTCCCACACCTCGCGCGTCATGTCGGTGCGGATCATGCCGGGCTGGATGTCGTAGGTGTTGATGCCGTCCGCCGCCAGGCGCAGCGCGAACAGCTTCGCCACCATCGTCACGCCGGCCTTCGAGACGCAGTACTCCGCGCGGTTCAACGACGCCATCACGGAATTGATGGACGACACGAAGCACAGCGACCGATGCCCGCGCTTGGGCGCACCCGGCGCGATCATGCGCTTGGCCAGCGCCTGCGACAGGAAGAAGACGCCGCGCGTGTTGATATCCAGCAGCCGGTCCCAGGATTCCGGCGTGGTCTCCAGCATGTCCTGGCGCTTGAGCACCTGCACCCCGGCGATGTTCGCCAGGCATTCGAGGCCGCCGAAGGCCTGCCACGCGGCATCGAGCAGCGCGCCATGCGCCGCGACATCGCCGACATCGGCCTGCACGAAGACAAAGCCGCCGCCCGCCGCGGCGACCGCGTCGCGGGTCTGCTCGACGCCCTCCGGGCTGATGTCGGCGCCGACCACGTCGAAGCCCTTCTCGGCCAGGGCGACGCAGGTGGCGCGGCCGATCCCGCGCCGCGCGCCGGTGACCAGTGCAGCAGGCTTCATCGCGACGTTTCCCCTGGCATGTCGATGGCGCCAGCCTGCCGCCTCCGGCGCCCGGCGTGAAGCCCGCCCCGGAAATGCAAAAAGCCCGCCCCACCATGCCGGTGGGGCGGGCCCGTCGCCGTTGACCGGCGCCGATATTCCTGGACGTTGCCTCGAACTCGAGTGCGCATCCTTGTGGGCCTTCGAAGCATCCCGGGTCAACGGGGTAGGTGTGCGGTGCAACATGTCAAGGGACGGGCCCATGCGGATCCTGCTGGTCAACTCCAACACCACCCCGGCGGTGACCGATCGCATCGGCGCGGCGGCGCGGGCCGTGGCGTCCCCGGGCACCGAGATCACCGCGGTCAGCGCGCCCTTCGGCCTGCCGCTGATCGTCACGCGGGCCGATTGGCTGGTGGCCGGGCCGGCGACGCTGGCCGCCCTGGCGCAGCACCGCGGGGCCTACGATGCGGCGGTGATCGCCTGCTTCGGCGACCCCGGGTTGGATGCCGCGAAGGAACTGCTCGACGTGCCGGTGCTGGGCATCAGCGAGGCCGCCTTCCATGCGGCCGCGATGCTCGGCCGGCGCTTCGGCGTGGTGTCCTTCACCGCGGCACTCCGCCCGATGTTCGAGGACTGCCTGGCGCATCACGGCCTGGCGTCGCGCTGCGCCGGCTTCCGCATGGGCCCGGCCTTCAGCGGGGACCCGGGGGCCGTGGCGGAGGAACGGCTCGACCTGCTGGCCACGCTGTGCACCGAGAGCGCGGAGCAGGACGGGGCCGAGTGCATCATCCTGGCCGGCGGGCCGCTCGCGGGCCTCGCGCCGCGACTCCAGCCGCGCGTCGCGGTGCCGCTGATCGACGGCACCCAGGCGGCCGTGCGCCTGGCGGAGGCGATGGTCGGCCTGATGCCGCGCCATCCGCGCCTGCACCGCGCGCGGGACCTGTCCGGCTTCGCACCGGCCGTGGCCGGGCTGTACCGCGGCGCGTGACGCCGCTGCCGCCGGCGATTCGCGCACAGGCGTTTTTTCGCTGACGCCACCTGCGGCGTGCCCCTAGCCTCTCCCCAACGACCATCACGGGAGAGACGGACCATGCGCGCCATCCTGGCAGCCCTTGCCGTGTGCCTGCCGATCGCCGCCGCCGCCCAGGCGCCGCGCGAGGTGACGATCGCCCTCGGCGCGCCGCCGGCCAGCTTCGACCCGCATTTCTTCGCGCACTCGCCATCCTTCATGGTGCAGCAGCACGTCTTCGAACCGCTGGTCTGGCGCGACGAGAACAGCCGCACCATCGCCGCCCTGGCCGAACGCTGGGAAATGCTGCCCGACGGCGCCGGCTGGGATTTCCACCTGCATCCCGACGCACGGTTCTCCGACGGCACGCCGGTCACCGCGGCCGATGTCGCCGCCACCATCGCGCGCCTGCCCAACGTGCCCAACAGCCCCGGCCGGCTGACCATCTACACCAACCGCGTGCGCGCCGTGGAAGCCGCCGGCCCGCGCACGGTGCGGCTGCTGACGCACGGCCCCGCCCCGCTGCTGCCCGAGGACATCCCGCCGCTGATGATCGTGCCCGAACGCATCGCGCGCGAGGCCACCACGCAGGATTTCAATTCCGGCCGCGCCGCGATCGGTTCCGGCCGCTATCGCCTGGTGCAGTATGTGCAGGGCGAGCGCGTGGTGCTGGAACGCAGCCCGACCTGGCGCGGCCCGGCCTCGCCCTTCTCCCGCGTCACCTTCCGCGTCATCGCCAATGATTCGTCGCGCGTGGCGGCGCTGCGCGCCGGCGACGTGCAGCTGATCGAGATCGTGCCGCCGCGCGACGTGCCCATGCTGGAACGCGACCCCAATGTGGCGGTGTGGCGCAGCCCGGGAACGCGGCTGATCTACATCTCGCTGGATGTGTCGCGCGATGTCTCGCCAGGTGTCTTCGACATCGACGGACGGCCGATGGATCGCAACCCGCTGCGCGATGCGCGGGTGCGCCGCGCGCTGTCGCTTGCGATCGACCGCGAGGCGATCCGCACCCAGATCATGGAAGGCCAGTCGGTGCCCGCCGGCCAGATGCAGGCGGTGGGCCTGGGCGTGGCGGACCCCGAGCTGAAGCCCGACGCCTTCGACCCCGCCCGCGCCCGCGCCCTGCTGGCCGAGGCCGGATGGGCGCAGGGCTTCACGCTGGTCTTCGCCGGCCCCAACGACCGCTACGTGAACGACGAACGCATCCTGCAGGCGGTCGCGGGCTTCTGGCAGCGCATCGGCATCCGCGTGCGCGTCGAGGCGGTGCCCTCGAACATCTTCTTCCCGCGATCGTCGCAGCGCGCCTATTCCGCGGCGATGACCGGCTGGCAGTCGAGCGCCTACGAGCCCAACAACATCTTCGCCCCGGTGCTGCTGACCGAGGACCGCACGCGCGGCTGGGGCACGGTGAACCGGCATGGCTATTCGAACCCGGCGGTGGACCGGCTGTACGAACGCGCGGTGGTGGCGATGGACCCGGCCGAACGCATGCGGCTGTGGCGCGAGGGGATGGCCATTGCGATGGCGGACGCCCCGGTGCTGCCGGTGCACCACCAGGTGAACATCTGGGCGACGCGGCGCGGGCTGGTCTATGCGCCGCGGTCGGATGAATACACGCTGGCGTCGTCGTTGACGGTGGCGCCGTGAAAGGGCTTCGCTGGCGCAAGCGCCAACGGCCCACCTACCCCTACCCCTACCCCTACCCCTCCCCCGCCCCCGCCATCGACACCCGCGTGATCGCCCACTGCACCGACGCCTCGCCCTCCTCCGCGACCAGCACCACCTGCTGGGCGCGGCGCGGCTCGCCGCCGATATAGACGCTCTCCTCGAGCGACACGCGCGCGAACTTGGCGCGCAGCTTCCACCCGACGCCCGAGGGCAGGCGCAGCAGCGCCGCGCTCTCGTCCTGCAGCAGGGACGCGACGACACCCGGGTGCAGGTGGAAGCGCAGCGTGAAGCTGGGCACGGCCGCGTCGCCGCCGACTTCGACCATGTCCTCCCCGCGCAGGTCGTCGCCCGATTCCGCCAGGTACAGCCGCCGCCGATGCAGCGCGCCGAAGGCGCGGCGCCAGCCGTCGTGGCTCGCCTCCAGCCATTGCGCGCCGGCCATCTCGTGGCGCGCCGTCTCGACCTGCTCGGGGCGGCGGCCCAGGCCCTCGGGGCGCAGCTCCGCCGAATTGGTGTCGGACAGGATCACCGTGGAATGCGCCGCGGTGGCGCGCAGCGCGTCGCGCCAGGCTTCCTCGGCGGCCGGCGCCGCGCCGCAATTCACGATCAGCCGGTCGCGGCCCACCGACATCTCGAAGGACAGCGTGCCGGCATGGGCGAAGCGGTCGGCGCCGGCCGGCAGCCCGCCATCGCCGCCCGAGGCCGCGCGCCCGGTCGGCGGCGCGCCGGTATCGGCAATGATCAGCGTGCGCCCCGCCTGCAACCGCTGGAAGCCCGATTCCGGCAGGTCGAGCGGCGCACGCCCCCGCGCCTGCCCCTGCGTCAGCACCAGGTCGATCAGCGCGGAGGATTCGTCCCGCGTCCCGTTGAACAGCGCCAGCCCGCCATCGCCGTGCCGGAACAGCCGCAGCGCCGGTGCGGCGCGATCGAGCAGCGCGGCGAGATGCGGCGGCGGCTCGACCCCCGCGCCATGCATCAGGTTGCGGATCTCGATCAGGTCCTGCAACGCCAGCAGCTGCATCGCGGGGCTGCGTTCGACATGCCCCCCATCGGGATGGAACTGGCGCTCGATCTCGGCCGGCAGGAAGCGCGCGGCGCGTTGCAGATACGCATCCTCCTCCAGCGCGATCGCCGCGGCCATCGCGCCCTTCAGCGCGGCCAGCGCGCCGCGGTGCTCGGCCTCGGCCGGCAGGGCGGCGGACAGGTCGCGCGCATCCTGCGCCATGCGCGTCATGACCGCGCGGCGGAACTGGTCCTCGGCGGTGGCGGCGAAGAAATCCCAGTGGCCGAGCCAGGCGGACAGCCGCGCGCCCATCACCTCCGGCGCGTCCGCCACGGCTTCCTCGGCGCCGCGGGTCAGCCAGTCGGCGGTCAGCGCGCGGGCCTGCAGCCGCGCCGCATCGGTGCCGAGCGCGCGCAGGTCGCGCATCCAGGCGAAGCCATGCGCCGCGGCGCGCCACACGACCGATCCGGACGGCGCATCCCAGCCCTCGGCGCCGGCCAGGCCGATGCGCAGCGGCCGCGCGGTGCCGGCGGTTTCGAATTCGCCGCGCAGCAGCCGCGCGCCGCGCGCGGCGTCGCCGGGCCACAGGTCGCGGAAGGCGCGGGCCGGCGCGTCCGGCACCCGCACGGGGCGCAGCCGCGCCAGCTTCTGCCGGGCGCCGCGCAGGATGTTGATCATGCGGCGGCCCGCGCGGGGGCGCGCAGCCCGGCAATGGCGGCGGCGTAGTCCGCCTGGCCGAACACCGCGGTGCCGGCCACCAGCACATCGGCGCCGGCGGCGAGGCAGAGCGGCGCCGTCGCCGCCGTCACCCCGCCATCGACCTGCAGGCGGATGTCGCGGCCCGAGGAGTCGATCATGCGCCGCAGCTCGGCGATCTTGGCCAGCTGGGACTGCAGGAAGGACTGCCCGCCGAAGCCCGGGTTCACCGACATGACCAGGATCAGGTCGGTGATGTCGAGGACATGCGCGACGGCTTCGACCGGCGTGGCCGGGTTCAGCACCACGCCCGACTTCCTGCCCAGCGCGCGGATGGTCTGGAGCGACCGATGCAGGTGCGGCCCGGCCTCGGGATGCAGGGAGATGATGTCGGCCCCGGCCTCGGCGAAGGCCGCGAGATACGGGTCGGCCGGGGCGATCATCAGGTGCACGTCGAAGGGGATGGCGGCGCGCTTGCGCAGCGCCTTCACCACGACCGGCCCGAAGGAGATGTTGGGCACGAAATGCCCGTCCATGATGTCGAGGTGCAGCCAATCGGCGCCGGCGCGCGCGACGGCCTCGACCTCCTCGCCCAGGCGGGCGAAGTCGGCGGCGAGCAGCGAGGGGGCGATCAGCGGCGCGTGCACGCTTGTGTTGTAGCGGTTTGTGACGCGGCGGGACAACCGGCGGGGCGGCGGGCGTGCCTAGGGCGCGGGGCGCCGCGCGAAGGCGAGCCCGATGCCGAGCGCCACCATCGCCCCGCCCGAGGCCTCGCGCAGCCGCCGCACGAGCGTCGGGCGCGCGGCCGCACCCTCGCGGATGCCGCCGGCGCCATAGGCCACGCCGACATCGACCAGCGTGTTCAGCGCCACCGAGACGAAGCCCAGCACCATGAATTGCAGCGCGACGGAGCCCTGCGCGGGATCAACGAATTGCGGCACGAAGGCCAGGAAGAAGGCGGCGGTCTTGGGGTTCAGCGCCTCGACCACCACGCCCTCGCGAAAGGCGCGGCGGACCCCGAGGGGCGGCGTGGGGGCGGCGCCGATCGCGGCGTCCTGCCGGGCAGCGAGCACCGTGCGAACCCCGATCCAGACCAGGTAGGCGGCGCCGACCAGCTTCAGCGCGGCAAACAACTCCGCGCTCGCGAGCACCAGCGCCGAGACGCCGAGCGCCCCCGCCAGCACATGCACCATGCCGCCCAGGCCCGTCCCGAACGAGGAGGCCACGCCCTCGGCCCGCCCGCCGGCGAGGGTCCGGGCCGCAACATAGAAGATGCCCGGCCCTGGCGTCACGGCGAGCAGCACGGCGGCGGCGAGATAGAGGGCGAATTGCGAAAGGTCAGGCATGATGGCGCGTTCTAGTGCAGGCAGCGCCTTCGCCAAAGAGCAGCGGTCACAGCGGCAGGGCGGTGGTCGACTTCACCCGCTCCATCGCAAAGCGCGACGTGACTTTCCGCAGGCTGGGCACGTCCGCCGTCAGGCGCCGGTAGAAGGTGTCGAAGGCGGCCATGTCGGGCACCACCACGCGCAGCAGGTAGTCCACGTCGCCACCCAGGCGCCAGCATTCCACGATCTCGGGCAGTTTCGCGACGGTGGCGGCGAAGCGCTCGATCCAGCCGGCGGAATGGTCGCCGGTCTCGATCGCCACGAAGACCGAGACACCCAGGCCGACCTTCTCCGGGTCCAGCAGCACGACGCGGCCGGTGATGACGCCCTCGGTCTCCATCTTGCGGATGCGCTTCCAGCAGGGGGTGGGGGTCAGGCGAACCTCCTTGGCGATATCGGCCAGGGAGAGGGCGGCATCCTTCTGGATCAGGCGGAGGATGGCGCGGTCGGTGTGGTCGGGCTCGAATTTGCGGCTCACGGGCAAGGCCTTGGCTGGTTTCGTGGTGTCGTTAGTAGGAAAATCTTTTTCTTGCAAGTTGTCCGCCGGTAGGGAGAACAGGTTTCTCTTTCGATCAAGGATTGCCTGCCATGACGTCGCGCCGTGACCTTCTGCTCCGCTCCGGCCTGCTGGCCCTGCCCGTCCTCGCGCCGCGCATGACCGCCGCAGCCGAACCCGCCTGGGCGCCGGACCGCACGGTGCGGATCATCGTCCCGGTGGCGCCTGGCGGGAGCCTGGACATCCTTGGCCGGGTGCTGGCGCGGCACCTGACGCCGCGGCTCGGCCAGCCGGTGGTGGCCGAGAACCTGCCCGGCGCCGGCAGCAACATCGCCTTCGAGGCGGTGGCCCGCGCCCGCGCCGACGGGCTGACGCTGCTGGTGGGCTCCGACCCGCTGACCATCAACCCGTCGCTCTATCCGCGGCTCGGCTTCGACCCGGTGCGTGACTTCGCGCCGATCATCGAGGCGGTGCGCGCGCCCCAGGTCCTGGTGGTGAACCCGCGATCCCCGGTGGCGGACCTGGCGCGCTTCATCGCCTGGGCGCGCGAGGCCGAGGGACGCCTCACCGTCGCCTCCCAGGGCAACGGGTCGATCGGCCACCTGGCCCAGGCGATCTTCGCGCAGGAGGCCGGGATCGGCTTCACGCATGTGCCGTATCGCGGCGGCGGGCCGGCCGTGCTGGACGTGGTCGCCGGGCATGTCGAGGCGCTGTTCGTCACCCTGCCCGCGGCGATCGAGCACATCCGCGGCGGCCGGCTGCGCGCGCTTGCGGTGACCGGGGCGGAGCGCAGCGCCGCGCTGCCGGATGTGCCGACCGTCGCGGAGGCCGCCTTGCCTGGCTTCGACGTGGTGACCTGGCAGGGCATCCTGGCGCCGGAGGGCACGCCGCCGGCGGCGGTCGCGCGGCTGGCGGCGGAAGTCGCGGCCATCCTGGCGCTGCCCGAGGTCGCTGGCGACCTGACGCGCCAGGGCTTCACGGTCACCGCCCATGGTCCGGACCGCTTCGCCGCGCTGATCCGCGCCGAGGCGGCCCGCTGGCCGGAGGTGGTGCGTCGCGCCGGGGCGCGGCTGGAGTAAACGCGCCGGCGCGCTGGACATCCGGCACCCCGGCATGATGAACCGCGCGCCATGCTGTCGCGCCGCCCTCTGCTTGCCTCGATCCTGCTCGGCGCCTGCGCGCTGCCCGCGCCGCCGCGGCCGCCGGCCGGGCTCGGCACCGACGGCGTGTTGGTGGCGGCGGAGGCCTGGCACACCGACCTCTGCCTGCCGGCGCCGGTAGTGCGCGCCGGGCGGCTCGCGCCGCTGGCCGCCGGCGCCCCCTCCGCGGCCGGCTTCGCCTTCGGCTTCGGCCTGGAGGACTGGATGCGCGCCGACCGGCCGGGCTTCACCGAGGCGCTCGGCGCCGTCACCGGCGGCCCGGCCGTGGTCTCGGTCCGCGCGACCGCCGCCGCGCTGCCGGCCGGGGCGGAGGAGAGCCTCGCGCTGCGCCTGCCCGCCGGCGGCGTCGCGGCGATCGAGGGCTTCATCCTGGCCAGCATCGCCGAGCCCCTGGCCCCGGCGCCGCCGGGCGGCGGCTGGCTGCTGCTGCGGGCGCGCCGCCGCTATTCGCTGGGCTTCACCTGCAACAGCTGGGTGATGCAGGCGCTGGCCGAGGCCGGCCTGCCGGTGCCGGTCGCGGGCATCCGCCTGCGCGGGGAGGCGATGGCGGCGCTGCGCGCCGAAGCCGCGCGCCAGGCCGCCGGGTGATCGCCACGCGGCCCCGCCATGCCGGTTTCGCGCGCCCGCCGCGACGCCCGCCGCGCTATGCGCCGCCGCGGACCGGGCCTGCCCGTGCGCAACGTCACGGAACGGCCATGATGAAGTCCTTCATATGCAACGGCGCGCGGTGTGTAAGCCTCGCGCCCGAAATCGCCTGCCCGGATTCGCCGACCGATGTCCATCCGCCGTGACCTGTTGATGCGCACAGCGCTGCTCCGCCTGCCGGACCTGGCGGCGATTCGCGCCATGGCGATGACCGCACCCGTGCTGGCGATGACGGGCGGGCTGCCGGCACGGCAGGCGCCCGCGCCGCGCCGTCGGGCAGGCCGCAAGCCGGCCGCCGCCAAGAACTGACCATCCCGCCGCGCGGCGCGCCCGCGGGCGCGCCGCGGGGTCACCCGGCGCGGCGGAAGCGGGCCGCGAAGAAGCCGTCCATGCCGCCCCGCGCCGCCCACAGGTCGGGTCGCGTGCGCAGGCAGCCCGCCGGCGTGATCGCCTCCGGCAGACCCGGCAGGTCGGCCGTGGTCCAGGGCATCGGCTCGAGGCCCAGCGCGGCGGCGCGGGCCAGATGCGCCTCGCCTTCCTCGGGCTGCAGCGAGCAAGTGGCAAACACCAGCCGCCCGCCGGGCTTCAGCATCTTCGCCGCGGCGGCGATCAGCCGCGCCTGCGCCTGCGCCGCCGCCGGCACGTCCCGCGCGCGCTTGGCATGGGCCACGTCGGGGTGGCGCCGGATGGTGCCGGTCGCGGTGCAGGGCGCATCCAGCAGGATGGCGTCGAAGGGCGCGGGCGGCGCCCAGGCGGCGGCATCGGCCTGCACGATGGTGGCGGGCAGGTGCAGCCGGGCCAGGTTCTCGGTCAGCCGCGCCAGGCGCCCGGCGTCGCGTTCGACCGCCGTCACCTCGGCCCCGGCGGCGGCGAGCTGCGCCGTCTTGCCGCCGGGTGCGGCGCACAGGTCGGCGATGCGCTCGCCAGGGCGCGGCGCCAGCAGCAGCGCCGGCAGGGCGGCGGCGGCGTCCTGCACCCAGAAGCGGCCCTCGGCGAAGCCTGGAAGGTCGGTGACGCGGGTGCCGGGCGCCATGCGCCAGGTGCCAGTGGGCAGGATCTCGGCGCCGGCCGGGGGTTCCGCACCGGGCGCGGGGGTCAGGTCGAGCGGCGCGGGGCCGCGATGGGCCTCCGCGATGGCGCGCACCGCCGGGCCGTAGGCGGCGTGCCAGGCCGACCACAGCCAGCCGGGCGTATCGAGGCGCGGCGCGTCCAGGCCCTCCAGCGCCGCCGGGCCTTCCGCCGCGACCTTCCGCAGCACGGCATTCACCAGCCCCGCGAAGGCCTTTGGCGCCAGCGCCACGGCGGTGGCCACGGCGGCATGGGGCGGGGTGTCGAGCAGCAGCAGCTCCGCCGCGCCGATCCGCAGGGCGTGGCGCGCCGGCGGCGGCGGTTCCTTGCGCAGCCGGGGGGACAGCACCTCGTCGATGCTGCCCAGCCGGCGCAGCACCATGGCGGCGATGCGGTGGGCCGCCGCGCGGTCGCGCGGGTCGAGCCGGCCGGGCAGGGCGTCCAGCGCCTCCTCGAGCGGCTTGCGCTGTTCAAGCGTGGCGTCGAGCAGGTCGCGCGCGGCGCGGCGGGTGGGCAGCCCAGGGGGGGGTGTCATCGGGCGGCGGCCAGGCCCGGGCGGTGCGACTGGGCGGCGGGGCGGCGCGCCGGTGCCGCCGCCCGGTGCGCTGCGGGCTTCGCTGGGTGCGCTGCGCGCGTTGGTTGCTGCGTGGCGCACTTTGCTTGGCGTGCTGCCGTCTTTGCTTGGGACGCTGCGCGCATCGCTCGCGGCGCTGCGCGCCTTTGCTCGTGCGCTGCGCGCATTCCAACGCGGGTGCCGTCCGTCAGGTCATGGATCACGCGGGCAGTCCTGGGCAGAGGGGCGGAAGGCAGCGCCGATCGCGCCGGGGGGCGGGGTGGCACGGGATGCAGCGCCAGGGGGCGTTGGCGCGTGCCCCCGCCGTGGCCACGCCTCGGCGCGCGGCGCCTTCATGGCACCGCCCGGCCTTGCGTGCTAGACGCCCGGCGCGATGCGCGCTGCTGCCTTCCTCGACCGGCTGCCCGAAACGCGATGGCCGGTCCCCTGGCTGGTCGCGCTGTGCCTGCTGCTGTGGCTGCCGGGCTTCTTCACCATCCCGCCCGGCGACCGCGACGAGAGCCGCTTCGCCCAGGCCAGCCGCCAGATGGTCGAGTCCGGCGACTATGTCCGCATCCGGCTCGGCGAGGTCGAGCGCAACAAGAAGCCGGCCGGCATCCATTGGGCGCAGGCCGGGGTGGTCCATGCGCTGGAGGCGGTGGGCATCCCGGCGCGCGGCAGCATCTGGGCGTATCGGCTGCCCTCGTTGCTCGGCGCGCTGGCGGCGGTGCTGGCGACCTGCCTGCTGGGGCGGTCCCTGGTGGGGCGGCGGGCAGGGTTCGTGGCGGCCGCGATGCTGGCGCCCTGCATGGTGCTGGTGGTCGAGACGCATATCGCCAAGACCGATGCCGCGCTGCTGGCGAGCATCACCGTGGCGATGGGGCTGATGGGGCGGGCCTACCTGGCGCCGGCGGCCTTCTCCGCGCGGTCGGCGGCGGGGTTCTGGGCGGCGCTTGGCCTCGGCGTGCTGCTGAAGGGGCCGATCGGGCCGATGGTGCCGCTGCTGGCGGGCATCACGCTGGCGGTGATGGACCGGCCTTCCGGCGCGCGCTTCTGGCGGCTCTCGGCGCCGTGGCTGGCGGCGCTGCGGCCGGGCTGGGGCATCCCGCTGATGGTGCTGTTCGCCGCGCCCTGGTTCGTCGCCATCAACATCGCGACGGAAGGCCGCTTCCTGGCCGAGGCGATCGGCGGCGACATGCTGGACAAGGTGGGCTCGGGCGAGGAAGCGCATTGGGGCCCGCCCGGGATGTACGCCTTCATCTTCGGCATCACGGCGTTTCCCTCGGCCTGGATCGTGATCCGTGCGCTGCCGGGGTCCTGGGCCGAGCGCATGCAGCCGGCGGTGCGCTTCCTGCTGGCCTGGGCGGTGCCGACCTGGCTGGTCTTCGAGGCGGTGGCGACCAAGCTGCCGCACTACACCCTGCCCGCTTTCCCGGCGCTGATGCTGCTGGGCGCGCGCTGGGCGCTGGACCCGCTGCGCCGCGCCCCGCCGCGCTGGGTGGACTGGCTGGGCGGGATCGCGCTGGGGGGCGTGGCCATCGGGCTGCCGCTGCTGGCCGGCCTCGCGGTGTTCCGGGTGGAGGGGCGGATCGAGCCCTTCGCGCTGGCCGGCCTGGCCGCCGGTGCCTTCATGACCTGGGTGCTGGTGCGCATGGCGCGCCGTGCCCAATGGGGCCGCGCCGCGTTGGCCGGGGCGATCCTGGTGGTGCCGGTCTATGCCGCCGTGCTGGAGGGCGTGATTCCGCGGCTGGAGGCGGTCTGGCTCTCGCCACGCCTCGCGGCGACGGTGGCCGAGGTCGCGCCGGGGGTGCCGCCGGACCGCTTCGGCGTGGTCGGGCATCACGAGCCCTCCCTGCAATTCGCCATGGGCGGGGGCATCCGGCTGCTGCGCGACGGCGCCGATGCGGCCGCCTTCCTGGCGGGCGGTCCCGGCCGCATTGCCGCCGTGAACGACCGGCAGGAAGCGGCCTTCCGCGCTGCGGTGGCACAGCGGGGGCTTTCGGTGCGCGAACTCGGGTCGGTCACCGGTTTGAATTACGTCCGCGGGCGCTGGGTCACGCTTTCGCTGTTCAAGGTGGAATAGATGTTCGAGTGGATCGCGAACCTGGTCGCGTCCTGGGGCTACCCCGGTGTGTTCCTGCTGATGGTGCTGGAAAACCTGTTCCCGCCGATTCCGTCGGAACTGATCATGGCGGCGGCGGGCTTCGCCGCGGCGCGCGGGGAGCTTGCGCTGGTGCCGCTGCTGGTCGCCGCCGTGGCCGGCACGCTGGTGGGCAACATCGCCTGGTACGAGGCCGGCCGCTGGCTGGGCGTGGAACGCTTCCGCCCGCTGGTGGCGCGCTACGGCAAGTGGTTCGCGGTGGAGGAGGAGGATGTCGACCGCGCGACCGGACTGCTGAAGCGCTACGGGCCGGTGGCGCTGTGCTTCGGGCGGATGCTGCCAGGGGTGCGGACGCTGATCTCGGTGCCGGCCGGGATGGTCGAGATCCCGCGGTCGGTCTTCTATCTATGGACGGCGCTGGGGTCGGCGGTGTGGCTGACCTTCCTGGCGCTGGCCGGGTATTTCCTCGAGGAACACTACGACCGGGTGGAAGCCTGGGTGGGGCCGCTGGCCTGGGTGGTGATCGGGATTGCGGTGGGCGGGTATGCGGCGCACCTGGTGTTTGCGTTCCGGCGGGCGCGGCGGCGCCGGGCGGGGGTCCGGTAGCGCCGCCGAAGCGTCAGGCGGCGGGCATCAATCCCGCGGCCCCGGCGCCAGCACCTCGCGCTTGCCGACATGGTTGGCCGCGCCGACCACGCCTTCCTTCTCCATCTGCTCGATCAGCTTGGCCGCGCGGTTGTAGCCGATGTTGAGGTGCCGCTGGACAAACGACGTGCTGGCCTTGCCCTCCCGCGTCACCAGCGCCACCGCCTGGTCGTACAGCGACGCCTCGCCATCGGTGTTGCCACCCAGCATCCCCGGCAGCGCACCCGCGCCATCCTCGTCCGCTTCCTCGGTGACTTCCTCGACGTATTGCGGCTCGCCCTGCTCGCGCAGGAACTCCACCACGCGCTCGACCTCGGTGTCGGAGACGAACGGCCCGTGCACGCGCGCCACGCGCTGGCCACCGGGCATGTGCAGCATGTCGCCCTGGCCGAGCAACTGCTCCGCGCCCTGCTCGCCGAGGATGGTGCGGCTGTCGATCTTCGACGTGACCTGGAAGGAAATCCGCGTCGGGAAATTCGCCTTGATGGTGCCGGTGATGACATCCACCGACGGCCGCTGCGTCGCCATGATCACATGAATGCCCGCCGCGCGCGCCATCTGCGCCAGGCGCTGCACCGCGGCCTCGATCTCCTTGCCGGCCACGATCATCAGGTCGGCCATCTCGTCGATGACCACGACGATCATCGGCAGCGGTTCCAGCGCGAGCGGCTGTTCCTCGAACACGGGCTTGCCGGTGTCGGGGTCGAAGCCGGTCTGCACCTTGCGGGTCAGAACTTCCGACCGCGCGCGCGCCGCCACCACCTTCTCGTTGTAGCCGCCGATGTTGCGCACACCGAGCTGCGACATCGCGCGATACCGCCGCTCCATCTCGCGCACCGTCCATTTCAGCGCGCCGATCGCCTTGGGCGGTTCCGTCACGACGGGCGCCAGCAGGTGCGGGATGCGGTCGTACACCGACAATTCCAGCATCTTCGGGTCGATCATGATGAAGCGGCACTCGTCCGGCCCGTAGCGATAGAGCAGCGACAGGATCATGGTGTTGATCCCGACCGATTTGCCCGAACCGGTGGTGCCCGCGATCAGCAGATGCGGCATGCGCGCCAGGTCCGCGATGACCGGCGTGCCGCCGATATCCTTGCCGAGTGCGAGCGGCAGCTTCGCCTGGTTCCGCCCCCAGGATTCATCGGCGAACATCTCGCTCAGATAGACCATCTCGCGCTTGGCGTTCGGCATCTCGATGCCAATCACGTTGCGTCCTGGCACGGTCGCGATGCGCACCGCGATCAGCGACATCGACCGCGCGATGTCATCCGCCAGCCCGATCACGCGGGATGATTTCGTCCCCGGCGCCGGTTCCAGCTCATACAGCGTCACCACAGGGCCGGGGCGGATCTCGGCGATGCGCCCGCGCACACCGTAATCCTCCAGCACGGATTCCAGCAGCCGCGCATTGGCCTGCAGCGATTCCTCGCTCGGCCCACCGGAGCGCCGCGCCGGCGCCTCGGTCAGCAGGTCGAGCGGCGGCAGCTTCCACGCGCCGTCGCGCAGGTCCAGCGCGCGCTGCTCCGGCGGGCGGCGCGGCGTATCCGCGGCCTGGTTGACGCGCGGCTTCAGGCGCGGCGCGCGCGGCGGCTCGGTGCCGGGGCGCGCATCGCCCTCCTGGCCGGGCAGCGGGGCGGGCGGCGCGGTCGGGCTGGGCGGCACGGCGGAAGCGGCCTCGTCCGCGGCGCGCAGCATGGTGCCGAGCGGCACCGCGGGCTCGCGCCGCCACAGCCCGCCGGCGCTGCGCCCGGCGCGGCGGAAGGGGTTGGCGATGCGCGCGAAGATCCCCGGCCGCGCGGGCGCGGGCGGCGGTTCGTCATCCGCCTCCGGGTCGGGCCGGCGCAGCGCCGCCGCGCCCGACCGCGCCGCGCCCACCGCAACCTGCCCCGCGCCGACCGCGGCATGGCTGGCCACGCGCCCGGCGCCGCGCCATTCGCCCACCGTCAGGCCGCAGGCGATGAAGGCGGCGCCGACCGCCGCCACCGCCAGCACGCCCTGCGCCACGACCAGACCGGCCGGGCCCAGCAGCGCCGCCAAGCCATCGCCCAGCGCGCCGGACAGCAGCGGGCCGATCGCCCCGCCCGGTCCGGCGGTGACCGGCACCTCGGCCGGCATCGGCAGGATCGACAGCGCGGCGGCGGCCAGCGGCATCCCCGCCAGCAGGCCGCACAGCCGCGCGACCGGCGACCCAAGGCCGCGATGCGTCGCCAGCCGGAAGGCCCAGGCCAGCAGCGCCAGCGCCGGCAGCGCGGCGGCGAAGCCGAACCCCTGCAGCAACACATCCGAGACGATCGCCCCCGGACGCCCGGCCAGGTTGGTGGTGGGCCCCGCCGTCGCGGTGTTCAACGACGGATCGGCCGGGTTGTGGGTGGCCAGCGCCACCAGCAGCGCCACCGCCACCAGCACCAGCAGCAGGCCCAGCGCCTCCATGGCGCGGCGGCGCAGCACGGCGCGCACGCCGGCCGAGGCGAAGCGACCACCGGCGGCGCTGGCGCGCGAGGACAGGCGTGACGTGTCGGAAAGGGCAGCGCGGGGCATGGGGTCCGATCGGATACGCGTCGTTGAGCGGGACGTTCAAGAATACGCGCAACCGCCCTGGTGAATCGAGATTCCTTGCCGGGTGCCGTGGTTTCACCGCCCGGGTGTGCCGGCCAGGCCACGCGCCGGCCGCGCGGTGGACTGCCGCCCCGGCACCACACCGGCCCGCGCGTCGGGGCGCCGGCGCTTGAGCGCCTCGCGCCGTCGCGCCACCTTCGGCCCATGCCCACCACCGACACCGCCCTGCCTGCCACGCTCGACGATGCCACCCGCGCGCGCATCGCCGGCGGCGCGTTGCCGCTGCGCGCCCCCGCGGGTGCCACGCTGTTCCGCCCCGGCGACCCCTGCCGCGGCTTCGTGCTGCTGCGCGCCGGCCGCGCCCGCGTCGACCTGATCGCCGAGGACGGGCACGCGCTGCTGCTGTATCGCGTCGAACCCGGCCAGGCCTGCGCCATCACCACATCCTGCCTGTTCGCCGACGAACCCTATTCCGCCGAGGCGACCGCCGAGACCGATTGCGACGGGCTGATGCTGCCCGCCACGCTGTTCGCGGCGCTGGTGCAGGACAGCGCCGCCTTCCGCACCTTCGTCCTCGCCGGCTTCGCGGCACGGCTCGGCGCGCTGATGGGGCGGATCGAGGACCTGTCCTTCCGCAGCGTCGATGCGCGGCTGGCGGCCTATCTGCTGGCGCGCACGCCCGGCACGGTGGCGGCGACGCAGCAGGAGATCGCCGCCGATATCGGCACCGCGCGCGAGGTGGTGAGCCGGCGCCTGGCGGCCTTCGCCAAGGCGGGGCTGGTGCGCACGGAACGCGGTGCGGTCACGCCGCTCGATGCCGCCGGCCTGCTGCGCATCAAGGACGGCCCCGCCGGGCCGTGACTTCATCACCGACGCGCCGCCGCGCCGGCGCGACAAGGGTGGCGTGGCCGGGCTTCGCCGGCCGCGATGAAGGAATGGTGGCATGAGCTGCAATGTGGGTGGCGTGGACCGCGCGCTGCGGATCGTCGCGGGGCTGGTGATCCTGGCGCTGGGCGTGGCGGGGCCGCTCGGCTGGTGGGGCCTGGTGGGGCTGGTGCCGTTGGCGACCGGCGTGCTGCGCTTCTGCCCGGCCTATTCCATCCTGGGCGTGCGGAGCTGCGCGGCGGACGGCAAGGCCGCCTGACCGCCGGAACCGCGTCAGGGCCATTGGCCTGGCGTGCATTCGGCCCCGCTCAACCAGCTCCGCTTGAGCGGGTGATGCTCCGGACCATGGTCGTCGCGAGCATCCTTGCCCGCCCGCGCAATCCCGTCCGAACGCGTGACGCGCCGCACCAGGGTGTTGGCGAGCAGCCTTGCGTACTCGACGTACGAGCGGGAGGTGCCCTACGCCACCGCCGGCAGGAACATCGCCGGCGGGCCCGCGCCATGCGGCGTCGGCGCCGCGCGCAGGCTGATCCCGCCCGGCGCGGCGTCCATCGTCACACGCAGCCCGCCCTGCGGGGGGGCCGCCGCCGCGGCCTCGCGCGCCAGGCGCAGGACAAGCGCCTGCAGCTCCGGCGCCGGCATGGCGATGCGGCGCAGGCGCGCCGGCGCCACCACCTCGACCGTGCGGCCGGGCCCCAGCAGCAGCACCAGCAGGGGCTGCAGCAGGGTCAGCACCAGCGGCGCGTCGGTGCCCTCGCCCTCCGTCACCGGCGGGGCGGCAAGCGACAGGTAGGACTTGAACAGCGCCTCCAGCCGCTGGGTCGCCTCGCGCATGCGTTCGGCGCGCGCCAGGTCGCGCTCATGCGTGGCGCTGCGCAGCAGGATGTCGATGGTGCCGCCCAGCGCGGCCAGCAGGTTGTTGGCCTCGTGCCGGACCGGGCGGGCGAAGGTCGCAAGATCCGGGTTCATGGCGCGGCGCACCGTGCGGCGCCGGTCATCCGGGCCTCCGCGCGGTCTCCAGGATGTCGCGGAACAGGCGCGCCGGCAGTCCGCCGCCGGCCACGCCGTCCATCGGTGTCGCATCGTCGTTGCCGAGCCACACGCCCATCACCATCCCCCCGGCGATGCCGATGAACCAGGCATCGCGATTGTCCTGCGTCGTGCCGGTCTTGCCCGCCACAACGAGGCCCGGCACCGCCGCCGCGCGCCCGGTCCCGCGCGACACCGTCGCCGCCATCATGCGCCGCAGCGCCTCCGCCGTCTCGGGCGCGATGACCGGCGCGCGGGCGGGGGGCAGCCAGGCGATCGGCCGGCCCTCGGCGCGCGCCTCGGCGATGCCGAAGGGGGCCACGCGGTGCCCGCCATTGGCGAAGGGCGCATAGGCCACCACCAGGTCGAGCAGCGTGACCTCGGCCGTGCCCAGCGCGATCGAGGCATCGCGCGGCAGCGGCCCCGGCAGGCCCAGGCGCTGCGCCGCCGCCGCCACGGCCCGCGGCCCGCCGGCGCGCTGCATCACCCGCACCGCCGCGGTGTTCACCGAAAACGCCAGCGCGTCCTCGATCGTGATCTCGCCCCGCGCGCGCCAGGTGCCGTTGCCCGGCGACCAGCCGCCCAGCGTGAGCGGCCCGTCCGCCACCATGTCGTCCGGCCGCGCGCCGGCCTCGATCGCCGCGAGATAGACGAAGGGCTTGAAGGCAGAGCCCGGCTGCCGTCGCGCCTGGCTGGCACGGTTGAACGGGCTGCTGCGGTAGTCGCGCCCGCCGACCATGGCGCGCACCGCGCCGGTCGCGGCCTCGATCGCCACCACCGCCCCCTGCGCGACGCCGGCGGCGCGGCCGGGGCCGGCGAGCAACGCCTCGATCCGCGCCTCGGCCGCGGCCTGCAGGCGCGTGTCGAGCGTGGTGCGCAGCAGCAGGTCGGCGGTCGGCGGCGCGCGGTCGCCAAGGCCGTCGCGCACCCAATCGGCGAACCAGCCCGCATCGCGCGACGGGCTGGGCGGGAAGCGCAGGCGCTCGGCCTCGACCACCGCCTGGGCGGCGGTCAGCGCGCCGGTCTCGACCATCGCGTCGAGCACTTCCACGGCACGGCCGATCGCGGCCGAAGGGTTCACGCGCGGGTTGAAGCGCGACGGCGCCTTGGGCAGCCCGGCCAGCACCGCCGCCTGGCCGGGCGTCAGGCGCCGCGCCTCGATGCCGAAGAACTGCCGCGCCGCCGCATCCACCCCGAAGGTGCCCGCCCCCAGGTAGACGCGATTGAGGTAGATGGTCAGCAGCTCATCCTTGGTGAAGCGCCATTCCAGCCACAGCGCCAGCAGCGCCTCCTGGACCTTGCGGCGCAGGCTGCGCTCGGGCGTCAGGAACAGGTTCTTTGCCAATTGCTGCGTGAGCGTGGACCCGCCCTGCACCACGCGACCCGCCATGACATTCGCCACCAGCGCGCGCCCCACGCCGATCACATCGAGCCCCATGTGCTCGCGGAAGCGCCGGTCCTCGATGGCGATGAAGGCGGCCGGCACATGCGCCGGCAGGTCGCGCAGCCGCACCGTCTCCCCGTACAGGTCGCCACTGGTCGCGAGCAGCGCGCCATCCGCCGCCACCAGCGTGACCGACGGGCGCCGCGTGGCCGACAGCGCATCCTCGGGCCGCGGCAGGTCCCAGGCGAAGAAGATCAACACCACGAAGCCAGCCACCAGCCCCCAGACACCGAGGACGACCGACCAACGCAACAGGCGCGGCGCCAGGCGGCGTCGCGCACGAACGGGGGGTGCAGGTCGGGCAGGCACGGCGAGGGGGGCACGCCGCACCCGCGGCGCGACGGCACGGGGCATCAGGGGGTGCATAGCATGGCGGCGGCGGAAACCGGAGGGGCTTTGCCCCTGCGGACCACCCCACCAAGGGGCAATGGCCCCTTGGATCGCGGGCTGCTGAATTGGGGGAATTGGGGCGGGGCATGGTGTGCCCGTCGCGCCGACGCCCCTCCCCAATTCCCCCGATCAAGTCGAGGGGTCCAGGGGCCCTTGGGCCCTTGGCGGGTGGGTCCGGGAGGGCAACGCCCTCCCGGCTTGCGCCCACCCCAGGTCATGGCAACCTGCGCCCCTGCCGGCCCGCCGGCCAACAACGCCTGCCACGCTTCACGCCTGCCTAGGATGTTTCCGATGACCATGACACGTCGTGCCGCGCTAGCGGCTGCTACCGCCCTGCCTGTCCTGCCGCGCCTGGCGCGCGCGCAGGACTGGTCCCCGCGCGACACCGTGCGGCTGATCAACCCCTTCGCGCCGGGCGGGTCGCCCGACATCCTCGCCCGCGTCATGGCGCCGCACATGCAGGCGGTGCTCGGCCAGCCAATGGTGGTCGAGAACCGGCCGGGCGCGGGAGCGGCGGTCGGCACGCGGTCGGTCGCGCGCGCCGCGCCGGACGGGCTGACGGTGCTGCTGGCGCCGATCTCCTCGGTCATCGCGCCGTTCATGATGCGCGACCCGGGCTATGCGCTGTCCGACTTCAAGCCGGTGACGCTGCTGGCCACCACGCCCTTCGTGCTGGTGGCGCGGCCCGGGCTGTTCGCCGATGTGCGGGCCTGGGATGCGGCGGTGCGCGCGAATCCGGGGCGCTACAAGGCGGCGACCGGCGGGCCCGGCACGCCGCACCAGCTCTCGGCCGTGCTGTACCAGTCCATGTCGGGGGCCGACATCACGCTGGTGAACTACCGCGGCACCGCGGCGGGCCTGACGGATATCCGCGCCGGCACCGTGGAGTTCATGTTCGCCGACATGCCCGCCACGCTGGGCCAGGTGCGCGACGGCGGGCTGCAGGCGCTGGCGGTGAACACGCCGCAGCGCGTGCCCGCCCTGCCCGACGTGCCGACGATGGCCGAGACGGTGGCGCCCGGCTTCGAATCCAATTCCTGGGTGATGTGGTGGGTGCCGGCGGCAACGCCCGACGCCATCGTGAACCGGCTGAACGCCGCGGCACGCCACGCCCTGGCGCAGCCCGAGGTACGCCAGCGCGTCGCCGAGGTCGGCTTCGTGGGCGCCGGCGGATCGGACGTGGCGACAGCGCAGGCGCATATGCGGAGCGAGGCGGAGAAGTGGAGCGCGCTGATCCGCGCCCGCGGGCTGCGCTTCGACGACTGACGGACCGTTCCAGCCGCCTGCCCGCGGCATTCGCCGCCCTTCGAACGGGCTGTCGGGCACCAGCCGACGCACCCATCGCGCGGGCCTGCATGCCTGCGCATGGAGCGTGGATATAGAAGCCGAAAGGCTTCGAGTCACTAAACTGTCATCCCGCAATTCAGGACCTTGCGAGATGACGGAAAACCACCATGCGTCCGAGGCCTTCGACGGCGCCGAACGCACCCACTTCCTCGAGATCGACAACGACACCCGCGCGGCGCTCGCCGAATTCGGGCCGACCATCGAAGCCCTGATGCCCGAGCTGATGCGCGGCTTCTACGGGCACCTGAAGACCTGGCCGAAGCTGGCCGCGATGTTCGACGGCGCCGCCTCCATGGACCGCGCCGCCAAGGCCCAGACCGGGCATTGGGGGCGGCTGTTCTCCGGCCGCTTCGACCAGGACTACATGGACTCCGTCCGGCGGATCGGCCTGCGCCACAGCCGCATCGGGCTGGAGCCGCGCTTCTACATCGGCGGCTATTCCTTCATCCTGACCCGGCTGTTCGACGCCGCCACCCACGTCCATGCCAGCCGCTTCAGCCCCGCCGCGGCGCAGGCGCGGACCGCGCGGCTGATGCGCGCGCTCACCCAGGCGGTGATGCTCGACATGGACCTCGCGATCTCGATCTACATTGAGGAGAACAAGCACTCCTACGACCGCCGCCTGGCCGAGCTCGGCAGCAGCTTCGACGCGCGTGTCTCGGGCCTGCTGGCCGAGATCGCGCAGCAGGCGGAGGACACGCGCGGCACCGCCGACGCGATGGGCCAGGCCGCCACCGCCGCCACCGGCCGCGCCGAGGCCGCCGTCGAGACCGCGCGCGAGGCCAGCGCCAATGTGCAGACCGTGGCCTCCGCCGCCGAGGAACTGACCAGCTCGATCGCCGAGATCTCGCGCCAGCTCGCGCAGTTCGCGACGGTCACGACCGAGGCGGTGCAGGCCTCGGGCCGCACCGACGACACCGTGCGCTCCCTGGCGGAAGGCGCGCAGCGCATCGGCGAGGTGGTCAGCCTGATCGACACCATCGCCGGCCAGACCAACCTGCTCGCGCTCAACGCCACCATCGAGGCCGCGCGCGCGGGCGAGGCCGGCAAGGGCTTCGCGGTGGTCGCGAGCGAGGTGAAGTCGCTGGCGAACGAGACCCGCAAGGCGACCGAGACGATCGGCGCGCAGATCGCCGCCATGCAGCGCGCGACCGGCGACGTGGTCAGCGCCATCGGCGCCATCGCCACGTCGATCGGGCGCATCAACGAGGTGACCACCGCCGTCGCCGCCGCGGTCGAGGAACAGCGCGCCGCCACGGCCGAGATCTCGCGCAGCGTCGTCGATGTCGCGCACGGCACGCAGGCGGTCGCCGAGACCGTCGCCGCGCTGCGCACCGATGCCGAACAGACCGGCGCCGGCGCGGCGCGCACCAATGGCGCGCTCGCCGCGCAGGCGAACAAGGTCAGGGCGCTGCAGCAGGAGGTCGCGGACTTCCTGCAGCGCGTCCAGGCCGCCTGACGGGCGGCGACGCGGCCGGGGAGCGTTCGGCTCCGCCGGCTGTCCGGCGGGAGACATCACTGGCATCCCGGCCCGGGGAACAGGGCCGGTGCCGGCAGTCCCGAACGGTCTCTCGCAGGCGGCCTGTCAGCCGCGCATGTCCTGCGCGATCAGGTCGGCCGCCTTCTCCGCGACCGACAGCACCGTGGCGTTGATGTTGCACACCGGGATGTCCGGAAAGACCGAGGCATCCACCACCCGCAGCCCGTCGATCCCGCGCAGCCGCAGCCGCGCATCGAGCGGCGCGCCCGCATCGCCCCCCATCCGCACCGTGCAGGAGGGGTGGTAGACCGTCCCGCCGGTCGCCTTCGCGAAGGCCAGCAGCGCGGCGTCGGTCTCGGCAGCCGGGCCGGGGCGGGTTTCGCCGGCGACGATGCCGCGCAGCGGTGCCGCCGCCATCCAGCGCCGCGCCAGGCGGATGCCGCGCACCACGCAGTCCTCGTCCGCGCGTTCGGTCAGGAAGCGCGGGGCGATGGCGGGCGCGTCCTCGGCGCGCGGGGATCGCAGCGTGACGCTGCCGCGGCTGTGCGGGCGGCATTGCCAGACACCCAGCGTGAAGCCCGGTTCCGTCTCCGGCACGCCGATGCGGCCATCCTGCCAGGACAGCGGGCCGCCATTGATCTGCACGTCCGGCGCCTCCAGCCCCTCCTGCGTGCGTGCGAACAAGCTCATCATGCCCGGCGACCAGGTCAGCACGCCGCGGCCGGTGGTGGCCCAGCGCAGCACCTCCCACGCCAGGCGCGGCCAGACGATGCGGCGATTCGCGCTCCAGCGATGGTCGGCCAGGCGGAAGCTCAGCCGCGCGATGTAGTGGTCCTGCAGGTTGCGCCCGACGCCCGGCGCATCCAGCACCGGCGCGATGCCATGCGCCGCCAGCACATCCCCCGGCCCGATGCCCGAGAGCTGCAGCAGATGCGGCGAGCCGATCGCACCCGCCGACAGCACCACCCCGAAGCGCGCGCGCAGCAGGCGTTCCGCGCCGGCCTGGCGCACCAGCACGCCGGTCGCGCGCCCGTCCTGCACCACCACGCGCTGCGCCATCGCGTCGCTGACCACGTGCAGGTTCGCCCGCCGCAGGGCCGGCACCAGGTACGCCCGCGCCGCCGAGACCCTCCGCTGCCCGCGCCTGGTCTGCTGGAATGTCGCGAAACCCTCCCGCCGCGGGCCGTTCATGTCGGCATTCACCGGCAGGCCGATCGCCTCCGCCGCCGCGGCGAATTCGCGCAGCAGTGCGGGCGTCTCGGCCAGGTGCTCGACCGGCTGCGGGCCACCCGCGCCGCGTCCCTCGCCACCACCGGCGAAGGATTCATGGCGCATGAAGTACGGCAGCAGGTCGTCCCACCCCCAGCCCGTGCAACCCTTCTGCGCCCACAGGTCGTAGTCGGACGGATGCCCGCGCACATGCCCCAGCCCGTTGATCGACGACGACCCACCCCAGACCCGCCCGCGCGGGTAAGCCAGTGCCCGCCCACCCGTCGCCGCATCCGGCTCCGTCCGGAACCCCCAGGTCAGCCGCGGATGATCGAGGATGCGCGCATAGCCCGCCGGGATGTGGATGTAGGGATGGCGGTCACGGCCCCCGGCCTCGATGACCGCAACACTCGCGCGCCCATCCGCCGACAGGCGGTTCGCCAACACACACCCCGCACTGCCGGCACCGACGATGACATGGTCGAAGGTCTGGTCCATGGCCGCATGGGAGCGCGCGCCGGCGCGGCGGTCCAGGGCGGGGAGGGCCTTGCCCTCCCCGGACCCCACTCACCAAAGGCCTAAAGGCCTTGTATCTTCCCCTTGCCGTCACGGCCTGAGACGGCGAGGCTGGAGGTGGACGGGAGCCCGCGCAGGCCTTGGGTGATCGAGCCCGCTCCAGAGCAAGGGACCCCGTC
>NZ_CAKKLX010000051.1 GCF_918698155.1 Roseomonas sp. CECT 9278
TTTTTTTTTTTCAAGCAGAAGCCGGCCTACGAGATCATGCCTAGTCTCGTGGGCTCGGAGATGTGTATAAGCGCCAGCGCGCGGCCTGCCGCCGGCGGGCTCGGCGGCGCCGGCGCGCCCTGTGGGGCGGAGCCTGGTCGCGGCCTGCTGACGGCGCCGCGCCGCATCATCGGCGTCGCGCGGCGCCGCGGGGCTTGCGTGGTGCGCCGATGCTGCGACTCTCCCCGTGCCGATCCGGGAGGTCCACGCATGTCCATCATCCTGCGCCGAATTCTGTGCGCGCTGTCGCTCGCGGCGGCGCTGGCCGCCCCGGCGGTGGCGCAGACCGCCTTTCCCAGCCGCCCGGTCTCGCTGGTCGTCGGCTTCGCGCCGGGCGGGCCGGCGGATGTGGTGGCGCGGCTGATCGCGCCTGCCCTCGCCGCCGATCTCGGCCAGCCCGTGGTGGTCGAGAACGCCTCGGGCGCCGGCGGGTCCATCGGCCAGGGGCGCGTCGCGCAGGCGCGCCCCGACGGGCACGTCATCCTGTTCGGATCGCTGGCCCAGGCCACCATCCCGACCCTGGTGCGCGGCCTGCCCTTCGACCCGCTGGCGCTGGAGGCGATCGGCATGGTGAATGAGGTGCCGATGTCGATCATCGCGCGCCGCGACTTCCCCGCCGCCACGCTGGCCGACCTGGTGGTCGTCGTGCGGCGCGAGGGGACGCGCCTCAACCTCGGCAATGCCGGGGTCGGGTCGACCAGCCACCTGTGCAGCCTGCTGCTGATCGCGGCGATCGGCACGCCGGTGACCATCGTGCCCTATCGCGGCAACGGGCCGGCGATGAACGACCTGCTGTCGGGCACGCTCGACATGGGCTGCGACCAGACCACCAACAACGCCGAGCAGATCCGCACCGGGGCAATCCGCGGCTATGCCATCACCACGGCCGAGCGCACCTCCGCCCTGCCCGACGTGCCGACCACCGCGGAGGCCGGGCTGCCGGCCATGAGCATGTCCGGCTGGAACATGCTGTTCGCGCCGGCCGGCACCCCGCGGCCGGTGATCGACCGGCTGAACCGCGCGCTGCTGGCAACGCTGCGCGACGAGGCGGTGACGCGCCGCATGGTGGAGCTCGGCAGCCGCCCGGCCGCCGGCGACCGCACCACGCCGGCCGGGGCGCAGGCCTTCTGGCGCGCCGAGATCGCGCGCTGGAAGCCGCTGCTCGAAGGGAGGTAGGTTTCTTGCCCTCAGACGGCGGGCGGGCCGCATCCGCGGCCCTTGCCTTCGCGCCGTGCGCTCCCGGATCGTGCAGCCGCACGATCCGCAGTTTTGATTGACCCTCAAGCGCCGGGCGCCGGCATCCGCCGGCTTGGCTGCGCGCCGTGCGCTGTTGCGCTGGCGGGGCTGATGGGGTTGGCGCGGTCGCGCTTTGCGCTCCCGGATCGTGCGGCCGCACGATCCGCGGTTTTATTTGACCCTCAAGCGCCGGGCGCCGGCATCCGCCGGCTTGGCTGCGCGCCGTGCGCTGTTGCGCTGGCGGCGTCTGATGGGGTGGGCGCGGTCGCGCTTTGCGCTCCCGGATCGTGCCTTCGCACGATCCGCAGTTTTGATTGACCCTCAAGCGCCGGGCGCCGGCATCCGTCGGCTTGGCTGCGCGCCGTGCGCTGTTGCGCTGGCGGCGTCTGATGGGGTGGGCGCGGTCGCGCTTTGCGCTCCCGGATCGTGCAGCCGCACGATCCGAAAGAAGGCGAGGTAGCGCAACCGCCGGCGACCCCCCCTTGGCAGCCTCGCGCCGCCCGGCCAGCCTGTGCGCAGAAACGGGGGAGAACGACACGATGCGCCTGGACCGCACCTGCCTGCCGGCGGATTTCGCCGCCGGCGCCTTCGCCGCGCGCATCATGACGCCGGACGGGCCCGGCATCGTCGGCTTCCTCGGCGCCGCCGCCTTCGACATGACCAGCGCCTACGGCACCATGGCGCAGTGGCTGGACCGCGACACGCCCGCCGCCTGCATCCGCCACCACGGCGCGCCGATCGCGCTCGACCTCGATGCGCTGCTGGCCAATTCCGCGCATGACGCGCGCGATCCGGCGAAGCCCTGGCTGCTGGCGCCGATCGACCTGCAGGCGGTGAAGGCCGCGGGCGTCACCTATGTGCGCTCGATGCTGGAACGCGTGATCGAGGAACGCTGCCGCGGCGATGCCTCGCGCGCCGAGGCGGTGCGCGCCGAGGTCCGCGCCATCATCGGCGACGACCTGGCAAACCTGGTGCCCGGCAGCGCCGAGGCCATGAAGGTCAAGGCCGCGCTGGTCGAGAAGGGCTGGTGGAGCCAGTACCTGGAGGTCGGCATCGGCGCGGATGCCGAGATCTTCACGAAATGCCCGCCGATGGCCGCGGTCGGGATCGGATCGAAGGTCGGCGTGCATCCGAATTCCGCCTGGTCCAACCCGGAGCCCGAGGCGGTGATGGTGGTGAATGCGAAGGGCCGCATCCAGGGTGCCACGCTGGGCAACGACGTGAACCTGCGCGATGTCGAGGGGCGCTCCGCGCTGCTGCTGGGCCGTGCGAAGGACAACAACGCCTCGGCCGCGCTGGGCCCGATGATCCGCCTGTTCGACGAGGGCTTCACGCTGGAGGATATCCGCCGCGCCGAGATCACGCTGACCATCCGCGGCACCGACGGCTTCACGCTGGAGGAGAGTGGCGCGATCGGTTCGATCAGCCGCGATCCGACCGCGCTGGTGGGGCAGATGATCGGCGCGCATCACCAGTATCCGGACGGCGCGGTGCTGTATCTCGGCACGCCCTTCTCGCCATCGAAGGATCGCGGCGCGGCGGGGATGGGCTTCACGCACAAGGAGGGCGACGTGGTGCGCATCGCCTCGCCGCGCCTGGGTGCGCTGGTGAACGAGGTGGACCGCACCGACGCATGCCCGCCCTGGGTGTTCGGCACGGGGGCGCTGTTCGCTTCCCTCGCGCGGCGCGGGCTGCCGCGGCCATGAGGGAGGAGCGCGGCGCCATCGACCGCGGCGACGGCGTGCGCCTGGCGTGGCGGCGGATCGCCGCGGGCGGCGTCAGGCAAGGCGCGGGGCGGGGCGTGGGCGTCGTGTTCCTCGGCGGCTTCAATTCCGACATGGCCGGCAGCAAGGCGGAATTCCTGGCCGGCTGGTGCGAGGCGCGGGGCACGCCCTTCCTGCGCTTCGACTATTCGGGGCATGGCGAATCCGGCGGCCGCTTCGTGGACGGCACCATCGGCCGCTGGGCGGCCGACGCCGCCTGCGTGGTCGATGCGCTGGCGCCCGGGCCGCAGGTGCTGGTGGGATCGTCGATGGGCGGGTGGATCGCGCTGCTGCTGGCGCGGCGGCGCGCGCCGCAGGCGCTGGTCGGCATCGCCCCCGCGCCCGACTTCACCGAGGACCTGATGTGGGCGCAGTTCACGCCCGAGATCCGCGCCACCATCGAACGCGATGGCGTCTGGCATCGCCCGAGCGACTATGGCGCGCCCTATCCCATCACCCGCGCGCTGATCGAGGATGGCCGCGACCACCTGCTGCTGCGCGGCCCGATCGCGCTGGAGGCGCCGGTCCGAATCCTGCAGGGCATGGAGGACCCCGACGTGCCCTGGCGCCACGCGCTGCGGATCGCGGATGCCCTGCGCGGCGGCGATGTGCGCGTCACGCTGGTGAAGGATGGCGACCACCGGCTGTCGCGCCCGGCGGACCTGGCGCTATTGGGCGAGACCCTCGCGCCGCTCCTGGCCGAGGATCGCGGCTAGCCCCTCGCGATAGGTCGGGTACTGCCAGGCGATGCCGAGCGCGGCCTTCGTCGCGGCGTTCGCGACGCGCCGGTTCTCCGCCCAGAAGGACAGCGCCATCGGCGACATGCGCGCGCGCGCTTCGTCGAACGGGATCGCCGGCGGCGGTTCCAGGCCGAGCAGCCGCGCGGCGTGTTCCGTCACGACGGCGCTTTCGGCGGCCTCGTCATCCACCAGGTGCAGGATGCGTTCGCGCGGCGCGCTGTCCTGCGCCATGGCCGCCAGCACGGCCAGCGCGATGTCGTCGCGATGGATGCGCGAGAAGGCGTGGCCGGGCTTCACCACGCGCCGCGCGGTGCCGGCGCGCAGGTCGTCGAAGGGCGATCGGCCGGGGCCATAGATGCCGCCGACGCGGAAGATGTCGAGTGCGGCGCGGCCGCGCACCAGGGCGCGCCAGGCCTGCTCGGCAGCGAGGCGGCGGCGGGAGCGGTCCTGGCCGGGGGCGGGCGGCGTCGCGTCGTCCACCTCGGCGCCACCGCGGTCGCCATAGACGCCGGTGGTGGACAGGTAGCCGACCCAGCGCAGCGTGCCCGCCGCCAGCGCGGCATCGATGGCCCCGCCATGCGCGGCGATCACCGGGTCGCCGGCCGCGTCGGGCGCTGCGGTGACCAGAATCCCCCGCGCTTGCGCGATGGCCGGTCCGGCGGCGTCGAAGGCGATGGCGGTCACGCCCGGCGGCGCGGGCGCGGGCGCGGGGTCGCGCATGGTGCCTGACACCTCGCGGCCCTGCGCGGCGGCCAGGCGTGCCGCAGCCTGTCCGGCGTATCCAAGGCCCATCACCAGCAGCATCGCATCCTCCTCAAGCGCGCGGCGGCGCCGATGGCCGGCCGCGGCAAGGCGTTCACCGGTCCGTCGTCAGCGGCCTGCAGCCCTATCCCGCCTGGCCGGGGGCACCATCAAAGCGCCGACCCGTGGCACCGACCTGCGACGGGACGTTTGCATCGAAGGTGGTGTCCCCGTTTGACCTTCATCGCTGCGGCGCCCGCAGTCCAGCTGAGGCACTGGGGCATCGCTGCCGATCTGGCACGCGCGCGAGGTGGCGGCTAGATTGCGGCGATGTCGCCGTTCCGTCTCCTGCTGGCCGCCGCCGCGGTGCTGGTGCTTGCCGCCGGCGGCGCGGGCTGGTGGTGGCTGGCCGGCGGGCGTGGCGACGACCTGCTGCCCACGCCGCCGGAACCGCCGCGCCTGACCGATGCGCCGGAATACGAACGCTGCCTCGACATGCTCGAGGACGATCCCGAAGGCGCGCGCAGCATGGCGGAATCCTGGGCCATGGAAGGCGGCGGCGAAGGGGCCGCGCATTGCGCCGCGCTGGCCGCGCTGACGGTGGGCGAGGCGGAGCGTGCCGCCGAGGCGCTGGAGCGTATCGCCGCGCGCAGCCAGGCTGGTATCGCCGCCCGCGCCGCGGTGTTCGGCCAGGCCGGCGAGGCCTGGATCGCCGCCGGCAAGCCGCTGCGCGCCCATGCCGCGCTGACCCTGGCGCTGGCACTGACGCCCGACGCCCCGGCGCTGCTGAGCGAGCGCGCCATGGCGTCGCTGGCGCTCGACCGCCCGGCGGAGGCGCTGGCGGACCTGGAGCGCGCCGTGGTGGGCGACCCCAGCGCGGTCGAGCCCTGGGTGTTGCGTGCCTCCGCCCTGCGGCGGCTGGACCGCGTCGGCCTGGCGGCGGAGAGCGTGGCGCAGGCGCTGCGGCTCGAGCCCGAGAATGTCGAGGCGATGCTGGAGCGCGGCATCATCCGGCAGATCCAGGGCGATGCGGCGGGCGCGCGGGCCGATTGGGAGCGCGTGATCGAGACCGCGCCCGACAGTTCCGCCGCGGACCTGGCCGCGCAGAACATGGCGCTGATCGAGGCCGGGCCGGCGCAACGCTAGAGCATCATCCGTTCAGACGGAGTCGTCTGGACGGGTAAAGATGCTCGTGAAAACAATGGTCTAGGCCCGTTTTCGTGAGCCAAGGAGAACGGAAGCGGGTCCAGCCATGCGTGCATGGCAAGCGCGGCATCCGCCGCGTCGTCGCGGGACCTGTCGCGCGACGACGGCAGGCTGCGTCGACGACGCGCTTCGACAGCGCCATCCGCGATGTCGCGCTCAGAAATCCGGATCGGTGTAGTGGTCGGGCGGTGTCACGCCGCTGACGCGGTCCCCCAGCAGCGTGCGGAAGGATGGGCGCGACTTCATGCGCGCGTACCAGTCCTTCGCCGCTTCGTTCGCCGACCAGTCGATGTCGCCGATATAGTCCAGCGCCGAGAGATGCGCCGCGGCGGCGAGGTCGGCCAGCGTCAGCATCGGCCCGGCCAGCCAGGGCCGCGTCTCGGCCAGCCAGCCGATGTATTCGAGATGCGGGCGCAGGTTGGCATAGCCGGCGCGGATCGCGGCGGCATCCGGGTTGCCGCGGCCCATCAGCCGCTTCATCTGCTTTTCGTAGAGCAGGTTCACGCCGACCTCGGAGTGGAACTTGCCATCGAACCAGGCGACCAGGCGACGGACTTCCACGCGCTCCGCCAGGGTGCGGCCCAGCAGCGGCATGTCGGGATAGGCTTCGTCCAGGTATTCGCAGATCGCGTTGGAATCCGCGATGGTCAGGCCGTTCTCCTCCTGCAGGACGGGAACGGTGCAGGCGGGGTTCATGCCGAGGAAATCCTCGCGCCGGTCCCACACGCGTTCGATGCGCGTGTCGAACGGGATGCGCTTCTCGCCCAAGGCGAGGCGCACCTTGCGCGAGAAGGGCGAGAGGGGAAGGTGGAACAGGAGCCGCACGATCGGGCGCTTATGCCACCCGGGCGGCGGCGGCGCAAAGGCGGCGGGGACGCGCGCGACGCGAGGCACACGCTGGTGGATCGTGCGGCCCGACCGCGCCCAGACGGTCAGCCCCGCCTGGCGCAGCAGCCCAGGGCGCGCAGGCAAGGGCCGCGGATGCGGCCCGCCCGCCGCCTGAGGGACATCACGAAGCCTCGGATCGTGCGGCCGCACGATCCGGGCGCGCCCGGCGCTTGAGGGCGCAAACATGACCCCGCGCCCGCCGGCATGGGGCGCGCTCGAGCATGCTGCGTGCGCTCGCGCTCACTTCGCAGGCTCTAGCCTTTTTGTTTGTAGAGCATCTTCACGCGTTCAGATGATTCCATCTGAACGCGACCTGCTCTAGATCCGTCTCGCGCAGGCCAGGAACGCCTCGGTCACCGCGCGTGTCCCGCGCAGGTCCGCCGACCATGGCGCGACCGTCTCGCCGGGGAAGGTCAGCTGCATGCGCAGCCCGGCGGCGAAGGCCTCGACGAAGTTGATGAAGTTGCTGAAGGCGCCCTGGTAGGATGCCTCGATCATGTCGGGGCGGCTGGTGCCGGTGTAGTTCAGTTCCGCCCGCCGGCCATCGATGCCGATGACGATGCGCCCGGTGGCCTCGCGCCGCACGTTCCAGGACCCGTCGCCGACCTGGACGAAGCCGTGCAACTGCCCGCGCAGGCGTTCGACCTTGATCCAGAAGAACCGACCGACCCGGTTCGCGTTGGTGCCCATGCCGCAGAGCTGCCCGCCGTCGCCCTGCGCGACATAGGCGGTCCAGCCGTTCACCGCGGCCAGGTTGCGGATCTGCTGCGCCTCGGCCGGCAGCACGAGGGCGATGGCGGCCACCAGGGCCAGGGTGAGACGACGCATGACATTCTCCTTCCCTGCGCGGCCCGCGGCAGGTCGCCCGCCGGCGAGCGCAGACTAGCGGGGCGTCACGCAAACGGAAGATGGGGACGGGACGCCCCGTGAAGGATTTCGCCGGCGCGGGCCGGCCAACCAGGGCCCGCGCCGGCAGGTCATTCCGCCGCGACGGCTGCGGCCTCGGTCATCGGCACCGGCAGGTAGGGCGCGTATTCCTTCGGCACCACGTGCCAGAAGCGGTGGCGTTCGGTCGCCCATTCGTTCAGCAGGCGGGCGGCGAAGCGGCTGCCGGTCTCGGCCACGTGGCGCGCGATCAGGTCGCACAGCACGCCTTCCCAATGCGGATGGGCCAGCCGGTTCCAGAGCAGGGAATCGGGGTTCACCCGCACGCCGAAGGTATCGTCGGCGTCGTAGATGAAGGCCTGGCCGCCGGTGAAGCCGGCGCCGAAATTGTCGCCCACCGCGCCCAGGATCGCGACGGTGCCGCCGGTCATGTATTCGCAGCCATTGGCACCGCAGCCCTCGACCACCGCGGTGGCGCCGGAATTGCGGACGGCGAAGCGTTCGCCCGCCTGGCCGGCGGCGAACAATTCGCCGGCCGTGGCACCGTAAAGGCACGTGTTGCCGATGATGGTGTTGTCGTTCCACACCAGCGGCGAGGACGGCGCGGGACGCACCACGATGGTGGCGCCCGACAGCCCCTTGCCGACATAGTCGTTGGCGTCGCCGAACACCTCCAGCTTCAGCCCCTTCACGCCGAAGGCGCCGAGCGACTGGCCCGCGCTGCCGCGCAGCCGGACGTTCAGGTGCCCCGGCTGCAGCCCCGACATCCCGAACTGCCGCGTGATGCGCGACGACACCTTGGTGCCGATGGCGCGATGCGTGTTCCGGATGTTGTACTGCAGCTGCATCTTCTCGCCGTGGCGGAACAGCGCGTCGGCGTCGCGGATCATCTCCGCGTCCAGCGTCTCGGGCACCTCGTTGCGGCCTTCCAGCGTGCAATAGGCCGGGTGCGGGCCGGCATCGGCCTGCACCAGCAGCGGGTTGAGGTCGAGGTCATCGAGATCCTCCGACCCGCGGCTGACCTGCTGCAGCAGGTCGGTGCGGCCGATCACGTCGGTCAGGCGCCGGAAGCCGAGGGCGGCGATGATCTCGCGCACCTCCTCCGCCACGAAGGAGAACAGGTTGATGACCTTCTCCGGCGTGCCGGCGAACTTCTCCCGCAGCTTCTCGTCCTGCACGCAGACGCCGACCGGGCAGGTGTTGGAATGGCACTGGCGCACCATGATGCAGCCCATCGCGACCAGCGATGCGGTGCCGATGCCGAATTCCTCCGCACCGAGCATCGCGGCGATCACCACGTCGCGCCCGGTCTTGATGCCGCCATCGGTGCGCAGCCGCACACGGTGGCGCAGGCGGTTGAGCTGGAGCACCTGGTGCGTCTCGGACAGCCCCAGTTCCCAGGGCAGGCCGACATACTTGATGGAGGAGACGGGCGACGCACCCGTGCCGCCGGAATGCCCGGACACCAGGATGGCGTCGGCCTTCGCCTTGGCCACGCCGGCGGCGATGGTGCCGATGCCCGACCGCGCCACCAGCTTCACGCACACGGTCGCATCCGGGTTGATCTGCTTGAGGTCGTAGATGAGCTGCGCCAGGTCCTCGATGGAATAGATGTCGTGGTGCGGCGGCGGGGAGATCAGCATCACCCCGGGCGTCGAATGGCGCAGCTTGGCGATCAGCCCGGTCACCTTGAAGCCGGGCAACTGGCCGCCCTCGCCGGGCTTGGCACCCTGGGCGACCTTGATCTCGATCTCGCGGCAGTTGTTCAGGTATTCGGCGGTCACGCCGAAGCGGCCCGACGCGATCTGCTTGATGGCGCTGTTCGCATTGTCGCCGTTCGCGCGCGGCTTGGCGCGGGACGGGTCCTCGCCGCCCTCGCCGGAATCCGACCGCGCGCCGATGCGGTTCATCGCGATCGACAGCGTCTCATGCGCTTCCGGCGACAGCGCGCCGAGCGAGATGCCCGGCGCGACCAGCCGCTTGCGGATCTCGGTGATGCTCTCGACTTCCTCGAGCGTCACCGCCGTGCGGCCTTCCATGCGGAAATCCAGCAGGTCGCGCAGTGCGACCGGCGGCATGCGGCGCACCGCCTCGGAATACCGCTTGTAGGTCTGGTAGCTGTCGGTCTCGACCGCCTTCTGCAGCGTGTGGATCAGGCTGCCGTCGAAGGCATGCACCTCGCCGCGCCGGCGCAGCTTGTAGAGGCCACCGACCGGCAGCGCGACCGCGCCTTCCTGCCAGGCCTTGTCGTGCAGCGCGAGCAGCCGGCGCGCGATGCCCGACAACCCGATGCCGGAGATGCGCGAGGGCGTGCCGGGGAAGAATTCCGCCACCAGCGCGCGCGACAGGCCGATGGCCTCGAAGTTCATGCCGCCGCGATAGGACGACAGCACGCCGATGCCGAGCTTGGACATGACCTTCAGCAGGCCCTTGTCCACCGCCTTCTTGTACTTCGCAACCGCATCGCCCAGGCCGACATTGCCGAACAGGCCGCGGCGATGGCGGTCGGCGATGCTCTCCTGCGCCAGGTACGCATTCACCGTGGTCGCACCCGCGCCGATCAGCACGGCGAAGTAGTGCACGTCCATGCACTCCGCGGCGCGCACATTGAGCGAGGTGAAGGTGCGCAGCCCGTGCTTGACCAGGTGCGTCTGCACCGCGCCGACCGCCAGGATCATCGGGATGGCGGCACGTTCGGCGCATTGCGCCTCATCGGTCAGGATGACGTGGGCGTGGCCGGAACGCACGCCTTCCTCGGCCTCGCGCCGGATGCGTTCCAGCGCGCGGCGCAGCCCGCCCTCGCCATCCGTCACGTCCCAGGTGCAGTCCACGGTGCAGACCGTGCTGCCCATGTAGCCGCGCATGGCGTCGAACTGCGCGTTGGACAGCACGGGGCTCTCCAGCATCAGCATGTCGCACTGCGTCGGGTCCTCGTCGAGGATGTTGCCGAGGTTCCCCAGCCGCGTGCGCAGCGTCATCACGCGGGATTCGCGCAGGCTGTCGATCGGCGGGTTGGTGACCTGCGCGAAGGTCTGGCGGAAATAGTGGTGCAGGCCGCGATACTGTTCGGACAGCACGGCGATGGGCGTGTCGTCGCCCATGGAGCCGACCGCCTCGTTGGCGTCCTCCACCATGGGGTGCAGGATGCTTTCCAGCTCCTCCAGCGTGTAGCCCATCGCGAGCTGCCGGCGGCGCAGTTCCTCGGTGGCGAAGTTCGCGCGCTCGTCGCCCTCGGCCTTGACGATCTCGTCGATGCGGGTGGTGCGCGCGGTCCACTTGCCGAAGGGCTTGCGCGCCGCCAGCGTGTCCTTCAGCGCCGCGTCCTCGTAGAAGCGGGCTTCCTCGAGATCCACGCCGATGCACTGTCCCGGCCCGAGGCGCCCCTTCTGGACGATGCGGTCCTCGGCCACCTTCACCATGCCGGTCTCGCTGCCCACGATCAGCAGGCCATCGGCGGTGACGGTGTAGCGCATCGGGCGCAGGCCGTTGCGATCCAGGCCGGCGACCACCCAGCGCCCATCCGTCGCGGCGATCGCCGCCGGGCCGTCCCAGGGTTCCATGACCGCGTTGCAGTACATGAACAGCTCGCGATGGTTCTCCGGCATGGTGGCGTTGTTGCCGGTGCTCTCGGGGATCAGCATGGCCTTGGCCATCGGCGCGTCGCGCCCGCCGCGCACCAGCAGTTCGAAGACGTTGTCGAGCGTCGCGGTATCCGACCCGCCAGCCTGCACGATCGGCTTGATGTCCTCGATGTACGGGTCGAGCAGCGCGTGGGACAGGCGCGTCTCGTGCGACTTCATCCAGTTGGCGTTGCCGTGCAGCGTGTTGATCTCGCCGTTATGCGCGAGCATGCGGAAGGGCTGCGCCAGGCGCCAGGTCGGGAAGGTGTTGGTCGAATACCGCTGGTGGTAGATCGCGAAGCGCGAGACGAAGCGCGCATCGACCAGGTCGGGGTAGAATTCGGTCAGGCTCTCGGCCAGGAACATGCCCTTGTAGATGAGCGAGCGCGCCGAGAGCGAGCACAGGTACAGTTCCGGGATCTGCGCGGCGATCGCCTGCTTCTCGATGCGTCGGCGGATCACGAACATGTCGCGCTCGACGGTTTCCACGTCGCGCAGCTCGGGGTCCCAGATCAGGATCTGCTCGATCTCGGGGCGCGTGGCATTCGCCTTCTCGCCGATGCAGGCGACGTTTATCGGCACCTGGCGCCAGCCATAGATGGAATAGCCGGCATTCAGGATCTCGGTCTCGATGATCTGGCGGCAGCGTTCCTGCGCACCGAGGTCGGTCTTGGGCAGGAACACCATGCCGACCGCGATGCGGCCCGGGCGCAGCCGGTCACCGCCGCGTTCCACCACTTCCGCGAAGAAATCCTGCGGCACTTCGACATGGATGCCGGCACCGTCGCCGGTCTTGCCATCGGCATCGACGGCGCCGCGGTGCCACACCGCCTTCAGCGCATCGATGCCGGCCTGCACCACCGCGCGGGACGGCTTGCCATCCAGCGCCGCCACCAGGCCGACGCCGCAGGCATCGTGTTCGGTCAGGTCAAGATGCGCGTCGGCCTCCAGCGCCGCGCGGCCGCGGGCGAAGGCTTCGACGAAATCGGCGCCGCTCTCGGAATGCTGCGTCATGTCTCTCACTCCGCCGCGATGGCCGGGGTCGCGGCCCGGGCCTGGATGAAGCCATGGATCTGGTCGGCCGCGTCGCGCCCGTCGCGGATGCCCCACACCACCAGCGAGGCGCCGCGCACGATGTCGCCGGCGGCGAACACGCCCGGCAGCGCCGTCATCATGGTGCGATGGTCGATCTTCAGCGTGCCCCAGCGCGACACCGGCAGAGCGGGTTCGTTGAAGGCGGCGGGCAGGTCCTCGGGGTCGAAGCCCAGCGCCTTGATCACCAGGTCGGCCTTCACCTCGAAGCCGGCATTGGCGATCGGTTCCACCTGCTGCCGCCCGGTCGCGTCGGGCAGGCCCAGATGCATGCGCTGCGCGCGCACGCCCTGCACGCGGCCCTGGCCGGTGAAGGCTTCCGGCGCGGCCAGCCATTCGAAGCGCACGCCTTCTTCCTCGGCGTTCTTCACCTCGCGCATGGAGCCCGGCATGTTCGCCTTGTCGCGGCGATACAGGCAGGTGACCGACGCCGCGCCCTGGCGCACCGCGGTGCGCACGCAATCCATCGCGGTGTCGCCGCCGCCGACGACGACCACGTGCTTGCCCTCGGCATTCAGCGCGCCGTTCTCGAAGTCCGGCACGTTGTCGCCCAGGCCCTTGCGGTTGGACGCGATCAGGTAGTCGAGCGCCGGCACCACGCCATCCAGCCCCGCGCCGGGGCAGGCGATGTCGCGCGCCTTGTACACGCCGGTCGCGATCAGCACGGCGTCGTGCTGGCCGCGCAGCGCCTCCAGCGTGACGTCACGGCCGACCGCCACGTTCAGGCGGAAATCGATGCCGCCCTGCACGTATTGCTGCCAGCGGCGGACCACGACCTCCTTCTCCAGCTTGAAGTTGGGGATGCCGTAGATCATCAGCCCGCCGGCGCGGTCGTGGCGGTCATACAGCGTGACCTGGTAGCCCATGACGCGCAGGCGTTCCGCGGCGGCCATGCCGGCCGGGCCGGCGCCGATGATGCCGATGGATTGCGGGCGTTCGCGCACCGGCGTGGGCGGCTTGACCCAGCCTTTCTCCCAGGCGGTGTCGGTGATGTACTTCTCGACCGCGCCGATCGTGACGGATTCGAAGCCCTTCTCGATGACGCAATTGCCTTCGCAGAGCCGGTCCTGCGGGCAGACGCGGCCGCAGATCTCGGGGAAGGTGTTGGTCGCGGCCGCGACTTCGTAGGCTTCCTCGAGCCGCCCCTCGGCGGTCAGCTTCAGCCAGTCCGGGATGTTGTTGTTGAGCGGGCAATGCACCTGGCAGAACGGCACGCCGCATTGCGAACAGCGCGAGGCCTGCGCGCCGGCGGCCTCCTGCGCGAAGGCCTGGTAGACCTCGCCCCAATCGGCGCGGCGCTCGCCGGCATCGCGCTTGTCCGGCTGGCGCTGCTGCAGGCGGACGAACTGGAGCATCTTCTCGGCCATAGGACCTCCCGCGGCGACAGACTGGCCAGGGCACGCGGCACCGCCGCGCATGATCCGGCAAGGGACCCCTGGCGTCGCGTCACATACGGCATGCAAATCCGCCGCGCGAGTCCTTTATGCGCCGTTAGGGCAGTTTTTGTGTCCTAAATTCCGCCCGCCTCGGCGTTGGCACGCGATACCAACGACTTCGGCAGTCGAATTAAGTCCGAATCGGCCAGATCAGCTCGCGATCACAGCCCGCCGCGTCCCACCCGGCCGGTAGCGCGCCAGGTAGGGCGGCACCACCGCCTCCGCCGCCTTCGCCGCGATGCCGAGGTCGGCCAGGGTCAGCGCGCCCTCCGCCACCAGGTTGTCGCGCTGCAGCAGCAGCAGCTGGTCGCGCGTCAGCGGCGGGGTCGGCAGCAGCTCCCCCAGCCGCGCCTGCAACGCCACCAGCTTCTCCGGCAGCGGCACCAGGCGGCGGCGGCGCCCGGTGTGCTCCAGCACGAAGTCCAGCACCTGCCGCATCGACATCGCGCGCGGCCCGCCGAGCTCATAGGTGCGGCCCGCCGCGTCGTCGCGGTCGATCGCCGCCATCACGGCATCCGCCACGTCGCCGACATAGACCGGCTGGAAGCGCGTCTCGCCGGCCACCACGGGCATGAAGGGCAGCACCGCGGCCAGCCCGGCGAAGCGGTTGAAGAACTGGTCCTCCGGCCCGAACACCACCGATGGGCGCAGGATGGTGGCGCCGTAGAAGGCGGTCCGCACGGCCTCCTCGCCCTCGGCCTTGCTGCGGGCATAGAGGCTCTCGCTGGCGGCATCGGCGCCGATCGCCGACAGGTGCACCAGCCTGCGCGCGCCCGCCGCCGCGGCCAGGCGCGCGACGCGGCCGGCGCCCTCGGCCTGGATCGCCTGGAAGCCGCCGGGCTTCCGCTCGAACAGGATGCCGACCAGGTTCACCACCACCTCGGCGCCCGCCACCGCGCGCGCCACCGCGGCATCGTCGGTGACCGAGGCCGCCACCGGCACCACCTGCCCGACGCCCCCCAGCGTCCGCAGCTTCCCGGCCTTCTCGGTATCCCGCCCGGCGACGCGCACGATGAAGCCGGCCTTGGCCAGGCGCTGCACCACATGCCGGCCGATGAAGCCGGCGCCGCCGAAGACCGTCGCCACCCGACGCGAAGCCATGCCACGTCCCCTTTTTTCCGATGTGCCGGACCATATGGGGACGGTCCCGACGCGCCAAGGCGGCCGGCGCGTTACAGGCGCCGCGCTTCGGTCCATCGCGCCACGGCATCGCGTTGCGCCTGGCGTCGCATCGGGGGCGCTTGACGTCATGCGCGGCGGCGCGTAATTGCGCGCCCTCGCCGAAAGGCGCCGACCCCCTTGCCCAGGTGGCGGAATTGGTAGACGCGCTGGCTTCAGGTGCCAGTGACCGCAAGGTCGTGAAGGTTCGAGTCCTTTCCTGGGCACCAGTGTCTTCCGCCGCGGCGGCGCCAACCCGGACAATGCCTTGGCTGGCCCTTGCGGCCGCCGGTCAATCCGGCGGCGGCGCGTAGATCTGCGCGGTCTCCGCAAAGATCCGCCAGCCCGCGGCGTCCCGGCGCATGTACAGCATCGAGCGGACGCGGCGCCCGCGCGCCGCCGCCCGGGCATCGCCATCGACATGCCAGACCCAGATCAGCACGCCGCGGTCCGCATCCCCGTCGAAACTGGCGTTGAGCAGCCGCAGCGGCGGCTGGCCCGCCGCCAGGTTGACCGCCAGCGCCGCGCGGATCTGCGTCCGGCCAGCCACCACGCCGCCCTGCGGCGTCAGCACCACCCCGTCCTCGGCATAGAAGGCGAGCACGCGGTCGACGTCGCGGGCGGTCAACGCCGCCTCGAAATGGCGGACGAAGGCGGCGGGGGTGTCGGCGCCGGCCTCGGCGCGCGGCGCGCGCCCCGCCGCGGGCATGGCCAGCGCCGCCAGGCCAAGGACCATGCGCCGCCGCAGCGGGGGGTGGGTCATGCGTCAAGTCTCCGTGCGATCGCCTGCGCCATGGCGGCATGGTGCGATGCGGACGAAACGATCGGCAAGCCGTGTCGGTGCGGCCGGCGGGTGGCGTGCTTGCCTCGTGCTGGCGCGGGCCGTAAGAACCCCCGGCATTCCGGCGGCTTCGCGGCCCAGGCGGCCGCCCGCACGCACCCCGAGACGAGGCACCGCGCATCCCGTGGGAACCACCCTGTTCACCCATGCCGGCGTGACCATCCGGCTACACCGCAACGACCTGCCGGACGGGATCGATTTCGGCCGCGTCGTCGCCATCGACACCGAGACGATGGGCCTGAACCCGCATCGCGACCGGCTCTGCCTGGTGCAGCTGTCGTCGGGCGACGGCACCGCGCATCTGGTGCAGTTGATCCCCGAGAGCCTGGGCGGGCATGGCTTCGCCGCGCCGAACCTGAAGAAGCTGTTGGCCGATCCGGCGGTGACCAAGCTGTTCCACTTCGCCCGCTTCGACGTGGCCGTGCTGTGGCATTGCCTGGGGGTCACCACCGCGCCGGTGGTCTGCACCAAGGTCGCGGCGAAGCTGGTGCGGACCTTCACCGACCGCCACGGGCTGAAGGACCTGTGCAAGGAATTGCTGGGCGTGGACCTGTCCAAGCAGCAGCAGACCTCGGATTGGGGCGCGCCGGAGCTGACGCCGGAGCAGCTCGCCTATGCGGCGTCGGACGTGCTGCACCTGCACGCGCTGTGGGCGAAGCTGGAGGGGCTGCTGAAGCGGGAAGGCCGGCTGGACCTGGCCGAGGCCTGTTTCCGCTTCCTGCCGGCCCGCGGCAAGCTGGACCTGCTGGGCTACGAGGACCCGGACATCCTGAGGCACTAGGTTTGCCCTCAGACGGCGGGCGCCGGGCGCCCGCCCGGCTGGCCTTCGCGCCATGGGCTGGTGTTCTGGCGGCGGCGGGTGGGTTGGGCGCGGTCGCGCCGTGCGCTCCCGGATCGCGGCAGGGCCGCGATCCGCAGGAAGGGCGGCGCAATTTCGGCGGCCGGTGCCGGCCGCCTCGCCCTGGCGCCTCGGGCGCCGGCGCTCAGGCCTGGGTGATGTCCTCGAGCTGTTCCAGCCGATAGCCACCCGCCTCGGTCACCAGCAGCCGCGTCTCGGCCGGGTTCGGCTCGATCTTCTGGCGCAGGCGGTAGATGTGCGTCTCCAGCGTGTGGGTCGTCACGTTGCTGTTGTAGCCCCACACGTCGTTCAGCAGCACCGTGCGCGGCACCGGCCGGCCGCCGGCGCGGTACAGGAACTTCAGGATCGCGGCCTCCTTCTCGGTCAGCCGGATCCGCTTGCCCTTGGCCTGGTCATGCAATTGCTTCGCCGACGGGCGGAACAGGTACGGCCCCACCTTGAACACCGCGTCCTCGCTGCTGTCGTAGCCGCGCAGCTGGGCGCGGATGCGCGCGAGCAATTCGTTCAGCCGGAACGGCTTCACGATGAAGTCGTTGGCCCCGGCATCGAGGCCGCTGACCACATCGGCCTCGCTGTCCACGCCGGTCAGCATCACCACCGGCATGCGGAACCCGTCGCGACGCAGGCGCACGCAATAATCGCGCCCATCGCCATCCGGCAGGCGGATATCCAGCAGGATCAGGTCGAACCGCGCGCCATCCGCGGTCAGCCGCGCCTCGGCTTCCGCCAGGCTGGCGGCCTCCACGGGCGCGAATTCCCCATCCAGGGACAACTGTTCGGCGAGTGTTGCCGAGAGCCCCGCATCGTCATCGACGATCAGCACCGGGCGCGGACCAGGCATGCGCCAGTTTCCCCATCCAAAAAGCCGTCACGGAAACGCGACGGCGGGAGCCCCCCGCGCAAGGTATGGCCGCTCACGACCCGTTGTGCCAGCCTCCCCGCGCCATCCCGGCCAAGTTCTCGCATCTGTGATTGCCGCTTCACGCATCTGGACGCGGGCCAGATGCGTACCACATGGCGGGGGCCCGCGGTCGTGCCGGGGTGCCACCGGGGTCGCCATGCGCCAGCCACAATCGGGGCGCGGCATGGAACGAAGAATGGAACGCCATACCATGACGCCACCTGGCCATCTCGCCACCGAAGCGAATGACGCCGTGATCCCCCGCGATGCCGGCGTGCAGGCGCTGCGGTCGGTTCATCGTGCGGTTGCGGACCTGCGGCGCGGCACACCCGTGGTCCTGCGCGGGCCGGACACCTGCCTCGTTGTCGCTGCGGCCGAAACCGTCGGCGCGCGCGGGCTGGGCGAACTCGCCGATGCCGCGCTGGCCCCCGCCCTGCTGCTGCTGGCGCCGGTGCGCGCCGCCGCGGTGCTGCAGCGCCCCGTGCCCCACGCCGCCGAGGATGAAGGCGCCGTCGCGCTGCGCCTGCCGCCCAGCCTGATGGACCCGCAGGCGCTGCGCAGCCTGGCCGACCCGACGGCCGAGCGCCTGTTGCCCGAGACCCCCGAGCGCCTGGCCGCGCCGCCCCTGGCGCAGGCGGCGATCGCGCTGGCCAAGCTGGCGCGCCTGCTGCCGGCCCTGGTGGCCGCGCCCGCCACCGAGGCCGCCGCGGCGCGCCTCGCGCTGCTCAGTGTCCCGGCGGCGGATGTGTTCGCCTATCCGGCCGGCGCCGCCACGTCGCTCACCCGCGTCGCCGAGGCCCGGGTGCCGCTGCTGGACGTGCCCGAGGCGCGCATCATCGCCTTCCGCGCCGCCGATGGCGGGATCGAGCACCTGGCGATCCTGGTCGGCGACCCGGAGAAGACCGCCCGCGAAGGGGGTGCCCCCCTGGTGCGCGCGCATTCCGAATGCTTCACCGGCGACCTGCTCGGTTCGCTGCGCTGCGACTGCGGCCCGCAGCTGCGCGGCGCACTGAAGCGGATGGCCGACGATCCGACCGGCGGCGTGCTGCTGTACCTGGCGCAGGAAGGCCGCGGCATCGGGCTGGTGAACAAGCTGCGCGCCTATACGCTGCAGGATGGCGGGCTGGACACGCTCGATGCCAACCGCGCGCTGGGCTATGGCGCGGATGAGCGCAACTTCCTGGTGGCCGCCACCATGCTGCGCGCGGTGGGCATCGAGCGCGTGCGCCTGCTGACCAACAACCCCGACAAGATCAATGGCCTGTCCGCCTGCGGCATCGAGGTGCAGGGCCGCGAGGCGCATGCCTTCGACCCGAACGGGGTGAATGACGGGTATCTGCGCACGAAGGCCGAGCGGTTCGGGCATATCCTGCCGCAGTGAAACGCCGCGCGCAGGCGCGCGCGGCTTGCTTTTTCGGTCCCTCAGACGGCGGGCGCCGCGCATCCGCGCGGCTTGCCTTCGCGCCCCGCACTGGTGCGCCGGGGGCGGCTGGCAGGTTGGGCGCGGTCGCGCATTCGCGCTTCCGGATCGCGCCTGGCGCGATCCGGTTCCTGTCTTGCACCGGGCGGCATGCAGGCGCGGATCCACGGCCCGCCTTCGCGACCTGTCGTGGAGTGCCGCGCTGGATCCGACCGGTCGCGCCGTGCCGTTCCTTTTCGGGCTGTCGAGGTGTGGTGGCGCAGCCGCGATGCGCCGATGATGCGCGCCACCCTCGCCGGACCTGACCGCCCATGACCACCACCGCCCGCGTCACCGCCGATGGCCTGCTGCGCTTCCGCGGCGAGACGCTGCGCTGCGCCATCGGCAAGGGCGGCATCACCAGCGCGAAGCAGGAAGGCGATGGTGCGACGCCCCTCGGCCTGCTGCCGCTGCGCCGCGTGCTGTGGCGCGCCGACCGCGGCCCGCGCCCGGCCACCGCCCTGCCCTGCGAACCCATCGCGCCCGAGGATGGCTGGTGCGACGACCCCACCCACCGCGACTACAACCAGGCCATCCGCCTTCCGCACCCGGCACGGCACGAAAACCTGTGGCGCGAGGATGCGGTCTACGACGTGATCGTGGTGCTCGGTTGGAACGACGCGCCGGTGCAGCGCGGGCGCGGGAGCGCGATTTTCCTGCATGTGGCGCGCGCGGATTTCGCGCCGACGGAAGGCTGCATGGCGCTGCCGGAGCGGGAGTTAAGGCGGGTGTTGGGGGCGGGGCTAACCGCTGTTGAGATCGCGGGGTAAGCCCGCGCGCCCGGCGACTCGCCCGCGCGCGTCAGAATCCGCGCAGCGCCGAAGCCTCGATCGCCGGGCGCAGCGCCGGGTGCAGGCTTGCCCGTGTGGTAACGTCCACCGCAATGCCGCCCAGCGCGGCGCGCAGCCTTTCGGACACCTCCATCAGGTCGAACAGGCCGAACCGTTCGGGCTCCGCTTGGTCGATGAACAGGTCGACGTCAGAGGTGGCGCCCGCCTCGCCGCGCGCCGCCGAACCGAACAGGTAGAGCGCCGCGACACCAGCGGCACGCAATGGCGCTTCCTGCGCGCGCCGTCGCGCGAGCAGCGTGGGTGGCTCAGGCGCGGACGAAACCGGCACAGGCTCCAGCGCCCCCAAAACCCCGCTCCGCCAGACGCCTAGGTTGGCGGACCGCCTTGCAATGCGGCGCCGTCGCGCACGAAGCGCTCGATGTCCCGGCGCACCCGATCCAGGATCGCAATGGCCTCCGTCTCGCTGTCAGCACGGAACCCGAACATCGACACCGCAATGCGTGGACGCCTCATGTACAGCGCTCCGTCGCAGGATAGCTGGTCGCGGACCGGGCCGTCGGCATTGCTTCGTTGTGCCGCGTTGGCGAAACGGCACGTCAGATTGGCGGCGCTCGACGGATCCTCTGGCCATCGGCGAAGCAGGTAAAGCCGGCGATCCTCCGGGCCTGCCCGCACTTCACTGCGAACCAGCGCAACGATGCGAGCGGTTCCACCTTCTGCGGCGCGATCCGGTGGCGGGTTCCATAGCTGAATCTGAAGCGACACCCGGCGGCGCGCGCAGACCGGATCGGCGCCCGTTGACTGCCAGCAGCGAAATTGGACGTCTGCAAAGCTCTCCGGATCTTCCGCGCGATCGAGTTGGAACTGGCTGATAGAGTCTTCGGCCAACGGGATATTGTTCCACGTGTAAGGCCCGCGATTGACGATCGGCACGGCGAGCACGGTGGCGCCGCTGCGCCCGCCGATCCTCGTGCGAACCAAATGCTGCGGGTCCAAGGGGCGCTCCCGCCAGCCGTTCTCGACGTTCCGGCCCCGTGCACAGACCCAGATACCCGCGCCGCTGCTGGATGCCTGCGGGTGGCTGACCAGCACGATCGCAGGCTGCGGCTGGGGCACCACGCCACGCGCGATCAACAACTCTCGCACCCGCTCCCCATGGCGCCGCGCGATGGCATTGAGCGCTTGGAAGTCGTTGACCCGTTCCTCGGAGCCATAGGTCCCGTTGACGGTCGCCGCGCCGGTCCGCCGCGCAATCGTCGCCGCGGCGTCCAGTACGACGTCGGCCGTGGCGTCCGGCGTGCCCAGCCAGCCCGACAGGACCACGCGGAACTCGCACTCGGACACACGGCGGGAGACGTCCCGGTCTGATGGCGCGCCGCCCGTGGACACTGGCGCCGGAGCGGCACAGCCTGCCCCCACGAGCAGGGCAAGCATTGCGATGCTGCGGACGATGCTGAGCCGACCCATCGAATGCCTTACTCCTCCCGGCTCACGGAACGGCGACCATTGCTGACGATCGGGAATGATCCAATCCCAATCTCTCGGCGATCCGGCCACTGGCCCAGCGCAAATCTGACCCGTGAGGGTTACACGCCGTCGCCCGGCCTGCCGACGGGGATACCGGACGATAGGTATATTTTCTTGATCGGGCGACCTGTCCCATTGTAGGAACTCCCCAGCCAGGAGGTCCCGGACGATGCGCCATCGCGCCCATCCCGCCCCCGACCGCTCCACCCGCCGGACCACCCCCGGCGGCCCGGCTGACGCACCCGCGGCGCATTTGTCCGAAACCGGCACAAGCTACTCGGAGGCGGTCATCGCGTCCCGGGAGGCGCCCCAACGCGCCACGCCCAATTTGTCCGAAACGAGCACGCGCCACACCGTGCCAGGCGTCACGCCGACAACGCCTGTCACGCCGGCAGCCGGGAATTTGTCCGAAACCCGCAGCCTCACCCCCGCCCCGCCAGCCCCCTCAACCCGTAGCCCCCACCTTCGCCCGCGCCCCCAGGATATGCGCAATCGCATAGGTCAAATCCGGCCGGTTCAACGTATAGAAATGGAACTCATCCACCCCATTCGCCTGCAACAACCTCACCTGCTCCGCCGCCACCACCGCCGCGACCATGCGCCGCGTCTCGGCATCCTCCTCCAGCCCCTCGAACAGTTTCCCCATCCAGGCCGGCACGCTCGCCCCGCACATCGCCGAGAACTTCACCACCTGCGAAAAGTTCGACACCGGCAGGATCCCCGGCACGATCGGCACCGTGATCCCCGCCGCCAGGCAGCGGTCCAGGAAGCGCAGGTACACATCCGTGTCGAAGAAATACTGCGTGATCGCCCGGTTTGCCCCGGCATCGATCTTCCGCTTCAGGAAATCGAGATCCGCCTCGGCCGAGACCGCCGCCGGGTGCCCCTCCGGATACGCCCCCACGGAGATATCGAACGCCCCGATCCGCCGCAGCCCGCGCACCAAATCCTCCGCCTGCGCATACCCGCCCGGGTGCGGGGTGTATTCGCTGGCCCCCGCCGGCGGGTCCCCGCGCAGCGCCACGATATGCCGAACCCCGGCCTCCCAGTACCGCCGCGCCACCGCATCCACCTCGTCGCGCGTGGCCCCCACGCAGGTCAGGTGCGCCGCCGGCGTCAGGGAGGTCTCGCTCACCAGCCGCGACACCGTCGCATGCGTGCGTTCCTGCGTGGTGCCCCCCGCGCCATAGGTCACGCTCACGAAGCGCGGCGCCAGCGGCTCCAGCCGCCGGATGCAGGCCCAGAGCTGTTCCTCCAGCTTGTCCGTCTTGGGCGGGAAGAATTCGAAGGACAGGCGCGGGGCCGGCAGCTCGGCCGGCGCCGGCAGCCCGGCCACCCGGGGCCCGGTCAGCCAGCGGGCAAGCGTTCCGCTCGGGGCATGGTTCATCGCGCGCATTCCTCGTGGCACATCGCCCGCCAGCGCGGGGTGTGCACAATTACTGATAAAGATATCCTTATGTCCAGCACATATGGGCGATGCCCGGCCAGCAGCGGCCCCGCAAGACTTCGTTGCACGGTGTCGCGTTTCGCTTCACGCCGCGGCCACAAACCCTCCCTAGACTGCGATGCAACCCGACGCCGGTGCGCCCCGTTGGGATTCAGGTTCCACCCGCCGGAAGGACGCTGTATTTCGCCGTGATGCCTCCTCTCCTGCCCATCACCCTGCGCGGCGCCGCGCTGGCGCTTGCTTTGGTCGCCGCCGGCTGCGCCACCCGCCCCGCCGCCGACGACCCCGAGGGCCTGGCCGAATACCGCGAGACCAACGACCCCTTCGAACCCGCCAACCGCGCCATGTTCGAGGTGCACGAGGTCGCCGACCGCTACGTGCTGCAGCCGGTCGCCGAGGCCTATCGCGATGTCGTCCCGCAGCCCCTGCGCACCGGCATCCGCAACGTGCTGGGCAATATCCGCGCGCCCGTCATCCTCGCCAACGACCTCATGCAGGGGAACATCAGCCGGGCGCGGATCACGCTCGGCCGCTTCATGGTGAACTCCACGATCGGCGTCGGCGGCATCATCGATGTCGCGCGCGAATGGGGCGTGCCCGGCCATTCCGAGGATTTCGGCCAGACCCTGGCGGTCTGGGGTGCCGGCGAGGGCTTCTACATGTTCGTCCCGCTGTTCGGCCCGTCCTCGCCGCGCGACCTGGCGGGGCAGGGCGTGGACATCCTGCTGAACCCGCTGATGTGGCTGGGCCAGGGTGCCTTCGTGGATGCCTCGGGCTGGGTCCGCCTGGGCCTCACGGTGGTCGACACGCGCGAGGCGCTGATCGAGCCGATCGACCAGGTGCGCGCCACCTCGCTCGACCCCTATTCGACGCTGCGCTCGGCCTATCGGCAGCGCCGCGCCTTCGAGATCCGCAACCAGGAAAGCCCGGGTGGCGAGGTGGTGGGGCCGTCGGGCGTCACCGGCTTCGGCCAGGGCGTGACCGAGCCCGGCGGGCCCGATGCCGCGCCGCCCCCCAGGCCCGCCCGCGCGCCCGCGCCGGCCGCCCGATGACTCGGAATCCGCGTGGAGCCTCCCATATGGACGCCATGAAACGACGCTTCCTGATCGCCTCCCCCGCCCTCGTGGCCGTACTGGCGGTGCTGCCACAGGCCAGCCATGCCGAGATCGACCCCGCCCGCGCGACCACGCTGGTGCGCGATGCCGGCAACGAGCTGGTCGCCGCCATCAACGACCAGCGGCTGGACGTGGCGGCGCGGCGCGAGAAGGTGGCCGCGGTGCTGCGCCGCGCCATCGACATCGAGGGCACCGGCCGCTTCATCCTGGGCCGCTACACGCGCCAGGCCAGCCCGGCCGAGCTCGCGGAATACAACCGCCTGTTCGACGACATCATCGTGCGCAACCTGTCGGCCCGCTTCGGGGAATATCGCGGCGTGCGCTTCTCCCTCGGCCGCGCGCAGCAGCGCACCGAGGAAGACGTGCTGGTCAACACCATCATCGAACGGCCGAGCGCCGCGCCCTTCTCGCTCGACTGGCGGGTGGCGGAGGTCGGTGGCCAGCCGCGCGTGGTGGATGTGATCGCCGAGGGCACGTCGCTGCGCCTGACCACGCGCAGCGAGTATTCGGCGGTGATCCAGCGCAATGGCGGGCGCGTCGCGGCGCTGCTGGATGCCATGCGCAACCAGATCGCGCAGCTCGCGGCGCGCGAGACGCGCGGCTGACGGCAGGCCGCGCTGTCGCCCGGGGCGCGCGACGCGCGGGCCGGGCGCGGTCGCCCCCGCGGTTTCCCTGGCGGTCCGTCCGCCGGTGGGGTCCGCGACGCGAAGCTGACGTTCATGGGCCGCCTGCCTCGCACCGCGCAGCGCGATCGCCGTGGCGGCATTGTCGCGCCGCCGGTGGCCGGCGCCGCGCGTCTCTGCCCGTTCAGCCGGCGCGTCGCGACGCGCGCGGATCCAGCGGGCAGCGACCCGCGTCCAGCCGTGACCGCCCGCCTGGCGCGGGTTCGGTTTCGGCGCTGCGCCCGCCCACAGGACATCCCCGCACATCGCCGGGCATCGCGCTGATGTGATCCCGCCCGCGAACCGCCGCGCGACGTCCGCGCGCTTTGCGCGTTGCACCGGCAGTTCAGAAGGGAGATCGCCTATGCTGCGCACCAACACGACCCGCCTTGCCGTCCTGGCGCTGGGCCTCGCGGCGTCGCCCGCCTTCGCGCAGACGCGGCCGGGCACGAACACCGTCATCGTGGCGCCGCCCGCCGCGGTCGTCTCGCCGGCGCCCATGGCCGTGCAGGGTCCGCCCGGCGTGGTCACGCCGATCGCCCCTGTCGCGCCCGTCGTGGGCCCGATGTCCCCGGGGGTCGCCGCGGCGCCCGCCGCACCGGGCGTTCGCGGCAATTCGCCGCTGAATGGCGGCGACCGCACCGCGGCCGTGGCCGACATCGCCTCCACCCACAACATCGACCAGCTGCTGCAGCAGGCCGAGCAATCCGTCCGCCAGGGCAACCTCGCCCTCGCGAATGAGCTGGTCGAGCGCGCCGAGGCCCAGGCGCTGACCCGTTCGACCATCGCGGGCACGGAGACCATCCCGACCCGCGCCGGCCCGGTGGCGCGCATGGCCGAGGCGCGGGCGGCGATCGCACGCCGCGATACCTCCACCGCGGCCATGCTGATCGCCGAGGCTGCCAGCCTGGTCCGCGCGCAGGGCCTGTAGCCGAAGGCCGCGCGCGAAGCGCCGGCGCCACGCGCGCCGAACGCACCGCGCGCGACGCGCGCGGCCGCCCGTTGCTCAGGTGCGGGGGGCCGATCGGCGGTTCTTCCGCGCACGGAACCGCGCCTTTGCGCGCCCGTGCTTTTTTCCTCGCCATTCCGGCGCCGGCGCCCTATGTGTGCGGCGCAACATCCGCCAGCCAGACGGCCGCGCCGCCCGCCCACGACCGGGGCAGGGGTGCGGCTTGCCGCGTGAGGCGGGAAACCAGGCGCGGCCCGCAGGCGGGCCGCCCCGGCACACGAGGAGTGCGCGATGAGCGCCGCCAATATCCGCAACGTCGCGATCATCGCGCACGTCGACCACGGCAAGACCACGCTGGTGGACCAGCTGCTGCGCCAGGCCGGCGCCTTCCGCGCCAACCAGCAGGTCGCGGAGCGCGCGATGGACCGCAACGACCTCGAGCGCGAGCGCGGCATCACCATCCTCGCCAAGTCCACCGCGGTGGAATGGAAGGGCGTGAAGATCAACATCGTCGACACCCCCGGCCACGCCGATTTCGGCGGCGAGGTCGAGCGCATCCTGTCCATGGTCGATGGCGCCATCGTGCTGTGCGACGCGGCGGAAGGCCCGCTGCCGCAGACGAAGTTCGTGCTGACCAAGGCGCTCGCGCGCGGCATCAAGCCGATCGTGGTCATCAACAAGGTGGACCGCCAGGACGCGCGTGCGCACGAGGTGCATGACGAGGTCTTCGACCTGTTCGCCGCGCTGGGCGCCACCGACGAGCAGCTCGACTTCCACACCCTCTTCGCCTCCGGTCGCCAGGGCTGGGCGGATGAATCGATGGAAGGTCCGCGCAAGGACCTCTCGGCGATGTTCGACCTGATCCTGTCGCATGTGCCGGCACCGACGGTGGACGACGAAGCGCCCTTCGCGATGAATGCGTCGATCCTGGAATCCGACAATTTCCTCGGCCGCATCCTGACCGGGCGCGTGGAGCAGGGCGTGGCCAGGCTGAACATGCCGGTGCGCGTGCTGCGCCAGGATGGCTCGGTGGTGGAATCGGGCCGCCTGACCAAGCTGATGACCTTCTCGGGCCTCGATCGCGTGCCGGTCGATGAAGTGCGCGCGGGCGACATCATCGCCATCGCCGGCCTGTCGGACGCCACCATCCCCGACACCATCGCCGCACCCGAGGTGACCACCCCGCTGCCCGCCATCCCGGTCGATCCGCCGACGCTCGCGATGACCTTCCGCATCAATGACGGCCCGCTGGGCGGCCGCGAGGGCAAGAAGGTCACCTCGCGCCAGATCCGCGACCGGCTGATGAAGGAGACCGAGGGCAACGTCGCCATCAAGGTGAAGGTGAGCGAGGAAGTCGACGCCTTCGAGGTGGCCGGCCGCGGCGAACTCCAGCTGGGTGTGCTGATCGAGCAGATGCGCCGCGAGGGCTTCGAGCTGACCATCGGCCGCCCGCGCGTCCTCACGCGCGACAATCCCGAGACGGGCGAGAAGGAAGAGCCCTACGAGGAATGCCTGATCGACGTCGATGAGCAGTATTCCGGCGTGGTCGTCGAGAAGATGTCGGTCCGCAAGGGCATGATGCAGGACATGCGTCCGTCCGGCGGCGGCAAGGTGCGCCTGACCTTCAACATCCCCTCGCGCGGGCTGATCGGCTACCACGGCGAATTCCTGACCGACACGCGCGGCACCGGCATCATGAACCGGCTGTTCCTGGGCTATCAGCCCTGGGCCGGCGTGATCGAAGGCCGCCGCAACGGCTCGCTGATCAGCAATTCCGATGGCGAGGCGATCCAGTACGCGCTGTTCTATCTGCAGGAACGCGGCACGCTGTTCGTGAACCCCGGTGACAAGGTCTATGTCGGCCTGATCCTGGGCGAGAATTCGCGCGACAACGACCTTGATGTGAACCCCATCAAGGAGAAGAAGCTCACCAACATCCGCGCCGCCGGCAAGGACGAGGCGCTGCTGCTGATCCCGCCGCGGCGCATGTCGCTGGAACAGGCGATCGCCTATATCGAGGATGACGAACTCGTTGAGGTCACGCCCTCGGCCGTGCGGCTGCGCAAGCGCTACCTCGACCCGCATGAGCGCAAGAAGCATGCGCGCCGGGCGGAGAGCGAGGCGGCGTAAGGCGCCGCATATCGCGCCAGATCTGGGGCGGGGAGGGCGAAGGCCCTCCCCGTTTTGCGTTCGGGTTCACACACCGCGCCGCGTCGGCCTGCCAGCCTGGGTCGTTCTGGCAATCAGAAGCCTTCTGCCATCTGAAGGAACCTGTGGCGATTGGCATGGAATGCGGCAGATGGGCGTCGTCTCGGTAAAGGTGGATCCCTCCGGCCGGGTGGTCATCCCCAAGGAGCTTCGCGACGCCCTGGGCATCCCGCAGGGCGGGGAGCTGCGCCTGTCCATCGTCGATGGCGAGCTGCGCGGCCTGACGCGCATGGCGGCGATCGAGCAGGTGCGCGCCAAGTATGCCGCGCTGCCCGTTCGCGAAGGCAATGGGCGCTCGGGGGTCGATGACCTGATCGCCGCGCGTCGCGCAGAAGCGGCCCGCGACGCGGGTCCGTGAGCCTCCCCGTGGGCCTGGTGATCGACACCTCGGCCCTGGTCGCGCCGATCCTGGGCGAGGCTGGCGCCGAGGCCGTCAAGGCAGCCTTCGCCGGCAGCCTTCCTGTCCTGCTGAGCACGGTCAGCCTGGCCGAGGCCGCGGCGGTCCTGTGCCGCCGCCACGGCGTCCCGGCCATGGAGGCGCTGACCGACATCCTGCGCTTCGGCGCCGACGCAGCGGCCCACGCCGCACCGCTCATCGCCGCCCATCGCGGCGTGCTGTCGCTGGGCGACGCGGCGTGCGTGGCGACCGCGATGCTGCGCGGCGCCCCGGTCCTGACCGCGGATCGCGCCTGGGCGGAGCTTGGACTGGGCGTGGAGGTGCGGCTGGTGCGGTGACAGGCCAGCGCGGCCCGGTCGGCACGACATGAAACGGCGGGCCGGCGCAAGCCGACCCGCCCTTCGAAGGTCCTCGGGAGGCTTGCGCCCCCCCCCCCCGGCGCGCTCAGCCCTGCGCGGGGCGCTCGCCCTCGGCCGGCGGCGCGGCGGGGCGCGACCGGCGGTCGGTCATGAACTGCTCGAACTCCGAGCGGTCCTTGGCGAAGCGCAGGCGCTCCAGGAAGGCGGCGAAGTCCTTCTGCTCCTCCTCGAGCCGGCGCAGCGTGTCGACGCGGTATTCGTCGAAGGCGATGTTGCCGGAACCGTCGCGGCGTCCATCGCCCCGGCTGCACCAGCCGCGCCCGGCCTCCGGGCCCATGCCGTAGCGGTGCGCCCAGCGCCGGCCCAGCCGGCCGGACCCGATCATGAAGCCCAGGATGAGCAGGCCCACCGGGAAGAACAGGATGAAGGCCAGGATCATCACGGCGATCATGACCGGCTTGGGCGCCGTCCAGGGGCTCCAGCGGGAGGCATTGAACTCGCCCCGGCCTTCCTCGCGCCAGCGGCGCTCGCGGCGCTGCTCCCGGCGTTCGCGGCGGCTGGGGAAGGCGGCGTCGTCGGGCGGATAGGCGGTGGCGGACATGGGGCTCCTCATGCGGCAGGGATGTAAATGCAAGCGACATTTACATTGAGGATACCCGCCCGCGCGGTCAAGGAGAATCCGCGATCGCGACGATTCGTTACCTGCCGCCGCCCAGACCCAGGCTTTGCAGGTAGATCAGCAACCCCGCCTCCAGCAGCTCCTCGGGCGCCATGGGCAGTTTGCGGCGCGCCTGGTCCGGCCGGCAGAACAGCGATGCGATGCCGTGGCACATCGACCACACATGCAGCGCGACCATCAGCCCGGGTGGCCGCTGCCCCTCGGGAAGGCGGGCGATCAGCCGCTCGGTCGCGTCGCGCAGCACGCCGAAGGCGCGGTCGGAGGCGAGCGCCAGGCCGGGATGCGCCTCGGGCAGGATGCGGGTCTCGAACATGGCGGCGTAGTAGGCGGGCTCACGCCGGGCGAAATCGAGATAGGCGCGGCCCATCGCCTCGAAGGCCCGCACCGGGTCGGGGCCGCCGGTGCCCCAGGCGCGCGACAGCGCCTCCGCGAAGCGTTCGAAGCCGCGCAGCGCGACCTCGGCCAGCAGGGCCTCGGCATCGCGGAAATGGCGGTAGGGGGCGCCGGGGGAGACGCCGGCCAGCCGCGCGGCCTCGGCCACCGTGAAGCCGGCCGGCCCGTGCTGCGCGATCAGCTGCACGGCGGCCTCGACCAGCGCCTCGCGCAGGTTGCCGTGGTGGTAGCCGCGCTTTTCGCCGAACCGGGACATGTGAGGATCATTTGCATCGTGCGGCCGGGCGCGCCAGCCCCCGGCGCAAAGCCGTTGCGTCGCGGGATCGGAGCGGCGGCCCTGGTGCGCGCGCTTGCTACGGCGCGCGCGGGTTCGTTATCTGGCGCCATGCGCACCCGCCCCCTGATCGGCGTCACCCTGGATTCGGAACCCGCCGGGGGCTGGTCGAAGCTGCCCTGGTATGCGCTGCGGCAGAACTACTTCTCGGCCGTGGTGGCGGCCGGCGGGCTGCCGGTGGCACTGCCGCACGAACCGGCGCTGGCCGAGGCCTATCTGGACGACATCGACGGCCTGCTGGTGACCGGCGGCGCCTTTGATGTCGACCCCGCGCTGTGGGGCGGCGGGCCGCCGCATCCCAAGGTGTCGCTGAAGCCAGGCCGCACCGATTTCGAACTGGCCGCGACGCGCGCCGCGCTGGCGCGCGACAAGCCGGTGCTGGGCATCTGCGGCGGGCAGCAGCTGCTGGCGGTGGCCTTCGGCGGCACGCTGGTGCAGCACATCCCGGACGAGGTGGCGAACGCGCTGGCGCATGAACAGCCCAACCCGCGCACCGAACCGGGGCATGAGGTCGCGATCGCGCCGGGCACGCTGCTGGCGCGCATCGTCGGTGCGCCGCGCATGGCGGTGAATTCCGCGCATCACCAGGCGGTGGCGACGGCCGGCAGCGGCGTGGTGAATGCACTGGCGCCCGATGGCGTGGTGGAAGGCGTGGAGCATCCGGGCCATCGCTTCGCGCTGGGGGTGCAGTGGCACCCGGAATATGCGGTGGACCCGCGCGATCCGGCGATCATCGCCGCCTTCGTGGAGGCCTGCCGGTGAGCGAGGACGACGCCGAGGACCCCCGGCGCGGCGAACGCATCGCGAAGTGGCTGGCGCGCGCCGGCGTCGCCTCCCGCCGCGACGCCGAGAAGATGATCGCCGAGGGCCGTGTGACGCTCGGCGGCAAGGTGGTGGAAAGCCCCGCCACCTTCATCACGCCGGGCGACCACGTGGCGGTGGATGGCAAGCCCGTCGCGGCGGCCGAGCGCACGCGCCTGTTCCGCTACCACAAGCCCGATGGCCTGGTGACGACGCATCGCGACCCGCAGGGCCGCCCCACCGTGTTCGAGAAACTGCCGCCCGGCCTGCCGCGCCTGGTCAGCGTGGGGCGGCTCGACCTGACCAGCGAGGGCCTGCTGCTGCTGACCAATGACGGCGCGCTCGCACGCAAGCTGGAATTGCCGTCGAATGCCTGGCTGCGCCGCTATCGCGTGCGGGTACATGGCCGCGTGGACGAGAGGGCGCTGGCCAACCTCGAACGTGGCGTGACGATCGAGGGCGTGCAGTATGGCCCGATCGAGGCCGGGCTCGATGCCCGCCAGGGCACGAATTCCTGGCTGACCGTGTCGATCAAGGAAGGCAAGAACCGCGAGATCCGCCGCGTCATGGCGCATCTGGGCCTGGAGGTGACGCGGCTGATCCGCACCGCCTATGGGCCGTTCCAGCTGGGCATCCTGCCGCGCGGCGCGGTCGAGGAAGTGAACGCCAAGGTGCTGCGCGACCAGCTGGGACTCGATGCGCCGAAGCGGCTGCGCGAGACGGCGCTGGCCCCCCTGCCCGAGGCGCCGCCCGAGGGCCCGCGGCGCACGCCGCGCGCGCGCAACGCCATCATGGGCACGCGCCGGCCGGTGCGGGGGCGGGACGGCCCGCGCGGCCGCGAATGATGCGCGCCGGCCGGTGCGAACCGCCGCATCCTTCGGATCGCCGCCCTGCCGCGATCCTGGAGCGCACGGCGCGACCGCGCCCCACCCGCCCGTCGCCCCCGGCGCACCAGCCCCCGGCGCGCAGGCAAGCCGGCCTGCGCGAACCGCCGCATCCTTCGGATCGCCGCCCTGCCGCGATCCTGGAG
>NZ_CAKKLX010000052.1 GCF_918698155.1 Roseomonas sp. CECT 9278
CCGGCATCCGCGTCCCGGCCTCCGTCGCCGACAAGGGCACCGTGCGCACCGGCGCCGGCATCCGCGTCCCGGCTTCCGTCGCCGACAAGGGCACCGTGCGCACCGGCGCCGGCATCCGCGTCCCGGCCTCCGTCGCCGACAAGGGCACCGTGCGCACCGGCGCCGGCATCCGCGTCCCGGCTTCCGTCGCCGACAAGGGCACCGTGCGCACCGGCGCCGGCATCCGCGTCCCGGCCTCCGTCGCCGACAAGGGCACCGTGCGCACCGGCGCCGGCATCCGCGTCCCGGCCTCCGTCGCCGACAAGGGCACCGTGCGCACCGGCGCCGGCATCCGCCGCGCCTGATCCCCGGAGCTGGGGGCTCCCCGCGCGGGAGCCCCCGCCCCTGTCTGCCTGGCCGCACGCCCAAGGACCCGCACCATGGCCCCGGACAAGACGCCGATCGTCGCCTTCCACCGCCTGATCCCCGGCATCCCGGCGCCCGAGCGCGCCGATCGTTCGGGCCTGGGCGGCCTGCCGACGCGCGCCTTCCGGTATTGCGATGCGGTCACCACCGCCGCCGGCTTCGGCTGGCACATCACCGCGCCGCTCGACCTCGCGCTGATGTGGGACGGGCACGAGGTGCTCTGGACCTGCGAGGAGCTGGAGCATGAATGGATGCCGCTCGGCCTCGGCGCCGTGCAGTACCCGCATTTCCGCGCCCGCTTCGACGAGGAAGTGCCCGAGGATATCCGCGGCTTCTCCCCACCCTTCCTGACCGGCCTGCCCGAACCCGGCGTGGTCCAGATGTGGACCGGGCTGTTCGTGCGCACCGCGCCCGGCTGGTCCCTGCTGAGCCGCACGCCCGCCAACCTGCCGCGCTCGCCGCACTACGAACAGTTCGAAGGCGTGGTCGAATTCGACAAGTGGTTCGGCCCGCTGTTCACCAATATCCGCCTGACGCGCACCGACACGCCGGTGCAGATCAACCAGCTGCGCCCCATCCTGCAGGTGCAGCCCATCCCGCAATTCGCCTATGCCGATGCGGTGATGAATGCCTCGACCACCACCGACGCCTTCACCCAATGGGGTGATGCGGAATGGGATGCCTTCCGGTCCAGCGTGGTGGCACCCGCCACCGTCGAGGACCACCAGCCCGGCCACTACGCCGCCGAGATCCGCCGCGCCCGCCGCGGCCAGGGATGCCCCTTCGCGGCCATGGCCGCAGCACGGGAGGCCGCGCCAGCAGCCTGACCCCAAACAGCTGGCGCCGCTGAAGCCGTCGACCCCCTTACTACGGGGTCGGCGGCTTACTGCATTCTTGCCCTCCCTGCGCGACGGCGCATCATCGCGCCACGCCAGGAGGAAACCCCATGAACGACGCCCCCACCATCGCCGATGCCGCGCCGCCCGATGCGAAGCAGACCGCCGAGCTCGCGCGCCAGCTGACCGAGCTGCTGCGCCTGCGCACCCTGCCCTTCGGCATGAAGCTGTTCGAAAGCGCGGAGGAGATGGCGAAGGTCCCCGGCCTGCGCCGCCCGGCCGAGGGCCGCAAGTTCTCCACCTGCCAGCTGGTCACGCAGGCGCGCATCGCCGGCTTCACCATGGGCATCACGCACGACAACGTGCCCGGCTTTTCCAATTGCGGCGGCGTGATCGGGCTCAACGAACCGTCCGAGCTGTATCTCTCGGGCCGCAAGTTCGAAGGGGTGTGGTTCGAGAACCGCGAGGCCGCCGCCCTGCACCAGGCGCAGATGCCGCGCGTGCCGGCACGCTACGCCGGCCTGGTGGTGGCGCCGCTGCGCAGCGCGCGGCTCGATCCGCCCGACATCTGCCTGTTCTACGCGAACCCCGCGCAGATGATCCTGTTCATCAACGGGCTGCAGTGGAAGTCGTACAAGCGCTTCGACTTCTCCATCACCGGCGAGAGCGCCTGCGCCGATTCCTGGGGAAAGGCGCTGCGCGACAACGCGCCGTCGCTGTCGATCCCCTGCTATGCCGAACGCCGCTACGGCGGCGTCGCGGATGACGAGATGCTGATGGCGCTGCCGCCGCGGGATCTGGCGGTGGCGGTCGAAGGGCTGCTCGGCCTGTCCAAGGCCGGCCTGCGCTACCCGATCATGCCCTATGGCCCGCAGGCCGATCCGGGCGAAGGGATGGCGAAGTCCTACGCCGGCAAGACCTGAGCCGCGCGCTGCGCCTGCGCCAGCTCGGCCTCGAACCGCGCCGTCTGCGCGGCGGCGCGGCGCGCATCGGGCAGGCGCAGCAGATGGGCCGGGTGGGTCGTCACCAGCAGCGCGCGGCCGGGATCGAAGGGCGACAGCCGGCCGCGGATGTCGGCCAGGCGCGACGCCTGGCCGGTCAGCGCCAGGACCGCCGTGGCCCCCATCGCGACGACCACGCGCGGCTGCACCAGCGCGATCTCCTGCCGCAGCCACCAGCGGCACTGCGCGACCTCATGCGCGTTCGGCGTGGCGTGCAGCCGGCGCTTGCCGCGCGGCTCGTGCTTGAAGTGCTTCACCGCATTGGTCAGGTAGGCCTGCGCCCGGTCGATCCCGGCGGTCGCCAGCGCGCGGTCGAGCACGGCGCCGGCAGCGCCGACGAAAGGCCGGCCAGCCAGGTCCTCGCGGTCGCCCGGCTGTTCGCCCACGATCATCAGCGCGGCGCGGTCGGGGCCCTCCCCGAACACCGTCTGGGTCGCGGTGCAATGCAGCGCGCAGCGCGTGCAGTTGCGGGCGGCCTCGCGCACGGCCGCCAGAGACTCCGGCGCGGGCGGTGCTGCAAGGGCGCTCGCCTGTCGCCGCGCCTGGATGCGCGCGTGATGCGCCGGCGGCGGCAGCGCGGCCTGCGCCGCCATGGCCGCGACGCGCGCCGGCGCCTGCGCGACCAGCTGCGGGATCAGCGCGGCCTCGGGCAGGTTCTTCCAGTACTTCTTCGGCATCTCGGCGCGCATGGCACCGGGCTTGACCCGCGCCGGATTGAAGATGGCGGCGTAGTAGGTCAGCCACAGCGCATCCGTGGGGTCGTCCAGCACCGGCTTCGCCGCCGGGTCGCGGCTGACCGACAGCACGCCGTCCTCGAAGGCGGCCGAGCCCCGCGGCGTCAGGATCATCCAGTCCATGTCGGCGAAGCGGCGCGCGAAGAACGGCGCCTTCAACGCGACGATGTGATGGTCGGGTTCGAACCAGGCCAGGAAGCGGCGGCGCCCGCCCTCGCCCGCCGTTTCGCGGAAGCGCACGAAGGCCGTCATCTTGTGGCAGTCGCGGCGGACCGATGTCGCCAGCCGCGCCGCCGCCACCACATCGGCATCGGCCGGCATGCTCAGCAAAGCGGGGTCGTCCTGCAGGCGCACCAGCAGGCGATACAGCAGCGCGAAGCGGCCGGGATCGGCGTGGCAGACCACCGATTCCGCCAGGTCGAGGAAGGCGCGCGGCACGCGCGGCGGGGGGCGGGTGGCGGGCGGCAGCGGCGCGGCGGCGTCGAACAACGATGCCGCGCCGGCCATCCGCCAGTCGACCTCCTGCGGCCCGACGCCGGCCATCGCCAGCGCGCGTGCCGCGTCGCGCCACTCGGCCAGGTCGCCGCGCCCTTCCAGCGCGACCGCCTGCATCACAGCAGGGCCAGCTGCTGCGCCGGCGGCGCCACCAGCGCGGCCAGGTCCGACCGGTCCACCAGGCGCAGCGGCGTCCAGCCCTCCGCCTGGATCCACGGCCGCACCTTCCGCAGCGACACGCGCAGCCGCCCGAGATCGTCCAGCCGCAGCCGCCGATGCCGCCGCGCCGCCAGGATGGCATCCACGGTCTTCACGCCGAGGCCCGGCACGCGCAGCAGCGATTCGCGCGCGGCGCGGTTCACATCGACCGGGAAATCCCCGCGATTGGCCAGCGCCCAGGCCAGCTTCGGGTCCATCTCCAGGTCCAGCATCCCGTCCGGCCGCGCCGCCGTCACCTCGGCGATCGAGAAGCCGTAGAAGCGATACAGCCAATCGGCCTGGTACAGCCGGTGTTCGCGCAGCAGCGGCGGCTTCACGGGCGGCAGCTGCGCCGAGGCATCCGGGATCGGGCTGAAGGCCGAATAGTACACGCGCTTCAGCCCATAGCCGCCATACAGACGCGCGCTGGTGGCCAGCACCGTCGCGTCGTTCGACGCATCGGCGCCGATGATCATCTGGGTGGATTGCCCGGCCGGGGCGAAACGCTTGCGGGTCCTGGTCCGCAGCGTCGGTTCCTTCGCATCCTCGATGCGGATGCGCATGTCGGCCATGGCGCGACGGATGCCGGCCGGCTGCTTCTCGGGTGCGAGGGTCGCGAGGCCCGCATCGGTCGGCATCTCGACGTTGATGGACAGGCGGTCGGCATACAGGCCGGCTTCCTCGATCAGCGCCGGCGCCGCGTCGGGGATGGTCTTGAGGTGGATGTACCCGCGGAACCCGTGGGTGGTGCGAAGCTCGCGCGCCACGCGCACCAGCTGCTCCATGGTGTGGTCCGACGACCGCACGATGCCCGACGACAGGAACAGCCCCTCGATGTAGTTGCGCCGGTAGAATTCCATGGTCAGCCAGACCACTTCGTCGGGCGTGAAGCGCGCGCGCTCGACATTGCTCGACGACCGGTTGATGCAATACGCGCAGTCGAAGATGCAGAAGTTGGTCAGCAGGATCTTCAGCAGCGAGATGCACCGCCCATCCGGCGCATAGGCATGGCAGATGCCCGACCCCTCGGTCGAACCGAGCCCGCCGGTGCCCGACGAATCGCGCCGTGTCGTGCCGCTCGACGCGCAGGAGGCGTCGTATTTGGCGGCATCGGAGAGGATGGCGAGGCGCTCGCGCAGGGACCGGGGCATGGGCGATGTTCCATATATGTTCCTGTCCGGGGATGCAACGCGCCGCATCGCCGCCCGCCGGCGTAACCGCGCGGGGGCGGCCGGCGAACCCGCGCGGGACCACCACCTGACGGAGCTTCGCCCGATGCATCGCCGCACCCTTCCGCTGCTGGCCGCCGCCGCCGGCCTCATGCTTGCCCGCCCGGCCGCCGCGGCGCAGCGCGAGCCTTTCTCCGACGCCGCCTTCGATGCCGCGCAGGCCGCCGGCCGGCCGATCCTGGTCGAGGTCACCGCGCCGTGGTGCCCGACCTGCCGCGCGCAGAAGCCGCATGTCGATGCGGTCGCGGCCGACCCGCGCATGGCGCAGGCGGTGCTGTTCTCGGTCGATTTCGACAGCCAGAAGGACGCGCTGCGCCGCCTGAACGTCCGCACCCAGTCCACCCTGATCGCGCTGCGCGGGCGCGAGGAGCGCGGCCGCGCCACCGGCATCACCGACGGTGCCGCGATCCGCGAACTGCTGCTGCGCGCGCTGTCGTAGCGCGGGCTTCATGGTCTCGTTGCTGCTGGCGGGGCTGGCGGGGGTGCTCGCCAGCCTGTCGCCCTGCGTGCTGCCCATCCTGCCGATCGTCCTCGCCGCGGCGGGGTCGGAACACCGGCTGGGGCCGCTGGCGCTGGCCGGCGGGTTGGCGCTGAGCTTCGCGGGGGCGGGCATGCTGCTCGGCCTGGCGGGCTTCGCGCTCGGCCTGGATGCCGAGGTGCTGCGCATCGGTGCTGCGCTGCTGATGCTGGCGGCCGGCGCGGCACTGCTGTTGGCGGGCGTGGCCGCACGGCTTTCGGCGGCAGCGGAGCACGCGCTGGCACCGGTGACGGCCTTCGCGGCGCGCATGACGGCGCGCGGCGTGGGCGGGCAATTCGCGCTCGGCGCCGTGCTGGGCCTGGCCTGGGCGCCCTGCACCGGGCCGGCGCTGGGCGCGGCGATCGGGCTGGCCGCGCAGGCCGGCACGGCGCCGCGCGCGGCCGCCACCATGCTGGTCTTCGCGCTGGGGGCTGCGGTGCCGCTGCTGGCGCTGGGCTATGCCGCGCGCGGCGCGGTGCCGGCGCTGCGCCGGCGGCTCGGCAACGCCGGGGGCACGGCGCGCCCGGTGCTGGGCGTGGCGCTGGCGGGCTTCGGCCTGCTGGTGCTGACCGGCCTCGACAAGCGGATCGAGGCCGTGGCGACGGCCGCCCTGCCGGAGGCCTGGGTCGACCTGATCGTGCGGTTCTGACGGCGGCCGGTCAGACCGACCGGGTCACGCCCCCATCGACCCGGATGTTCTGCCCCGTGATGTAGCCCGCGCCCGGCGAGGCGAGGAAGGCGACGGTCGCGGCGATCTCCGCGACCGCGCCGTAGCGGCCCATGGGGATGGACGGCAGGCGTTCGGCGCGCACCGGCAGGCTGTCGATGAAGCCGGGCAGCACGTTGTTCATCCGCACATTGTCCGCGGCGTATTTGTCGGCGAACAGCTTGCTGTAGGCCGCCAGCCCCGCGCGGAACACGCCCGAGGTCGGAAACGCCGGATCGGGTTCGAAGGTCGCGAAGGTCGAGATGTTGACGATCGCACCGCCCTTCTGCGCGACCATGATGGGGGCGACCAGCCGCGTGGGACGGATCACGTTCATCAGGTAGACATCGAGCCCGCGGTGCCAGTCCTCGTCCGTGAGGTCCAGCACCGGCCCGCGCGGCCCGTGCCCCGCGCTGTTCACCAGCACGTCGATCCGGCCCCACTTGCCCATCGCCGCATCGACCAGGCGCTTCAGGTCGTCATTCGACTGGTTCGACCCGGTCACGCCGAGGCCGCCGAGTTCCCCCGCCAGCGCCTCCCCCTTGCCGGAGGAGGAGAGGATGCCGACCGCGAAGCCGTCCTCCGCCAGGCGCCGCGCGGCCGCGGCGCCCATGCCGGACCCGCCGGCGGTAACGAGGGCGACGCGCATCACGCCGACATCTTGATCGGCGGGTTCACATCCGCCGGCAGCGGGCAGACATACGGGTGCGCGTCGGTGCGCGCCTTGTGGTCGGCCTTGGCGGCGGCCAGCAGCTCGGGGTTGGTGATGGCGTCCACCGCCGTGCCGGCCATGATCTTCGCCACATGCACCAGGCCCTTGTGGGCGATGCCGGACTTGCCCTGCGCCGTCAGCTGCCAGGAATGGCCGGGCGTGCCGATGGCATAGGTCGCGCCGCGCGCCTGCACCGTCGGCACCGCCCAGGACACGTCGCCCACATCGGTCGAACCGACGCCGCCGCTGACCTTCGCATCCAGCGGCACGATGATGTCGCACAGCGCCTTGTCGCGCTCGACCTTCAGGCCGTGGCGCTTGAAGGCGGCGGCGATGTCGTCATCCGACAGCGTGGCCTGGATCTGGCGGGCATAGGCGCGGTCGGCCTCGTCGAATTCCGGCGGGCCCAGGCGCTGCATGTTGTCGTACATCGCCTGTTCGAGCGGCGTATTGGCCAGCAGGTTCGACACCGCGGAGACGACCTTCGTCGTCACGCTCGTCTCGGTCATCAGCGCCGCGCCATCGGCGATTTTCCGCACGCGCGCGACCAGCTGGTTCAGCCCGACCAGGTCGCGCGCCCGGATCAGGTAGCGCACCTTCGCCGTGCCCTGCACCACGTTCGGCGCGATCCCGCCGGCATCCAGATACGCGTAGTGGATGCGCGCGTCCGAGGGCATGTGCTCGCGCATGTAGTTCACGCCGACATTCATCAGCTCGACCGCGTCGAGCGCCGAGCGCCCGAGCTCCGGCGCGGCGGCAGCGTGCGATGACCGCCCGGTGAAGCTGAAGTCGATGCGCGTATTGGCCAGCGACACCGCCTCGTTCACGCCGGTGAAGGCGGCCGGGTGCCAGCAGATCGCCATGTCCACGTCGGCGAAGGCGCCCTCGCGCACCATGAAGCCCTTGGCGGCGCCGCCTTCCTCGGCGGGGCAGCCATAGTAGCGCACGCGCGCCCGGATGCCGTTCTCGGCCAGCCAGTCCTTCACGGCGGAGGCCGCGAGCAGCGAGGCCGCGCCCAGCAGGTTGTGCCCGCAGCCATGGCCCGAGCCATCGCCCGGCAACGGCTTGTGCTCGGCGATTCCGGCCTCGTTGGAAAGGCCAGGCAGCGCATCGTATTCGCCCAGGATGGCGATGACCGGGCCGCCCTCGCCCGCCTCGCCCATCACGGCGGTCGGGATGCCGGCGACGTTGCGCGTCACGCGGAAGCCGTGCTGTTCCAGCAGCGCGGTGTGCTCGGCGCAGGAGCGTTCCTCGGCGTAGCACAGCTCCGGCATGCCCCAGACGCGGTCGGCGAGTTCGATCGCGTCGGGCGCCTTGGCATCGACCAGGCGCCAGATGTCTTCCGAGTTCCGCATGGGCCGTCTCCCGTCTGAAGGCGGCCATCTACCCCCGTGGCGGCGCGCGCGTAAAGCGAGGCGCTGGACGCCACGCCCGCCGCGCCGCAGCATCCCGCCCATGCCCCGCGTCACACCCCTTCGCCCCGAGACCCTGCCGCCCGACCTCGCCGAGATCTGGCGCCGCTACGCCACGACCTACGGGTCCTTCGAGGGACAGCTGGAAGTCTTCGCGCATGTCCCCGCCGCGCTGCGCCACCTGATGCCGATGCTGATGGAATTGCGCGCCGCCGCGACGCTGCCGCGCCGGGCGCTGGAACTGGCGATCGTGGTCGTGTCGAAGCTGAATGCCTGCGACTACTGCATCGCCCACCACCAGCCCTTCCTGGCGGTCGAGGGCATCCCGCCCGAGGCGGTGGCCGCCCTGCCCGAGGGCACCGGCCACCCCGCGCTGACCGAATGCGACCGCGCAGTCATCGCCTTCTCGGTCGCCGCCTGGGAGACCAGCCACCGCGTCCCCGAACGCCTGTTCCGCGCGCTGCGCGAACACTTCACCGAGGCGCAGATCGTCGAGCTGACGCTGCGCATCACGCTGACCGGATTCTTCAACCGCTTCTCCTCGGCGCTGGGCATCGAGGAAGCGGCGCTTCACCCCCGGCAGACCGCCTGAGCCTGCCGGCACCGGGTGCCTGCCGCCCCCGCCCGGCGCCCCCTCCAGGCGCCTGCCGTGGCGTGGCGCGGTGGCGGACAGGCGCGGCGCCGGACATCGCGATGGGCCGTCCGGCGCGTTCCCATGCGGTCGGTCAGCCCGGCATCCCCTGCCGCTGGTCGGCCCCCAGCCGCCGCTCCAGCCGCCGCACCGCCCAGGAGATCAGCAGGATCAGCGCCAGGTATTCCAGCACCAGGATGGTGTAGATCTCGAGCGGCCGGAACACCGTCACCACCAGTTCGTTGGCGCGGCGCGTGAGTTCCTGGTAGCCGATGACCGACGCCAGCGACGACATCTTCACCACATAGACCAGCTGGTTGCCGATCGGCGGCAGCACGCGCCGGATCGCCTGCGGCAGCACGACGAAGCGATAGCGTTGCCACGCCGACAGCCCCAGCGCCTGCGCGGCCTCGTGCTGGCCGCGCTCGATCGACTGGATCCCGGCGCGCAGGATCTCCGCCTCGAAGGCGGAATCGCAGACGGCGATGGCCAGCATGGCGGCGGCGAAGATGCCGATGCGGATGTCGAGCACCACCGGCAGCCCGTAGAACACCCACAGGATCATCACCAGGATCGGCACCGCGCGGAACAACTCGACCCAGACGCGGCTGAACACCCGCAGCGCCCGCCAGCGCGCGAAGCCCGCCAAGGCCACGCCCAGCCCCAGCGCCAGCGACACCGCCATGGCCGCGACCGACAGCGACACCGTGGCCCACAGCCCGTCCAGCATGAAGCCCAGGTTCGCCTGGCCGCGCGGGTCGGCCGGGTTCACCACATGCCAACCCCAATTGCCCCCGCAGCCGGCCAGCGCCGGCAGCGACAGCAGGACGGCCACGCGCCGCCATGGCATCATGCGCGCCATCATCCCGGAGACCACGCCATGTTCCGCCGCACCCTTCCCGCCGCCGCGCTCGCCACCGGCACCCTCGCCATCCCCGCCCAGGCCCAGGCGCCGGGCGGCGGGCGGCTCGCCGCCATCCAATCCGCCGGGCGCATCCGCATCGGCACCACCGGCGACTTCAACCCGATTTCCTTCCGCGACCCGGCCTCGCGCGAATACCGCGGCCACCAGATCGACTGCGCCCACCAGCTGGGGCGCGACATGAACCTGCGCATCGAATTCGTCGCCACCGACTGGCGCACCCTGACCAATGCCGTCAATGCCGACCAGTTCGACATCGTGATGGCCGGCACCTCGATCTCGGTCGCGCGTGCCGCCGCGGCGGCCTTCACCATCCCCTGGGGGCGCACCGGCTTCGTGCCGCTGGTGCGCCGGCGCGACGCCAACCGCTTCGCCGGCTGGGACGCGCTGAACCAGCGCAACGTGACCATCGCGACCTCGCTCGGCACCACCATGGAGGTCTTCGTGCAGCAGGCGCTGCCGAACGCAACCCTGCGCCGCGTCGAGAGCCCGGCGCGCGACTGGCAGGAACTGCTCGGCGGGCGCGTCGATGCCTCGGTCACCAGCACGATCGAGGCCGCCTTCCTGACGCGCGAATACCCCGACCTGGTGGCGATCCTGCGCGACCAGCCGCGCAACACGCTGCCGATGGCCTTCATGGCGCGCGCCGACGACGCGGCATTCCTGCGCTTCCTCGACACCTGGGTCAGGCTGCGCCAGGAGAGCGGCTTCTTCGACGAGCTGGCGCGCAAGTGGGGCCTGGTCGCATCCTGATCAGCGCCGCGCCGCCAGGCGCACCGGCACCAGGGCGGGCGGCAGGCGCTGCCGCCGCCCGCCGCGCGGCGCGTCGTCCTGCCCGCCCAGCAGCATGACCGCCGCGCCGATCTGCACCGACCCGAAGGTCAGCCCGGTGAAGAACCACAGCAGCGCAACCACGGGCGCGCCACCCTCGCGCAGGATCAGGCGGCCGACGCCGCCCGGATCCGCCCACAGCACCGCACCCACGAACATCGCGGCCAGGCCGAAGCCGACCAGCCCGTGCAGCAGCATGAAGCGGATGGCGACAGGTATGCGGCGCGGCGCCATGGTGGCCTCCAGGATCAGCCAGACATAGGCCGGCGGGCGGCGACCGCAACCGGCACTCAGCCGCCCTTCACGCCCCCCGCCGTGAGGCCCGCCACGATCTGCTTCTGCGCCAGCAGCGTGAGCACCAGCACCGGCGCGGTCACCAGCAGCGCCGCGGCCGAGAGCGGCCCCCAGGAGATCTGCTCGAAGGTCAGCATGTTGTTCACCGCGACGGGCAGCGTGCGGCTCTCGCGCCCCGCCAGCACCATGGCGAAGATGAAGTTGTTCCAGGAGAAGATGAAGGCGAGGATCGTCGCCACCGTGATGCCCGGCTTGGCCAGCGGCATCGCCACGTGGCGGAAGGCCTGCCAGATGGTCGCGCCATCGACCAGCGCGGCTTCTTCCAGCTCCGCCGGCAGGCCTTCGAAGAAGCCCATCATGATCCACACGACGATCGGCACGGTGATGACCAGGTGGGTGATGATGATCGGCACCACCGTGCCCGTCAGCCCGACCCACTGGAACAGCAGGAACAGCGGGATCAGGTACGACAGGCCCGGCGTGATCCGCGCGATCAGGATCACCACCGCCGCCTTGGTCGCGCGCATCTTCGCGATGCCATAGCCCGCCGGCACGCCCAGCAGGATCGCGAGCCCGGTCGCACTGAACGACACGATCACCGAATTGATCGCATACTTCAGGAAGTCGTTGCGTTCGAACACCGCGGCGAAATTGTCCCAGACCGGCGGGTTCGGGATGAACACCGGCGGGTAGTCGGTGTTGTCGAGCTCGTTCTTCAGCGACAGCGACAGCATCCACAGGAACACCAGGATCGCCGGGCTGACCAGCATCAGCACGCCGAAGCCGAAGCCGATATTGCCGATGATGCGCTTGGCCTTGCGCATCACGCCTTCACCCGCGCGCGGGTCCACAGCAACACCATCGCCAGCATGATGATGATGGTGAAGAACACGACCACCACGGCGCTCGCGTAGCCCAGGTTGTAGTAGGCGAAGGCCTGCAGATAGAGAAAGATGTTGATGGTCTCGCTGGCCGTGCCCGGCCCGCCCTGGGTGATGACGTAGATCGTGTCGAAGGCCTTCAGCGCATCGATCGTGCGGATGATCAGCGCCACCACCAGGAAGGGCGCCAGCAATGGCAGCGTGATGTGCCAGAAGGCCTGGAAGGGTGTGGCGCCATCGATCTTGGCGGCCTCGTAGGGATCGATCGGCAGCGATGCCAACCCGCCGAGCAGGATCAGCATGACCAGCGGCGTCCAGTGCCAGACCTCGATCATCACCAGCGTGGGGATGACGGTGTCGGGGGCATAGACCCACATCGACGGCGGCAGGCCCACCTGTTGCAGCAGCCAGTTCAGCACGCCGAGCTGCGGGTGGAACATCATGGTCCAGACCAGTGCGACCGCCACGGGGGTCGCCATCATCGGCAGGATGAAGATGGTGCGCGCCAGCCCGCGCATCGGGAATTTCCGGTGGAACGCCAAGGCCGCCAGCAGCCCCAGCACCATCGGCAGCACCACCGACAGCGCGGTGAAATACAGCGTCCGCAGGATGGACAGCAGGAAGCGTTCGTCATCCACCAGCTTCAGGTAGTTGGCGAAGCCGACATACTCCCGCCCGCCGCCGAGCTTGAAGTCATGCGCCGACATGTACAGCGTGAAGACCCAGGGAAAGATGATGGTGGCGAGCACCACCGCGCCGCAGGGCACGACGAACCACCAGTAGCGCCGGGAATAGTTGCGCCGCCGGCGGCGGGGTGCTGCCCCCGCCGCCGCCGCGCTGGCGATGGTCGCCGTGCCATCCATCAGGACGCGCGCTCGGAGGCTTCGAGGACCGGGCGGAAGGCCTCGGTCGCGCGGCGCAGCTCGCCCGCCACGTCCGCCCCGCCGATCGTGCTGGTCAGCGCCGCGCCGATCACGTCGCGGAATTCGGTGACGGGCACGATCTCCGGCAGGCCGGGGCGGCTGATGCGCGCGCTGGCGATCAGCGTGTTGAAGAATTCGCGCGAGAACCGCGACCCGGCGATCGCTTCCTCGTTCCGATAGGGCGAGGTGCGGGCGGGCGAACCGGCGCCGGACGTCAGGTAGCGCAGCTGGTTCGCCTTCCCCGACGCCCATTGCAGGTAGTACCAGGCGGCGCCCTTCTTGCGCGACTGCTCGGCGATGCCGAAGCCGGTGCCGAACATGGCGCAGTGGTGATGCGCCGGCCCGCGCGGCACCACCGCATAGCCGACCTTGCCCGCCACGCGCGATCGCGTGCGGTCCTCGAGCGGCGCGGCGAAGCCCACGCCATCCAGCCAGAACGCCGCGCGCCCCTGCATGAAGGTCGTCTGGCATTCGTTCCAGTTGAAGCCGGACACGCCCGGCGGCGAGCAGTCGCGCAGCAGCTTCTTGTAGAACTCGCCGGCCCAGATCGCGTCGGGCGAATCGCTGACCAGCCGGCGTTGCGCATCAAGGAAATCGCGCTGCTGCGTGCCCAGCAGGAAGGACGAATACAGCACCACGTTGGCGTTGCGCAGCCCGCGCCCGACATTGCCGTAGATCTGGCGCGAGGGTTCGGTCAGGCGCTTTGCGCTCTCGTACATCTCGTCGAAGGTGGTCGGCACGGCGATGTTCTTCGCCGCGAGCAATTCCTTGTTGTAGTACAGGATGAAGTAGTCGGTGAACTCCGGGATGGTGTCCATCCGCCCGTCCGACTGGGTGGAATATTCCACCGCGCCGGCGCCGAAATCGGCGAAGTCGAAATCGGGCGAGGTGATCGACGCATCGGCCATCAGCGCCTTGATGTCGGTGCACCAGCGCGCCCGTCCGACCTGGCGCTTGTTCACATGCAGGGAGATGCCGACCACGTCGAAGGACGGCCGGCCGGAGGCGAATTCGATCGCGAATTTCTGGCGGTGCTGCTGCTCGGGGATCTGCTCGGCGCCGACGCGGATGCCGGTCATGTCCTCGAATTCGCGCTGGTTCTGGATCAGGATGGTGCTGCGCGGATTGGCCGTCAGGCTGACCTCGATGCGCTCGCCGCTGAAACGCTTCCAGTCGAAGGCGGATTGCGCGTTCGCCTGCCGCACGATCGGCGGCGCTGCGACAAGCGCGCCACCCGCCGCGAGCGCCGTCCGGCGCGTGATGCCCTTGGTCATGTCGCTTCCTCCGCTGGTGGCGCGGGTCCGTGCCCGCTGGCCTTGCCGGCGCGATGTTCGGCCCGAAACGGCCGCCGCGGCAAGTGGCGCAGACAGCGCCCTCGTTTGACCGGCGGCCTGCCCTGCGCGCCGAGCGCCCGAACGGCGATCCGGCGCGCCACGCCGGCGACCGGGCGCCTCACACCGCGACGCGGCGGATCGCCTCCAGCACGGCGGGGTCGGTGATCGGCGCGGTGTCCCAGGGCGCCTCGGGCGGCGGGTCCAGCGTCTCGAACACGGTGGAGAGTTCGATCGCGCCGGTCTGCGCCGGGCGCGGATAGGGCGTGGGATCCGCTGCGCCGGCCAGGCGCGGCTTGCCGATGGCCACGAAGAAATCCTCGAGCCCCGCCGGCACCAGCATCCACAGCATCCGATAGGGGCCGCCGCCATCATTGATGAAGCCGTGGCGCACATGCGGCGGCGCCACCATGAAGGTGCCCGCCACGATGCGCCGCACCTGGCCATCCAGCCGCGCGAGGCACTGCCCCTCGATGATCCAGAAGATCTCGGTCTGCGCGGGGTGCGCGTGCTCGCGGATCTTGCCCAGCGGCGGCAGTTCCTGAAGGCCCGCCGAAAAGCCCGCCGGCGCGCCGGGCAAGCGCGGCGAGGTCAGCAGCTCGATCCAGCCATTGGCCGGCTGCGGCTGCCAGTGCCGCTCGCCCTGCCCCGGCGGGACGACCACCATGCGCGCCGTCATGGCGCGACCGTCATGCGCGCCACCACGGCGCGACAACAATCCCGCCCATCAATGCATCCGCGGATGCTTGAGGAAGGACATGCGATCGGCGGAGACCACCGCCACGTCGCGCGACCCGCGCGCCCGGCCAAGCTTCAGCTTCACCGTCGATCCCGCATGGCCGCAGGACCACACGGCGCGCCACAGCTCCGCCAGGTCGGTCACCACCGCGCCATCGACCGCCAGCACGCGGTCGCCGCTGCGCACGCCGGAATTCTCCGCCGGCCCGCCCGGCGCCAGCGAGGCGATCGCGACACCTTCCTCATCCTCGGTGGCATAGAGGCCGAGCCAGGGCCGCGCCGGGCGGTTGACGCGCCCGCAGGTGACCAGGTCGTTCAGCACCGGGCTGAGCCGATGCACCGGGATCACCATGTTGAGGTCGAGCCGCCGCCCTTCCTCGCCCTGCTGGAGGATCAGCGAGCCGATGCCCATCAGCTTGCCATCCGGCCCGAACAGCCCCGCCCCGCCCCAGGAGGGATGCGCCGGCGCGGTGAACAGCGCGTCCTCGATCAGGTATTCCCAGTAGCCGGCGAAGGGCTGCCGCGCGACCAGCTTGGCCGAGACCGCATGGCCCCGCCCGCCAGCCGCGCCGAGCATGACCGGGGCGCCGATGCGCAAGCCCTCGCTGTCGCCCATCTCGACCGGCGTGACGCCCAGCTTGCCCAGCGCCTGCACCAGGCCGAAGCCGTTCTCCTGGTCCACCGCCAGGGTATGGCCGGGCACCGCGCGGCCATCGGCATTGGTGATCCAGATGCCCTCGGCCTCGGTCACCAGGTAGCCCACGGTCAGCACCAGGCCGTCGCCGATCACCACGCCCGATCCCTCGCGCTCGGTGCCCAGCACCCGGGCGGTGAAGGCATCGGCGGGCACCTGCGTGCGCAACCCGACCACCTTGCCGAGCGCGTCCTCGATGTCGAAGGACCACTCGGTGGGGTCCGGCTGGAGGTGTTCGGGAATGTCCCACTCGTCCTTGGCCATGATTGATCCGTCGGCGTCGCACAGGTTGGTCGTCGCGGTTCCTAGCATGGGTTTGGCGGGCGCGCATGAGGGTTGGCGCGGGCCTCATGCCATTTGGCGACCGCCGGCCGGCGTGCGGTGCCGGCGGCGGGCCGGGCGCGGCGCGCGCGGCCCCGGCATCGCACGGGCGATCCCGGCCCCGTTCCCGCGCACGGACGATCCGGCACCGCCACGGTTGCCCGAGGCGCGCGCAGCGCAACTCCGGCGATGCCGGCGGGCGCCTGGCCGTGCTACGCTCCTTGCAGAAGGAAGCCACATGGGACGGCGCGGCGTGGCGTTGCACGCCCCCCCGCGCGCCGATGCCCGGCCGGGAGGGCTTGATGTCTGCGCGCCTGGCGGAGATCCCAGCACCCATGACGGAAGGCCTGCGGGCCATGGGGCTGCTCGCCCCCGATGGTGTCGCCGAGGGCGAACCGCTGAGCGGCGGCGTCTCCTCCGACATCTGGCGCGTGGTGCTGCCCGATGGCCGCGAGATCTGCACCAAGCGCGCGCTCGCCAAGCTGAAGGTGGCGGCGGATTGGCGCGCACCGGTCATCCGCAACCGCTACGAGGCGCGCTGGCTGGCCCGCGCCGCCGAGGCCGCGCCGTGTTCCGTCCCCGCGCTGCTCGGCCAGAACGAGGCGACCGGCACGCTGGCCATGCAATGGCTGCCGCCCGCGGACCACCCGGTCTGGAAGGCGCGCCTGCATGACGGCCACGCCGATGCCGGCTTCGCCGCGGAGGTCGGCCGGCGCATCGCGCGCATCCATGCCCATGCGGCGCGCCGGCCCGCGCTCTCGGCGGATTTCCCGACCGACCAGCTGTTCCACGCGATCCGGCTGGAACCCTACCTGGTCGCGACCGCGCGCGTGCATCGGGACCTCGCCCCCGCGCTGACCGCGCTGGTCGCGCGCACGGCGGCGACCAGGCTCACGCTGGTGCATGGCGATGTCAGCCCGAAGAACATCCTGGTCGGCCCGCGCGGGCCGGTCTTCATCGACGCGGAATGCGCCTGGTGGGGGGACCCGGCCTTCGACCTGGCCTTCTGCCTGAACCACCTGCTGCTGAAATGCCTCTGGACGCCGGCCTGCGCGAGCGACTTCCTGCGCTGCTTCGAGGCGCTGGCGACCGCCTACCTGGCGGGCGTGGAATGGGAAGCGCCGGCGGTGCTGGAGACCCGCGCCGCCAGCCTGCTGCCCGGGCTGTTCCTGGCCCGCGTGGACGGCAAGAGCCCGGTCGAGTACCTGACCGATGAAGCGGACAGGAACCGCGTGCGCCGCGTCGCGCGCGCCCTCCTGCTCGCGCCGCCGGACCGCTTGCGCAGCGTGCGGACCGCCTGGGGAGACGAGATCGGCGCATGAGTTCCACGACCATCGCTTCCGTGCGCGGCCGCCGCGTATGGGACAGCCGCGGCCGCCCGACGGTGGAGGCCGAGATCCGCCTTGCCGGCGGTGCCCGCGGCCTGGCCATCGCGCCGGCCGGCGCCAGCACCGGCAGCGGCGAGGCGCTGGACCGCCGCGATGGCGGCACCGCCTTCGGCGGCTATGACGTGACCGGCGCGGTGGGGTCGGTGAACACCGAGATCGCGCCGCGTGTGGCCGGCATGGATGCCGCCGACCAGGGCGCGCTGGATGCCGCGCTGATCGCGCTGGACGGCACGCCGAACAAGTCGCGGCTCGGCGCGAATGCGACGCTGGCGGTGTCGATGGCGGCCGCGCACGCGGCGGCGCACGCGAACGGCATGCTGCTGTGGAAGTACCTCGGCGGCGACGCGGCGACCTTGTTGCCGCTGCCGCAGATCCAGATCCTGGGCGGCGGCGCCCATGCCGGGCGGCGCGTCGATATCCAGGATTTCCTGGTGATCTGCCCGGCCGCGACATCCTTCGCGCAGGCGCTCGACTGGACCGCCGAGGTCTATCGCGCCGCCGGCGGCATCATGAAGGATCGCGGCCTGCTGCAGGGCGTGGCGGATGAGGGCGGCTGGTGGCCCGCCTTCACCGCCAACGAACAGGCGCTGGAGACGCTGGTCGCCGCGATCGAACGGGCAGGCTTCAAGCCCGGCGAACAGGTGGCGATCGCGCTCGACATCGCGGCGACGGATTTCGGCAAGGCCGGGCGCTACCGGCTGGGGCTGGAGGGGCGCGAACTGGATACCGACGGCATGATCCGCATGCTGCTCGGCTGGATCGACGCCTATCCGATCGCCTCCATCGAGGACCCGCTGGCCGAGGACGACGCCGCCGGCTTCGCCGCCTTCACGCGCGAGGTGGGCGGCCGCATCCAGGTGGTGGGCGACGACTTCCTGGTGACCGATGCCGCGCGGGTGCGCGAGGCGGCGCGCCAGGGCGCGGCGAACACCGTGCTGATCAAGCCCAACCAGCGCGGCACGCTGAGCGAGACCCGCGCCGCCTGGGAGGCGGCGAAGGAAGTCGGCTATGCCGGCATCGTCTCGGCACGCAGCGGCGAGACGGAGGATGTCACCATCGTCCACCTGGCGCTCGGCTGGGGGGTCGGGCAATTGAAGGTCGGCTCCTTCGCGCGGTCCGAACGCATGGCGAAGTGGAACGAGGCGCTGCGGATCGAGGAAGGCCTCGGCGCCCGTGCGCGCTTCGCCGGCGGGGCGGTGCTGGGGCGGTCCGGCCGGTGACGGCGATCGGTCATTTTAGGATTTTAGACTTTTACACGATCGGCCAGCCCGCCGGGCCCGCGCCCCGGATCGGCCGTGCGGCGACACATGATGCCTGCTCAACGGGTGCCGCCCATCGGATGGCGCTTGGCGCGCGCGCAACCGCGGCACCGCCACGGCGCACGTCTTGTTCCGGCGGAACCAAGGGCGCCACGGGGCCGCACCGATGGAGGCTCCTGCCGGGCGACCCGGCCGCCGGGTCTGGCGGTCGGCCGGCCACGCGCAGGCGCGGTGATGATATTATTCCTATATCGCGGCGCCATGGCCGGGGTCAAGGCGAAACGCCATGAAGGTCCTGCTGCACTACCGCGCCGGGCCGGGCCTCGCGCAGCGCCTGGCCGCGCTGCCGGGCATCGAGCTCAGCCTCGTCTCCGACACCGACGACACCGCCCTTGCCGCCGCGCTGCCGCAGGCCGAGGCGATCTGGCACGTGCTGCGCCCGCTGACCGCCGCCGACATCGCCGCCGCCCCCCGGCTGCGCCTGATCCAGAAGATCGGCGTCGGCGTGAACACCATCGACCTCGATGCCGCCCGCGCGCGGGGGATCGCCGTGTGCAACCTGCCCGGCACCAATGCCCGCGCGGTGGCGGAACTGACGCTGCTGCTGATGCTGGGGGCGCTGCGCCGGGTGGCCCATTTCGATGCCGCCACGCGCGCCGGGCAGGGCTGGGCGCAGCCGCCGGCGCTGCAGGACAGCCTGTTCGAACTGGGCGGGCGCACGGTGGGCCTGGTCGGCTATGGCGCCATCCCCGCGCTGCTGGCGCCGGTGCTGGCCGCGCTCGGCTGCCGGCTGCTCTATACCGCGCGCGAGGCGAAGCCCGATGCCGAGGGCAGCTACCGCACGCTTGCCGGGCTGCTGGCGGAAAGCGACGTGGTTTCCCTGCACATCCCCGAGACGCCGCAGACGCGCGGGCTGATCGATGCCGGCGCCATCGCGCGGATGAAGCGCGGCGCGGTGCTGGTGAACACCGCGCGCGGCGGGCTGGTGGACCAGGCGGCGCTGGTGGCGGCACTGCAGTCGGGCCAGATCGGCGCGGCGGGCCTGGATGTCTTCGCGCAGGAACCGCCGGACCCGGCGGACCCGCTGTTCAGCCTGCCCAATGTGGTGGTGACGCCGCATGTCGCCTGGCTGACCACCGGCACCTTCGACCGGTCCTTCGCGATCGCCGCGGAGAATGTGCGGCGCCTGGCCGCGGGCGAGCCCTTGCTGCACCGGGTCGCGTGAACGGTTTTTGCTTTGCCTCAGGCGCCGGCGCGCACATTCGTGCGCTTGGCTTGCGCGCCGTGCACTGTCGCACGGGGCGCGGCGGGCCGCCTGGGCGCGGTCGCGCTTCGCGCTCGCGGATCGCGGCAGGGCCGCGATCCGATGGTGTCGTGCCGGCCCTGGAGTGTTGCGCCATGACGCCCTGCGCCGGCGCCGGCGCGCACATTCGTGCGCTTGGCTTGCGCGCCGTGCACTGTCGCACGGGGCACGACGGGCCGCCTGGGCGCGGTCGCGCTTCGCGCTCGCGGATCGCGGCAGGGGCGCGATCCGATGCTGTCGTGCCGGCCCTGGGATGTTGCGCCATGACGCCCTGCGCCGGCGCCGGCGCGCACATTCGTGCGCTTGGCTTGCGCGCCGTGCACTCTCGCACGGGGCGCGGCGGGTCGCCTGGGCGCGGTCGCGCTTCGCGCTCGCGGATCGCGGCAGGGCCGCGATCCGATGGTGTCGTGCCGGCCCTTGCGTGCAGCACCCTGATATCCTGCGCCGGGTCGTTCCTGGGGCGCGCGCGACCGGCATGATCACCCGCGCCGCATGACCCAGGCCCCCGCCCCGGTCCTCGAGATCGCGCGCCTGTCCGCCCCCACCATCCTGGTGACCTTCGTGCAGGCCATCGCCCAGACCACCGAGGCCGCGCTGATCGGCCGCCTGGGCACCGAGGCGCTGGCCGGCTACGCGCTGGTGTTGCCGCTGCTGATGCTGATGCAGATGACCTCCGGCGGCGCCATGGGCGGCGGCGTCGCCTCGGCGGTGGCGCGCGCGATCGGTGGCGGACGGACCGCGGAAGCCGCGGCGCTGGTCAAGCACGCGGTGGTCATCGCGCTGGTGATGGGCGTGCTGACCATGGTGCTCGCGCTCGGCTTCGGGCCGATGCTGTTCCGCGCGGTCGGCGGCCGCGGCGCCACGCTGGACCACGCCGTGACCTATGCCTCCATCCTGTTCGGCGGCGCGGTGCTGGTGTGGCTGTCGAACATCCTGGGATCGGTGCTGCGCGGGGCGGGCAAGATGCGCCTGCCGGCCATCATCATGACCGCCTGCTGGGTGCTGGAGGCGCCGCTGTCGGGGCTGCTGATGCTGGGCCTGGGCTGGGGCCTGGCGGGGGCGGCGATCGCCTACCTGGTGGCCTTCGCCGCGGCGGCGGGCAGCATGGCCTTCGTGATCCTGCGCGGCGGCGCGGGCTTCGTGCCCGACCTGCGCGCGCCGCTGCGCCGCGACCTGTTCCGCGGCATCCTGGAAGTCGGCGTGGTCGCCACCATCATGGCCACCATCGCCAACCTGACCGTGGTGCTGATGACCGCGCTGGTGGCGGTGCACGGCACGGCGGCGATCGCGGCCTATGGCGTGGGCGTGCGGCTGGAATTCCTCATCATCCCGCTGGGCTTCGGGATCGGGGTGGCGCTGACCTCGTTGGTCGGGCGGCGCGTGGGCGCGGGGGACTGGGCCTCGGCGCGCGCCACCGCCTGGCGGGGGGCGGCGATCGCCGGCGGGCTGGCCGGCGGCATCGGCGTGCTGGCGGCGATCTTCCCGCATCCGCTGGCGCGGATCTTCGCCGCCGACCCGGCGGTGCAGGAGGCGATCGTGGTCTATCTGCGCTGGGTCGGGCCGTCCTTCGGGCCCTTCGGCCTGGGCATGGCGCTGTATTTCGCCTGCCAGGGGGCGGGGCGGATGCGCGGGCCCTTCGCGGCCTCGGTCTCGCGCCTGGTCTTCGCGGTGGGGGGCGGCTGGGCGCTGGCGACCTTCACCGATGCCGGGCTGCCGGGGGCCTTCGCGGCGATCGGGCTGGGGCTGGCGGCCTATGGCGTGCTGGTCGCGGTGTCGGTGCGGTCGGGGGTGTGGCGGTGAAGGATCGCATGGAGAAATTGCAAGGCCGCGCCGAAACCCCTCCTTTACCCCTGCGCGCCACGATGGGGTGGCATGACGGAAATCCGCACCGACATCCTCGAACGCTTCGGCACCGCGGCCTACCAGCCGGCGACCTTCCTCGACCGCGGCGTCACCGTGCCGTTCACCACGCCCTTCCTGCTGGGCGCCCGCATTCGGCCCAATGAAAGCCGCGCCGGGCTCGAGGTTGTCATCACCAACCCGTCCGGCGGGCGCGGCAACTACATCGTGCCCTGGGGCGCCCTGCCGGAGATCTGCGCGCCCACCCTGCACGACCGGCGGCTGTGGCAGCGCCTGTCCGACCAGGCGGTGGTCTCCCCCCCCACGGTGCGCGAGACCGCGCGCGCCGTCGCCGCCGAGGGGCTGGCCGGGCGCGAGGCCGCCGCCGCCGTGGCGCGCGCCGTCAACGAGGACGGCGCGGCGCGGATGCGCGCCAACTTCCTGCTGCTGCTCGACCTGATCCGCCGCACCGAATCGCGCGACGAAGCGACCGTCCCGCCGCAGGCCGACACGCCGGTCCGCATCGAACAGCGCGCGCGCCGCGCGGTGGCGCGCTTCGCCCCGCGCCTGGGCGTCAGCCCCGAGATCATCGCCGCCTGGCTCGAAGCCATCGCCAGCGCCTTCTGCGGCGTGGGCATTCCCGGCGATCCCGGCGTGTCGCGCACCCGCGCGCTGGTGGTCGGCCTGCAGGCGATGGTCAACGAGATCGAACTGCATGTCGCGCAATCGGCCGACCCCAGCGAACAGCACGCGGCGGTGCTGGTGATGGATGCGGCGCGCCTGACGCTGTCCTGCGCGGCGGGCGCCTTCAAGGACCTGGACGGCCTGCTGTCGGACACGCCGACCCTGCTGCGCGCCTGGCGCGAGGATTCGACCGAGCTCGGCCGGCGTGCCTCGCGGCCCGACTGGCTGCTCGATGGCTGGCAGGTCATCACCGAATTGTGGCGCGACGCCGATCCCGGCCTGCGCGAGGGCGCGCTGTGGGAGATGGCGCTGCTGGCGCCGGTGATGCCGCGCGAGGTCGAGGAATGGCTGGGCATCACCGACGATTGGGACCGCCCGACGCGGATGCGCCGGGTGGTGCGCGCGAACGAGGACTGGCGGTCGGGCCGCATGCTCGAGATCGTCGCGCGCAACGAACGCCTGCGCTCGCGCGCCGCATGAGCACGACCCTCTCCGCCGAGCAGCGCCGCCTCACCCACGCCGTGGCCTCGGCCTCGGATGATGCGCTGGCGCGGGTGGTCGCGGTGTTCGACCGCATGGCCGACCGGCGCGAGGCGGACCGCCTGCTGGATGCGGCGCGGCCGCGGCTGCGCCGGCTGCGGCCGCCGCGGCCGATCGCCTTCACCCGGCTGCTGTTCCTGCCGCTGGATGGCGTGGTGGCCGATGCGCGCCGCTGGAAGCGCGCGGATGGCGGGCTGCCGCGCAGCGCGCTGCCGGCGCTGGCCGATTCGGTGCGCGTCGCGATCGGCACCGAGGCCGAGGCGATCGAGCGCGCCTTCGCCGGGCGCAGCTTCGCCGACCTTTCGGCGGTGGATGCGGCGGGGCGGCGCCTGTGGCGCGCGGCGGCGGATGCGGCGGCGCGGCTGGCGCCACCGCCGGGCTGGGAGGGCAGCGGCCTCGGCGAGGCCGAGTTCCGCCATTGCGCGGCCCTCGCCGCCGGGGTGTGGCGCCATGCCGACCCGCTCTGGAGCGCGCTGCTGGCGGCGCGGGAGGGGCCGCCCGCCACGCTGGTGCAGGCCGCGCTGGGCGCCGCGGCGGCCGAGGATGCCGCGGTGGTCGAGGCGATCTTCGCCACCATCCTGCTGAAGGCGGCGAAGCCCGGGTCGGTGGCCTCGGCGGCGGCGTCCGCGCGGGTGGGCGCGCCGGGCGCGATGGAGCGGGTGCTCGACCAATGGATCGAGGAATGCCGGCCGGACCTGTCGGTCGCCGACCCGCAGGGCGCCGCGCAGCTCGCCGAGGAATTCGCCGAGGCACTGGACGACCTGGAGACCTCGGAGGCGGGGCGGCGGCCCGAGCGCCGGCAGCGTGTCGCGGCGCTGCGCCGCACGGTCGGCGAGGCATGCCGCAGCGCCTTCGCGGATTCAACCGCGCATCATCTGCTGGACCCGCTGGCGCAAGCCGGCGCGCGGCCGGACGATGCGCGGATGCAGGCGATGGAGGCGACCGCGCGCAGCCTGCGCCGGATCGAGACGGCGGGGCGAAGGCTCGGCGGGGCGAGCGCCTATGACGCCACGCTGCGGAAGGTGATCGATTCCTTCGCCGCGTTGCGCGCGGCGCCGGAGGCCAACCCCGCGGACCTCGCGCGGCTGACCGAGATCCTGGCCGGGCCGGAAGCGGCGCTGCGCTTGCTGGACGCGCGGTGACGCGCGGCGCCGTCAGAACCGGAAGTTGAGGCTCACCCCGGGCTGCGGCGCGTAGTACACGGGCGGCGGCGGCGCGTAGTAGGCGCGCGGCGGCGGCGCGTAATAGGCGCGCGGCGGGGGCGCGTAATACACCGGCGGCGGCGGGCGATAGTATCTCGGCGGCGGCGGCGCGTAGTAATACGCGCGCGGCGGCGGCCCCCAGCCATGGCCATGCGGCGGCCCGCGGCGCCAGCGGCCGCGGTCGCCATCGCCGACCGGCAGCACGCCCGAGGGGGCGGCCTCGGCCAGGCCGGGCAACGCGCCGGCGCGCGCGAGCGTCACGCCCTGCCCGGCTTCCGCCAACAGGGCAGGCGCCGCCGGCATGGCCGCCGCGCCGAAGCTGGCCTGCGCGAGGCCGAGCAGCACGGCACTGATCGCAACGGGTCGCATGGCTTTTCCTCCTCTCCGCGACGGCGGAGTCGTGATGGCCTGGATCGCAACATGACGTGGCAGGTTCATGGCAGTTGCGTCATGTGCCGGACACGTTAGAGCATGCTGCATTCGCTCGCGCTCACGTAGCAGGCTCTAGCCTGTTGTTTTCAGAGCATCTTCACGCGTTCAGATGAGTTCATCTGAACGCGATCTGCTCTGGCGGGAGGTGAGGCGGCATGCCTCGCGACCAGCCGTCGATCGGTGTCGTCCCGGCCGTGCCGGGGGTGCGGCAGTAGCGGATCGTGCAGGCGGCTCACGCGGCGGTGCGGCTGGCGCTCGTTGCGCCCGCACCGCCGAGCGAGGCCGAAGCCGCCGCCGGGGTGGCAGTGCAGCGCCCGCAGGCCTTGCCACGCGGCGCGGCGGGCAAGGCGGAGGATGTCGTCTGCGAGGTGCCGCACCACGCCTGATCCGGCCGCGCGACCGCCGGCCCGTGCCCTGCCTCCGGCCGGGCGTGGCGCATGGCGCGGCATGCGCGACCCACCCGCAGGGCGTCGGTGCGCGGGGCCGCCGCGGCGTTGTTCCCGCCGGCACCCGGCGGGGCTTTCGCGCCGCGCGGCGCCACGCCATGCTCGGCGATACCCACTTGCTTCGGAAGACACGACCATGGCGCTGCGCTGCGACCTCATCATCCGCGATGCCACGATTTTCGACGGGACGGGCGCGCCGCGCCGGCGGGGTGATGTCGGCGTGACGGGCGACCGCATCGTGGCGGTGGGCGACCTGGGCGGCGCTTCGGCGGATCGCGAGGTTCTCGCGCATGGCCGCGCCTTGGCGCCCGGCTTCATCGACGCGCATACCCATGACGACCGCGCGGTGATGTGCGGGCCCGAATGCATGACCTGCAAGATCAGCCAGGGTGTCACCACGGTGGTGGTGGGCAATTGCGGCGTGTCGCTTTCGCCGGCGCGGTTCAAGCGCACCCCGCCGCCGCCGCTGGATTTGATCGGCGAGGAAGGCTGGTGGCGCTTCGATTCCTTCGGCGACTACGCGCATGAGCTGAAGAAGCGCGGGAGCGAGGTGAACACCTACGCGCTGGTCGGCCACCAGACCATGCGCGTGGAAGCCATGGACGGCGACGTGATGCGCGTGGCGAAGGATTCCGAGATCGAGCACATGCGCCTGCGGGTGAAGAACTCGCTGGCCGAGGGTGCGTCGGGCTTCTCGACCGGCCTGTACTACCCGCCCAACATGCATGCGACGACCGAGGAAGTGATCGCGGTGGCCGAGCCGCTGCGCGCCATGGGCGGCATCTACGTGACCCACATGCGCGACGAGGCCGACCGCGTGCTGGCGTCCATCGAGGAGACGGCGAAGATCGGCAAGCGTGTCGGCGTGCCGGTCTGGGTCAGCCACCACAAATGCTCGATGCCCGAGAACTACGGGCGCTCGACGCAGACCCTGCCGCTGATCGAGGCGATCAACCAGACCCAGGACATGTTCTTCGACATGTATCCCTACCCGGCAGGGTCCACCGTGCTGATGCCCGACCGGCTGCGCGAGGATGTGAAGGTGATGATCACCTGGTCGATCCCGCATCCGGAGATGGCGGGGAAATACCTGTCGGACTTGGCGCGCGGCTGGAACACCGATATCCGCCAGGCCGCCGAACGCCTGCTGCCGGCGGGGCAAGTCACCTGGCAGATGGACGAGGAAGACGTGCGCCGCATCATGGCGCATCCGATGTCGGTGATCGGGTCGGACGGCATCCCGCACGACGCGCATCCGCATCCGCGGCTGTGGGGCACCTTTCCGCGCGTGCTGGGGCTGTATGCGCGCGAGCTGCGGCTGTTCAGCGTGGAGACCGCCATCCACAAGATGACGGGGCGCACCGCGTCGCTGTTCGGGATGCTGGACCGCGGCGAAATCCGCGAGGGTGCCTATGCCGACCTGGTGCTGTTCGACGCCGACACCGTGATCGACCGCGCGACCTTCGAGGACCCGAAGCAGACCAGCGAGGGGATCGAGGAAGTCTGGGCGAACGGCACGCCGACCTATGTCGCGGGCAAGGGCGCGACGGGGGAGAAGCCGGGACGGTTGGTGACGCGCAATCGCGTCTGAGCCAATCGCACGTGACCGCCGTCTTCATGGGCGTCATGGGCGGCGCCTTCGCCGCCTACCTGTTCGTCCTGGTCCCGTTCAGCGTGGCGATGGGGCTGTACCTCGGCCTGAACGGGGCGCGGTTCGGCGCGTTGTGCCGGACAATGCTGGTCGCCCTGGCGGTCGCGATTCTGCTCGCCCTGATCGTGCTGACGCTGGCCTCTGGGGCGAGGCTCCCGCCACACGCGCCGCGAGCCATCGTGCTGGCTGCCGCCGCCCCGCAGGGCTTCCTGTGGGGTCCCGAACTCGTACTTGCGTTTGCATTCGCCGTGCACGGCTACCTGCATCGCGACGAGACGACGCGCCCCTTGCCGACCTGGATCGCGGGTCCTGCGATGGGCGTGAGCGTCGAGACCCTGATGGGGTGGCGCGCCGCGTCACTGAGCTTGGCCTCCCAGCGCGGGGACAGCGTCACGGAACTGCTGGCCCTCGCGTTGGCAGGGTTTTGCGCGGCCGCTGTGCTGACAGCGCCAGGCTGGTTCATCGGCCGGATGATCCATGACGGAGCTACGCCGGACCGGCACATCCCGCCCCGGACCATGCCCCGCGCCTGGACCGTCTGGCCTGCCTGGATCGTGCTCGCGGTCACCGCGCGGGTGCTCCGGTCCCATGGAATCATCGCATGGCCCTGACCCCCGCCGGCGCCGCGGCCTTGCGTCAGTCAACCACGCGAAAAATCGCCTCGATCTCCACCGGAATCTGGTTCGGCAAACTCACGAACCCCACCGCCGAGCGCGCGTGCTTCCCATTCTCCCCCAGCACCGCCACGAACAGGTCCGAACACCCGTTGATCACCTTGGGATGGTCGCCGAAATCGGGCATCGCATTCACCATCCCGAGCACCTTCACGCAGCGCAGCCTGCCCAGGCCGCCCGCCGCCTCGGCCGCGGCTGCCAGCAGCCCCAGCCCGACCGACCGGGCATGGCCATAGGCTTCCTCGACGCCGATCTGCGTCGGCACCTTGCCCGCCACCGGCACGCCGTCCGGGCGCCGAGGCCCCTGCCCCGAGGTCCAGATCATGTCGCCCTCCCGCCGCCAGGGCACGTAGCTGCCCAGCGGCTTGGGCACGGGGGGCAGCACCAATCCCAGCGCGGCCAGGCGTTGTTCGGGGGTTTCGTCAGCCATGGCATCCTCCTGCAATCCCATGGCGCCATGCGACACGCGCAACGCCGCCCCGGCAAGAGCGCACGTGAATGTCAGCATTACTGACCTAACATCGCCCAATGGACAAGACCCTCGCCCTGCTCGGCTTCGCCATCGCCATGTCGGTCACGCCGGGGCCGAACGTGCTCATGGTCGCGGCCGGCGCGGCCAATGCCGGCATCCGCGCCACCGTGCCGCACATGCTCGGCATCACGATCGGCTTCGCGGCCATGCTGCTGATCGTCGGGCTTGGGCTGGCCGGTCCCTTCGCCGCCATGCCGATGCTGCACACCGCGCTGAAATGGGGCGGGGCGGCCTGGCTGCTGGTGCTGGCCTGGAAGATCGCCCGCGCGGGCGCGCCGGGCGAAGGCCCGCCCCGCCCGCCGCTCGGCTTCATCGGCGCGGCGCTGTTCCAATGGGTGAACCCGAAGGCCTGGATGATCGCGCTGGCCGCCATCCCGGCCTTCACCACGCCGGATGGCGACATCCTGGCCGAGACGCTGTTGATCGCGGGCGCCTTCGCGCTGGTCTGCTTCCCGTGCTGCCTGGTCTGGGCGGCGCTGGGCGCGGGGGCGTCGCGCCTGCTGCGGACGGACCGCGCGCTGCGCGGCTTCAACATCGCGATGGCGGTGCTGCTGGTGCTCTCCTTGATCCCGGCGCTGACCTGACCGGTTGCGCTTCGATACATCGCGTCACGCGCGCCCGGGGCACAGTGCCGCCATGACCCAGCCCCGCCTGCTCCGCCGCCCGCTGCTCGGCGCCGCCCTGCTACTGCCCCTGCCGGCCTTCGCGCAGACGCGCACCGCCACCCCGCGCCAGACCCAGGGGCCGTTCTACCCGGTGACCCTGCCCGCGGACACCGATGCCGACCTGGTGCGTGTGCAGGGTGCGGCGGCGCAGGCCATGGGCACGGTGGCGCACCTGCGCGGCCGCGTGACGGACACCGCCGGCGCCGCCATTCCCGGCGCGCTGGTCGAGATCTGGCAATGCGACGCCCAGGGCATCTACCGCCACCCGCGCGCCCCCGACACCGCCCGCTTCGACGCCAATTTCCAGGGCTATGGCCGCGTGCTGACCGACGCCACAGGCGCCTATGCCTTCCGCACCCTGCGCCCGGCGCCCTATCCGGGCCGCACGCCGCATATCCATGTGCAGGTCACCCGCCCGGGCGGCGGCACGCTGGTCACGCAGATGTATGTCGCCGGGGAACCGCTCAACGACCGCGACGGCCTGCTGAACCGCATCCGCGACCCGCGTGCGCGCGAGGCGGTCATCATCCCCTTCCTCCCCGCCGATCGCATCGAGTCCCGCGCGCTGCTCGCGCAGTTCGACATCGTGCTGGCGGGCTGAACCGCTTCAGCCCGCCGCGCCCGCCGCCCTGGACCGCGCGGCCCCGCGCCGCCTACCCTCCGCCCCCCGCGGAGAGGACAACGCCATGCGTCGCCTGACACTCGCCTTCCTGCTGAGCGCAACCACGGCGCTCGCCACCGAATTGCCGGTGCGCAGCGTGACGCTGTCCTCCGCCGGCCTGGCGCAGGTCGAGCGTGCCGGCGAGGTCCCGCCCGATGGCACCGTCACCTTCCGCGCCCCCACCGAGGATGTGGACGACCTGCTGCGCAGCCTGATCGTGGTGGACACCGCCGGCACGGTGGAGGGCCTGCGCCTGCCCGCCCGCGACCTGGCGAACGAGGCCTTCCGCGGCCTGCCCGTGCGCCCGGATGATTTCGACAGCCGCGTGCGCCTGCTGGCGGCGCTGCGCGGCCAGGAAGCCGAGGCCGGCGGCGCGCGCGGGCGCATCGCCGATGCCGCCGAGGTGCCGCCCGTGGCCGGCACGCCGGGCGGCCTGCGCCTGACGCTGATCACCCCCACCGGCCTGCGCACCGTGGTGCTGCGCGAGGGCGACGAGGTGGTGCTGACCGATACCGCGCTGGCCGGGCGCGTCGCGCGCGCGGCCGAGGCGCTCGCCGCCGCGCGATCCAACGACGAACGCCGCATCGAGATCCGCCTGCGCGCCGACCGCGCGCGCCAGGTGGCCGTGCTGTACGTCGCGGGCGCGCCGCTGTGGAAGCCGTCCTACCGCCTGCTGGTGCCGCCGATGGGCGCGCCCGCCGCAACACCGACCCAGGCGCGCCTGCAGGGCTGGGCGGTGGTCGAGAATGCCTCGGGCAGCGACTGGGATGCCGTGCGCCTGGCGCTCGTCTCCGGCGAAGCGGCGGCCTTCCGCCAGCGCATCTACCAGCCCATCACCGTGGCGCGGCCCGAGATGCCGGTGCGTGTCGCGGGTGCGGTCATGGTCACCCCCGACACCGGCGGCGTCCCGGTGCCGATCCCGATGCCGGCGCCGGCGCCCGCGGCATTGGCCGGGCGCATGATGGACTCCTCCGCCGCGGCGCCGCAGATGGCGCGGCGGGCCGGCGCACCGGATGCGCCCGGCATGATCGCCGGCGGCGCCCCCGCACAGCCCGCCGCGGCCGCCACCGCCGAGGCCTCGGCCGGGCGCGTCGCCTTCGTCCTCGCCGAACCCGTCACCATCCGCGCCGGCGAGACGGCCAACGTGCCCTTCCTCGATGTCCGCCTGCCGGCCGAGCGCGTCTGGTGGATCCAGGACCTGAACGCGCGCCACCCGCTGCAGGCCGTGCGTATCCGCAACGGCTCCCCGCACACGCTGCCCGATGGCCTGGCCACCGTGTACGGCGCGGAAGGGCCTGAGGCCGGCGTGTTCCTGGGCGATGCCGAGATCCGCGCGATGCCCTCGGGCGATGGCCGCATCCTGGCCTTCGCGCGCGACCGCGACGTGCAGGTGGCGCAGTCCGGCACATCGACCGACACGGTGCGGGGCATCGCGCTGCGCCGCGGCTTTGTCGCCATCGACATCGCGCGCAGGGAGGAGGTGGCGCTGGCCGTCGACCCGCGCGGCGCGCGCGGCATGGTGGTGGTCGACGTGCCGGCCCGCGCGGGGGCGACGCCGCGCTTCCCCATCGTCAGCCAGGGCGATTTCGGCCTGCGCCACGAAGCGGTGCTGGACGGGTCGGCGCAGACCATCCGCCTGGCCTTCGAGCGCGCGATCCGCCAGGACACGCCGCTGTGGGACACCTCATTGGGTGAACCGATGCTGCTGCGCTGGCAGCAATTCGACATCGAGCAGAACCTGCGCCGCCTGCCCGGCGGCCCGGGGACCATGGAGCGCCTGCAGGAGATCCTGGCGCGCACGCCGCCCGACGTCCCGGGCCGCGCCGACCTCGCCGCCGTGGTCGAGGCGATGCAGGCGCTGCGCCGCCAGCTGGACGAAGCCCGGCTGCGCGCGCGCGCCTATCGCGCCGCCGACCAGGCGCTGGCCCGCGCCCGCCAGGCCGCCGAGGACCGCACCGGGCCCGAGCAGCAGGAAGCGCGCCGCCGGCTCAACCAGGCGAGCCGCGAGGCCGAGGCCGCCGGCAGCGCCGCCGACCAGGCGTGGGAAGCATGGCAGCGCGGGGTGGTGGCGCTGCTGCAGCGCGGGTCGTAGCGGTGGACGGAGGGGGCTTTGCCCCCTCCGGACCTCCCCCACCAAGGGCTTAAGGCCCTTGGAACCCTCAACTTTAGTCGGGGCGTTTGGGCAGGGGCATCGTCGGTGAGCCTGACGCAACGCGCGCGCCACGCCCCTCCCCAAACGCCCCGATCAGGTATTGGTGTCCAGAGCGACCGTCTTGCGGGTCAAGCGTTTTGCCATGGACGTTGCGCCTTGATGATCGCGTTGAGGATGGTGAGCAGGCGGCGCAGGCAGGCGATGAGGGCGACTT
>NZ_CAKKLX010000053.1 GCF_918698155.1 Roseomonas sp. CECT 9278
GAGGAATTCAGGACTAAATTGCTTGGTAAAGTCATATTTTACTTTTACAAGCAGAGGACGGCGTACGAGTTAATGCCGATTTCCTTGGGTACGGAGAAGTGAAAAGGAGCTAGGGGGAGGCGCGGACCGGCTCCTCCGCCGCGACAGGGGGCGGGTCGGGGGGCGGGGCGGGCGGCAGCGGCAGGGCGTCGGCGGGCGGCTCCGCCGCGGCGACGATCGGCGGTGGCGGTGCTGGCAGCGCGGCCTCGACCGGCGCGTCGGGCGGGGGCGGCAGGATCTCGGCCAGCGGCTCGGGCACCGGCGCCGCGGGGGCGGCAACCGGCATCGGCGCAGGTGGCGCGACCGACGGCGCGGAGGGCGTGATCGGCGCCGCCGCTTCGGCCGGAGGCGGCACCGCGGCAGCCGGCGGCGGCGCGACGATGGCACGCGCCTCCGCCGTCGGCGGTGAGTCCGCGGCGGCCGGCTCATGCGCGGCCATCTGCGCATCGTCGGGCGCGATCGCCTGCCCCAGGGAGCCGGGCGCGCCCGGCGCGGCATCCTCGGCCGGCCCCTGGTCTCCCAGCAGCCCGGCCCGGCCCAGCCCCGCCAGGCCGAGCGACAGCGGCGTGCCCGGCGCCACCGGCGCCGACGGGCGCAGCAGGATTGCCAGCACACCGAGGTGCAGCGCCACCGCCACCGCCCAGGCGGTCGGATGGACGCGCCGGAGTGCGGGCGGCGCGGACGCCGCCAGGGTGGTCACGGCGCGGCCTCGCCGATCAGCGATGCGCGCGCGAAGCCGGCCGCCGAGACCGCGCCCAGCACGCGCATCACCTCGCCATAGGGCTGGGCGCGATCGGCGCGCAGGAACACCGCGCGGTCGGGCGCCGCCGCGGCGAGCGGGCGCAGCGCCTGCGCCAGGGCCGCCAGGCCGACCTCCTCGCGCTCGATGAACACGCGGCCCTGCGAATCGAGTGACAGCACCAGCGGTTCCGGCGCCTGCGCCGCGGGCGCATTGCTGGCGCGCGGCAGGTCCACCGGCACGCCCACGCTCATCATCGGTGCCGCGACCATGAAGATGATGAGCAGCACCAGCATCACGTCCACGAAGGGCGTGACGTTGATCTCGGCCAGTACCTCGTCCTGGCCGCCCGGCCCGCCGATCGCCACGGGGCTATTCCGCCGCCAGCACAGGGCGCGCCGCGCGCGTGCCGGCCAGCGCCAGGCGCGCCGAGAGGCGCTCGGCCGCGCCGACGGCCAGCGCGCGCGCCGCCGCGAGTTCGACCGTCAGGCGGTTATAGGCCAGCGCCGCCGGGATCGCCGCGACCAGGCCGAGCGCGGTCGCGAACAGCGCCTCCGCGATGCCGGGCGCCACCGCGGCCAGGCTGGTATTGCCGCTGGCGGCGATGGCGGTGAAGGCGTTCATGATGCCCCAGACGGTGCCGAACAGCCCGACGAAGGGCGCGCTGGCGGCGATGCTGGCCAGCAGCGGCAGGCCGCTGCGCGCGGCATCCACCTGCTCGGTCACCGCCAGGTGCGCCGCGCCGGCGATATGCGCGCGACGATCGGCGAAGGCCTCCGCCGCCGCTTCCCGCGCCGCCTGCTCGGCCGCCTGGGGCACGGCGGACCACAGGTTGGCGGCCCCGGGCGCGGCGCCGCCCTCGGCGAAGCGGCGCAGTGCGGCGGCGTCGCGGTGCAGGCGGCGGAACCGCAGCAGGCGGTCCACCGCCACCGCCCAGACGCCGATGGACGCGGCCAGCAGCAGCAGCATCACCAGGCGAACCACCCAGTCCGCCATGAGGAACAGCCCGATGGGCGAAAGGTCGTGCGGGGTCGCCATGATGTCCGTCTCCCGTGTCAGAGGCCGAAGCGCAGGCCGGTGCGGCTGGTGGCGCGCAGCCGGTCCGCGCAATCGGCCGCGTCCTGCCCGCCGATCCGGCAGGCCAGCACGTCGTTGACGAGCAGCCGCGACAGGCTCTCGCAGGCCAGGCCGGGCAGGTCGAAGATGCGCACCGCGGTGCGCCCGGCGCCGACCGGGCCGAGCTCGACCGCGACGCGCCGCGCGATCTGCCCGTCCCGCGCGAAGGCCACCAGGTCGAGCCGCAGCGACCCCAGCGCCGGCGCGCCGGCGGCATCGTTCGACACGACCATCCACACGCGACAGGCCTCGGCGGGGCTGGCGACCTGTTCCAGGCGGTTCAGTTCGACCGGCAGGGGCGATTCGGCGTGCGCGGCGGCGGCCGGTGCCATGAGGGCGGCCAGGCCCGACAGCATCAGGCGCGGCAGGATGGGGTTTCGCATGGATGGGGTATTGCCAAAAATGCGATTGACTCGCAATTGCAGAATTTGACAGACCCCGGAAGGAACACCCTTGGCGACCACGCTGCACCACCCGATCGCCCGCTGGCTGGACCCCGCCGATGGCGCGCTGGCCGACCCCGCGCCCCTGCTGGCACAGATGGCCACCCTTGATGCCGTGCTGCTCGGCGAGACGCACGACGTCGCCGAGATTCATCGCTGGCAGTTGCAGGTCGCGACCTGCCTGCACCTGCTGCGCCCCGCCATGCAGATGGGCTTCGAGATGTTCCCCCGCCGCGTGCAGCCGGTGCTGGACGACTGGGTGGCCGGCGCGATGGGCACCGAGGCCTTCCTGGAAGCGGTCGACTGGCCAAAGGTCTGGGGCTTCGCGCCGGAGATCTACCTGCCGCTGTTCCACTTCTGCCGTCAGCAGCGCGTGCCGATGCTGGCGCTGAATTGCGAACGCGCGCTGGTCACGCGCGTGGGCATCGAGGGCTGGGACGCGGTGCCGGAGGCGGACCGCGACGGCTTGACGCCGGCCGCGGCCGAGACGCCCGGCCACCGCGCCTATATCGGCCGGCTGACCGGGCACGACTCCACGACGGTGACAGACCGCTTCCTGCGCGCGCAGCAGGTCTGGGACCGCGCCTTCGCCTGCAACATCGCGCGTGCCATCGCCGCGGCCGAGACCGCCGGGCAGGCGCGGCCGCTGGTGGTCGGCATCATCGGGCGCGGGCACCTGGAGCACGGCCATGGCACGCCGCACCAGCTGCGCGACCTTGGCATCACGCGCATCGGCGTGCTGCTGCCGACCGAGGCGGCCGAGCATGACGCGGAGGCGGTCCGCGGCATCGGCGATGCGCTGTTCCGCATCGCCCCGCCCGAGCCGCCAGCGCCGCGCGGGCGCTGAGGGCGCGGCGGCCTGCGCGCCGGGCCGCGATCCAGCCCGCGCGTCGGGCCGCGCCTCGGCCCGCGCGTCAGGCCGTGACCCAGCCCGCGCGTCAGGCCGCGACCCAGCCCGCGCGTCAGGCCGCGACGCGCGGCTTGCCGGCGATGGTCTGCAGCACCTCGAACGCCTCGAATTGCGAGGGGCCGGCCATGGTCGGCCGCGGCGCCGACGGACCAACGGCGCCGGCATTGGCATGGGCGCGGCGGAACTGGTCGGACCGCGTCCAGGCCTCGAAGGCCTCCTTCGACGCCCAGAAGGTGGTCGAGGCATACAGGACATGGTCCTCGGCCTGCGGTCCCTTCAGCAGGTGGAAGGCGACGAAGCCGTCCACCTCGTGCAGGCGGGTCTCGCGGGTCAGCCAGGTCTGCTCGAAGCGCTCGGCCTCGCTCGGGATCACGCGGAAACGGTTGCTGGCGACGAACATGCGGGTTCTGCGTCCTTGGGGCTGCGGTCGATCTCCTGCGGCGCGCAGCCGAAGCGCCGCAGGTATCCGTGCACGTCGATCACGTGGAGTGGCGCCATGGTCCGGGGCCTGGTCGCGATCGGCGAAAGCGCCGGCACGCCGCGCGCACCGGAATCACCGTGCGACGCCGCGCCCTCGCCACGGCGCAGGCTGCGGGCCGTGCTTCCAGGCACGGCTGCGGGCGCGCGCCGGCCATCGCGTTCCATCGCATCGCGCGACGGGGTGGCGCGGCCACGCGCCTGTCCAGGCGGCGCGACGCCAAGCCTGTCGCGATGGACGCCCACCTTCCGCGCGCTGTCGTGCGACGCCAGCAGGGGGATGTGCGTCGCCTGGCGCGTCATGCCGGCGCCCAGCGCCGCCAGAACCCGTCGGGATCGGGGCGCGGCGGCCGCGGGCGGTCAGGCGCCGGCGTGCCGACATAGATCCAGCCGAGCAGCATGTCGGTCTCGACGAAGCCAAGCGCGCGCTTCACCTCGGCATCATCGAGCGCGCCCGAGGACAGCCAGATGGCGCCGAAGCCCTGCGCCTCGATCGCATTGAGGAAGTTCATCACGCCGGCCGCGGCGGTGGCCTGCTGTTCCCACAGCGGGATGCGATGTCCGGGCCGCAGTGCGGCGCCGGCGGCGACCAGCAGCGGCGCGCGCAGCGGCTTCGCGCGTTCGAGGTCGAGCCGTTCCGGAGGCGTGTCCGGCAGCCGCCGCAGCAGGGAGGCGGCGATGACCGCGCCGAAGGCGGCGCGCGCATCGCCTTCGATGCAGACGAAGCGCGACGGCCGCAGGCCGCCATGGTCCGGCGCCCGCAGCGCGGCTGCCACGGCATGGCCCAGCGTGATGTCGTCGGGCCCGGGCGCCTGGAGCAATCGGGGGGGCACCGAGGCGCGCGACAGCAGAGCGGCCAGCGCCGTGGAGGGGGCGGGGAGGGTGTCGGGCACGGCGGTCGGTGGATCCCAGGGCCAGCTATTGGCTGCTGCATATAATGCGACTTAGTCGCAATTGCAATGGCCTCAGCGAACGCGCCTGGCCGCGCCCCGATCATCGGCAGCGGTCCGGCAGACCAGGGCGACCGGCCCGCGGCGCGTGATCATCCCTCATGCCGCCGCACGGGCGCTGCAACCACCACCGCGGCACGTGCGCGCGCCGCGCGCGCGGCAGGGTGGCATCGAAGCCCGCGCGGTTCGATGACCCGCGCGGCACGTGAGGCGCCTGCGGCAGGCTCGTTCAGGCCGGATGCTGCCGGATGTGGTCGAGCAGCAACGCCGACACGCGTTCAGGCATCTGGTCGGGCGCGTAGTGGCCGCCGCCGGGCAGGACCTCGAACCGATAGGGCGCTTCGACGAAGCGGGCCGTGCCCTCGGCCGCCATGCGGCCGAGGGTGTCGTCGGCATCGCCCCAGACGAACAGCGTCGGCACGCGCACCGGGCCGACCTCGCGATAGACCTTCCCCCTCGCGCGGTACCACGCCAAGGCCGCCTCCATCGCCGCCGGCGTTCCCAGCACACCAAGGTGCTTCTCAGTCGCCGCCGGCGGAACGCCGTTGGCCGCATGGCGAAGCCGGACCCATTCGGCATCCTTCGCCAGCAGCCGCGCGGCGGCTCCGGCATCCTGGAAAGCCTGGTGGTGGCGTGACCGATGCGCCTGGTCGGGATCTTCCTTGAGCGCCTTCGCGAATGCCGCGGGATGCGGCCGCGACAGCATCGTCAGCGAGGCGAGCCGGGCGGGAAGCCGGAACGCGATGTCCCAGGCCAGGCTGCCGCCCCAGTCATGCCCGACCAGGTGAAAGCGACGATCGGCGTGGCCCAAGGCGGAGACCAGCGCCAGCGCATCGCCGGTCAGCAGTTCGATGTCGTAGTTCGCGACATCCGCGGGATCGGGACGCGCATCGGGCGAGTATCCACGCTGGTCGGGCGCCGCCGCCAGCAGTCCCGCCGCGGCCAGCGCCGGCAGTTGCGCGTCGTACAGATGGCGCGAGACGGCGAAGCCGTGCAGCAGCAGCACCAGCGGCGCATCGCGCGCCCCCGCCACGGATACGTCGAAGACAAGGCCTGGCCGCAGCTCGATCCGGCGATGCTCGATCACAGCGTTTCCTTTCCCGGGCAGTCGCGCGATGGCGGCGCCAGCATGGCATTCGGCCCGGGGCGCGCAAGCAGCCGGCGCCGCGGCCGCGGTCGCGACCGACCGCGGTGACGGGTCGGCGTGTGGCCTATGCGATGGGCGGTGGGTGGCGCCCCGCCGGACCGGAGCGGTCGCCGCTGGCGCGCGCGGATGCGCAGGCACGCCGACCTGCCGCGCCGTGCCCTCACGCTTCGGCGCGCCGCGGATCGCAGGCAACCGCGTAACCCGCAGCCGGGGAGCGGCGAAGGACGACCCGACATCGTGAAGCATCCCATCCCGCATCGCCGCGTTGCCGGCCGCCTCGCGGCTGCCCGACCCACTGGCCGCCACCGCCGCCATCGCCGATCATGCCCAAGGGCAGGCAGCGCACGACGAACCGCCGCCGGCCCATTCCCGAAGGACCCACATGACCCCCCTTGCCCGCCGCCTGATCCTTGCTGCGCCGCTCGCCCTGCCCGTCGCCGCACGGGCGCGGTCGGACGCGCCGCTGCGCTTCGCCGTCGGCCCGTTCCAGCCGACGCCCGGCGACACGCGCCGCGCCTTCGAACCCTTCTTCGCGCGCCTGGCCGCCCTGCTGGACCGGCCCTATGAGTTGCGCGTGACCACCGACTGGGCCGGCATCGCGGTCGCGCTCGGCGCAGGCCAGGCGGATTGCGCCTGGATGGGGCCGTGGGGCTTCGTGCTCGCGCGTGCACGGGCGGGTGCGGAGGCGATCGCGACCGTGCTCTACCAGGATCGCCCGACCTATCACGCCATCATCATCGCGCGCCCGGGACTGCCCATCGCCCGCTTCCCGGAGGATGCGCGCGGCCTGTCGATCTCCTTCGCCGACGCGGGCTCGACCAGCGGATGGCTGGTCCCGCATCATTGGTTCATGACGCGCGGCATCGATCCCCGGACCTTCTTCCGCTACCGCGACGGATCGAGCCATGCGGCGAACGTCGTCTCGGTTGCTGCCGGCCAGGTCGACCTCGCCACCGACTTCGATCGCAACCTGGATGCCATGATCGCCGCGGGGCGCGTGCGTGCCGACCAGCTCCGCGTGGTCTGGCGCAGCGATCCGCTGCCGAACGATGCGCTGGCGGTGCGCCGCGACCTCGATCCAACGACGCGCGATGCGCTGCGCGCAGCGGCGCTCGCGACGACGGCGGAGCACCTGCCGCCCAACTATACCGGCTGGGTCGCGGCGACGCCGGCGACCTATGCCGGGATCGAGGCGGCCGGGCGGGCGCTTGGCCGGCTGTCCGGGGCCTGATGCGCCGCGCCGCCTGGATCCTTGGCTTCCTGGGCATCCAGGCCGCCTGCATCTGGCTGGTCGAGCCCGACCTGCCGCGCCTGTGGGACGGGCTGCCGCGGCTCGCGGGCTGGATCGCCGGCGGCTTTCCGCCGGATTTCTCGGGCGCCGGGGATCTCGCGCGGCGGGCGCTGGAGACGGTGGCGCTGGCAACCCTCGGCACCACCACCGCCGCGGTGCTGGCGGTGCCGCTGGCGCTGCTCGCCGCGCGGCCGGCCGCGCCGCTGGCCGTGCTCTATCACCCGGCGCGCGCGCTGCTCGATGCGCTGCGCGGCATCGACGGCTTCGTCTTCGCGCTGATCTTCGTCGCGGCGGTCGGCCTCGGGCCTTTCGCGGGAATGCTCGGCGTCGCGCTGCATTCGGCCGGCAGCCTCGGGAAACTGTGGTCGGAGGCGTTCGAGGCCGCCGATCCGGCGCCGATGGAAGCGGCGCTGTCGGCGGGGGCGGGCCGCGCGCAGGCGGCGGCGGTGGTGCTGGTGCCGGAGACCCTGCCGCAGACCGCATCGGCGTTGCTGTACGTGTGGGAGTTCAATATCCGCGCCTCCACCGTGCTGGGCCTGGTCGGTGCTGGCGGCATCGGCCAGGAACTCAAGAACGCGGTCGACCTGCTCGACTTCAACCGCGTCATCGCCATCCTGGCGACCATCGTGGCGCTGACGCTGGCGGCGGACCGGCTCTCCGCGGCGCTGCGGCGTCGCCTGCTGTGACGCCGCAGCCGGAACGCGGGCTGGTGGTGCAGGGCCTCACGGTCGTACTGGGCGGTCGGGCCGTGCTGCGCGATATCTCGCTGCAGGTGGCGCCGGGCGAGGTGGTCGCGCTGGAAGGCCCCTCCGGCGCGGGCAAGACGACGCTGCTGCGCGCGATCGCCGGGCTGCTGCCGGCCGAGGGCGCGGTGGTCGCCGCCGGTCGCCCGGCACTGGTGTTCCAGCACCATGCGCTGGCGGGTCGGCTGACGGCACGCGAGAATGCGCTGGTCGGCGCGCTCGGCCGCATGGGGTTCTGGCGCGCGGCGTTGCGCCTCTGGCCGCGCAGCGAGCTGGCGGCGACCGATGCGGCGCTCGGCTCGGTGGGCCTGTCGGGGCTGGAGGACCGGCGTGCCGACCGACTGTCCGGGGGGCAGCGGCAGCGCGTGGCGATCGCCCGCGCACTGGTGCAGCGTGCGCCGGTCCTGCTGGCCGACGAGCCGGTGGCGAGCCTCGATCCCGGCACCGCGGAAGGCGTGCTGACGCTGCTGCGCGACCTGGCGCGCGGCCAGCGGCTGCCGGTGCTTGTCTCGTTGCACCAGCCGGACCTCGCGATGCGCTTCGCCGATCGATTGCTGCGCCTGGAGGATGGATGCCTGAGACCGTCGTGATTGCCGCCGATGGGCCGCTGCTGGTCTTCGGCGGGCCCTATTCGAACCTGCAGGCGACGCAGGCGATGCTTGCCGAGGCCGCGCGGCGTGGCATCCCGGCGCGCCGCGTGATCTGTACCGGCGACGTCGTCGCCTATGGCGCCGATCCCGGCGCCTGCACCGACCTGGTGATGGCGAGCGGCATCCATGTCCTGATGGGCAATTGCGAGGAGAACCTCGCTGCCGGCGCGCGCGATTGCGGCTGCGGCTTCGACGACGGCACCGCCTGCGACCTGCTTTCGCGCGCCTGGTATGCCCATGCGGATCGCCACGTGACGCAGGCGCAGCGTGCCTGGATGGGTGCGCGGCCGCGGCGCCTGGAGGTCGCGCTGCCGGATGGGCGGCGCCTCGCCGTGCTGCATGGCGGATCGCAGGCGATCAGCCGCTTCCTGTTCGCCTCGACGTCCGAGGCTGTGCTGGCCGAGGAGATCGCGGCGACCGGCTGCGATGGCGTGATCGCCGGGCATTGCGGCATTCCCTTCGCCCGCCGCGTGGGGCGCGCGCTGTGGCTGAATGCCGGGGCCATCGGGATGCCCGCCGATGACGGCACGCCGCGCGCCTGGTTCGCCGTGCTGTCCCCGGCCGCGACGGGACTGCGCGCCGAGATCCTGCCGCTGTCCTACGACCACGATGCGGCGGCCGCGGCGATGCGCGCGGCGCGGCTACCCGAAGGCTATGCCGCCGCGCTGTCCAGCGGCCACTGGCCCTCCGGCGACGTGCTGCCGCCGACGGAGCAGGCCCGGCGCGGCACGCCATTGGCGCCGGTGAGCATCGACTGGCCGTTCGGCTGACACGCATCGCGCCCAAGCTCGCCCTCGCGGGGCTGAGCTGGCTGCGGGTGCGAGGCCGACACCCAGCACCCCGGCGCCCCGGATGGAAGGCACGGGAACGCCCGCGCCAGGCCGCCGGCGCCGATCCGGCCCGGCGGCGAGCCACGGTGGCGACAGGCTGGGGTCACCCGTGTCCGTGGCGGGTCTCGGCGCCCGCCATCGTGCCGGGGCGCGCGACGACGACGCGTGCCAGCGCGCGCGCAACGACGTAGAAGACCGGCGTGAACAGCAGGCCGAAGACGGTCACGCCGAGCATGCCGTAGAACACCGCCACGCCCAGGCTCTGCCGCATCTCCGCCCCTGCGCCGGACGCGATCGTCAGCGGCAGCACGCCGAGGATGAAGGCGAGGCTGGTCATCAGGATCGGCCGCAGCCTGGTGCGCGCGGCGGCGACCGCCGCATCCCAGCGATTCGCACCGTCCTGTTCCGCCGCGCGGGCGAATTCGACGATCAGGATCGCGTTCTTCGCCGCCAGCCCGACCAGCACCACCAGCCCGACCTGCACCAGCACGTTGTTGTCGAGCCCGGCCCAGCGCACGCCGACCAGCGCCGCCAGCACCGACATCGGCGCGATCAGCACGATCGCCAGCGGCAGCAGCCAGCTCTCGTACATCGCCGCCAGCACCAGGAAGACGAAGACCACCGCGAGCCCGAAGGCGATCGGCGCGGTATTGCCGACCATCTTCTCCTGCAACGCGATCTCGGTCCATTCGTAGCCGAAGCCTTCCGGCAGGGTCTCCGCCAGCACGCGTTCCATGATGGCGATGGCCTGGCCGGTCGACACGCCCGGCAGCGCCGCGCCTTGCAGCTCGACCGCGGGATAGAGGTTGTAGCGCGGCATCCGGTACGGGCCGGAGGTCTCCTGGAAGGTCGCGAGGCTGCCGAGCGGCACCATCGCGCCAGCGTCGCTGCGCGTGCGCAGCCGGGCGATGTCCTCGGCGCTCGTGCGGTACTGCGCGTCGGCCTGCGCGGTGACGCGCCAGGTGCGCCCCAGCAGGTTGAAGTCGTTCACGAAGGCCGAGCCGAGATAGACGCCCATCGCCTCATGCACGCGGCTGACCGGCACGCCGAGCATCTCCGCCCGCGCGCGGTCGATGTCGGTGCGGATCTGCGGCGTGTTGGTGTTGAACAGGCTGAAGGCGAAGGCGATGCCGGGCGTCTGGTTCGCCGCGCCCATCACGGCGTGCAGCGCGGCCTCCATTGCCTGCGGTCCGCGTCCGCTGCGGTCCTGGATCATCAGCTTGAACCCGCCGCCGGTGCCGATGCCGGGCACCGAGGGGGGCGCGAGCACGAAGACCATCGCATCCGGGTCGCCCATCAGCCGGCCCTGGAGATCGGCGAGGATGCCGCCGGCGGTCAGGCCCTGCGCGGTACGCTCCTCGAAGGGCCGCAGCGTTGCGAAGACCACGCCGGCATTCGGCGCGTTGGTGAAAGTGGCGCCGTCGAAGCCGACGAAGGCGACGGCGCTCTCGATGCCCGGGGTCGCCAGGATGGCGTCGGAGGCGCGGCGGATCACCGCATCCGTGCGCGCCAGGTTCGCCCCCGGCGGCAGTTGGAAGGCAGCGATGAAGTAGCCGCGGTCGAGCGGCGGGATCAGCCCCGTCGGCGTCGATGTCACGGTCCAGCCGGTCGCCGCGAGCAGCCCGCCATAGATGAGCATGAGCACCACGGGAATGCGGATCAGCCGCCGCGTCAGCGCGCCGTAGCCGATCGACATCCGGTCGAACAGCCGGTTGAAGCCGCGCGCGAAGGCCCCGAACGGGCGCAGCAGCAGCGGGCGTGGGCCTTCGTGGTGCCCATGCGGCTTCAGCAGGATCGCCGCCAGTGCCGGCGACAGCGTGAGCGACACCAGCGCCGAGAGCAGCGTCGCGACCGAGATGGTCACCGCGAACTGCTTGTAGAAGGCGCCGGAGATCCCGGGGATGAAGGCGGTCGGCACGAAGACCGCGACCAGCACCAGCGCGATGGCGATCAGCGCGAAGCCGACCTCGTCCATCGTCTTGCGCGCGGCTTCCAGCGGCGACAGGCCCTCGGCCATGTGCCGTTCCGCGTTCTCCACCACCACGATGGCGTCGTCCACGACGATGCCGATGGCCAGGATCAGGCCGAACATGGTCAGCGTGTTCAGGGTGAAGCCGAGCGCCAGCAGGACCGCGAAGGTGCCGATGATCGACACCGGGATGGCCAGCAGCGGGATCACCGCCGCGCGCCAGTTCTGCAGGAACAGGATGACGACGAGGACGACCAGCAGCACCGCTTCGATGAAGGTCGTCAGCACGGCCTCCATGCTCTGCGCGATGAAGCGCGTCGGGTCATAGACGATGCTGTAGCCGATGCCGGGCGGGAAGCTGCGCGCGGCTTCCTCCATCGCCGCGCGCACGGCCGCGGCGGTCTGCAGGGCGTTGCTGCCGGGGCGCTGGAACACGCCGATCGCGGTGGCGAGCTGGTTGTTCAGCAGTGCATTCACCGTGTAGTCGGCCGCGCCGATCTCGACCCGCGCGACGTCACGCAGGCGCAGCGGCGCGCCGTTCTCGCCGGTGGCGATGATCTGCTCGCCGAAGGCCTCGGGCGTGGCCAGCCGGCCCTGCGTGAGGACGGAGAATTCAAAGGCGCCCGCAGTCGTGGCGCGCGGCGCCTGGCCGAGCGCGCCGGCCGCGACCTGCACATTCGCACGGCGCAGTGCGTCGACCACCTCGCCCGCCGTCAGCCCGCGCGCGGCGATGCGGTCAGGGTCGAGCCAGACGCGCATGGCATAGTCGCGTGCGCCGAACATCTGCGCATCGCCCACGCCGTCGATGCGGGCGATGCGGTCCTTGATGTTGAGCGTCGCGTAGTTCGAGATGTATTCATGGTCGCGGCTGCCATCCGGCGAGGTGACATGCACCACCATCAGGAAGTCCGGGCTGGCCTTGCGCACGGTGATGCCGAGGCGGCGGACTTCCTCCGGCAGGCGGGGTTCGGCCACGGCGACGCGGTTCTGCACCAGCACCTGCGCCTGGTCGCCGTTGACGCCCTGGCGGAACACCACCGTCACGGTCAGCCGCCCGTCCCCGGTGGATTGGGAGGAGAGGTAGAGCATGCCGTCCACCCCGTTCACCTCCTGCTCGATCGGGCCGGCGACGGTCTCGGCGATCGTCTCGGCCGAGGCGCCGGGATACATCGCGACGATCGTCACGCTGGGCGGCGCGATCTCCGGATATTCCGAGATCGGCAGGCGGAAGGCGGTGATCGCGCCGACCAGCGTGATGGCGATTGAGATGACTGCGGCGAAGACCGGGCGGTCGATGAAGAAGCGGGCGAGGCGCATCGGGACATGCCTTGGGCGTGGCCGCGTGCGACGCGCGCAGCCTGGGAACGGGAAGGGCGGTCGTTCAGTCGGCGGCGGCGAGCGGGCTCGGGCCGATGCGGCCCTGCTCCGCTGTCACGCGCATCCCGGGGCGCGCGCGGTGCAGCCCGCCGATGATGACGCGATCCTCCGGCGCCAGCCCGCTGCGCACCACGCGCAGCCCGTCGCTGAGCGGCCCGAGCCGCACCTGGCGCGGCGTCACGGTGCCGTCGGCGGCGACCGTCAGCACCATGCGGCCGGTCTGGTCCGCCATCACGGAGGCGTCGGGCACCAGCAGCGAGGGTTCCTCGCCGGTCGACAGCCTGATGCGCGCGAAGCTGCCCGGCGTCAGGAACAGGTCGGGATTGGGCACCACGGCGCGGACGCGGATGGTGCCGCTGCGCGCATCGAAGGCGCTGTCGACGAAATCGACGCGACCTTCGCGGCTGAACTCCGCCTCGTCCAGCAGGCGCAATTGCACCGGCAGGCTGGCGCCGCGCAGCCCGGCGCGGGCCGATCGCGCCTGGCGGAGATACTCGGCCTCGCTCGGGTCGAAGCTGACATAGACGGGGTCGAGCGCGAGCAGCGTCGTCAGCACCGTCTGGCCCTGCTGGACCAGGTTGCCGGCATCGACGCGGCGGTCGCTGACGCGACCCGGGCGTGGCGCGCGGATCTCGGTGAATTCGAGGTCGAGCGCCGCCTGGCGCTCGGCGGCCCGGGCGGCGGCCAGGCCGGCCTGGGCTTCGCGCAGCGCCGCGCGGCGGGAATCGATTTCCGCCTGCGGGGCGATTCGGCTGGCCGCGAGGGGTTCGTACCGCGCGACCTGCTGTTCCGCGAGCAGCAGCCGCGCCTCGGTGCGCGCGACCTCGGCCTGCGCGGTGTCGAGCGCGATGCGGAAGGGCCGCTGATCCAGCGTGAAGAGCGGGTCGCCGGCGCGCACGATGGCGCCGTCGGTGAAGTGCACCTGGTCCACCTGGCCGGAGACGCGGGCGCGGATGTCCACGCGGGCCGAGGGCTCGACGCGCGCCATGTGCTCCTGCCACTCGGTGACCGGGCGCGACAGCGGCGTTGCCACGGTGACGGGCGGCGGCGCGGGCTGCGCGAGGGCGAGGGGCGCCGTGGCGGTGATGGCGACGCCGATGGCCGCGCCCTGGACGCGCGCCAGCCATGACATCCAAAGGCTTTCGGTGGGCACGATGGCCTTGCGCGAGGGGGAGGTCATGCCCTATCTCCAAATGATACCGACCGGTTCGTCCCGCTACTTAGAGTGACCGGTCGGTATCATCAAGAGCCTTTTCCGCGCCGCCAGTCCGCGGCGCGTCCAAGGAGGGTTGATCGCCATGGCCGGCGCCACTGCCGCCAAACCGAAGGCCGCCGACCGCATCCAGGAGGCGGCGCGCGAATTGTTCGAACGCCAGGGCATCCGCGCCACCGGCGTCGAGGAAGTCTGCCGCGTGGCCGAGGCCACGAAGATGAGCCTGTACCGCGCCTTCCCCAGCAAGGATGCGCTGGTGGCCGCGATCCTCGCCGAGGATGCGGCCGAGTACGACGCCTGGGTCGAGGATTCGCTGTCGCGGGCCAAGGACGCGGCAGGCCGCCTGCACGCCCTGGTCGAGGCAACCGCGGTCGAGGTCGCGCAACCTGGCGTCTGCGGCTGCCCGATGCTGCTGGCCCAGGCGGAGTTCCGCGATCCGGAGCACCCGACCTACCAGGTGGTGGCGGATTTCAAGCGCGGTTGCCGCGAGCGCATCCGCAGCCTGGCCGAGCAGGCAGGGGCGGCGCATCCGGGGGCGCTCGCGGACCAGCTCTCAGTGATCATCGAGGGCGCCATCGCCGCGCGCAGCTACCTGGGCGAGGCACGCGCCGCGGAGACGCTGCGCCAGTGCGGGACCCTGCTGATCGAGGCCGGATTGGCCGGCGGGACGCCGCCCTCCGGCTCCGCGCAGGGTGCCGCGGATCGTCGGTCACGGCCGGCGAAGCATCGGTAGCCGGGATCGGGGACCGCCGCCCGCCGCGGGGCGGCCCGGATCATCCGCATCGGATCGTTGCGTGCCGCGCGATGGTGCCAGGCGGGTGACGCAGGCGCCTTGCCTGGGCGGCCCATCACGCGGGGCAGGCGGCCGTTGCCGGGGCGGATTTCCGCCAGGACGGCCTCGCCTGCGGCGCGGGTGCTTCGGCCTGGTCCACCGCGGCGTTCTGGCCTGGTTCAGCGCGTGCCGGGATCGTCACGCGCACGCCTGGCGTCGCCAGCGCCATCGTGCAGGCCCTGTCCGGCCCCATGCTCGCCACGCGGAGAGTCGCGGATGGATCGCGGATCCCGAGTTCCGTCCGCTTCACGTCCATCCCGGGCAACCGACGCCCCGTGATGCGCGACTTCTGCGAGCCCCGCCTGGAACTGCGACCGCATGTGCGCCACGCCGCCCGTCGTGAGCCCGCCATCCGCCGCGACCTCGCTGCCGGTCATGAACGATGCTGCCTCCGAAGCCAGGAAGACGACGACAGCGGCGATCTCCTCCGCGCTCGCCTCCCGGCCCAGCGGGATCGCGTGGCGGTTGGCTGCGATGTGGCCGGCCGGGGCGGCTTGCGTCAGCGGCGTCGCGATGGTGGCCGGATGGACGGAATTGACCCGGATGCCCTGCGGCGCGAACTCCAGCGCCGCTGATTTCGTCAGCCCGCGCAGAGCCCATTTGCTCGCCGTGTAGGACGGATCCCCATGCGCGATGAGACCGGCGGTCGATGAGACATTGACGATCGCCGAGGGGGCCGCCCTGGCCAGCATGGCGCGGCAATGCTTCATGCCGAGGAACGCGCCGGTCACGTTCACCGCGAGGGCACGGTCCCAGTCTTCGCGCGTCGTCCCGGCCAGCGGCTTGCGGATGATGATGCCCGCATTGTTCACCAGCACGTCGAGCCGGCCCGACTCTGTCGCAAGACGCTCGGACAGGGCTTTCCAGTCGCATTCCTGCGTCACGTCCAGGCGACGAAAGGACACATCGAGTCCCTTCGCCCGCAGCGCTCCGGCGAGATCCCCGCCCTCCTGCTCAAGCACGTCGCAGGCGTGCACCTGCGCGCCCTGGCGCGCGAAGTCCCGCACGATGGCCGCGCCCAGTCCGCGGGCCGCGCCCGTCACGCAGACAATGCGCCGCGGGACGCTGGTGTTGGCGATCACGTCCTCATGGCGTCCAGCCCAGCCAGCGGCAGAGCGCTTCACCCATCACCGCCGCCCTGTCCGCGCCAGCGAGCCAGGGCAGGTGTTCGGTGAACATCGTGACCGAAGCGCGATAGTCGCAGGGCAGGCGCGTCAGGTCCGATCCCCAGAAGACGCGCTGCGGCCCGAAGGCGTAGAAGGCGGCCTTCAGGAACGGTTCGACACTGCGGAACGGATAGGCGTCATCCGCCGCGCATGGCAGCGCAGAGGCCTTCACCGCGACATTGCCGAGACGGGCGAGGCGCAGCACGCCGTCCAGATGTTCGAAGGCCGCCGCACCGCGCCGTTCGACATGCGCGCCCAGGTGGTCGAGAACCAGACGCAAGCCGGGATGGCGTTGCGCGATCAGGCCGACCGCCTCGAAATCCTCGTTGACGAAGAGCATCAACGGCAGCCCATCCGCCTCGGCCTGGCGGAAGATCCAGTCGATGCTGCCGTCGCGAAGCTGGCGCACCGCAGCGCGACGAAAGTTGAGCCGCGCGCCCAGCATGCCCGGGATGAACTTCCATTCGGCGAAGCGATCGCGGCTGTCCGCCGCATCCAGCGGCAGCCGGCCCATCACCGCGAAGCGATCCGGGTGCCGCCGTGCCGCGGCCAGGCACAGCGCATTGCGGTGCCCCTCCCAGGATGGCGGGACAAGCACCGCGCGCTGCACGCCGGCGCGATCCATCTCGGCCAGCAGATCGTCGGGCGAGAAGGGCTCCGCGCGCTGGACCACGGCCGGCGGCGGCTGCGGCCAGGGATGGTCGGCCGGCTCCGCTGCCCAGACATGCACCTGGGAATCGGCGATCATCATCCGGCCCGGTCCGGCGCCTATTCGGGCTGGTAGTTCACGCTGCGCAGCAACTCGCCGGCGCGGCGGATCTCGGCGGCAATGAAGCGCCGGCTGTCGTCGATGCTCTCGACGACCGGCTCGATCACCTGGGTGGCGAGCCGTTGCGCGATCTCCGGATCACGCATCGTCTCCTGGACCAGGGCGTTGACGCGCTGGGCGATCTCGGGTGGCGTGCCCTTCGGCCCCCACACGCCGTACCAGGCCGTGAACTCGAAGCCTGGCAGGCCCGCCTCCGCCATGGTGGGCACATCGGCGGCCAATGGGGAACGCTGCGCCGTCGCGATGCCGAGCGCGCGGATGCGCCCATCGGCCCGGCTGGCGAGCAGCGCGAAGCTCGGGTCGATCAGCAGCTGCGCGCTGCCGCCCATCAGGTCGGCCAGCGCCGGCTGGGTGCCGCGATAGGTGACCACGTTCAGGTCCACGCCGGTGCGGCGCATGAAGTCGATCGTCGCGAGGTGGCCGGCCGACCCCAGCGCGGAGATCGCGATATTCCAGTCCTGCGGCCGCGCCTTGGCCGCCGCGACGACCTCCTGCACCGTCCGCTCCGGCCGCGTGCCGCTGATCACCATGACCAGCGGGGCCTGGGCCGTCCGCCCCATCACGGTCAGGTCGGTCTGGGGATCGAAGGTCGCGGCCTTGAGCACGAGGGGCATGACCGCCGTGTTGAAGGTCGAGGCCAGCAGCGTGAAGCCGTCCGGTGGCGCCTGGAGCACGATGTTCGTGCCAAGCAGCGCCGATCCGCCCGGCCGGTTCTCGACCACTGCCACGGCGCCCAGCCGGTCCTGCAGCCGCTGCGCCAGCAGGCGCGCGAGCATGTCGTTCGCGGCCCCCGGCGGGGTCGGGCAGATCACGCGGATCGGCCGGCCGAGCGGCCAGGCCGCTTGCGCGCCTGCGCTGCGCGGCGCGCCGATCGCGACCGCGGCGCCGCCGACTGCCAGCGTCCGTCTGTTCAGCATGGCTGCGTCCCTCACTTTCGTCGGCATGGCAGGCTTCCTCATGCGGGCTGGTGGATGACGCGTCACGTGAAGCCAGCGACGCCGGCCTCGTTCGATGTCGGCACGCCGGGAACGACGGCGAGCCGCCACGCACTGGTTACGCCGCGGGCCTAGTCGGCCCGCGTCGGGATCGGCAGAGGCGCCGGGTCACTCCTCCGGCGCTCCCGCTCACTCCGACTGGACGTTGGCAACCCGGACAACCTCGCTCCAGCGCCGCACCTCGGAGGCGACATGCGCCGCGAATTCCGCCGGCGTGCTGGTGCGCGGCTCGATGCCCTGGCGCTGCAGCCCGGCCTGGACGTCGGGCAGTGTCATCGCACGCACCACGGCGGCGTGCAGGCGCGCCGTCTCCGCCTCCGGCAACCTGGCGGGGCCCATCACGCCGCTCCAGCTGGTTGCCTCGAAGCCGGGGAAGCCCTGCTCCGCCACCGTCGGCAGGTCGGGCGCCTGCGGCATGCGGGCGCTCGACGTCACGGCAAGGCCCCGCAGGCGGCCGTCGCGCACGTGCGGCAGCACGAGCGGCGCGGTATCGGCCGCGACCAGGATCTGCGCGCCGATCACCGCCGTCATGTTGGCCGCACCGCCCCGGAACCCGACATGCACCATGTCGACGCCCGTGACGCTGGCCAGCTGCGCCATCGCGAGATGCGGCATCGAGCCGACGCCGCCAGTGCCGTAGTTCACCCGCCCCGGATTGGCACGCGCATGGGCGATCAGCTGCTGCACGTTGGTCGGGCCGAAGCTCGGATGCACCGCGATCAGCATCGGCACCGAGGACACCAGGCTGATCGGCGTGAAGTCCCGGACGCTGTCATACGGCAGCTGGCTGCCGCGCAAGGCCTGGCTCAGCGCGTTCGGCCCGGCATTGCCCATCAGCAGCGTGAGCCCGTCGGGCGCGGCGCGGGCGACCGCTTCGGCGCCTATCGCGCCATTGGCGCCGGAGCGGTTCTCGACCACGACCGTTTGCCCGAGGGACTCGCTCATCGGCGGCGCGATGAGCCGCGCGATGATGTCGCTCGCGCCGCCGGGCGGGTAGGGCACGACCATCCGGATCGTGCGGCGGTCACCCTGCGCGATGGCCGGCGCTGCCAGCATCCCGAGGCCGAGCACGGTGCCCGCGGAAAGCAGATGGCGTCGTTGCATGATGTGTTACCTCCTGTGGGTCGCGCGACGTTGCGTGCGACCGTGTTGATGCGTTCAGTCGGCGAGCAGCGCGCTTCGCTCTGCGGCGGATAGCGGCAGCAGGGGCGGGCGCAGGCGATGCCAGCCTTCCTCCCCCGTGCGATGCGCCAGCAGCGCCTTCAGCGATGCCATCTGCGCGAAGCGCGAGGCGCGGTTGCGCATGGCGACGATGCGCGCCTGCGCGGCATCGACTTCCTCCGCGCGCGCGGCATCGGCGACATGGCGGAACACGAAGGCGAGGTCGGCGGCGACCAGATTCGATGTCGCGGTGATGCAGCCCGCGCCCCCCTTGCGCAGCAGCGGCAGCATCAGCGGATCGGCGCCGGCCAGCACCGCGAGCCCCGGGAAGGTCGCGACCAGCGCCTCCATATGCGCGAGGTCGCCGGCGGAATCCTTGATGCCGGTGAACACGCCGGGGTGTGCTGCGCGCAGGCGCTCGATCACGCCGAAGGGGATCGGCACCGCCGACATCTGCGGGATATGATAAAGCACGATGCGCAGGCGCGGATCGGCGATGCGCTGCACCACTTCGTCATAGGCGGCGAAGAGCCCGTCATCGGTGACGCCCTTGTAGTAGAATGGCGGCAGCATCACGACGGTGGTGACACCCAGCGACAGCGCGTGGCGCGTCAACGCGACTGTCTCGCTCAATGCCGCCACACCGGTGCCGGGCAACAGGCGGTCGGGCGCGATGCCGGCGGCGACGACGGCTTCAAGCAACGCGCGGCGTTCGTCGGCGGCGAAGGAATTCGCCTCGCCAGTCGTGCCGAGCATCGCGATGCCGTCGCAGCCCTCCGCCAGCAGCCGCCGGCAATGCGTGACGAACAGCGCGTGGTCGGGCGCGTGGTCCGCGGTGATCGGCGTGAGCGCGGCGGAGAAAACGCCGCGCGGATGCAGCGCGGTCATGCGCTCTCTCCCGCCGCCCAGTCGGGTGCGACGCGCACGTACTTGATGGCCTGGCGCCAGTAGGTGTAGGCGATGTGCAGCGCGCCGTCGGGTGTCTGGCAGAGCGACGGGTAGGAGAATTCCCGGTTCAGCCGGTCCTTCGAATTGTTGGTCAGGCAGTAGCCGTCGCCGGTCTCGAGGTTGCGGCGGATCGGCCAGCTGCGCCCCTGGTCCGACGACAGCGCCAGCGTCATCGGCGCGCGCGGTGCGCCCCAGAAGGCGCTGCGGCCCGCAGGCGGCGCGACGGGGGCGAGGTCATCGCCGCCGATATCATCATACAGCGACAGGCGCCGGCCTGTCGCATCCGCCTCGCTCGAATGATTGTAGACAAGCGCGAGGCGCCCATCCGCAAGGCGCGTCGCCATCACCGATGAATTGTTGTTGGGCAGGTCGGTGGGTTGCGGCGCGGACCAGCTCCTCCCCCCATCCGATGAGTGGCTGCGATAGACCGAATCCGCCCAGCGGCTGCGATAGAACGCCGCCAGCGTGCCATCGCGCAGGTCGACGATGCTCATGTGCACGCATCCTGTGCTGCCGGGCACCGCATGTTCGATCCAGGTCGCGCCGGCGTCGGAGGAGATCATCACCGAACTCGTGTCGAGATCACCGGTCCAGGCGCCGGCCGGCGGCTTGGTGCAGCGCCAGATCGGCAGCAGCCAGTCGCCATTGTCCAGCACAACGATCGGGCTGCGGATGAACGTGCCGAAGCCGGGCTGCTCGCCGAACAGCGTCTCGATCGGCCCCCAGCTGCGGCCGCCATCGGCCGAGATGCGACGGCGGATGATGGCGGTGTCCTGGTTGCCCGAGACCTGCGCCGTCCACAGCAGCCACAGCCGCCCATCCGGCGCGTTGAACAGCAGCGGGTTCTGCTCGGATCGCGTCGGGTCGTCAGACAGGCGCACCGCCGGCGACCAGCGATCTGCACCGGCTGCGAGGCGTGAGAAATGCACGGAGATGTCCGGCACGCCTTCCTGCGTACCGCCGAACCACACGCAGCCCATGTCGCCGCCCGGCAGCGGCAGCAGGAAGGCGGCGTGGTTCTGCACGCAGGGTGTGGGAATGAAGGCCTCGATGCGCGCCGCATCGCCCGGGGCGGGGGCGAGGATTTCGGGGCGGTCGATCACGCCGGCGTCGGGCATGGGCGTTTCCTCAGAAGGCGGCGCGATAGAGCGCGAGGATGTCCTCGCGGCTCATGTCGCGCGGGTTGTTGTCGAGCAGGCGGCGGATGGCATGCGCCTCGCTCGCCATGGTGGGCAGGTCATCCTGCGGCACGCCAAGCGCTGAAAGCCGCATCTCGATGCCGAGCGCCGCACACCAGCCATGGCTTGCCGCCAGCACGTCGCGCGCGCCACCAAGGCCGAGCGCATCGAGCACCAGCGCGGTCTTCTCCGGCATCGCCGGCGCATTGAATGCCAGCGTGTGCGGAAAGATCACCGCACAGGCCAGGCCATGCGCGACGTGATGCCGCGTCCCCAGCGGATAGGCCGCGGCATGCCCCGCCGTGGTGTTCACCGGCCCCAGGCAGAAGCCGCCATACAGCGAGGCCAGCGCCAGCCCCGCCCGCGCCTCGCGGTCATGGCCATCGGCCACGGCGCGCGGCAGGAAGCGGCCGACCAGGCGGATGCCTTCCAGCGCGTACACGTCGATCAGCGGATGCGCGCGCCGGCTGGTGAAGGCTTCCGCGCAGTGCGCCAGCGCATCGACGCCTGTCGCCGCCGTCACCGCCGCGGGCACGCTCAGCGTCAGGTCGGGATCGACCACGGCCAGGTCGGCGATCATGTGCCGCGACTGGACCGCGAGCTTGTTCTGCGTCACGGGGTCGGTGACCAACGAACGCGACCCGGCCTCGCTGCCGGTGCCCGAGGTGGTCGAGACCTGCGCCAGCAACACGCGCCGTCCCGCCACCTTCTCCGGCCCCACGACGTCATGCAGCGTCTGCCCGCTGCCCGGCAGCACGGCCGCCAGCTTCGCCAGGTCCATCGCGCTGCCACCGCCGAAGCCCACGACGAGCTGCGGCTGCACGCGCTCGGCCAGGGCCAGCGCGGCGTCGAGGTTCGGGATATCCGGCTCGGGCTTCACCGCGCCGAACACCGTCACCTCGCCCGGCAGGCCAAGCAGATCCACGCGCGCGGCGTTGAAGCCACCGGCAATGACCAGGCTGCGCATGACGCCGCGTTCGCGTGCCCAGGCGCCCATGGCGGCGACCTGGCCGGGGCCGAAGGCGATGCGCGTGGGCCGGTCAATTTCGATCGGCGTCAGCAGGTCGTTCATGCGGCGGCTTCCGTGCCAGTGACGCGGTGCGCGGCGAGCAATTCGGCGTATTCTATCGCCTCGATCAGGCTGCGCTCGCTGGCGATGCCCTTGCCCGCGATGTCGAAGGCGGTGCCGTGGTCGACCGAGGTGCGGATCACCGGCAGCCCGAGCGTGATGTTCACCCCCGACAGCGCATCCCATTTTCCCGTCGCCGGATCGACATGGAAGCCGAGCAGCTTCACCGGGATATGCCCCTGGTCGTGATACATCGCGACCACCGCGTCGAACTGCCCGGCGCGCAGCTTCACGAAGACGGTGTCCCCTGGAACCGGGCCGCTCACATGCATGCCGTCCGCGACCGCCTGCGCGATGGTGGGCGCCACCACGTCGATATCCTGCCGGCCGAACAGCCCGCCCTCGCCGGCATGGGGATTCAGCGCGGCCACGGCGATGTGCGGGTGTGCGATGCCCAACCCCCGCAGCGCCTGCTGCGTCAGGTCCAGCACCAGGCGGATGCGCTGCGGCGTGACGCGCTTGGGCACATCCTCCAGCGCGCAATGCGTCGTGACATGGCTGACGCGCATGTTGCCGTGCGCGAGCAGCATGACGCTGCCCTTCACGCCGGTCAGTTCCGCCAGCATCTCGGTATGGCCGGCATAGTGGTAGCCGGCCTTGTTCAGCGCTTCCTTGTTCAGCGGCGCCGTCACGATGGCGCCGACGCGGCCCGCCTGCGCAAGCCGTACGCCGTGTTCCACCGCGAGATAAGCGAAGCGGCCCGCGTCGGCCGACAGCACGCCGGGCGCGATCGGCGCGCCCTCGGGCCCGGCCTGCAGGAAGGAAAGCGCCGGCCAGTCGGCATCCGCCGCGACCTCGGGCAGCGCGAGCTCCGGCACCAGCGCCAGCCGCGCGCGTTCCAGCGCGACGCCGCTGCCGATCACCAGCAGCCGCAGCGTGCCGGCGGCAATGCGGCCTTGCAGCGCGCGGCAGGCCTTCACGATGATCTCGGGCCCGATGCCAGCGGGATCGCCCATGGTGATCGCGAGGTGGCGGGGCGTCATGCAGGCATGCTCCGGTAGGTCGGCAGGGCTTCGGCGAGCAGGTCGCGCCACAGCGCATCGCCCCCGAAGCCGCCGGATTTCGAGATGACGGGCACGCCATCCCAGGCGCCGCCGCGGATCACGGAACGCGGCACGCCAGGCTGCACGATGCCCACGGCGTCGAGCCCGCCGGCGCCGAGCGAATCGCAGATCGCGCGCAGCGTTTCCCCTCCGGCGACGATCAGCGTGCCGGGCCGCGGCAGGCGCTGCGTCAGCCCGGCCATGGTGACGGCGATGCGTCGCGCCGCCTCGACACGATCGAGACCCTCGGGCAGCGCGACGCGCACCATCGCGAGGCCCGTGGCGTCCAGCCTGCGTGCCACCGTGGCGCTATCGTCACCGGAGCCGATGGCGACGGCGCTGTCGCCGCAGGCCGCGAGCTGTCGTGCCGTCACCGCCTGGTCCGACCCGAACAGCCCGAGCACCGGACCACACAGCACGCCGTCCACCGCCGCGGCCGACATGCCGGCCAGCGCGCGCGCCAGGCCCCCGCTGCCGCACCACAGCACCGGGCCGTCCGCCAGGCGGCCACGCGCGACGATGCGCGCGAGGTCGGCATCCTGCTCCGCATCGAAGACCGACAGGCCCGGCGGCAGCGGCGCGGACGGATCGCCGCGCCGTGCGCGCAGCCCCTCGGCGGCGAGCAGCGCCCCAAGATCCGACGCCGCCGCGGCAAACGATGCATCCGCCTGCCGCACCAGCACGCGCCCGCCGCGCGTGATGCGCCCCTGCGCCGGGAAGGCGGGCGCGAGCACGACATGCCGCCAGGAGCCAGCCGCCAGGCAGGCCGCGAGCTCCGCCGCGACATGCCCACGCAGCAGGCTGTCGACCTTCTTGAAGGCGATGTCGGCGCCTTGCAGCGTTGGGGCCAGGGCGCGCAACCTGGCCAACGCCGCGTCGCGCGACGCCTCGCGCGTGCCGGCATCGATGGCGAGGCTTCCTTCCGGCGCGATGTCGTGCCAGCGCACCGGCACGGGGCCACACAGCCCGGTCAGCTCGGCCGCGGAATCCAGCGCGCCCGTCAGGTCGTCGGCAATCAGGCGGAGCACCGGACGCATCATCGCTGCGACCCACCCGCCCCGATCGTGCCCAGCGACAGACGCAGCGCGGTGCCGAGCTCCTCCGCCAGCGCGCGGACGCGCGGCGCGGTCAGCGCGATGAAGTCCGGCAGCGGCAACCGATCGCCGCCGATCGTCAGGCTCACCCCCGCGACGGGCGCGCCCTGCGCATCGAGCACCGGCGCCGCGACCGTGCGCAGCCCATAGGCGTTCTCGCCGTCCGAGACCGCGTAGCCGCGCGCCCGCACCTCATCGAGCCGCCCCAGCAGCGCATCGAGGTCCGTCACGGTGCGGTCCGACAGCTTCACCCGCGGCACGCTGCCGAGCTGCGCGACGCGCTCCTCCCGCGGCAGCCAGGCCAGGATCGCCTGGCCGAGCGCGGTGGCATAGGCGCCGATTCGCGTGCCCGGGCGACGCACCACGCCGTGGCGCTCGAGCCCGGCCTCGACACGCGCGAGGTAGATCACCTCGCCCTTCTCCAGCACGCCGAGCGACCCGGCATCGGCCACGTCCGGCACGAGCTCGCGCAGCAGCGGGCGGGCATGCGTGGGCAGGTCGCCGGCGGACAGCGCGGCGTAGCCGAGTTCCAGGCACTTCAACGTCAACCGGAAGCCCCGCCCGTCCGGCACCGCGCGCAGATAGCCGAGGTCGACCAGGGTGTGGATGAGGCGAAAGGCGGTGCCGCGGTCATGCCCGGTCAGTGCCGCGACCTGAGCGACGGTCAGTTCGGGGCGCTCGGGCCCGAAGGCCTTCAGCACCGCGAAGGCCTTGGCGACGGACTGGACCAGGTTTTTCGGGTTCTCGACGCGACCCCGCGTGCCGTCCACCGCCGCCTGCCCTCCCTGGTTGATCGGAATGCGAACACTTGTTCGTTCGTGTCCGCCTTGCTATCCGCTGGGCGCTCGCCCTGTCAAGCGGGCCACACGCGCCACGGGAAGGACGCTGCATGACCGCCGACGCAACCAGCAGCCACGCGATCGTCACCGGCGCCAGCTCCGGCATCGGCGCAGCCATCGCCACGCGGTTGCTTCGGGACGGGTGGCGCGTCACGGGCCTCAGCCGCACCGATCCCGGCCTGGCCGATGCCCGCTTCGAGCATCGTGGCGTGGACCTGCTCGATCCGACGGCACTGGCCGCCGCGGTTGGCGGGTTGAGGCCGACGGCCTTCGTCCATGCCGCCGGGCTGATGCGCGGCGGCATGGTCGGGTCGCTGGATGCGGAGGCCGGGCGGACGCTGTGGCGCCTGCATGTCGATGCGGCATCGCTGCTGGCGGACACGCTGGTGCCGCGCATGACGGATGGCGGGCGGATCGTGCTGATGGGCAGTCGCACCGCCGCGGGTTCGGCCGGGCGCAGCCAGTATGCCGCGAGCAAGGCGGCGCTGGTCGCCATGGCGCGCTCCTGGGCGATCGAGCTTGCGCCGCGCGGCATCACGGTGAATGTCGTCGCGCCCGCCGCGACCGATACGCCCATGCTGCGCGATCCGGCGCGCAGTGCGGTGGCGCCGAAGCTTCCCCCGATCGGGCGGTATATCCGCCCTGAGGAGGTCGCGGCGCTCACCGCCTTCCTGCTGGGGCCGGAGGCAGGCGCCATCACGGGCCAGCAGATGCTGATCTGCGGCGGCAGTTCGCTGTGACAGGCTCGACGTCGCCGGCGCGCACCAGCGCGCCGTGTGCGGACACGGCCACCGCGTCTGCATGCTGATCAGTCGCGTGCCGCAGCCCGCGGCAGGGTGGATTCGCCCAGCGTCAACGACAGGCTTTCAGGCCGCCCGGTGAAGGCAAACGGCGTCCGGTAGTCGCGGTCATCGACCGACGAGCCCGTATCCTGGGCGACATCGAAGGTCTCGTCCCCCTGCACCGCGAAGGGCAGCGTCCGCGCCAAGGCCTGGCGGATGCCGCCGCGGTCGGTGATGCGCCGCGGCCAGGAGATCGCCATGCCGTTGCGCGTGCCGCCGAAATGCGACGCGACCTGCTTGGTCCACTGGCAGGGCGTGCCGAAGGCCCAGGTCCAGCCGACGGCGAGGTTGGGATAGGAGCGCTCGCTGCCCCAGGCATCGATGACGGGCAGTTGCTGTTCGACCTGGATCTCGACGCTGTTGAAGAAGGCGACCTCGTTGGGCGTGCCGTGCGCCTGGCCTTCGGCGCTGCCGCCATCGTCGCCGCTGATGGTGATGATGAGTGTGTTGTCGATCTGCCCGGCATCGCGAACGGCCTGACCGGTCGCGATGTTGGCGTGCATGAACGCGGCGCGGCCGGAAGTGAACCACCCTTCATCGCCTGGACAGTGGGCGCCAATTGGCGAGGCCGCGGCCAGGCTGGGCGCCCACGCCAAAAGGCCCGCGCGGCGACCGGCGCGCCGCACCGGCGAGGTCGAGACCGTTCTACCGGCCCGGCTCATCCGGGTCGCGCAACGACGGAAAGGGTCGGGCATGAGCGTGATGTCTCGCTTCGGGATGCAGGGGGCCGTGGCGGGCCTCGTGCCGATGGCGAGCCCGCCGCGGCGCAGGGCACGCCACCGGCGCACGAGGCGCGGAGCTTCACGCTCCCGCCCTATGTCTGGTGCTCGGGTCTGGGCGGCGAGGTGACCGGGCCGCATGGCGGCGAGAGCTTCACGGCCGGTTTCGGCGACATCTTCGGGACGACGAAGTTCTCCTGTATGGGCCTGCCGGACGCGCGCCGCGGCAATATCAGCATCGTCACCGACATCATGTACCTCAACCTCCAGCAGGGCGTGCCGGTGCCGGGCCTGGGGGCGTACAGCGGCGGCAGCGCGCGCACGCAGTCCGTCGAGGTCTCCGCCATCGGCCTGTACACGGTGGCGGACGGATCGGCCGGGCGTATCGAATTGGGTGGTGGCGTGCGCGGCTGGTGGTTCGACACCGAGCTCACGCTCGACGCCGGCCGGCTGCCCGGACGGACCCAGAACGCATCGACCAGCTGGGTGGACCCGGTGATCAGCGCGCGGGGGGTGTTGCGGCTCAGCGATCGCTTCTCGCTGACCGCCTATGGCGACATCGGCGGCTTCGGAGTCGGGTCGGTATTCACCTGGCAGGCCTTCGGCACCGTGGACTACCAGGTCACCGAAAGCATCAGCGTCTCGGCCGGCTTCCGCTGGATCCACATCGACTACGACAAGGGCAGCACGAACATCGCGCTCAACATGGGCGGCCCGATCATCGGCACGAACCTGCGTTTCTGACGCCCGGCCGGCGCGCTATGGTCGCGCGCCAGGCTTGCCGGAAACCTGGATCGACGGAGGCGTCCCATGCTGAAGGAGATTGGCGCGCAGGCGGCGGCCGGCGTTCGTCGATACGACGATCACGACGCCTTCGCCGCCGCGCTGCTCGGCGGGGATGTCGAATACCTGCCGATGCCAGGGCAGCCTTTCGAGGCCACGCTGCGCGTGCTCCGCGTCGGCGATGTGGTGGTGCAGCACGCGGCGGATTCGGCCCATGTCACGCGCGCGGCGCTCCAGCCCGGCCTGTCCGCGCTGGTTGTTCCGCTGAGCAGCGATGGACGCATGCCGGTGTCGAATGGCAGCGCGATCGGCGCGCGCAACGCGATCCTGGTGCCCGGCGGGATGGAGTTCATCGTGACCTGCCCGGACCCGCAGGTCTGGGGCTCGCTGGCCGTGCCGAGCGCCATGGCGGAGGAATTGGCCGACCTTGAAAGCCGCCGCCGCCCAGCCGCGATGCCCGGCGTGCTCAACATGACGCCCGAGATCTTCGGCGAAGTTTCGGCCGCATTCGCCGCCGCGGGGCGGCTGGCGCAGGAGGCTCCCGAGGTGCTCGCCATGCCCGGCTGCGCGGAGGGGCTCGCGGCATCCTTGAAGGAGCTGGTGGCGACGGCCCTCGCGCCTGGCCTTGGCCGCGAACCGCGCGGGCGCGCGCTGCGGGAGGCGACGCGGGTGGTGCGCGCCGCGGATGAGTGCCTGCGCCACAACCTTGGCCGCCCGATCTACCGGGACGAGCTGTGCGCGGCGATCGGCGTTTCGCGCCGGAAGCTGCACGATGCCTTCGTTGCGGTGGTGGGAATGACGCCGCCATCCTACCTCAAGCTGCGCCGCCTGGTGCTGGCGCGCCGGGCGCTGCGCGCGGGCCATGGCGGCGAGCGCCTGGTGAAGTCGGTCGCGCTGACGCACGGCTTCTGGCACCTGGGCTACTTTGCCAAGGATTATCGCGCGCTATTCGGCGAATTACCGTCGCAGACCGTTTCGTATGCCGATCGTGCTTGAGTCGCCACAGTGAATTCGCCCATTTCGGATAGTGTTGACTTCGTTTTGACGTAGCCGTGATCGTGCAGAGTGTTAGCGTTCGGGCAGGGCGAAACCGCGCTGGCGGTCTTTGGGGAGAGAGCGCATGGCCGCGATATCGAAGGTGGGTTTCGCGCTGCTTGCGGCGACGGTCATCGTACTCGCCACGGCCGCGGGCGTGTCCGCGCAGCAGCTCCGTGGCACGCCCGGCGCGCCGAGCGCTGTGATGACGCCGCAGGGGCTGCAGCTGCCGCCGCCCTCGCCACCCTTCACCGGCCAGATCCTGCCCAACGCGGTCGACAGCCAGCCGGCCTGGCCGCCGCAGACCATGCCGCCGCAGAACGCGCCCAACGTGCTGCTGATCCTGACCGATGATGTCGGCTTCGCAGCCCCCTCCACCTTCGGCGGCGTGATCCCCACCCCGACGCTCGATGGTGTGGCGGCGGCGGGGCTGCGCTACACCACCTTCCACACGACCGCGCTGTGCTCGCCCACGCGCGCCGCGCTGCTGACCGGGCACAACCACCACCAGGTCGGCTTCGGCAATATCGGCGAACTCTCCACCGGCTTCCCCGGCTACAATTCGGTCATCCCGCGCGAGACGGCGACGATCGGCGCCATCCTGCAGGCGAATGGCTACGCCACCGCCTGGTTCGGCAAGAACCACAACGTGCCGGCCTGGGAGGCCTCGGCCGCCGGGCCCTTCACCAACTGGCCGGTCGGCATGGGCTTCGACTACTTCTTCGGCTTCGTCGGCGGCGATACCAGCCAGTGGCAGCCGGGCAACCTGTTCCGCAACACCACGCCGATCCATCCCTACAACGGCAACCCTGGCTTCAACCTGATCACCGCGATGGCGGACGACGCCATCACCTATATCCGCACCCAGACCGAGATCGCGCCGAACCGCCCGTGGTTCATCCACTACGCGCCCGGCGGCACCCACGCCCCGCACCACCCGACCCGCGAATGGGTGCAGCGGATCGAGGCGATGAACCTGTTCAACGACGGCTATGAACGCCTGCGCGAACGCATCTTCGCCAACCAGCAGCGCATGGGCGTGATCCCGGCGAATGCGCAGCTCACGCCCTGGCCCGACGACGTGCCGCGCTGGGACAGCCTGTCCGACGCTGCGAAGCGGCTGTTCATCCGCCAGGCCAATGTCTACGCGGCCTACCTGGCCTATACCGACGCCGAGATCGGCCGCGTCATCGCCGAGGTCGAGCGCCTCGGCCAGCGCGACAACACGCTGGTCATCTACATCAGCGGCGACAATGGCAGCAGCGCCGAAGGCTCGCTCAACGGCACGCCGAACGAGGTGATGTACTTCAACGGCGTCGGCCTCACGCCCGAACAGCAGATGCCCTGGTACGATGCCTGGGGCACCGACCAGACCTACAACCACATGGCGGTGGGCTGGACCTGGGCCTTCGGCACGCCGTATCGCTGGACCAAGCAGGTGGCCTCCCACTTCGGCGGCACCCGCAACGGGATGGCGGTGTCCTGGCCGCGCGGCATCGCCGAGCGCGGCGGCACGCGAACCCAGTTCCACCACGTGGTCGACATCGTGCCGACCATCCTGGAAGCGGCGGGCCTGCAGGCGCCGCAGACGGTCAACGGCATCACGCAGCGCCCGATGGCCGGCACCTCGATGGCCTATACCTTCCCCGCGGCCGCGGCCAATGCGCCGTCCACGCGGCGGACCCAGTACTTCGAAATTCTCGGCAACCAGGGCATCTACCATGATGGCTGGTTCGCCAACACGACACCGCCCGCACCGCCCTGGAGCGCGATGGCGCCGCGCCCGACCGACGTCGCGAACGGGCTGCAATGGGAACTCTACAACCTGGCCGACGACCCGACGCAGATGACCAGCGTCGCCGGCCAGTTCCCCGACCGGCTGCGCATGATGCGCGACATCTTCGCCATGGAAGCCACGCGCAACCAGGTTTTCCCGCTCGACATGACAACGCTGACACGCATGATCGACCCGCGCCCCGGCCCCGCCGCTGGTCGCCGGCAGTTCGTCTATACCGGGCCGTCCTGCTGCACCCAGGCCAATGCGGCGCCGAACCTGCTCAACAGGTCCTACCGCATCACCGCCGAGATCGAGGTTCCCGCCGGCGGCGCCAATGGCGTGCTGCTCACGCAGGGCGGGCGCTTCGGCGGCTGGGGCCTGTACCTGAAGGACGGCAAGCCGGTCTTCACGCTCAACCTGCTGAACCTGGAGCGGGTGCGCTGGGAAGGCCCGGCGGCGCTGCCGCCCGGCCGCCACAGCATCGTCTTCGACTTCGTGCTGAATCCGCAGGGGCCGATCCCCTTCGGCCATGGCGGCACCGGCACGCTGTCGGTGAACGGCACGCAGGCCGCGCAGCGCGCGATCCCGCGCGGCGTGCCCTTCACCTACGCCTGGGACGAGACCTTCGATGTCGGCTTCGACACCGGCACCGGCGTGAACGACCAGGACTACCAGGTGCCCTTCGCTTTCACCGGGCGCATCGGGCGCATCGTGGTGGATTTGGGCGTCAGCTCCGTGACGCCGCAGGCGGTGCGTGCCTTCGCCGAGGAAATGGCCGCGCGCGCGGCCGCGGCCGAACGCCCCGCGCCGCGCGCGGCGCCGGGTTCGCCCGCGGCCACGTCGCCGGCTCCCGCGGCGC
>NZ_CAKKLX010000054.1 GCF_918698155.1 Roseomonas sp. CECT 9278
CGAGCAGGCGCTGCGCGAACAGGCGGCCCGGGACCAGGCGGCCCGCGACGCGGCGGCGCGCGACCAGGCGGCACGGGATGCGGCCGCACGCGAACAGGCCGCGCGCGACCAGGCGGCCCGCGACCAGGCGGCCCGCGACCAGGCCGCGCGCGACCAGGCCGCCCAGCAACAACAGCAGCAGATGGCCGCGCTCAGCCGCCTCGACATGCGGGCGGCGGCGCAGGCGCTGGCCACCGGCACGCCCTGTTCGCTGATCGCCTGGTCGGCGACCGACCGGACCATGACGCTGTCCGGCGTGGTGCGGCGCGGCGATGACGCGGCGATCCGGCAGAACCTGGCGCAGCGTGGCGTGCCGGAGGATGCGGCGCGGCTCTCCCTCGCCTCCTTCGACGGCCCCTATTGCCCCGCGCTCGACCTGCTGCGGCCGGTGCTGGGGGCGGCCGGCGTGGCGCCTTCGGTCGAGGTGGTCGGCCGGCTGCCGCTGCAGAAGGGCGAGCTGATGCGCCTCGATGTGCAGATGCCCGAATGGCCGGCGCATCTGTATGTCGCGTACTTCATGCAGTCCGGGCAGGTCGCGAACCTGGTGCCCTCGGCCTTGCAGGCGGCCGGGGCGCGGGTGCGCCTGGGCGAACCCCAGGGCAGCTTCACGGGCTGGGAGGTCGACGAGCCCTATGGCACCGACCTCGCGGTGGTGATCGCGTCCGACCGCCCGCTGTTCGGCAATTCGCGACCGGTGGTGGAAAGCCAGGATGCGTACATGGCGGCGCTGGCGGCCGCCCTGCGCACGGCGCGCGCCAGCGGCACCCGCGTGGTGGTGCGCCCGCTGGTGGTCGAGACGGTGGCGCGGCGCTGATCGCCCCGGCCATGGCGATCACCACGCGCGCCATCGACATCCCGACCACCCAGGGCGTGCTGAACGCCCAGCTGTATGAACCCGATGCCGCGGGCCACGCGCCGGCGGTGCTGGTGCTGATGGATGCGCCGGGCATCCGCCCCGCCCTGCACGGCATGGCGGCGCGCATCGCCGCGGCGGGCTACCGCGCGCTGCTGCCCAACCTGTACTGGCGCGCCACGCGGGAGGTCGGCTTCGACCGCGCCGCCTTCTCGCGCGAGGGCGACCCGGAGCGCGAGCGCATTTTCGCGCTGGCGCGCGGCTACGGTCATGCCCAGTTCCGCATCGACCTGCCGGCGATGCTCGATGCGCTCGGCGCCTCGGCCGCGCGGCCGGCGGCGGCGGTGGGATACTGCATGAGCGGGCGCTTCGCGCTGCAGGCGCTGGCGGAACAGCCCGGGCGGGTGGTCGCCGCCGCGTCCTTCTACGGCACGCGCATGGTGACCGATGCCGACGACAGCCCGCATCTGTGGATCCCGCGCATCGCGCATGGCGATGCCTATCTGTGCTTCGCGGAGCACGACCCCTACGTCCCGGCAGGCGTTCCGGCGCAGGTCAGCGCGGCGGTCGCGCGCAGCGGCGCCCGCCATCAGATCGAGCATTATCCCGGCACGCATCACGGCTTCGCCCAGCCGGATTCCGGCGGCTTCGACCCGGTGGCGGCGGAGCGGCACTGGGCCGCGGTCTTCGCGATGCTGGGGCGCATCAAACGCTGACGCCGCGACCGGGAACCAACCCGGCGCGGCGTCAGGCCATGAGGGTGTCGCGGCGGCCCATCGGGCGCCGCGACACGGGCTTCGTCAGATCTTCTTGCCGTAGTCCCACAGCTGGTAGCCGCTGAACTGGTTGCCGTAGCCGGAGCTGCGCCAGAAGTCCTTCATGAACTCCTTGAACTTCGGACGCGTCTCGAAATAGAACTCGCCGAAGTTCGGGTCGAAGAAGGCCACGTCGTTGCGCCCGACGAAGGCAGCCATCGCGTGGCCGCCGCCCGCGCCCATGATGCCGATCATCAGGTAGAAGTTCTGGCCGTTCCACAGATCGGGGTCGAGGTCGCGCGAGATGCGCGCGCCCATCGCCTTGCCGTTGCTGTAGGAATGGATGCCGCGCATGCGCCCGCGGGCCGTGCCGCGCGGGATCACGCCATGCACCGACAGGAAGCGCTTCGTCGCCGCCGCCTGGAAGTCGTTCGCCTTCTTTTCGGAGCTCGTGAGGCGGATCGTCGGGTTGTGCGTCGGGCTCGACTTGCTGGACGAGTCACCCTCGATGAAGTTGACCATGATGTTGGCGATCATGCCCTGGCGCACGTTCATCGTGCCCGGCGTGCACAGCCAGTTCCACAGCGAGCGATCATTGGCGTGCTCGGCGATCCACTTCGCCGACAGCGCCTCGCAGATGCCGCCACTGGTCTGGGGCATCATCTTGATGAGCGTTGCGGTCGGCTCCAGGCACTGGGAATACGGCATGTAGCCGCCGCCCGCCTTGGTCGCGGTGGCGCGCACCCGGTTGACGAATTGCTGCATCGACATGACGTGGCGCTCCTTGCTTGCGGAGCAAATCCTATCTGGAATGATCCGCCGCATCAAACGCCATCGGCGCAGCGCGGCGCCCGCCATCGGGCGCCGCGAGATGCGCTGAAGCTCAGGAAATACCTGGGTTTCCGCCCGATGCAGGGGCCCTGCCGCCCTGCCTGCGCGGTGCGCGGCGCCGCTGCCGACTGAAATGGTTCACAGGCGCCCGCGCCTCGGCGCCGCATCGCATGCGCGGCATTCGGATCGCGGCGCATGGTCACCGCCACCCGCGACATGACGGCAGGGCGACGCGCGATGGGACCGGCCAGGCCGGATCGCTGCTATTGCGGTGCGCGCCCGCGCAGCGCGGCGCGCAGCTGGTCCGCGCGCTGGTCCGTGAGGCCCGCATGGACCGGCTGGAAGAAGCGCGGGTCGGGCGTGAAGATGAGGTAGGCCATCGCCTCGTTCATCATCACCTCCTCGATCGCGGGATCGTAGCCTTCCCGCGCGAGGAAGGCGCGGAAGGCGGCGCGCTCGGCCTCGGTGAAGGTGTCGCGCCAGACCTGCGCGACATGCTCGGCGAAGCGGGCATCAGCGAAGAAATGCCCGTGGCCGACCTCGTGCTGCAGGATCGCCTCGCGCATCGCCGCATCGACGCGTTCCTCGAGCCCGGGCACCGAGACGATGGCGAATTCGCCGGGTGCGGGAACCAGGCGGCGGATGCGCGCCAGCTCGTCGCGCAGCCAGGCTTCGTCGCGCGTGAGCGCGATGCCGTCGCGATCGGCCAGGGCGAAGAAGCGTTCCAGGTCGCGGCCGCGATAGTTGTGCCCGTAGTAGTAGGTGCCCGGCGTGTCGCCGCTGCGCGCGATGGCGGCCGCCAGCGCGGCATCGTCGAGCACGCGGTCGCGCGGCAGCCCGGCCTTCTCGACCAGCGCGGCGGTCCGGTTGAAGGCGGCGCCCTGGCGGTCGAGGTTGGGAAAATCCGCGACGAAGATCCGCGGGTTGGCGTCCAGGCGGAACATCGTCGGCGCTTCGGCGCGATGGGCCAGGATCTCGGCCTGCGTGGCGATGCGCGGGCCGATCTCGGCGGGCCGGGGCGCGATGGGCGCCGGCGCCGGCGCCGGCGCGGCCAGGGTGGGTAGGTCGGGCTTGGGCGGCGGATCGGGCGTATCGACGGCGCGCCACCACCACAGTCCGCCGGCAACCCCTGCGGCCGCGATGGCCGCCGCGCCGATCACGACCGGCATGCCCCGCCCACGCGCCGTCGGCGGGCCCGGCAGGGCCCGCGCCTTGGCACCAGGCGCGGCGATGCGGACGGTAGGGTCGCTGTCCGTCACCGCGGCGCCGTCAGCTGCCGATATTGACGACCTGCACGCGACGATTGCGCGGGTTCGACGTCTCGTCGCCCGTCGGCACCAGCAACTGGGTCTCACCCAGGCCCACCGCCACCAGGCGACCCGGCGACACGCCGAACTTCGCGACCAGGTAGTCGCGCACCGCCGCCGCACGGCGTTCCGACAGCGCCTGGTTCGAGGCCGGGTCACCGACCGTGTCGGTATGCCCCTCGATCCGGAAGCGGAAGGCGGCGAGGTCGGGCGAGGACAGCGCGCGGCCGAGCGGCGCGAGGGCGCGCTCGCCCTCCGGCGTGATCACCGCGGAACCGCTGGCGAAGGTGACGGTGATCGAGGCCGACGGCGCATCGGCCGTGGTCTCGCGCACCGGCGGGCGCACGACGGCGGGTGTCGGGCGCGCGGTGGCGGGTGCGCTCACGCTCGGCGCGCCGGGACCGGCCAGGCCCGGCGAGGGCGCGGGGGCGGCGGGCGGCTGGCCGAAGACCGGCGCCGGCTGCACGGGGGCGGAGGGCGGCGGCGCGCCTTCCACATTGCCGGGCACGCGGATGCCGCGGGTCTGGCCGCCGGCCTGCGGGCGCAGCCGTTCGATCAGCTGCAGCGCCGCCGGGTCGGACTGCGCGAAGGCAGCCGGGGCGCCGGTGACAAGGACCAGCGCCGCGGCGCCGGCGAGGAGAAGCGAGCGGGTCATGGACGGACCTCCTTCAATCGGCAGAGGAATAACATGGTGGCGCCGGCGATGCATCCGAAGCGGTTCGTATCCCTCGCCCGGCGTGGAGCCTGGGCGCGTTCGCGCCCGGCGGCAATCGCGCGGGCTGGAAGACCGTTTGAGAAGGCCGGTGCCGGACCGCGGAACGCGCCGCCCGGCGCAGTCTCAAACGGCCTCTCACACCACACCGAGCGCGCGCCATGCCCCGAGATGCGTGGCGAGGCGCCCGGAGATCTCGGTGAACAGCGCATCCTGCGCCGCGGCATCGGCGCCGGCGGGGGCGAGATGCCGGACCAGCGGACCGGGTTCGGCCGGCATCCCCGACTGGATCGCGACGACCAGCGCGAGTTCCAGCGACGAGGCCGGCATGCCGCTGCCCAGCCGCTGCGCGACAGCGCCGAGCGGCGTGCCGCTCGCCGCCGCCTCGGTGCCGTAGTGCAGCGCGACCGCGCGGTTGCAGCGGGCCGCGCGGTCTGGGTCCGGCGCGGCATCGCGCCACAGCGGATGGGCGACGAAGGTCTCGGTCAGCATCACCGCGATGTCGGCTTCCGTGAGGTCCTCGGCGCCCGGCAGCACCGCGAGGTCCGCCAGGCGCTGCGGCCCGCGGGCCAGCGCGCCGAGCAGCGCCGCCTGCTGCCCCGGCGCCAGCCCCGCCATGCCGGCCTGCGTCGGCAGCCGCACCGCCGCGCGGGACGGGTCGCCGCCGAGCGCGAGGCTGATCGCGCCCAGCGCGCCCCGCGCCGCCGGCCGCCGCCCGCGCACGAAGATGTCGGTGCGGAAGCGCCGGTCGAGGAAGGCATCGAGCCGTGTCTCGCCCTCCATCCAGGCCGGCAGCGCCGCGAGGCCTTCCTGCTGCGGCGGTCGCAGCTGGAGATCGGCCATGCCGGCGGCCGGACGTGCCGGGCCGGCATAGTCGAGCTGCGCCCGCGCGAGGTCCCGCGCCAGGTCGGCATGGAAGACCGGGCGCCAGAAATCGGTGAACCACTGGTGCGCCATGTAGTCCGGCGAGGCGGTCGCGCGCGTGATGATGCGGTCGAGCTCGGTGGCCGGCGGCAGGTGCGGCGACCCGATGGCCCGGATGCGCGCCAGTACCGCCAGCGCATGCGCGCCGCGCTGCGCCGGCGTGCCCGGCACGCCGCGCACGGCATCCTGCAGCAGCCGCTGCAGCACGATATAGGGCGCCTGCGCGGGCAGCGCGTTGTAGCCCATGACCACGATGCCGCCCGGCTTCACGCAGGCGCGCAGCAGCGCGACGATCCCCTCCCGCACCACATCAGGCACCCAGGTCCAGACGCCGTGGCACAGCACGATGTCGGCGGCGGGCAGCAGGCGCGCCGCACGGGCCTCGTCGAAGCCGGCAAGGTCGGCCTCGATGAAGCGGGCATTGTCGAGCCCGGCATCGGCGGCGATGTCCTCGGCCTCGGCGACATGGGCGGGCTGGAGGTCGAGGCCGGTGACCTGCCAGCCGGGATTGGCGGCCGCGAGGATGATCGGCGTCAGCCCCCGGCCGCAGCCGATGTCGAGAACGCTGAGCCGCTCGCGGTCGCGCGGCGCCCAGGCGGCGCCGGCCAGGGTGGCGGCCAGGTGCAGCCGCGCGGGCGAGACGACGGGGTCGAAGGCGGCCACGTAGCGGACGTCGGTGGCCCCGTAATGCGCGCTGGTGACGGACATGGCGTTCCTCGCGTCAGACCACGCCGATGGCGCGCCAGGCGGCCAGGTGGCGGGTCAGCGTGGTCTCGATGCTGCGCCTCACGGCGGCGACCGCCTCGGGGTCGTCGCGGCGTTGCGCCAGGCGGTCGGTCAGGCTGTCCACATCCGCCGGCACGCCCATGCGGATCGACGCGACGATCGCCAGGCTGGTCATGCCCATCGCGAAGGCGCTGCCGGTCGCCGGCACCACCGCGCCGAGCGGTGCATGGCTGGCATAGGCCTCGGCGCCGAGGCGACGGGCGATGGTGTCATTGCAGCGCGTGGCGCGCGCGGCGAAGGCGGGGTCGGTGGGGATGTCGCGCCACAGCGGATGCGCGGTGTAGGTCTCGTAGAGCATCAGCGCGACGTCGCGCTCCGACAGGCCGGCGCATTCGGGCAGCGCCGCGAGGTCGCGCAGCCGCTGCGGCCCCCGCGCCAGGGCGCCCAGCAGCGCGGCGTTCTGCGCATCGGTCAGGCTGGCCAGCCCGGTCCGCGTGCCGAGCGTCATCACCGCGTGGTCCGGATTGACCCCGAGCGCAAGGCGGATGTCGCCCAGCGCCTGCGGCACGGCGGGGCGCCGGCCGCGCACGAAAATGTCGTTGCGGAAGCGCCGCTCGATGAAGGTGTCGGTCAGCGTCTCCTCGGGCATCGCGCCCGGGAGCTGCGCGTAGATCTCGCGCTGCGCGGGCGTGAGTTGCAGTTGGTGCAGCGCGGCGGAGGGGCGCGACGGCGCGCCGAATTCGATCTGCGCCGGCGCCAGGTCGCGCACGACATCGGCGTGGAAGGCGGGGCGCCAGAACGGCGTGAACCATTCATGCGCGGCATAGGCCGGCGCCATCGCGGCGGCCTCCAGGATCGGGCCGAGCACTTCCGGGCGCGGCAGGTGCGGCGACCCGGCATCACGCATGCGGCCCAGCACGGCGAAGGCGGCGCGCGCCTTCTCGGCGTCGCCACCGGGCACGCCGCGCGCCGCCTCCATCAGGAAGCGCTGCATCGGGATGCAGTCGGCGAAGCCGGGCAGCGCGTTGTAGCCCAGCAGCAGCAGGCCGCCGGGCGCCAGGCGCGCCGTCAGCAGCGCGACGATGCCCTGGCGCACCACGTCGGGCACCCAGGTCCAGACGCCGTTGCAGATGACGATATCGACCTCGGGCAGCAGCGCGCGGGCCGCCGGGCCGTCCAGTTCCGCGAGGTCCGCCTCGATGAAGCGGGCATTGTCGAGGCCGGCATCGGCGGCCAGTTCGCGCGCCTCGCTGACATGGACCGGCTGGAGGTCGAGGCCGATCACATCCCAGCCCGGATTGGCCGCGGCCAGCAGGCAGACCGTCAGGCCGCGTCCGCAGCCGATGTCGAGCACGCGCAGCCGCTCGCGGTCCGCGGGTTCCCAATGCACGCCGGCGAGTGCGAGGGCTAGGTGCAGCCGCGCCGGCGAGGCATCCACCCCGAAGGCCGGCACGTAGCGGGTTTCTGCGCCGCCGTAGCGGCCCTTGGCATCGGTCACGCGGCTCTCCGGATCACACCACGTCGCGCGGTTCGAACAGCGCATCGCGCGCATCGGCGCGGCGCGGGGCCGACGCCCCTGTCCAGGTCGACCAGCCGAGCCGGGCGCCCGCACCGGCGCGCGAGGCCGGCACCTCGTCCTTCCGCAGCACCAGGTTGACCGCGAAGGCGGTGTCCTGCCCGACGAACAGCCGCGCCAGCTGGGTGATCCGCTGCCAGGCCGGCGTGCCGGGCAGCAGCGCGTCGAATTCCGCGCGTGTCAGCGGGCCGAAGCGGATGATGAAGCGCGCCTGGGCATCCCAGACCTGCGCGCCCGCGGTCGCCGAGACGCCCAGCGCACAGTGCTGCGGCGCCGCACGGCCCTTGGGCATGCGGGTCTGCTCGGCTTCCGGCAGGCGGATGTAGCCGCCGGCGAATTCCTCGATCTCGACGCGCCGGCCGGTCTCCGCCTGCAGCATCGCGCGCAGGCGTTCGGCGCTGCGCGTGCGCGAGGCAAGGTTGCCGGCATGGTACAGCAGTTCGTCCCGCGCGACGCGCATCCGGCCATCGAGATGCCCGGTGCCCATGCCGATCGTGGCCGACAGCGCATCGGTGGCGGGCTGCGGATTGCGGGTCGGGCGGTACTTGGCGCCGGCCTTCGGATAAAGCCCGACGCTGCGCCGCGCCACCATGTCGAGGAAGGCGTGCAGTGCCGTCGACCGCTTGCGCTGTTCGGTCGCCACCATCGCGGTGTGGTGGCGTGGCAGCACGCCGCCGGCGCCCACCAGGCCGAAGGTGCCGAGGGTGAGTTCGCCTTCCTCCGGCTTCGCCTGCACCACGGCGCCCGCCGGCATGGCGAGGCGACCCATGCTGCGCAGGCGCAGCGCCTCGGGCTCGCCGGGCGCGGTGCCGGAGGCATGCAGCGTGACCGCCACCGCCTGGTCGAGGTCGAAGCGTGCCGGTTCGCGCTTCAGCCGTTCGATCGGGGAGAGTGGCGCGAGGGCCGGCGCCGGCGCCGGTTCGGGCGGCGGGCGGGACGCCACCGCCGCCTGTTCGGTCGCAATCGCGAAATCCTCGAGCGCCGGCAGGGCCTCGGGCGCCGGGTCCGGCGCGGTCGGCGTGGCGTCGTCCTGCGGGGCGCCGCTCACAGCAGCGTCCGGGTGCCGCTGCGTGCGGGGAAGCGCGCGACGATGCCAGGCCGCCCGCGCAGCGCGACATGCGTGCGCGAGAAGGCATTGACCGAGACCTGCAAGGCCAGGAACCGCTCCAGCACCTGCGCGAGCGGATAGAGCCCGGCGGAGACCCAGGTCTGCGCGTCGAAGGTCAGCGTCACCTCGAGCCCACGCGCGAAGGCACCGGCGCGCCCGCCCGGCAGGCGCGCCACACCAGGGCGGGTGTCCACGGTCACCAGCGAGGACAGCGCGGCGCGTGTCTCCGCGGTGTCCCGCAGGTCGTGCAGGCGCAGGATCTCGCGCAGCGCCGCCGCGCCCGCCTCGCCCCCGGTGACCGACAGGTGGTTCAGCGCCAGGTGCGAGATCAACCGCCAGGCGCCGCGATCGTTCAGCCCGGGACGCAGCGTGGGTGTCGGCGGCGAGAGGCAATCGACCGCCGCGATCGCAGCACCCCCCTGGCTCACGCGCAGGCGCGGCTGCCCGGCGCCGAAGGGCAGCAGCGCCGGCAGGTCGCGGTTGCAGCAGGAGGCCTCGATGGTCAGCACGCCCTCGGCCAGGCGCGCCGGGTCGAAGCCGGCGTCGCGCAGTTCGATCCATGTCTGGGTGCCGGTGACGGGCGGCGTGGCGCCGCGGCGGAAGGTGACGTAGTTCGCCTCCGCGGCCGAGGTTTCCTCCCCATCGGCCTCGTTGCGGCCGAGGCGGTAGAAGGGCAGCACGGGGCGGCGCACGCCGTCGGGACGGCTCTCGCGCACGGAGTCGATGGCATAGACCTCGAGCGCCGTGGGGCGGCGGGCGTCGGGTACCACCATCCATTCGGACTGCGTGCCATCCAGCGCGATGGGTTCGCAGCGATGCGGGAAGATGTTGATCGCCGGCGTGCAGCCCAGCGCGACATTGTCGGGGCCGAGCACGCGCTCGAGTTCCGGCATGGCGCGGTTGAGGTAGATGTAGATGTCGAGCCGGTCGCTCTCCTGCAGGAGCGTGCGCGCCTCCAGGCCCGAGAGGTCGAGGTAGAGGAACTTCTCCGGGAAGGCGAACCATTCGGTCAGCATCCGGTAGCCGGCGAAGGCGCGGTTCGGCCAGGGCAGCGCCGCTTCCTCGTGCCCGAAGCCGCCGGGCTGCAGGCGGTCGGGGTCGAGCAATGTCGGCCGCGGGTCGGCCGGGCTGTCAGCCAGCGCGATGCCGACGCAGGAGGTGCAGAGCAGTTCGTGCAGCAGCGCGGGCACCGCGCCCACGCCCCGCAGGTGCAGCCGCAGCTTGTCGAGCCCGATCTTGGCGAAGGTCGCGTCCGGCGTGGTGACCTTCAGCCCGATGCGCAGGCACGCGAGCGCGGCCTGCACGCGGTTGTTCGCGGGTGCGGCGATGGGCTGGCCGCCGAGCTTGAAGGTCTCGACCGCCACTGGCCAGACGGTGACATCGTGGCAGGTCTGGAAGCGCACCGGTTCGCCGCGCACCGGCTCGGTTTCCAGCATGAGGCCGCGCGCCACCCGCATCGGGCCCTGCGCGTCGGGCGCCGGCCCGAGGCGCAAGGTGGTCATCGAGGGCACCGGCGCGAGCAGGTGCGGCGAGAGCATTTCGAGCAGCGTCTCGCTGAACTCGGGCAGTTCGTCGTCCAGGCGCTGCTGTACCCGCGCCGCCAGATAGGCCACGCCTTCCAGCAGGCGCTCGACATAGGGGTCGTCGACCGCCTCGGGTGTCACGCGCAGCCGCGCGGCGACCTTCGGATAGGCATCGGCGAATTCGCCCGCGAGCTTGCGGATCGCGCCCAGTTCCCGGTTGTAGTAGGGCAGCAGGCTCTCGGACATGGATCAGTCCTCCCGCACCGCGACATCGAGGGTGGTCGGGCGGACCACGGTCTCGAAGGAGATGTGCTCGGGCACCGGGTCGGTGCGCAGGATCGCCTCGATCCGCAGGCGCAGCACGCGGTCGATCGATTCCCGTTCCTCCTGGCGCAGCTGCACCTTGACGTTCATCAGCCGCGGCTCGAAGCGGGTGATGGTGGCCTGGATCTCCCGCGACAGCGCGATGCGGCGTTCTTCCTCGGTGAAGGAGCCGGCCGTCGGGTCGGGCACGCCATAGCCGACGGGCGAGAGCGGCAGTTCGGCCAGGCCAGGCAGCGGCGGCAACCGACGCCGGCGCGCGTTCAGCAGCGCCTCCAGGTCGCGCCGCACGGCGATGCGGAGCTGTTCGATCGCCAGCGACTGCGACAGCGGCGGGTCGCGCGGGCTGTCGGGGTCGGAATCCAGCAGGCGGTCCAGCAGGGGCAGCCTGACCCGCGGGCTCGATCGGGTATCGGACACGCTTCTATGCCCTCAAGCGCCGGGTGCGGGCATGCGCCGGCTTGGCTTGCGCGCCGCGCACTGGCGGCTTGGCCGCGGCCGTCGGTCCGGCGCGGTCGCGCCTTGCGCTCCCGGATCGCGGCGCGATCCGAAGGGGGCGGGGCGGTTGTGCCGGCGCACGCCCAAAGTCACGCGGCACATCACGGCCGATTGGCGCGCCCTGGCGGATCGTGCACCGCACGATCCGGGGGCGCCAAGCGCGACCGCGCCCAACCTGCGTGCGGCGCCCGGCGCAGCCGTGCACGGCGCGCAAGCCAAGCCCGCGGATGCGGCCGCCCGGCGCCTGAGAGCCATCAGTCAAACGTGAGCTCGTCGAATTCGGCGAGGGTCTTGGCCTCCTCGCCCACCAGGAATTCGCGCCCGCCCAGGCCACGCACCAGGCCGGCAGTCTCCTGCCATTCCGTGCCGCGCCCCAGGCGCAGCGGGTTCGGCATGTCCTTGGCGGTCCAGGGATAGACCACCGGCATGTAGATCACGCCCTCCTGGCCGTCCTTCATCTCGATGGTGGCGCGGCGCCAGTACAGGTCGCGCGGGCGCTTCGGCGCATCGAAGGACAGCGCGCGCAGGCGCTCCGTCGGCACCCACATGTATTCGCCGCCCGCCGTGTGTACCTCGATCATCGCGGCGAACACGTCGTCCACGTCGCGGAAGTCGTCGAAGGCGACATCCCCGGCGCGGCCGGCCACGCGCGGGCGCAGCGATTCCACCTCGGCCACCGCGGCCGCCGCGCCGGCGTGGTCGCCGGCGCGCAGCAGGGTCACGGCCTGCGCGGCCGCCTTCTGCGCCTCGGTCGGGTCCTCGCCCTGGAACTTCGGCACGCGGCCTTCGGTCAGCACCTGGCGGCGCACCACCTCGCCGCGGATCAGCTGGCGGAATTCCATCACCGTGGGCGACGGGGTTTCCTCCAGCACGGCATCGAGCGAGCGGTCGGCCCGCTCGAACTCGCCGGCGAAGACCAGCATTTCCGCGAGCAGCCAGCGCGCGCCGGCCTCCCGCGGGGCTGCCTTGACCGCGGCGGTCGCCGCCGCCACCGCCCCTTCGATGTCGCCTGCCTTGAACGCGTCGCCTGCCGTGGTCATGCCGCTTGCCTCGCCGCCTGGAGATCCGTCACGAGGCGGAAGGCCGCCCCCACCTCGTCCAACTGGTAGTGCGGCTGCAGCATCACCGTGCAGCCGAAGACGCCCGGCTGTCCGGGCTTTTCCGCAACCTCGACCCGCGCATCCCGCAGCGGGTAGCGCGCGCCCGTGTCACCCGACGCGGCCGAGATGTTCGTGAAGCCCTGCAGCCATCGCTGCAGGCGTCGCTGGATCTCGTCCGAGCTCTTGAAGGACCCCACCATGTCGCGGCCCATCAGCTTCACGCAATGGGCGAAGCGGCTGACGCAGAGCATGGCGTTGAACTGCGCCGACAGGCGCTGGTTCGCATTGGCCGCCGCAGCCGTGTCGCCGGTCATGCGCGGCGGGCGGTGGATCGACGGCGTCGCCGCGAAGGATCCTTCGGGCAGCAGCTCCAGGCCGATGAACGGCACGAAGCCGGCCTCGACGGCCTGGCGTTCCTGGTCGTCGGTCAGCGCGACCTCGACCGGCGGGCGCAGCGACGCGTCGCGCGGGTCGCCCGACAGCCGCTCGGCGGGCAGGCCCTCGATCACGCCGCCGGATGGGTCGCGGTTCACCGCGGCGCCGCGCACATCGGCCGGCCAGGCGGATCGCGCGAAGGCGCGCACCGCCGCGGCGGCCAGCGCGTAGCCGACATTCATCCAGACGCGCGAATCGGAACCGGCGGCGTGTTCGCGGTAGCGGAAGCGGTCGGCGCGGGTGGCGTCGTCCGGCCAGGGCACGCGGGCCAGCGCGCGCGGCAGCACCACCGACAGGAAGCGGCTGTCCTCGCGCCCCTGCAGCGATCGCCAGCGCAGCCGGTCGGGCGCGCGCAACACGTCGGTCAGGTCGGCGGCGGCGCCGAGGCCGGACCATGAATCGAAGCCCAGCAGGGCCGGATGCGCGGCGATCGACGCCGGCGCGAAGGCGGCCGCCGCGACGCCGGCCAAGCCATCGAGCCCGGCCACGTCGTCGGTCGGGCTGCCCGGGCCGGGGGCGTGGCGGACCTCGTAATCCGCGACGAGCATGCCGAAGGGCTCGCCGCCCGGCGTGCCGAATTCGCCCTCGTAGACCATCTTGAACAGGGCGGACTGGTCGAATTCCAGCGCGCGTTCGAAATCGCGGCACAGTTCGGCCCAGCGTGCCGGCAGGAAGCGCAGCTTGACGCGTGCGCCGAAGGGAACCCGGTCGCTGAGCCAGGCCAGGCCGCGCCAACTGCCCTCGAGCCGTCGCAGCCGTTCGTGGTGCAGCACGACATCGAGCTGGACGGCGATCAGCCGGTCGAGTGCTGCGATGTCGCGATCGACCGCTTCCTCCAGCCGCCGGATCGCCAGGCGACGCCCGCGCGGGGTGCCATCGTGGTGCAGGATGTTGTCGAGGTGGTGGCCGAACCAGCCGCGGATGCAGGCGGCCGCGGAGCGATCGGTGATGAAGGCCGCGACGGCCTCCGCGCCGCCCGCCCCCGCGCCCTGCCCGAGGAAACGCCCGGACAGGACCACGGCACGCAGTGCGACGGGCGGGTCAGCTTCGGTTGACGGCGGCATCGCGCCGTTCCTCCCTGCCCCGCCCGGCCGCGGTCAGGCCTTCTGCGGAATGCGCGCGACCATGCGCATGGAGGTGCTGAGTTCCTCCATCTGCAGCCACGGCCGCAGATACGCCACCGCATTGTACACGCCCGGCTTGCCGGGGACTTCCTTGACCTCGATCTTGGCCTCGCGCAGCGGGTACTTGGCCTTCATCTGCTGGTCGGCGTTCTGGCTGGTGTTGACGTAGTTCTTGATCCAGCGGTTCAGCCAGGTCTCGACATCGGTCGCCTCCATGAAGGAGCCGATCTTGTCGCGCGCCATCACCTTCAGGAAGTGCGCGAAGCGCGAGGTCGCCATGAGGTACGGCAGGCGGGCGGAGATCGCCGCATTCGCGGTGGCTTCCGGCCGGTCGTACTTCTTGGGCTTCTGCACCGACTGGGCGCCGAAGAACACGGAGTAGTCGGTGTTCTTGTAGTGGCACAGCGGCAGGAAGCCCAGGCCCGAGAGCTCGGCCTCGCGGCGGTCGGTGATGCCGATCTCGGTCGGGCACTTGGTGTCGCTGTCGCCATCGTCCGAGGTGAACACGTGGGTCGGCAGGTTCTGCACCTTGCCGCCGCCTTCCGCGCCGCGAATGGCGACGCAGAAGCCGTACTGCGCGAAGGCGTCGGTCAGGCGCGTGCCCATGACGTAGGCCGCGTTCATCCAGCAATAGTCCTGGTGCTCCATCGCCTTCGGCTTGCCGGCGGCGTCGTAGGGAGCCTCCTCGTAGTTGAATTCCTCGACCGCCACGGTGGCGGCGCCATAGGGCAGGCGCGCGATGGTGCGCGGCATGACCAGGTTGAGGAAGCGCGCGTCCTCGGTGTCGCGCAGCGAGCGCCACTTGGTGTATTCGGCGGTCTCGAAGATCTTCGCGAGGTCGCGCGGCTTCGACAGCTCGCGGTAGTCCTCCATGCCGAACATCTGCGACGAGGCGGCCGAGATGAAGGGCGCGAAGGACGCCGCCGCCACCGAGGAGACCAGGCGCAGCGTCTCGATGTCGTCGGGATGCGCCGACCATTCGTAGTCGCCGATCAGCGCGCCATAGGGCTCGCCGCCGGGGGTGCCGAACTCGTTCTCGTAGATCTTCTTGAACAGGGTCGACTGGTCGAACTCGACCGCCTTCTGCAGGTCGCGCGACATCTCGCGCTTGCTCATCTGCAGCATGCGCAGCTTGAGCGACGTGCCCGTCTCGCTGTTCATCACCAGGTAGTTCAGGCCGCGCCAGGAGCCTTCGAGCTTGCTGAACCGCTCATGGTGCATGATCTGGTTGAGCTGCTGGCTGACCTTCTGGTCGATCGCGGCGATCGCGCGGTCGAAGGTCTGGCTCAGGTTGCGGCTGAAGGTCACGGTGCCCTTCAGCGCTTCCTCGGTCAGCGCCTTGATCAGGTCCTGGGCGCGGTCGCGCTCGGTCTGCTTGGTGGCGCCGATGACCTGGTCGAGCAGGCCGAGGCCGCCTTCCGCTTCGGTCGTCGTTGCCGCGCCGGCGGCATCGGACTGGGTCTGGCTCATGGATCAGCCCTCCTTCTTGTCGAGGCCGAGCTCGGCGGACAGCTTGTCGAGCTTGTCCTTGTCCTTCAGCACGTCCTCGAGCAGGCTTTCGAGCTCATCCGAGCGGTCCACCTTGGACATCAGGTCGCGCAGCTTGGCGCGGGTCTCGAGCATCGCCTTGAGCGCCGGCACCTGCTCGGCCACGCGGGTCGGCTCGAAGTCCTCGAGGCTGCGGAACTTCAGCCCGACCGACATCTGGCTGCCGTCGCCGGCCAGCGTGTTGTCGACCTTGATGTTCAGCCCCGGCTGGATGCGGGCCATCACGTCGTTGAAGTTGTCGCGGTCGATCTGGACGAACTTGCGCTCGGCCAGCGGCTTCAGCGGTTCGGTCGGGTCGCCGGCGAAATCGCCCATGATGCCGACCACGAAGGGCAGCTCGCGCTCGATCTGCGCGCCCTCGGTCTCGACTTCGTAGGTGATGTGGACGCGCGGCTTGCGGACCCGCGCGAGCTTGTCATGCACGCTGCTCATCAGCTTCCTCCTGAGGGCGAGGTCCGTTGCCCAAGGGTTTCGGTTCGCGAGAAGATTACGCAGTCAGCCCGTTCCGGGTCAACGCATCCGGATCACAACCGCAGGAGTGATCCATCAGCGCCCGATCCGGCCGCCGCTGCCGCGAGGCTAGCACGGCGCGCCGGCGATGCCAGCGGGGATCGAACGATCATTCATCCGCCACGCGGATGCCCAGCGACGTCAGCATCAGCTTGCGCACGCCGGCATCGGGCAGCACCTCGGCCAGCAGGTCGATCAGCGGCATCCGCGCGCGGCGCACCGCGTCGTCGAGCGTGAAGGCCAGCGGCGAATGCGGCTCGGTCTTGCGGAAGAAGGTCGCGATTTCCTCCAGACCGCGGATCGCGTCCTCGCGGGTGCGCAGCACGCGCGGCCCGCCCGCCGCCACCACGCCGCCCACGGCCACGCCCGCGGCGCCCTCGGTTGCCTCGGCCATCGCCTCGCCCTCCTCGGCGGCAGCTTCCGGCGCGGCCGGCGCGCCGGCGATCCGGGTGCTGATGTCGACGATCGCGGCCAGCGCCTCGGCCACCCGCCGGGTGGACGGGGCATCGGCGCCGAAGCGCGTGCCGGCCGCGCCATCCATGGCCGACCAGGCGGCCGCGGCGGCGCGCGCCGCATCGCCGGCCGCGCGCAGCGTCGCGGTATCGGCGCGCGCTTCGTTCTGCAGCGCGTCGAAGGCCGGCATGCCCGCCTTGTAGCGTGCCTGCTTGCGCGCCTCGTCGGCCAGGGCGGCGGTCTCCTCGGAGCGCTGCCACATGAACAGGTCGCATTCCGAGCCGTCGCCGCGGCGGAACAGCGGGTAGTTGCGGATCGCCGCCATCAGGGTGCCGTCGGCGCCCTCGCCCGACAGCCCGCCGATCGGCGCACCGCGGCCATCGATGCCGTCCTCGTCGTCGAGGCGCGGGAAGCCGGTGTCCCAGTACTGCTCGCACAGCCCGGCGATGACCGCCGCGCCATCCGCCATGCCGCGCAGGCCATCGAGGCGCACCAGCGCCTCGGTCATCCAGGCCGCGATCTCGAAATCCTTGGCCTTGGTGCCGAGGCACTCGATGCCGAGCTTCTTGACCTCGCGCCAGGCCGCCATCACGGTCGCCGGGTTGGCATCGGGATCGCCGCCGTCGATCGCACGCTCGCCGGCGCGCGCGTCGTTCCGCTGGGTACGGATGCGCTGGTAGAGCGAGGCCGGCGAATAGTCGGGGCGCAGGTCCTCCCCCGCGCCATCGCCGTTCGGCAGCGGCGCCAGCAGGCTGTCGATTTCCAATACGCCTTCACCCATGCTGCACCCCCGTGTGACGCCCCTTACACCGTCCGGCCAGGGGCCGCGGCGCCCTACGCTAGCACGCTGGACTCGTTTCGCACGCCCCCTTACCGTCCCGGCGGCGCACGGACCGCCGTGCCGTCCAGCTTAGAAAATGGGGTGCGTCCGGCATGGTTGCGATCGACCTGAAATCCCTTGTCGGGCGCATGAACGCGCTCACGCGTCGGCAGCTGGAGGCGGCGGCGGGGCTGACCCTGTCGCGCACCCACTACAATGTCGAGATCGAGCACGTGCTGATGAAGCTGGTCGAGACCAGCGGGTCGGACGTGGCCGCCGTGCTGCGCAAGGGCGGCGTCGATGCCGGGCGCGTGGCGAACGAGATCACCCGCGCGCTGGACAAGTTCAAGACCGGCAATTCCCGCGCCCCCTCGCTCTCGCCCGACATCGTCACCTGGCTGCGCGAGGCGTGGCTGCTCACCAGCCTGGAATCCGGCGCGCCCAAGATCCGTTCGGGCCACCTGCTGGCCGCCCTGCTGAACGACGAGACGCTCGGCCGCACGGTCAAGGAAAGCGCGCCGTCGCTGCTGAACCTGCCGGCCGATGCGGTGCGCCGCAACCTCGGCGAGATGGCCGAGGGCAGCGAGGAATCCGCCGAGGCCGCGAACGAACCCGCCGGCAGCGGTGCCCCCGGCGGTGCCCCCGCCGGCGAGGCGCCGCGCTCGGGCGGGCCGCTCGACCAGTTCTGCACGGAGCTGGTGGCGCAGGCCAAGGCCGGCAAGATCGACCCGATCCTCGGCCGCGACGGGGAGATCCGCCAGATGGTGGATATCCTGACCCGGCGCCGCCAAAACAACCCGATCCTCACCGGCGAGGCCGGCGTGGGCAAGACCGCGGTGGTCGAGGGTCTCGCGCTGCGCATCGCCGAGGGCGACGTGCCCGACGCGCTGAAGGGCGTGAAGCTCTATTCGCTCGACATGGGCCTGTTGCAGGCGGGTGCCGGCGTGAAGGGCGAGTTCGAAAATCGTCTCAAAGGTGTCATCGACGCGGTGAAGTCGTCGCCAACGCCGATCGTGATGTTCATCGACGAGGCGCATACGCTGATCGGCGCCGGCGGCGCGGCCGGGCAGAACGATGCGGCGAACCTGCTGAAGCCGGCCCTGGCGCGTGGCGAGATGCGCTGCATCGCCGCCACCACCTGGGCCGAGTACAAGAAGTACTTCGAGAAGGACGCCGCCCTGACCCGCCGCTTCCAGGTGGTGAAGGTCGAGGAACCGTCCGAACCGCTGGCCTGCGCGATGCTGCGCGGCCTGGTCGCGACGCTCGAGAAGCACCATGGCGTGCGCATCCTCGATGAAGCCATCACCCAGGCGGTGAAGCTCTCGGCGCGCTACATCCCGGCGCGCCAGCTGCCCGACAAGGGCGTGTCGCTGATCGACACCGCCTGCGCGCGCGTGGGCATGTCCCAGGCCGCCATCCCGGCCCCCGTGGAGGACCGCCAGCGCCGCCTGTCGCTGATCGACACGGAACTGGGCGCGATCCAGCGCGAGGAAGCGACCGGCTCCGACCACAAGACCCGGCGCGAGGCGCTGGAGCAGGAGCACGCGAAGGTCTCCGCCGAGCTCGAGCTGGTGATGAACCGCTGGGAGGAGGAGAAGGCGCTGGTCGCGAAGATGCGCGACATCCGCCACCAGATCGAGGCCGCCGCGGTGCCGATGCCCGGCCCGGACGGCAAGCCCGCCGACCCGGTGGATACCGAGGCGCTGAAGACCGAGCTGAACGAGGCCTCGGCCGCGCTCAAGAAGCTGCAGGGCGAGGAGCCGCTGGTCTTCCCGGTGGTGGATGGCCAGGCGGTGGCCGACGTGGTGGGCACATGGACCGGCATCCCGGTGGGACGCATGGTCTCGGACGAGATCCACACGGTCCTGAAGCTGAAGGACCACCTGATGGAGCGCGTGGTCGGCCAGGACCATGCGCTGGATGCGATCGCGCAGGCGATCCGCACCTCGCGCGCCGGGCTGACGGATCCGCGCAAGCCGATCGGCGTGTTCCTGATGGCCGGCACCTCCGGCGTCGGCAAGACCGAGACGGCGCTGGCGGTGGCCGACCTGCTCTATGGCGGCGAGCAGAACATGACCACCATCAACATGAGCGAGTTCAAGGAGGAGCATAAGGTCTCCCTGCTCATGGGCTCGCCGCCCGGCTATGTGGGCTATGGCGAGGGCGGCGTGCTGACCGAAGCGGTGCGCCGGCGCCCGTATTCGGTCGTGCTGCTCGATGAGATGGAGAAGGCGCATCCCGGCGTGCAGGACGTGTTCTTCCAGGTCTTCGACAAGGGTGCCATGAAGGACGGCGAGGGTCGCGACATCGACTTCCGCAACACCGTCATCATCATGACGTCGAACGCCGGCACCGACACCATCGACAAGCTCTGCGCCGACCCCGAGATGGCGCCCGAGCCCAACGAACTGCGCGAAGCGCTGATGCCGGACCTGCTGAAGTCGTTCAAGCCGGCCTTCCTCGGGCGCACCAACGTGGTGATCTATTATCCGCTGCCGCCGGAGATCCTCAAGAAGATCACCGGGCTCAAGCTGCGCAGCATCGGCAAGCGGCTGAAGGAAGCCTACGGCGTGCCGTTGCAGGTCGATGACAATGTCGTCGATGCGATCGTCGAGCGCTGCAAGGAAGTGAGTTCCGGCGCGCGCAACATCGACAACATCCTCAGCCGCACGGTACTGCCGGAGCTGTCGGCGCGCATCCTCGCGCGCCTGGCCGACGGGCATGAAATCCTTCAGGTGAAGGTTGGGCTGAACGACGACGGGTCGTTCCGCTACGACGTCGACTGAGATATAGAATGGCTCACCAGGGGACGGCGTTGTGCCGCTCTCCCGGGGGCAGGATGGGAAAGGGAAGACACAATGCCGATCTACATGAACTACGACGGGATCCCCGGTGAACTGACGGCCGCCGGCCACGAGAAGTGGATCGAGCTGCACAGCTTCTCCTGGGGCGAGGGCCGCGGCCTGATCGGTGGCCAGGGCGCGTCCACGCGCGAGAGCGGCACGGTCAGCATCGCCGACGTCACCGTCACGAAGTCGATGGACAAGTCGTCGCCGAAGCTGTTCATCGCCGGCGCCACCGGCACGCTCGACAAGACGGTGAAGATCGACTTCGTCCGCACCGCGAAGGGCGAGGAGCAGGTCTATGCGCAGTACACGCTGACCGGCACGGGCGTGGCGGGCTACTCGATCAGCGGCGGCGGCTCGGACCGTCCGACCGAGAGCCTGTCCCTGAACTTCGACAAGATCGAGTTCAAGTACTTCGCGATCAGCGACGACCTGGTGGGCGACCCCGAGATCGTCTCCTACGACCTCGCGAGCAAGAAGAGCAGCGGCTGACGCTGCGGCGCGACCATCCGGGGCCGCGCAGCACGAATGCCGTCCGGAGCGATCCGGGCGGCATTTTCTTTCCTGACGGGTCGGCGCGACAAGGACCGCATCCATGGCGAAGAGCGACATCTTCCTGTCCTTCGAAGGCGTGACCGGCGAACACACGCTGCCGTCCGCCTCGGTGCGTCCCGGCCCGGGCAATGGCTGGGCGCAGTTGTCGGGTTGCAAGTTCCATGCGGATGCCAACGCGCAGTCCCGCGCCATCAGCAAGAGCGGCAGCAGCCGCGTCGATTTCGGCGGCGAGGCGCCGCCCATCGAGATCACGAAGCGCACCGACGCATCGACGCTGGGCCTGATGCGCGAATTGCTGGTGGGCAGGACCCTGCGCCAGGCGGTGGTTGCCTTCGTGCGGACCGACACCGACGGGCCGGCCGAATTCCTGCGCTACGAGATCGACCGCTGCCTGGTCGTCGGCTTCGAATTCGAGGGGGTCGACGACCGCGCGATCGAGAAATTCCAGCTGCACTACGAGAAGATGACCATCGTCACCTATTCGGGCGGGTCCGGCGGCGGTGGCGCGCAGTCCTCGGCCACCCTGCAGAACGGGATCTGACGCCATGCCGATTCTCCTGGTCATCGCCGGCGTCACTGGCAACTGCGCCATCGCAGGCTACGAGGACTGGCTCGCGCTCAATGACTTCTCCTGGGGCGGCACGCGCGGCACGCTGCAGCAGCGCACCGCGGAGAACCGCAGCATCTCGACCCTTGCGGTGGCACCGCAGCTGCGCGCCATCAAGCTGTCGCGCGAGAGCGACGACCTGACGCCCGACCTCTGGACCCTGATGCTCAGCATGAGCAAGAAGTGGATGGAGGTCATCTGGCTGCGGACCGGCACCGACGGGCCGACGCCGTATCTGAAGCTGACGCTCGAGAACGCGCTCATCACCTCGATGGGCGAGGCGGCCGAAGGCGGCAGCCCGGTCGAGACGATCACCATCACCTATGAGAAGCTGACGCTGACCGTCATCAATGTCGGCAACGACTTCGGCGGGGCGCAGGACGTCGTCACCTACGACCTGCCGGGAGCCCGGCGCGCCTAGATCATGCTGCGTTCGCTCGCGCTCGCGTCGCCGGCTCCAGCCTGTTGTATTCAGAGCGTCATCCGTTCGAACGGTGTCGCTTGGACGGGTGAAGACGCTGGCGAGAACAACGGGCCAAAGCCGTTGCCGCGAGCCAAGGCGAACGGAAACGGCTCTGGCATGCTGGTGCACGCCGATCAGATCGGATCATCCGATCGGGGTTGAACGCATACGAGTGCGCAGGGCGCCGGGAGCGCGGCCGCCAGCCGATGCGATCCACGATGGCGCCAAGGCAGGTCCCGGCAAGGCCGGATCACCCGATCGGGTAACGGTTCACGCACCATCACCTCGCCGGAGGCGTTGCGTCTGGTCGATGCGCGGTCCGCACCGCTGAATCAGGCAGCCGGCACGCGACCGCAGGGCAAGCTATCGCCGGTCGGCGCCGCGACGCGCCAGGTTCAGCCCTGGCAATCCACCGCGATCGCGCTGACATTGTCGCGCGCGCCGCGGCCCACCGCCTCCGTCACGATGGCCAGGGCGTCGCTGCCGCCGCTGATCATGGCGGCGATCTCGGCTTCCGACATGGTCTTGAACAGGCCATCGGTGCACAGCAGGTAGCGGTCGCCCTCGGCGATCCGGCCGGAGATCTTGTCGAGTTCCAGCTCCCCCTGCGCGCCCACCGCGCGGGTGATCACATTGGCCTGCGGGTGGCTCTCGGCCTCATCCTCGCTGAGCGTGCCCTGGTCGACCAGCTCCTGCACCAGCGAATGGTCGCGCGTGACGCGCGTGAGCGCGCCGTTGCGCATCAGGTAGCCGCGCGAATCGCCGGCCCAGAGCATCGCGAAGTGCTCGCCGCGCGCCAGCATGACCACGACGGTCGATGCCAGGATTCGGCCCGGGCCGCGCCGCGCCGCTTCCTCCTGCAGGCCCTGGTGCACCTGGGTGAGGCGGATTCGCACCTGCGCGAGCAGTTCCGCCGCCGAGAGCCCCGGACCGATGGTCTCGAGCGCGGCGACGATGGCGGCCGAGGCGACATCCCCCGCGCCATGCCCGCCGGCGCCATCGGCCACGACCCACAGGCCGATATCGGGCCTGTCGAGCAGCGCATCCTCGTTGCGCGGCCGGACGGCGCCGGGATGGGTGGCAGCGTGGGAGATCAGGCGCCAGGTCATGCGGCGGCTTCCAGCAGGTATGCGAAGTCGGCGGGGTCGGGCAGGCCCGGCATGGGCCAGACCATCGGCGGTACATGCGCGCCACCACGGGTCCACCACCCGCCGCCTTCGGGCGCCGGCGGCGCGGCGGCGTGGGCATCCCTGGCTGGCTGGGCGTCATGGGCATCGGCCAGTTCCGGCCAACCCATCGGCACCGTCTCGGCAAGCATGTCGGGGCCTTCGGTAGCGGCGTGCCCTGCATCGCCGCCGGCCAGTGCAAGCGCGGGCGAAGGGGCTTCGCGATCGCCGACCAGGCCCGCGAGCGCACCGTCGTCCCCGTCAGTCGGCGCGCCGGTCGCCGACGGGCCGACCAGGCCCGCGAGCGTTCCGTCATCCTGGCCGGGCGTCGATGCATCCTGCCTCGACACGCCGATCGGGCCGTCGAGCGTGCCGTCAAGCTCGCGCGCGGTCGGTGGCGCGGCGGCCGGTTCATCCTGCGCCGGCGCGCCGGTCAGGCCTGTGAGAATGCCGTCACCATCGCCCGCCACCGATGGCGCAGCAGCGGATCCATCCAGCCCCGGCAACCCGATCAGGCCCGCGAGCGTCCCGTCATGCTCGCCCGCCATCCCGGTGCCGGGATGCGGCGGCGCATCCCCTGCCCCGGCGCCGATCAGCCCGGCCAGCGTGCCGTCGGGGTCGGGCGCGGTCGCGGCGGTCGATGCGGCTGACCCGATCAGCAGGGCCAGCGGATCGTCGTGAGGCTCCGGCTGCATCGGCGCGGCAGGCGTCGCGAGCAGTGCCAGCACGTCGTCATGCGAATGCCCGTCGCCGGGCGCCGCGCCGGGCGGTTGTGCGGCGGGCGCCGAGAGCATGGCCAGCACGTCGTCATCCGGATGAGCGGGGTCGGGCAGCGCCCGCGGCGCTTCGGTCGCGGGCCAGGGCAGCGGTTCCGCGTCGGTCGGTGGGCCCGGCAGGATCGGCGGCAGGGCGAAATGCTGCGCCAGGATCGGCGCGCCCGGCAGCGGCACCGCGGCGGCCAGCGCATCGGCGTCGGCCTGCCCCGCCAGCCCGGCGCGCGCGGCGCCCTCCAGCGCATCGAACCAGTCGGGGCCGGGCGGGGCGGCGCCAGGCGGCAGCAGCGCGGCCAGGGTGATGGGGAATCGGCGCCCGACCTGGTCCTGGCTCGGCAGCATCACGCCGGCCACCGCATCGGGCCCGCAGGCGCCGGCCGGCAATGCGAAGCGCCAGGCCGGGGCGGTATCCCAGGCCGCGTCCCAGTGCGCGCCAAGCTGCCCGCGCGCTGCGGCGATCCCGGCGGCAAGCCAGGAATCCCATGGCGCCACGAAGCTCGACGGCAGGCCCCGGCGCACGAAATCGCCATGCGCCGGGACCTTCCCGTAGAGGCCGCTCAGGGGGCGAGGGTCGGGCATCGGAACTGCGCCAGCTCGGGCAGGCCGAAGGGGTGCTGGGCACTGCCCGCGCGGAGCTCGAAATCCATGCTGCGTTCCCCCTGCACCACGCGCAGCCGCATCCGTTCCCGTGTATTGCCCATCGGCGCCAGCGTGGAGTTGCGCCGCATCACCAGCCGCATCGCCGACCACGCACCGTCATAGGCCAGCGGCCCGATCGACGATGGCGGGTCGAAGGACAGCGTCAGGTTGCCGCGCGCCGGCCAGGACAGCGCGATCGGCCGCGCCGCGCCACCCTGCGCGATCTCGGTGCGCGTGCCCTCGAACTCCAGCACAGCCGACAGCGCGCCCGGATCCATGCCGCGCGGCACCAGTTCGAAGCGCAGGCCGAGCGACGACGCCGCCGGGAAGAAGGCCATGCGGATCGCCACCGCGCGCTGGAACTGCATCAGGTCGGCCGCGCTGATCGGCGGCGGCAGGCCATCGGTCGCCATCGGCCGCCAGGGTGTCTGCGTCGTGTCGACATACTGGCGCACGTTCTGCGTGAAGAACTGGTCGAACACGCCGCCGGGGCCGAACAGCCGCATGAAGTCGTCGACCGGCAGGTCCTCGCCGTTGATGTTGAACGGGAAGCGCTGGTCGAGCCCGCGGCAGAAGGGTGCCAACTGCTGCGCCGCCGCCGCGGCCAGCGCCGCCTTCGCCCCGCCGCCGCGCGCGACGTTGGTGGCGCCGACCATGCTGTTCAGCCAGCGGCTGAGCGGCTGCGGCTGGCGCGCCGCCTCCGCCTGCAGGCGCTGACCGGGATCGAGACCCGCCGCCTGCGCCGGCACCGTGCCGGGCGGCGCCGTGGCCAGGCGCTGCACCTGCACGAACAGGTCGTTGACGATGCGCAGCACGCCGTCGATCGGGTCGCCGGCGGACGCGCGCAGCGCCTCGAAGCGGGGTTCGACGATCGCGGCCACCGGCTCGGCGCCGGTCGGTTCGGCCGGCTGCGGCGGCTGGCCGGGGGTGGGCGCGGGCCGCGGCTGCTGGCCAGGCGGCGCCCAGCCCTGCGGCGGCGTGCCCACCGTGACCTGCCGGGCGATCGCGCGCAGCAGGTCCTTCATCGGCGAATTGGGCGCACCCAGCAGGTTCAGCGCCTCGGCCTGCTGGGCCAGGGCGGGCGGCAGCGGCGAGAGGTTCAGGTCGTCCATCATCGCCTGCCACTGCCGCGCATATTCCTGCGCGTAGAGCCGCAGCACGGATTGCTCCAGCGCCGCCGGGTCATCGGTGCCGAGGTTGGCACCCTCCGGCCCGAGCACCCAGTATTCGGCCACGCCCTGCCGCACCGACTGGCCAAGCACCGGCAGCAGCCCGCGATACAGCCCATCGATGGTGTAGAGCGCGGGAATGCCCTCGGTGAGAGGCGCGCCGGAGGCCCGCACGAAGTACCGCTGCCCCGCCTGGCCCAGCGCATCGGCCGGCCGCCAGGGCTGGATATTCGCCGTGGTCGCCGCCGTCTGCAGGCGCGAGAAGACGCGATCCGCCAGCGGCAGCCGCGAGAAGATGCGCCGCGACGCATCGACCAGCGCGCCATCCACCGGATAGCGGTGGTAACGCCCGGCGATGGTGGCATCGAGATGCGCGGCCAGCGCATCGCGGATCGGCTGATTCACCGCGCCGGGGAAGGCGCGGAACCAGTCGCGGATGAACCAGTTCTTGACCAGCGCGACATCCATTGGCCCTTCCTGGCCGAGCATCAGGTAGGCGCGCGTCGCGTCGTACAGTTCGTCGGGCCGCTGGAAGCTGGTGCGCATCGCGTCCTCGAGCCGGGCCAGCAGGCGCGGCAGGAAGCTGCGGTCGAGCGCGCGGCGATAGGCCGCATTCGCACCCGCTTCCAGCTTCTCGCCCTGGCTGAGCCCGAACAGCGGCCCGTCGCCCTGGGCCGCCGGCGGCAGCCCGCGCGCGGCATCCATATAGGGCAGGATGCGGCGGAATTCGGCATCGGTGATGCGTTCGAAGGGAATGCCCTGCGCCGCCTGCTCGGCCTTGCCGACCTGCTCGGCCAGGCGCGTCGCGCGGTCCTGCTCGTCGCTCCAGGCCTTCCAGCCATAGAGCCCGCCGCCGGCGACCAGCAGCGCGGCGACCGACCACGCGGCGATGGCGACGCGGCGCCGGCGCGTATCCGCCTTGCGGTCGCCCGAGGCGAGCCGCGCCTCGTTGAACACCACGTCCTTCAGCAACTTGTTGATGAAGTACGCGCGGCCCTTCTGCTGCATCACCGCGGCCGGGCGCTTGGGATCGAGCCCGAAGGAGCGCGACAGCGCGCCGGCCAGGCGATCGAGCGGGCTGCCCTCCTGCGTGCCCGACGTGAAGTACACGCCGCGCAGCATCGGTGCGGGATCAAGGCGCGTGCCGGCGAAGGCCGCCGTGACGAAAGCCGCCAGCGGCCCCTCCAGCGAGGCGAACTGCGCCGGGAAGCCGGCCAGCGTGGCGCGCTGCTGCGGCCCGCGTTCGTGCTGCAGCCGTTCGATCACGCGGTCCTGCAGGCGGCCCAGCAGCAGCTGGAATTCCTCGGTGAACTTGGCCGCCGCGCCCACCTCGCCCGCCACCTCGGCCGGGAAGGTGAAGCCCCAGACCTGCTCCCGCGCGGTCTTGTCGAGGTCGTCGAAGAATTCCATGAAGCCGGCCAGCAGGTCGGTCTTGCTGATCATGAAATAGACCGGCAGGCGCTGGCCGAGCTTGTCCTCCAGCTCCTTGATGCGGCGGCGCACGGAACGCGCGTGCTGCTCGCGCTCGGCCGGACCGAGGCGCGAGATCATGTCCACGCCGAAGGTCACCAGCACGCCGTTCAGCGGCAGGCGCGGGCGCGACTTCTTCAGCAGCGTGAGGAAACGTTCCCACCCCGCCTTGTCGGCCGAGGCATCGGAATCCTGGCTGGTGTAGCGCCCGGCCGTGTCGATCAGCACGGCATTGTCGGACAGCCACCATTCGCACAGCCTGGTGCCGCCCACGCCCTGCAGCTTGCCGCCGTCGCTCAGCGGGAAATCCAGGCCGGAATTGGCCAGCGCGGTGGTCTTGCCCGACCCCGGCGGGCCGATGATGACGTACCAGGGCTGTTCATACAGGAAGCCGCCCTTCTTGCCGCTGCTGGCCTTGAGGCGATCCATCGCCGCGGTCAGGCGGTCGCGCAGCTCGCTCTCCTCCTCCGCCGCGCGGTCGGCGGTGGGGTCGGGCTCGGCGATGCCCTGCACCAGCAGCGCGTCGCGCCGCCGGCGCCGGCGGTCCGAGAACCAGATGAAGGCCAGGCAGATCACGAACAGGCCGACGCAGACGGCCATCCGGTTGATTTCGTTCTCCAGCGGGCGGAAGCCGCCGATGTTGATCATCGGCCCGAACAGCCAGACGATCGGCACCAGCAAGCCGACCGCCAGCATGGCCGCCAGGGCGCGGCCGGTGACGAAGGGGCGCAGGACGGTGAGGAGTTCCATCGTCAGTTCGTCCCTCGCAGCAGGATCACCTCGATGCGCCGGTTCGCCTCGCGCCCTTCGGCGGTGCGATTGTCGGCGATCGGCTCGGCGTCCGCGCGGCCTTCGGTGGTGAAGCGGCCGGGATTGCCGGTGGCGGCCGAGATGATCGCCGCCGCCGCCTCGGCGCGCGCGGCCGAGAGCTGGAAGTTGGACGGGAAGCGCACGGTGCGGATCGGCTGGTTGTCGGAATGGCCGATCACCTGCACGCGCCCCGGTTCGGTGCGCAGCCCCTGCCCGACGCGCTGCAGGATCGGGATGAAGCGCGGTTCGAGCGTCGCGGAACCGGAGGCGAACATGCCCGTGCCCTTCAGCCGCACGGTCACCGAACGCCCATCGCCGAACACGGTCAGCAGCCCCTGGTCGATCTCGGGCTTCAGGAATTGCTGGAGAGTCAGCAGAAAATCAGGCGGCGGCGGCGGCAGATTGGCCGGCGGCGGGGGCGGCGGCGCGGGCGGGCGCGGCGGCGCGGGGCGCACGATCTCGGGGAAGGCGCCCGGCGGCAGCGCGGCCATCCGCGCATAAAGCCCGTCCGACCCTTCATTCATGGCATTCGCCAGCCACGCATAGCCCATGCCGAGCGCGAAGATCGCGACGCAGGCCGCGACCCAGGCCGGGATGCCGCGGCGCGGCCCGCGATGGGGCGCATCGACGCCCTTCCAGTGCGGCGAGAGTTCGCGCTCCCAGGGCGCGCGCACCTGCACCAGCAGCTGGTAGAGCCCCTCGCGGATCCGTTCGAGCTCGGACGCGCCGCGCGGCGAGAGCCGGTAGCGCCCCTGGAAGCCCAGCGCGAGGCAGAGATAGACGACCTCCAGCGCATCCTTCCAGCGGCCCGGGTCCTTCTGCATGCCGGCCAGCACGTCGAAGAAGCGGTCGCCCGACTTCACTTCCTGGTGGAAGGTCGCGACCAGCGACTGCACCGACCACACGCTCGCCTGGCCCCAATTGTAGGACAGCACCACGTCATCGAGGCTGGCGCACAGGATATAGTGCGCGGCGCGCACCTGCTCGGCGCTGATGCCCGCGGCCGCCGCATCCGTCTCGAACTGCCGGAACGCGCGCAGGGCGCGTTCGCGCAGTTCCTCGCCCTGCGGCGGGGCGGTCATGCCGGCATTGGACAGCCGGCCGAGCAGGTCGAGCAGCGGCTGCGCGGCGGCGGCGAGCGGGCCGATGCCGATCTTGGGCAGCGCCTCGGCCTCGCCGGCCAGGCGCGGGGCGGATTCGGCTCGCGCCGGGGGCGGCCCGCCGGCCCCGGTCGGCATCGCGCCATAGCCACCCACCGGCGGCGGCGGGCGTTGCCCGGCGCCGGGCATGGGCGCGGCGGGCACGGGGCGCGATGCCCCGGCCCCGCCTGGCCCGCGCACCACCGTGCGGTCGCTGTCGTCCGGTTCGGCGAAGGGATTGTCGCTCATCGCGCGCGGTCCTTCGGGTCAGGGGTCGCGATCATCCGCGGATCGCCCAGAGTTCAAGCTTCAGCTGCGGGAAATCGCCGGAGACATGGATGGCGAAGGCCCCGGAATTCTGCATCTGTGCCCAGTGCGGGCTGCCGCGGTCCAATTCGAAATAGACCGCGGCCGAATGGAACGGGATCTGCCGCGGTGCCACCGGCAACGGGCGCACCTGGATGCCCGGCAGCGCCACGTTGACCAGCTCGCGGATATGCTCGACGGCGCCGATCTTGACCTGGTTGGGAAACACCCGGCGGAGCTGCTCGGACGGCAGGTCGGCCTGGACGGTCAGGACGAACTGGCTGGCGCGCAGCAGGTTGCGGTCGGTGATCGGGCCGACGCGCACGCCGAACTGGCGGTCCTGCAGCGGGATCGAGACGGCGTTGGTCTCCAGCACCATCGACAGCGACCGCCGCAGGTCGGCCACGACGGGGGCGAAGGACCGCTGCAGGTCTTCATGGCGATAGGCCGGGTAGGTCGCGGCCATGCGCTTGGGGTCGGTGAAGGTGGCCAATTCGCCGGCCAGCTGCACGAGCGCGGCGTACAGCGCCTCGGGATGCACGTTGCCGGCATCGGCCCAGTGCGCGAGCAGCGGCTGCCAGCGGTTGACCGCCTGGAGCAGCAGGAAGTCCGCCACCTCGGCCACGCCGCGCGCACCGGGCTGCGACAGCCGCGCGCCCAGGGCTTCCGCGCGCTGGCCGAGCATGCCGACCAGCTCGCCGACCAGGTTCGCCAGCGGCGGGGAGGCCGAGACGCGCAGGCAGGGCGGGATGAAGCGGTCATCCACCACCACGCGGCGATCGGCCTGGACTTCCACCACCCGGGTCAGGCCGATGGTCGAGAAGCCGGCGCGCTCCTCGGTCTCGAGCATGAAGCGCAGGCGCGGGCGGCCGACCTGCAGCTCGGCGGGAACGGTGGCGTCGGAATGCGTGTCGAAGGCTTCGAAGCCGCGCATGCCGTAGCGCGCGGCAGCCATCTCCGGGCCTTCGGAAAACGCGATCTCGGGGCTGCCCGGCTGACGCACCGGCAGGGCCAGGTAGACCACGCAGTTGCGCGTGCCCTCGGGCAGGTCGAGCGGCGCGGGCTGGTCGGCGTGGCCCGGCACCGAGAAGGCGGTGCCGTCCTCCATGATCCCGGTGGCGGAGGCGATGGCGAACTTGCCCGCCGCCAGCAGGTCGCGGTCGAGCGACAATTCCATGATGCCCCAGGGATGCGGGCGCAGCGGTGCGGCGCGCGCCTGCAGCATCCACTCGAAATGACGGTCCTGCTGCTGGAAGTGCTGGGCACGGAGGAACATGCCCTCCTGCCAGACAACCTTGTCGTGCCACAGCATCCGCGAAGTGCTCCCCTGCCCCGGCCCTAGCGATCTTTTCGCGACGCCTGTTCGTAGGCGCGCGCGAATTCCTTGCCGAAGGCGCTGTCGAAATCATCGTCGAATTGTTCGGTGACCTGCTGGTGGAGCCGCTTGTAGGCCTCCCACAGCTTCTTGTCCTTGCTGGCGAACAGGCCACCGCCGCCGCCTTCCTGGCCCTCCAGGCCCTCGGGCGCCAGGCGGGCGAGCAGGGCACGCGCGGCGGCCTGCGTCGCGGCCAGCGTGGCGACTTGGTGGGCGGTCAGGTCCTCGACCGTCTCGCGCACCGCGCGCGGGCCGACCTGCGGGCCGGCGGTGACCAGCGAGGCCAGCGCCTGTTCGTCCGAGGCCGCGAACTTCACCGGGTTGTTGCCGGCGGAGCGCAGCATGGTCTGCTCGATGCGGAATTCCCGCTTCACGTCGGCGCGCGCGATCAGCAACTGCCGCAGGCCCGACACAGCGGCGTGGAAGGCCGCGCCCAGCGCGCGCAGTGCCGCGTCCGGATCGGCATTGGCCGCCATGTGCGCCGGCAGGCCGGCGCCGGCGAGGAAGGCCGCCAGCCCGGCATCGGTACCGCCGCCGCCGGGCACGGCCGGCGGCGGTGCGGGCGCCGCGACAGGTGGCGGCGGCGCGCGGGGCGCGGGCGGCGGTTCGGCGAAGGGATCGGCCGCGGGCGGCGG
>NZ_CAKKLX010000055.1 GCF_918698155.1 Roseomonas sp. CECT 9278
GCATATGTTGGGCGGCGGCAGAGGGGGATAAGGGCCAGGTGCTGGACCTGCTGGCCGACGGCGCGGCGCGCGCGGGCGGCGAGGTGGCGCGGCAGGCCGGGGTTGCCCCCGCCGTGCTGCGCGGCATGGCCGATGCCGGGCTGGTCGAACCCGCCCTGCTGGCGCACCCCGCGCGCTTCGCGGCGCCCGATACCGACCGCCCCGGGCCGATCCTGGGGGCGGAACAGGACCGCGCTGCGGCGGCGCTGCGGGCGGCCGCCGGCGCGCGCGGCTTCGGCGTGACGCTGCTGACCGGCGTGACCGGCTCCGGCAAGACCGAGGTATATTTCGAAGCCATCGCCGCCTGCGTCGCACAGGGCCGCCAGGCGCTGGTGCTGCTGCCCGAGATCGCGCTGTCCACCCAATGGCTCGACCGCTTCGCCGCGCGCTTCGGCGCCGCCCCGGCGCTGTGGCATTCCGAACTGACCTCGCGCATCCGGCGCGAGACCTGGCGCGCCGTGGCCGAGGGCGAGGCCCCGGTCCTGGTCGGCGCACGATCGGCGCTGTTCCTGCCCTTCCCCGACCTCGGCCTGATCGTGGTCGATGAGGAACACGAGACCGCCTTCAAGCAGGAGGAAGGCGTGGTCTATCACGCCCGCGACATGGCGGTGGTGCGCGCCCGGCTCAGCGAGGCCACCTGCGTGCTCGTCAGTGCCACGCCGTCATTGGAATCGACGGTCAACGCGCAGACCGGCCGCTACGCCGCGCTGGACCTGCCGGCGCGGCATGGCGGGGCGGCGATGCCCACGGTCGCGCTGGTGGACCTGCGCCGCGACCCACCGGAACGCGGGCGCTTCATCAGCCCGCCGCTGGTCGAGGCCGTCACCGCCACGCTGGCGCGCGGGGAGCAGGCGATGCTGTTCCTCAATCGCCGGGGCTACGCGCCCATGACGCTGTGCCGCACCTGCGGGCACCGGCTGCGCTGCCCCAACTGCACCGCCTGGCTGGTCGAACACCGCGCCGCGCGCCGCCTGCAGTGCCACCATTGCGGCCATGTGGAGGGTATCCCGGAAGCCTGCCCGGAATGCGGCACCGCCCATTCCACCGTGCCGATCGGCCCGGGCGTCGAGCGTGTCCTGGAGGAAGCCACCGCGCTGTGGCCCGAGGCGCGGCGGCTGGTCATGGCGTCCGACACCATCCCCGGCCCGGCGGCGGCCGCGGCGGCGGCGAAATCCATCCAGGACCGCGCGGTGGATTTGGTGATCGGCACGCAGATCGTCGCCAAGGGCTGGCACTTCCCGCATTTGACGCTGGTCGGCGTGGTCGATGCCGACCTCGGCCTGGCGGGCGGTGACCTGCGCGCGGCGGAACGCACCTTCCAGCTTCTGCACCAGGTGGCCGGCCGCGCGGGCCGCGAGGACCGCCCCGGCCGCGTGCTGCTGCAATCCTTCGCGCCCGAGCATCCGGTGATGCTCGCACTGGTCGCCGGCGACCTCGACAGCTTCATGGCGGCGGAGGCCGAGGCGCGTCGCCCCGGCCATTGGCCGCCCTTCGGGCGCCTGGCGGCGTTGATCGTGAGCGCCGAGGAGGAACGCGCGGCGGATCGCGTGGCGCGCGACCTGGGGCTGGCGGCGCCGGGTGGCGATGGTGTGCAGGTGCTGGGGCCCGCCCCCGCGCCGCTGGCGATCCTGCGCGGGCGGCACCGCCGCAGGCTGCTGCTGAAGACGCGGCGCGACATCGCGGTGCAGCCGCTGCTGGAGGCGTGGCTCGCGAAGGTCAGCGTGCCGGGCAATGTCCGGGTGCAGGTGGATGTCGATCCGGTGGGGTTCCTGTAGCGTGCGGGTCGCGGACCGGCGACCGAGGCGGCATCGGCAAGGCGCCGCGCCGCGCATGGGTGCGTCGCCACGCGGCACGGCGCGCCAGGGAGGCAAGCTCGCATGATGGTCGCGGTCTTCATGGCCCTGCTGCTGGCACTGCTGCTCGACAGGGTCGGGCGCCCGGCGCCGGCGCTCATGGCGCTGGCCATCGGCTTCGCGCTGTCGGTCGGGCTGTTCCTGTTCGAGATCTACAGCCCCGAGGACGGCTTCCGCATGCCCTGGCTGCAATCCGCGCGCGACGTCGCCGCCGCGGTGGTGGGCTGAACCGTGCCCGGCACCGCGCCCAGCCGGCTGGCGGCCACGCTCAACGATGCCTTCCTGCTGCTGGTGCTGGGGGTGCTCGCGGCCATCCTCAGCGCGGCCATGGTGCTGCAATACGCCTTCGGCGAAGTGCCCTGCCCGCTGTGCCTGCTGCAGCGCGCGGCGATGTTCGGCGTGTGCTTCGGCATCCTGCGCCATTTCCGCGACGGCGCATCCGACCGCAGCATCGGGATCGCGCAGGCCTTTGGCGTGCTGCTGCTGGTCGTCGCGGTGCGGCAGACGCTGCTCGACATCGCGCCGCGGCCCGGCCATGCCTATGTGGGCAGCGCGGTGCTGGGGCTGCACATGCCGGTCTGGTCGGTGCTGATCGCGGTGGCGCTGCTGCTGGCCTTCGCGGTGAAGATGGCCGTGCTGGGCGGCGATGTCGCGCCGGGTGCCGCGCCGCCGCTGGTGTGGGCGGCGCGGCTGCTGGGTGGCTACGTGCTGGCGCTGTGCGCCGTCAATCTTGTCTCGGTGGTGGTGCAATGTGGCGTCGGGCAATGCCACACCATGGGCTACCGGCTGCTGGAATAGCCGCCGGCGCCGGGTTCAGCGCGCCGGGCGCACGCCCATCGCGATGGTGCGCTCGTCCATGCGCGGGTCGTGCGTCAGGCCGCGCCGCACCGCCCAGGTGTTGATGTATTGCACCAGCTGGATGACGGGTTCTTCCTGGGCGAACAGCTCCACCGCCTCCTGCCAGGTCGCCTCGCGCCGTTCGTCGTCCAGCGTGGCGGACCCGCGCGCCACCAGCGCGTCGAAGGCGGGCGAGGAGAAGCGCGCATTGTTGTTCGCCCCGGTCAGCAGCTGCCGGTTGTTGGTGGCGATGGTATTGACCAGGAAGTTCGAGCCCTCGCCGGTCGAGGACCCCCAGGCGGCCATCTGCATGGCGTATTCGATGCGCGCGCGGCGCGGCACGAAGGCCGTCCAGGGGGCGGCGTCCACTGTCACGCGCACGCCGATGCGCGTCCACATCTGCGCGATCGCCTGGGTGAGGCGCGCATCGTTCGGCCAGCGGTCGTTCGGCGTATGGACCGTCAGGCGGAAGCCGCTGGGGTAGCCGGCCTCGGCCAGCAGGCGCCGCGCGCCGTCGGGGTCGTAGGCGCGCGGGCGCACGCGCGGATTGTAGCCGAAGGCGCCTTCGGGCAGCCATTGCGCGGTGGCGGTGGCGGCCCCTTCCATCACCTGGTCCACCAGGCCCTGGCGGTTGATCGCCATCGACAGCGCACGGCGCACCCGCACGTCCTTGAAGGGGTTGGCGGGCAGCGGCTGGCCGGCATTGTCGGTGATCAGCGGCGTGCCGCCGTCCCGTGTATAGTCCGGCGCCATGTAGACGGTGCGCAGCGACGGGATCTCGGTGACCGTCACGCGGTTGTCGCGGCGCAGCCGCGCGAGGTCGGAGGTCGGCACCTGCTCGATCAGGTCGAGGTCGCCGGCCAGCAGCGCCGCCGTGCGCGCGGCATCATTGTTGACGATGCGGTAGGACACGCGCGCCCAGGGCTCCGCCCCGCCGAAATAGCCGTCGTTGCGAGTCAGTTCGATACGGTCGCCCGAGCGGTACGACACCAGCCGATACGGCCCGGTGCCGACGGCGGCGCGGCCGGTGTTGAAATCCTCGGTGGCCGCACCCTCGGCGGCGTGGCGCGAGATGATCGACACCGACGCCAGGTCGAGCGGCATCAGCGGATGCGGCGCGCGGGTATGCAGGCGGATGGTGTGCGGGTCCACCACCTCGACGCGCTGGATGGCGCGCAGGAAGCCCTGGAAGCCGCCCGGGCTGTTCGCCACGTTCGGCACCCGGGAGAAGGTGAAGACCACGTCGTCGGCCGTGAAGGGACGCCCGTCATGCCAGGTCACGCCCTGGCGCAGCTTGAACTCCCAGACCGTGTCCGACACCACGCGCCAGGATTCCGCCAGCGAGGGCCGCGGGCGGGCACGCCCGTCGCGCTCCACCAGCCGGTCGAAGATGTGCATGCCAAGCGCGTTGTTCGGCCCGACATTGTGGAAATGCGGGTCGATGGTGGTGACCGGCGCGGCCGAGCCGAGCGTCAGGGTTTGCGCGCCGGCGGGTGCCGCGAACGCCAGGGCGAGTACCGCTGCGCCGGACAGGATCGAATGGTGGAATGCGCGGCGCGCCATCGGACCAGAACTCCCGTTGCCTGCCTTACCGCGTGTCGCGGCTGGCCTTCAGGCGGATGCTGGCACAGATCGCGGGGCTTGGCAGTCCCCGATGGGCATGGCGGGGTCGCGCAGCAACAGCAGCCCTGCCACCGCGCCGCCGGTGCCCGGCCCGCCCAGCGCGAGGTCCAGAGCGGCCGCGCCGCCTGGCAGGTCGAGCACGATTTCGGCCGCGAGACGCCCCTCGGCCAACGGCGGCGCTGCGCCCGGCAGGCGCGCGGCGAAGGCGCAGTCCGCCAGCGGCTGTCCGGGCACCGGGATCGCCACCAGCCGCCAGCGCCCGGGCGCCAGGTCGCGGAAGGTGCCGGTCGCCGGCCAGGCATCGGCGCCGCCGGGTTCGATCCAGATCGCCGCCAGCCCCTCGGGCATCAGCCGGGCGAAGGCGCCGGGGGGGGCGATGTCCATCTCGTCGGGGTCGAGCGCGCGGGCCTCCTGCCCGGCGATCCGGGCCGCCTGCGCCGCCATCTGCGGCAGGCGCAGGCTGCGCCCGCTGAGCGGCTGGCGCGTCCAGACCGCGCCATCGGGGATCGCCTCCCGCCGCCAGCCCAGCAGCCGGCGCCGGAAGGCCGGCTTGGGGGCGCCGGCGGTGTGCAGCATCCAGCCGCAGCGCCAATCGGCCAGGTGCCGCCCGGTGGCGATCAGGTTGAACTCGGGGTCGAGCCGGTGCAGCACCAGGCCGAGCCGGTGCATCGCCGCGTTGACCGTGTCCTGTTCCGGGATGAAGCCGCCGACCAGCCCGCCGCCCAGCGCGCGCAGCACGCCGAGATGCGCGCGCGAGAGCACCAGCAGCCCGGCGTTGAAGTAGTCCTCGGGCGGGAAGGGCGCGATGCCGTGCAGCGCCGCGGCCTCGCGCGCGATCTCGGCGCGCGGGAAGTGCCGCGCCTCGGGATAGGCGCCGACCGCCGCGGGCGGGACCACGGCGAACAGGTCGGGCGCGTGGGGCCGCACCAGGATGTCGGCGTCCATCATGACGATGCGGTCGAAGGCCTCGGCCAGCGGCACGGCGCGGGACTTCAGCACCGGGCCGGGCAGGCCGGCGCCCTCGCGCGCCACCACCAGCTCGGCATCGATGGACGTGGCATAGGCGCGCACGGAGGGGCCGGTGATCTCCCATTCCGCCTCGGTCTGCCGGCCCACCACGGTGACCACGATGGCGCAGCGCCCGGGCGGACGGCGCGGCGGCGGCGGCGCGGCGCGGCGTGGGCGCAGCGCGACCAGGCCGGCGCTGCGGTCGACGTCCACGAAGGCGGCGTCGCGCGCCGCGGCGTCCTCGGCGGTGGCGGGCGGCGCGAGCAGCAGCCCGTCCTGCGGCAGGACGCGCGCCGCGGCGCTGATGCCGATCGCCCCGGCGGCGGGGCCGAGCAGCACGACGTCCGGCTGCAGCCCCTGGAACCAGCGCCGGACGATCGGATGGGCGAAGCCCGGCGCCGGCGGTTCGATCGCCGGGTGGCCACGCAGGTGCAGGCAGGGGTCGGGCGGCAGCGTGGCGAGCGCGACGGCGATCTGCGCCTCGTCCGGTTCGAGCCCGATCACCCAATCCGGGTGGCCGCGTCGCGCGGCGGCCAGCAGCGCGGGCAGTTCCTCGGCGGCGCGCCACGCGAGGAAGCGCCGCGCCGCGGGGGCATGGCGCGCCACCAGCGCGGCGATGGCGGCGTGGTCGTCGGGCGGTGCGTGGTGGGTCACCGCGGGACGGCGACGGTCAGCCCTGGCGCTCCACCATCAGCTTCTTGATTTCGCCGATCGCCTGCGCCGGGTTCAGCCCCTTCGGGCAGGTCCGGGTGCAGTTCATGATGGTGTGGCAGCGATAGAGCTTGAACGGATCTTCCAGCGCATCGAGGCGTTCGCCGGTCGCTTCGTCGCGGCTATCGGCGATCCAGCGATAGGCCTGGAGCAGCACGGCCGGACCCAGGTAGCGGTCGCCGTTCCACCAATAGGACGGGCAGGCGGTCGAGCAGCAGAAGCACAGGATGCATTCCCACAGCCCATCGAGCTTGGCGCGTTCTTCCTTGGATTGCAGGCGCTCGCCATCGGGCGGCGGCGGCGTGTCGGCCTTGAGCCACGGCTCGACGCTGCGAAGCTGCGCGTAGATCTGGCTGAGGTCGGGCACCAGGTCCTTCACCACCGGCATGTGCGGCAGCGGGGAGATGCGGACATCGCCCTTCACCTCCTCGATCGGCTTGAGGCAGGCCAGCGTGTTCAGCCCGTCGATGTTCATCGAGCAGGAGCCGCAGATGCCCTCGCGGCAGGAGCGGCGGAAGGTGAGGGTGCTGTCGACCTCGTTCTTGATCTTGATCAGCGCGTCCAGGACCATCGGCCCGCACTGGTCGAGGTCGATGTCATAGGTGTCGGTGCGCGGGTTGGCGCCGCCATCGGGGTCCCAGCGGTAGATCTTGAAGGACCGCACGTTCTTCGCGCCGGCGGGCGCGGCATGGGTCCGGCCTTCGCCGACGGTGGAGTTCTTCGGAAGCGTGAAGGTGGCCATGGGCTGTTCAGCTCTCTTCCAGGGCACGCCTTTTAAAGCGCTGCCAGATGTCGACTTGATCTAGGAAATCTTCAGTGAAGAACGCTTCAGCGGCATTGATGAATGCTTCTGCGGATTTGGTGTCCTTGAAGCGAAGTATATGCCCATCCTTGTGCATAAGAGCGTCTGTGGTCGCGCCCTCAACCACCTTGGTCTGAAAAAACGCAAATGCTAATCCGCGAAGCGCTGACGCCAAAATGTTGCCCGACTTACGGGTGCCATCATTCGGACGAACCTTAATTCGAACGCTGCGCGCCAGTGGTCGATGATTGGTGCGGTGAATCGACATACGTCAGTACACGCGCGGCTTCGGGGGGAAGACCTGCACTTCGTTGGTCAGCGTCCGCATCTTCACGTCGCGGTAATCGAGCTTCACCGCGTAATTGTCATCGACGCGCGCCAGCGTGTGCTTCATCCAGTTCTGGTCGTCGCGGTCCGGATGATCCTCGTGCGAATGCGCGCCGCGGCTTTCGTGGCGGGCATCGGCGCCGTGGATGGTGGTCAGCGCATTGCCGATCAGGTTGTCGAGCTCCAGCGCCTCGACCAGGTCCGAGTTCCAGATCAGCGAGCGGTCGGCGATCTTGATGTCGGAATAGCCGGCGGCGACCTTGTCCATCTTCTCGACACCCTCGCGCAGCAGCTCGGTGGTGCGGAACACGGCGGCATGGGTCTGCATGGCGCGCTGCATGGTCAGGCGCAACTCCGACACGCTGGTGCTGCCCTTCGCATTGCGCACGCGGTCGAAGCGGTCCAGCGAGGCCTCGCCCGCCTTGGGCGGCAGCGGCGGCTGCGAGGCACCGGGGCGGATCGTCTCGGCCGCGCGATGCGCCGCGGCACGGCCGAACACCACCAGGTCCAGCAGCGAATTGGTGCCGAGGCGGTTCGCGCCGTGCACGGACACGCAGGCGGCCTCGCCCACCGCCATCAGGCCGCGGACGGTCTTGTCCTGGTCGGTGCCGGTCGCGGCCAGCACTTCGCAATGGATGTTCGTGGGGATGCCGCCCATGTTGTAGTGGACGGTCGGCAACATCGGGATGGGTTCCTTCGTCACGTCCACGCCGGCGAAGATCTTCGCCGTCTCGGAAATGCCGGGAAGCCGTTCGTGCAGGATGTCGGCGCCGAGGTGCTCGAGGTGCAGGTGAATGTGGTCCTTGTGAGGACCCACGCCGCGCCCTTCGCGGATTTCCATCGACATGGCGCGGGAGACCACGTCGCGCGACGCCAGGTCCTTCGCCGTCGGCGCGTAGCGTTCCATGAAGCGCTCGCCCTCGGAATTGGTGAGGTAGCCGCCTTCGCCGCGCGCCCCTTCCGTCACCAGGCAGCCCGATCCGTAGATGCCGGTCGGGTGGAACTGGACGAATTCATTGTCCTGCAACGGCAGCCCGGCGCGCAGCACCATCCCGCCGCCATCGCCCGTGCAGGTATGGGCCGAGGTGCAGGAGAAATACGCGCGGCCATAGCCGCCGGTCGCCAGCACCACGGTCTGCGCGCGGAAGCGGTGCATGGACCCGTCTTCCAGGTTCCAGGCCATGACGCCGCGGCACACGCCCTCATCATCCATGATGAGGTCGAGGGCGAAATACTCCACGAAGAACTCGCAGTTATGCTTCAGCGACTGCTGGTACAGCGTGTGCAGGATGGCGTGGCCGGTGCGGTCGGCCGCCGCGCAGGCCCGCATGGCGGGTTCCTTGCCGTAATGCGTCATGTGGCCGCCGAAGGGGCGCTGGTAGATGCGCCCATCCTCGGTGCGGGAGAACGGCACGCCGTAGTGCTCGAGCTCGATGATCGCGGGCACTGCCTCGCGGCACATGTATTCGATGGCGTCCTGGTCGCCCAGCCAGTCCGACCCCTTCACGGTGTCGTACATGTGCCAGCGCCAGTCATCCTCGCCCATGTTGCCGAGCGCCGCACCCACGCCGCCCTGCGCCGCCACGGTATGGCTGCGCGTGGGGAACACCTTGGTGATGCAGGCGGTCTTGAGCCCCGCCGCGCCCATGCCGAAGGTGGCCCGCAGACCCGCGCCGCCGGCGCCGACCACCACCACGTCGTAGGTGTGGTCCACGATGCGGTAGGCGCCGCTGGAAGGCTTGCTGATCGCGTTCATCGCACCCGTCTCATCCGTTGCGCCCGGCGGGGAAATGCCCGTGGGGCCGCGTCCATTGCGTCGTCACGCCACTTGGGGCTGCCCAGGCATCTTGCCAGGGTTCACACCGCGATCCGCAGCACCGCCAGCGTCGCCGTCAGCCACAGCACGGCGCACAGGCCCTTCACCGCCAGCAGCGCGCCGAGCTTCGTCATCTCGCCGCGCACGTAGTCCTCGACCACTTCCTGCAGGCCATAGGCGGTGTGGTGGAAGGCGGCCGCCAGGAAGGCCAGCAGCAGCACGGCGTTGAACGGCCGGCCGATCCAGGCGGTCGCCTGCTGCCAGGTCGCATCCGGCATCCGCGCCAGGGAAAACACCAGCCACAGCGTCAGCGGCAGCAGCGCGATCGAGGTGACGCGCATCATCCACCAGTGATGCGTCCCCCCCTTGGCAGCCCCCAGGCCGCGCACGCGGCCGAGCGGAGAGCGGAGCGAACGGATTGTCGGCGCGGCCATCGGCGTCAGATCCAGGTGATGAGCATGACGAGCCAGGTCAGCGCGGTCAGCGCCGCGGTGCCGATCAGCACCGCCCGGCCGGTCAGATAGGTGGTCGGCAGGTCGAAGCCGCGCCCGCTGTCCCAGTACAGGTGCCGCAGCCCGTTCAGCGTGTGGTACCAGGCCACCGCGGTCAGCCCCAGCAGGCCGAGGATCCCGAAGAACGACCCGAAGAACCATTGCGCGCCGTTGAAGGACGCCTCGCCGCCGGCGGCCGAGGCCAGCCACCACACCAGGAAGACCATCCCGACCGACCAGACGACGCCGGTGATGCGATGGGTGATGGACAGCGCGCTGGTCATCTGCAGCATGTCATAGGCCTGCAGGTGCGGCGACAGCGGGCGGCGCACGAGCGTGCCGTCCGAACGGCGGCCGACCATCACGGCCTCCCGCGTATCGATGGTCTTGGACATGGGTCCGAACTCCAGGCGGCCGTGTGCCCCGTCCCCGTACCGGGGGCTGTCGGCCTTGATCGGGCGCCTTTGTATGGTGCGGCGCGGCACAGCGTCAAATCGGCGTGGGCCATGCGTCGCGCCGGCGCAGGTCGCGCGCGCGGCGGCGGCCGTGATGGCTGGCGATGGATGGCAGGACAGCCTGCTGGCCACGGCCTGCGCCACCAGCCCGGGGGGCGTGGTGGCGGAGACGGCCGGTCCCGTCGCCGGTGGCCTGTGCGCACGGCACCGGCCGCCGGGGGGGGGGGCGTGAGGGCCATGCCCCCGCCCGGCAACGCCAGTGCCATGGTGCGCGCCCTGGTCATGGGCGCCATGTGCCGCCGGGTGGTATCGGCGCAGGGGCGACGTTGACGGAACAGCACGCCGCGCCCAGCGTTGCGGCGCATTTCACATGAGTGCCGAGATGAGCACCGCCGCCCCCGCCCCGACCGGCCAGGACAACCGCATCATCGCCCTGATCGGCACCGGGCACTTCCTGTCGCATTTCTACGTGCTGACCCTGCCGCCGCTGTTCCTGCTGTGGCGCGACGAATTCGGCGTGACCTTCGCGGAGCTCGGCCTGGCGGTCGCGCTGATGTCGGGCACAACGGCGCTGCTCCAGACCCCGGTGGGGTTCATGGTGGACCGCCACGGCGCGCGCCCCTTCCTGGTGGGCGGCACGCTGCTGATGGCGCTGTCGGTCTCGGCCATGGCCTTCGCGCCGGGCATCTGGGCGATCTGGCTGCTGGCGATCCTGTCGGGCGTGGGCAACAGCGTGATCCACCCGGCGGACTACGCCATCCTGGCGGGCAGCATCGACAAGAACCGCATGGGGCGCGCCTTCGCGCTGCACACCTTCACCGGCAATCTCGGCTTCGCGCTGGCGCCGCCGGTGGTGGCGCTGCTGGCGGCTGCCATGGGCTGGCGCGGCGCCTTGCTGCTGGTCGGGCTGCTCGGCGTGCCGGTCGTCGTCGCCATCCTGGTGCAGTCGCGCATCCTGCGCGACCAGGCGAAGCCCGCGAGGACCGGCGATGAACCCTCGGGGCGCGAGATCCTGCTGTCGCGCCCCATCCTGCTGTTCTTCGGCTTCTTCATGCTGTCGTCGATGGCCGGGTCGGGCATCCAGGCCTTCGTCATCACGGTGCTGGGCAAGCTGTGGGGCACGCCGGTCGCGGTCGCCTCGATGGTGCTGACCGGCTACATGGTGGGCGCGACCGCCGGCACGCTGGTGGGCGGCTGGGTGGTCGACCGCGGCAAGCAGAACCTGATCGGCTTCGTGGTGGTGCTGACCGGTGTCGCGATCGCGATGATCCTCGCGCTCGGCCTGCTGCCGGTGCCCGAGCTGCTGCTGCCGGTGGTCGGGCTGGTCGGCGGGCTGGCGCTGGGCGCATCGCGCACGCCGCGCGACGTGATGCTGAAGGATGCCGCGCCGCCGGGCCAGATCGGCAAGGTGTTCGGCTTCGTCTCCTCGGGCTTGCCGCTGGGCGGGGCGATCACGCCGGTGCCGCTCGGCTACATCATCGACATGGGCTACCCGCAGCTGGTGCTGCCGGTGGTGGCGGGGCTGCTGGCGGCGTCGCTGCTGTGTGCCGGATCGGCGCAGGCGCAGGCACGCAGCCGGAGGATGACCGCGGCGCCTGCCGAATGACCCCCGGCGCTTCGGCATCGCGCGAAGCATCGCGCGATGGATCGCGTCACCATGCGCCCATGGCCGCACGCCCCGCGCCTGCCCGCTCCGCCGCCCCTGGCCGGCTCCGGCGCCGCCGGCCATGAGCACATTCGACGAACTGCTGGACGCCTTGACCTGGGCGGCGGTCGCCGTGCTCGCGATCGCAGGGGCGCTCAGCGCCTCGCGCAAGCAGCTCGACCCGGTGGGCTTCATCCTGATCGCCTGCCTCTGCGCCTTCGGCGGCGGGACGGTGCGCGACCTGATCCTGGGGGCGCCGGTCTTCTGGCTGGCGGTGCCGGGGATGGTGGGGCTGGCGGCCGGGCTGGCGGTGGCGGTGTTCTTCACGGCGCACCTGGTGGAACGCCGCTTCGTGGTGTTGTTGTGGGCCGATGCCGTGGGGCTCGGCCTGTTCGCCGTGCTGGGGGCGGAGGCCGCGCTGCGCGCCGGTGCCTCGCCCTGGGTGGCGGTACTGATGGGCACCATCACCGCGACCTTCGGCGGGCTGCTGCGCGACATCGCGACCGCCGAGGTGCCGCTCATCCTGCGCCGCGAGATCTACGCCAGCGCCGCCGCGCTCGGCGCGCTGGTGTTCGTGCTGCTGCACGAGGCCGCGGTGGGCCGCGTGCCGGCGATCTCGGCCGGCGGGCTGGTCGCCTTCGGGGCGCGCGCGGCCGCCATCCTGACCGGCTGGTCGCTGCCGGCGTACCGGGCGCGGCCCGGGCGCGATTATCCGGACCACCGATGAACCTGGCTGTCCTGCTGACGCTGGCGGCGGGGTTCCTCTACACGCTGGGCTACGCCATCGCGAAGATCCTGACCGATGCGCTGGACCCGGTGCAGATCACCTTCCTGCGGTCCGTGCTGGTGCTGGCGGGCTGGGGGCTGTGGCTGACGCGGGCGGCCGAACCGGCCGGGGCGGTGCGCCGCCTGGTCGCGCCGCAGCGCGCGCTGGACCAGCGCCTGGCCGCCGCCATGCTGATCTTCTCCACCACCATCGCGGTGCTCGGCTATTCGCTGGTGCCGGTGACGGAGGCCTCGGCGCTCGGCTTTACCGCGCCGATCATCCTGGTGGTGCTGGGCGCGCTGGTGCTGCACGAGAAGGTCACGCCGCGCCGCTGGGTGGCGATCGCGCTCGGCTTCGCCGGCATGCTGGTGGTGGTGCGCCCGGGCGGCGAGTTGTTCAGCTGGGCGGCCGCGGTGCCGGTGTGTGGCGCGCTGACCTATGCGCTGTACCAGGTGATGACGCGGCGCATCCGCGGCGCGGCGAATGAATGGGACGCAACGCTGCAGGGCGCGCTGGCCGGCGTGGTGCTGCTGGCCCCCGCGATGCCCTGGCTGTGGCGCGCGCCCGCGGTCGCGGATGTGGCGCTGGTGGTGCTGTATGCGGCGGTGCAGACGGCGGCGCTGCTGTGCATCGCCGGCGCGGTGCGGCGGGCGGAGGTGTCGGGCCTCGCACCCTGGCATTATTCGCGCATCGTGTTCGCGCTGGGGCTGGATGCGGTGTTGTTCGCGCGGCTGCCGGGGGTCTGGGCGATCGCAGGGTGCGGGCTGATTGCGGCGGGCGGGCTGGTGCTGGCCTGGCCGTCTAGGCGGCCTCGATGATGCCGTTCCGCAGCGCCACCTCGGCGATCTGCACCGCGTTCAGCGCCGCGCCCTTGCGCAGATTGTCGCCCACGCACCAGAAGGCCAGCCCATGCGGCACCGTTGGGTCGCGCCGGATGCGCGAGACGAAGACGCTGTCCTCGCCGGCGATCTCGATGGGCGTCGCGTAGCCGCCATCCTCGCGGCTATCCATCACGGTGATGCCCGGCGCCTCGCGCAGCGCGTCGCGTGCCTGCTTGTCGGTGATCGGGCGTTCGAATTCGACATGCACCGCCTCGCCATGGCCGATCATCACCGGCACGCGCACGCAGGTCGCGACAACCTGGATGTCGGGGTCGAGGATCTTGCGCGTCTCGACCGCCATCTTCCATTCCTCTTTCGTGGCGCCGTCATCCATGAAGCTGTCGATATGCGGAATCACGTTGAAGGCGATGGGCTTGGTGAATTGCTCGGCCAGCGGCGGATCGTTCACGAACACGCCGCGGGTCTGCGACCACAGCTCGTCCATCGCCTCCTTCCCCGCGCCGGAGACCGACTGGTAGGTCGCGACCACCACGCGTTTCACCTTCGCGATGTCGTGCAGCGGCTTCAGCGCCAGCACCATCTGGATGGTCGAGCAATTCGGGTTGGCGATGATCCCCTTCCTCGGGCGTGCGGCGAGGACGCGCCCGTTCACCTCCGGCACCACCAGCGGCACGCCGGGTTCCATGCGGAACTGGGAGGTATTGTCGATCACCAGGCAGCCGGCCGCCGCCGCCCGCGGCGCATGCACCGCCGACACCGCCGCCCCCGGCGAGAACAGCCCCAGCGCCGTGCCCGCGAAGTCATAGCGGTCGAGGTCGCGCACCTTCAGCACGGTCTTGTCGCCGAAGGAGATCTCCTGCCCGGCCGACCGGCCGGAGGCCAGCGCCACCACCTCGGTGACCGGGAAGCCGCGTTCGGCCAGGGTCTTGATGATCTCCCGCCCCACCGCCCCGGTGGCGCCCACGACCGCGACCTTCATTGCCATGCCACCAGAATCCCCGCCGCGGGCGGCCGAAGCGCCACCGCGTCGCGCCGCCTAACGCATTTTCGGGCCGGGCGGAAATGCGGCGGGGTGGCGGGGGTCGATGCCCCTTGACCGCCGGGCCGCACGGCACGACCTTCACCGGGCTGCCGCAGTACCGCGGCGCCTGCACAGGGATCGACATCATGGCCTGGAAGAAGCCGCGCGTGACCGAAGTGTCCGTCGCCATGGAAATCAACTGCTACGCCTGCGCCGAGGCCTGATACGGCCTGACGCCCCGGGGCGCAGCGCCCCGGGATCACGGACAGGACAGGTCATGTGACGCTGCGCGCGATCGTGCTGGGCGCGGCGGCCGGTGGCGGGTTCCCGCAATGGAACTCGGCCGGTCCGGGCTGCCGTCGCGCCCGCGCGCATGACCCCTGGGCGCCGGCGCGCAGCCAGGCCGCGCTCGCGGTCAGTGCCGACGGCGCGCGCTGGGCCCTGTTGAACGCATCGCCCGACCTGCGCGCGCAGATCGCCGCCACGCCGGCGCTGCATCCCCGCCCCGGCACCATCCGCAATTCGCCGATCGCCGCCGTCGTGCTCAGCGGCGCCGAGGTCGACACCATCGCCGGCCTGCTGACGCTGCGCGAACGCCAGGCCTTCGCGCTGTACGGCGGCGGCGCCGCGCTGGCCACGCTGGCGGCCAACCCCATCTTCAACGTGCTGGACCGCGCGGTGGTGCCCCGGCGGCCTCTGCCGCTGGGCAGCCGCGTCGAACTGGCCGATGCGGCGGGCGAACCGCTCGGCATCACGCTCGATGCCTTCGCGGTGCCCGGCAAGGTGCCGCTGTTCGAGGAAACCGGCGCCGATCCCGGCCGCGCGGATGATGGCGCCACCATCGGCCTGGCGCTGTCCGCCGGCGGCGGCACGCTGCTGTTCATCCCCGGCTGCGCGGCCATGACGCCGGCACTCGCGGCGCGCATCGCCGGCGCCGACACGGTGCTGTTCGACGGCACGCTGTTCCGCGATGACGAAATGATCGTCGCCGGCGCCGGCCCCAAGACCGGCCAGCGCATGGGGCACATGTCGATCGACGGGCCCGGCGGCACCATCGCCGCCTTCCGCGACATCCCGGTGCGGCGGAAGGTCTTCATCCACATCAACAACACCAACCCCGTGCTGCTGGCCGACAGCCCCGAGCGCGCGCAGGTCGCCGCCGCCGGCTGGGAGGTCGCGGAGGACGGGATGGAGATCACCGTCGCATGACCGACCTGCTGAGCGCCCAGGAGCTGGAAGCGCGCCTCAACGCGATCGGCGAGGAGCGCTACCACATCCACCACCCCTTCCACCGCCTGCTGCATGGCGGCGCGCTGACCAAGGGGCAGGTGCAGGCCTGGGCGCTGAACCGCTACTACTACCAGGCCTCCATCCCCAGGAAGGACGCGACGCTGGTGGCGCGGCTGCCCACCCCCGAACTGCGCCGCGAATGGCGCCGCCGGCTGGTGGACCATGACGGGGACGGGGTCGCCCCCGGCGGGATCGAACGCTGGCTGGCGCTGACCGATGGGCTGGGGCTGGACCGCGACTACGTCGTCTCGCTGGAGGGCCTGCTGCCCGGCACGCGCTACGCGGTCGATGCCTATGTCGCCTTCGTGCGCGACCGTTCGCTGCTGGAGGCCGTCGCGTCGTCGCTGACCGAGATGTTCTCCCCCAACATCATCAGCCAGCGTGTCGCCGGCATGATGAAGAACTACGATTTCGTGTCGGCGGAGACCCTGGCGTACTTCACTCCGCGCCTGACCCAGGCGCCGGTCGATGTCGCCTTCGCGCTGGACTACGTGAAGCGCACCCCGCGCACGCGTGCCGAACAGGACCAGGTGCTGGGCGCGCTGCGCTTCAAATGCGACCTGCTCTGGGCGCAGCTCGATGCGCTGCACCACGCCTATGTCTCACCCGGCCTGCCGCCGCCCGGCGCCTTCCGCCCGTGATCGACGCGGCCGCCATTCCGCGCCTGGCCCGCGGCGTGAAGCTGCGCGAGGACACGGTGCGCGGCCGCTGGATCGTGCTCGCCCCCGAACGCATGTTCGTGCCGGACGAGATCGCGCTGGAAGTGCTGCGCCTGGTCGATGGCGCGCGCAGCGTCGGTGCCATCGCCGACGACCTGGCCGCGCGCTTCGCCGCGCCGCGCGACGAAATCCTGGCCGACGTCACCGAGATGCTGGCGGACCTCAGTGCGCGCGGCGTGGTGGTGGCGTGACCGCCACCGCGCCCCCGCTCGGCCTGCTGGCGGAACTGACGCATCGCTGCCCGCTGCGCTGCCCCTATTGCTCGAACCCGGTCGAGCTCACGCGCGTCGCGGCCGAGCTCGACACCGCCACCTGGGCGCGCGTGTTCGGCGAAGCCGCCGCGCTCGGCGTGCTGCAACTCCATCTGTCGGGCGGCGAGCCCACGGCACGGCGCGACATCGTGGAACTGGTGGCGGCGGCGGCGCAGGCCGGGCTGTACACCAACCTGATCACCGCCGGCGTCACGCTGGATGCGCCGCGCGTCGCCGCACTCGCCGCCGCAGGCCTCGATCATGTGCAGCTATCGGTGCAGGACGCCGATGCCGCCGGCGCCGAGCGCATCGGCGGCATGGCCGGCGCCCATGCCCGCAAGCTGGCGGCCGCGCGCCATGTCACGGATGCCGGACTGCCGCTGACGCTGAACGCCGTGGTGCATCGGCAGAACCTGGATCGCCTGCCGGCACTGGTCGACCTGGCGCTGGCGCTGGGCGCGCAGCGGCTGGAGGTGGCGCATGTGCAGTATTACGGCTGGGCGCTGGCCAACCGCGCGGCGCTGCTGCCCACGCGCGCGCAGCTCGATGCCGCGACCGCCGCCGTCGATGCCGCGCGCATCGCCCTGAAAGGGCGCCTGGTCATCGACTACGTCGTGCCGGACTACCACGCGCATCGCCCGAAAGCCTGCATGGGCGGCTGGGGCAGCCGGGTCATGGCGGTCTCGCCGGCCGGTCGCGCGCTGCCCTGCCATGCGGCGGAAAGCCTGCCCGGCTTCGACTTCCCGGACGTGCGGACGATGTCGCTGCGCGACATCTGGGAGGGCTCCGAAGCCTTCGCCCGCTACCGCGGCACATCCTGGATGGCCGAGCCCTGCCGGTCCTGCGACCGGCGCGAGGTCGACTGGGGCGGCTGCCGCTGCCAGGCCTTCGCGCTGACCGGCGATGCCGCCGCCACCGACCCGGCCTGCGCGCTGTCGCCGCATCACGCGCTGCTCGATGTCGCGGTGCAGGCGGCGGCGGATGGGGGCTTCACCTACCGCGAATTCGCCCGCGCCGCCCCGCCCGGCTGACGCCGCCCCGCGCGGTTGCGGCGCGAAGCGGCATCGCGGTCACGCCGCGCGCACCGCGCGCAGGAAGTTGTCCGCCCGCGTGCGCAGCGTATCGGCATCCCCGGACAAGGCGCCGGAAGCCTCCAGCACCGCGCCGGCCGAACTGCCCGTGCTGTCCGAGGCCGCGCGGATCCCCTCGATCCGGCGCGCCACCGTCTCGGTGGCCTGCGCCACCTGCGCGGCGGACCGCGCGATCTCGCGCGTGGTCGCGCCCTGTTCCTCGACCGCGGCGGCGATGGCCGTGGCGATGTCGCTGGTGCGGTCCACGGTGCTGCCGATGGCGCGGATGGCGTCCACCGCCTGGGTGGTCGCACCCTGCATCTCGGCGATCTGGCGGCCGATCTCCTCGGTCGCCTTGGCGGTCTGGCCGGCCAGGTTCTTCACCTCGGACGCGACCACCGCGAAGCCCTTTCCGGCCTCCCCGGCGCGCGCCGCCTCGATGGTGGCATTGAGCGCCAGCAGGTTGGTCTGCCCGGCGATCTCGCCGATCAGGCGCACCACGTCGCCGATGCGCGATGCCGCTTCCGCCAGCCCGCGCACGGTGGAATCGGTGGCCTTGGCCTCGGCCACCGCGCGGCGCGCCACATCGGCGGCTTCGGCCACGCGGCGGGTGATCTCCTCGACCGACGCGGCCATTTCCTCGGCCGCCGCGGCCACCGCCTGGACATCCGCATTCGCCTGCGTGCCGGCCTCGCTCACCGCCATCGCCTCGCGCCCGCTCTCGGCGGCGGCCTCGGTCAGGCTGCGGGCGGAGCTCTGCATCTGCGCCGCCGCGGCCGCGACGGAATTCACCACCGCGCCGATATCGGCCTCGAAGGTGTCGGCCAGGCGCACCTGCTCGGTCACCCGGTACCAGCCCAGCATCGCCCCGGTATAGGTCCCGGCGGAGTCGCGCAGCGCCGTCACGTTCAGCTCCAGCGTCTCCGGCCCGAGCTTCACGCGCGCCTTGTGCGGCAGGTTCGAGGCATCCGACAGCATGGTCCGGATGCGCCCGGGCGCCTTGTGGAAGATGTCGATGCTCTGCCCCATCATCTCATCGGCCTTGACGGGCATGTGCTGCTCGAGGGCGCGCATCAGGTCCATCGACACCGCGTTCGCGTAGTTGATGCGGAATTCGTCCTTCGGGTCGGCGACCAGCACGCCGATCGGCATCTGCTCGATCATCTGGCTGCGGGCGAAGGCCTCGGCCACGTTGCCGCGCAGGCCCTCGACCGCCTCCGCGATGCGGCCGATCTCGTCGCCGCGGCCGCGGTCGGGCACGGTGATCGACGCGCGCCCGGCGGCGATCTCGCCGATCGCGCCGGCCAGGCGGCGCAGCGGCGCGCCGATGCTGCGCGTCATCGCCCAGGCCGACAGCAGCAGCACCAGCACGATGGCGCCGGCCGCCAGCAGCACGATGCGTTCCTGCTGCGTGACCGAGGCGGTGACCGCCTGCGCCGTGGTTGCGTTGAGCTCGGAAAGGCGGGCATTGGCGGCCGCCACCGCCGCCGCGAAGGCGTCGCGCGCCTCGCGCGCCGGGCCTTCGCTGTAGCGGGTCAGCGCGGCCACCGCCTCGATCGCCGCCACCGCGCTCTCGCTCGATTGCTCGGCGATGCGGGCGATGCGCTCCATTTCCTCGCGCACGCGCTCGACCCCCTGCGCGGCGGAGATCGCCCCGCGCATGTGCACGCGCGCCTGCGCCGCGGCGCGCCGCGTGCGCTGCGCCTGCCGCTCGTCCCCGGTCGCGAGGTAGCGCAATGCCGAGGCGCGCATGTCGTTCACGCCCTGGTGGAAGGCGATGAAGCGCGTGCGGACATCATCCTGCTGCGCGCCCGACAGGTCGAATTCGATCGCCGCATTGGCGCCCTCGAAGCCCTGGTCGTATTCGCCGGCGCGTTGCAGGAAGCCCTCGTCGCGCGCCGACAGGATGGCCAGGCGCAGCCGCGCCTGCTCCGAGATCACGGCCGCATAGGCGCCGGCGCGCTCGGCGATGCCGCCAAGCAGTTCCGCCGCGGCCGGGTCGCCCACCTCGGTGGCGGCCTGGCGCACCGTGGCGGCGGCGGATTCGAGCGCGGCCTGCGCGGCGGCGCGCGCCGTCTCGGCCTCGGCGGGCGCGTTCGCCGCGCGCAACGCCTGGGCGTGCAGCGGCGTGTCGCGGGCCGTCGCGATGGCATTGTCCAGCAGGGTGCCGCTGGCCAGGATATGGGCCTGCCGATCGATCGCCGCCTCGAGGTCCTTGCCGGTGACATAGACCGTCGCGACAACGCCACCGAGCATCAGCACGGCCACCAGGCCGGAGGCGGCCAGCTTCAGTCCGACGGACAGGTTGAGGAACGCGCGCATGAACCCTCCAGGGGAACGGATGCATCCATCCTGCACGCGCCGGCTTAAGCCGCGGTGAAGCGCGCCCCTGCGCGATCGCCCCAGATGCGTCCGATGCCCAGGAAGGCCAGCACCACCAGCAGCGTGCTGCCGCCGTGCCACGCCAGCACCATCGCCGCGGCATCGAGGTGGTGGAACACCGACGGCCCGGCCGCCGAGATCGCCGCCCCCGCCAGCCCGCCCAGCGCCGCCACCGGCATCGGCCGGATCGGGCCGGCATGGCGCAGCATCCACACCAGCGCCAGCGACAGCGGCACGCCCATCAGCACGATGAAGCGCAGGCAGGCCCAGGAGGTGCCGAGCACCAGTGCCTGCGGACCCTCCCGCGCGACATCCGCAAGGCACCCCATGCCCAGGCTGCCCACCCATCCCACCGCCGCCGGCAGCGGCAGCAGCACCCAGCGCGCCGACCGGTCGGGCAGCGAGAGCTCGAAGGCGGCGATCGCCGCCAGCACCCCGGTGGCGATCGCGAAGCCCAGCTGGCCGATCTCGTGCGGGCGGGACAGCCGGTCCATCAGGTCGTGCCGCGGGCCGAAGGCGACCGTGCAGGCCGCCACCACCAGCAGCGCCAGGCCGATCCAGGCGGCGGCGCGCAGCAGCGGCGGCGCCAGCGGCTTCACCGGGCGCAGGTCAGCGGCCAGTCGGCCGATCAGGTCATCGGTGTTCATCAGCGGTCCTCCACGCCGAACTTGCGGCGCAGGGTCTTGAGGGCACGGTGGGTGGCGACCTTCAGCGCCCCGACCGACAGGCCTGAGCGCGCCGCGGCATCGGCCAGCGGCAGGTCCTCGAGCTTTGCCAGGCGCAGCGCGGTGCGCTGGCTCTCGGGCAGTTCGGCGACCGCCTCGCGCAGCTGGCGGTTGGCCACGCGGTCCTCGCCGGTCACGCCGGCGGGCGCCGCCAGCGTCTCGGCGTGGTCGTCGATCGGGTTCTCGCGGCCCGTGCTGCGGCCGCGCCGGCGCAGCCGGTCGATGCAGCGGCGCTCGGCGATGGCGGCGATCCAGGGCCGCGCCGGGCGGGCCGGGTCGTAGGCGGCCAGCATGCGGTGGATGGTCAGCAGCGTGTCCTGCACCGCGTCCTCGGCCTCGGCGTGGTCGGCGATGCGGCGGCGCGCGATGGCGCGCAGCAAGGGCAGGCAATCGCGCAGCAGCCGGTCATAGGCGCGCGCATCGCCACCCTGCGCCGCCGCCAGCCAGCCATCCCACGCCGCATCCGAATCCCGCGCCACGAACCACCCGTGCTGTCGCGCGCGCATTCTACGCGCGTCGGTTCCAGGCGCGAAACCTCGGGGCAGGACGGTCGCGCTCATCGTGCCGCCGCCGGGGCCAGGCGCTGGCGCTCCACCGCCAGCGCGAAGCCCACCAGGATCCCGATGCCCGCCAGGGTCAGCAGGGGGTCGAGCCACCCATGGCCGGGATGCATCCGCAGCCCGGCGCTCACCATCCAGGACAGGAACAGCCCGATGCAGAAGACATCCAGGCTGTGCCGCCCGACCGCCGCCAGGGCCTGCGGCACCGCATGGCGCATCCAGCCGGCCTCGCGCGGGACCAGCACGGCGACCAGGTAGGCGATCGCCAGCCCATGCAGCAGCGCCAGCGGCCCCAGATGCGTCTTGCCGGCCAGCATCCAGATGGTCTCGACATCGAGCCCGCCGCCGAACCCCTCCGCCGCGCGCTGGACGAAGCCCAGGGCGATGACCAGCACCGCCAGCACGATGGCCCAGCCGTGCCGCCGCACCGCCGCGCCCTCGAGCAGCGCCCGCCGGCCGAACCAGGCGCCCAGCATGAAGGCGAATTGCCAGGCCAGCGGATCCAGCCCGACCGGCAGCCACCCCCAATACTGCCAGGCGCCGACCTGCACCCCGGCCCACAGCACGGCCGAAGGCGCCAGCGCCCAGGCCCCCGCGCGCGCCACCAGCCACAGCATCCCCGGCAGCGCCAGCATCGCCAGGATGAAGACCGGCAGGACGTCGATGTAGTTGGGCAGGTACAGCAACGTCGCCGCCCCCCACAGGGCGGTGAACGGCTGCGCCACCAGCAACCCCCAGGCCAGGCGCTCGCCCTCGCCGGGCAGCGGCAGGGCGCGCTCGGCCCACAGGATCATGGCGCCGAACAGCAGGAACAGCGCCATGTGCTTGCACCACAGGCGGCCGGCGCGGCGCCAGGTGTCCTGCGCCGCCGCGGCCGCCCCGTCGCGCCGCGCCTTCAGCGTGAAGACCGATGCCAGCACGAAGCCCGAGAGGAACAGGAATTGCCCCGAGGCATCCGACAACCCCCAGGCCGCATGGATGCCATAGGCCCCGAAGGCCGACCCCACCGCATGGGCGCCGAAGATCGACACCTGCAGCCAGCCGCGCAGGATATCGAGCCGCAGGTCGCGCCCCGGCCGCACGAGCAGGCGCTGCGGCGATTCAGCCATGTCGGTCGGGGCCATGGGCACATTCTCCGGCGGGGCCGCGGCGGCGGCGCTCGCAGGCCGCGCCTGCAAGCCGCCGCGGCGGCGATTGCAACGGGCTTCGGCGCAGGGGGGGCCGCGGTTACGCGCCGGCGTGTCGCGAAGGGGCTTGCCGACTCGACGGCGGGCGGGGGAAGGATGGCGCGTGCTGCACCTCATCAAGCTTTCCGTCGGCCCCAAGGACGTCGCCGCGCTGGCCGCCATCCAGGCCGGCCGCCTGAGCACCGACCCCCCGCTGCGCGCCTGGACGCGCATGTTCCCCAAGCGAATCGACGAGATCGTCGATGGCGGGTCGATCTACTGGGTGGTGGCCGGCTTCGTGCGGGTGCGTCAGCGCGTGCTGGGCCTGCGCGAGGAAGCCTGGGACGACGGCACGCCCTGCGCGGCGCTGCTGCTCGACCCCACGCTGGTGCCGGTCGAGGCGCGGCCGATGAAGCCCTTCCAGGGATGGCGCTACCTGAAGCCGGAGGAAGCGCCGGCGGATGTGCTGCCGGGCCGCGCCGCGCCGCATGGGCTGGACCGCCTGCCGCCGGGGCTGCGCCGCGACCTCGCGGAATTGTGCCTGATCTGACCGCGGCCCTTGCCGGCGCTGCGGGCGCCTGCCGTGACCCGCCCGGATCGCACCATCGGCCGCAGGGGCGCGTGACATCCCAGCCCGGACGAGCCGCCGCGCACCCGCACAGGTTGCGGGAAATTAAGGTCGCTGCCACCGCAGGGAGAGACGCCGCCTGCCAGTCTCAGGACGTCGCGGCGGCTTATTCCCGGCAGGCCGCTGCTCGACTGACCTGTCCTTCGGGACGGGTTCTTGGGGCCGGCTGGTTCATTCCAGCCGGCCCTTATTTTTGTCCTTCGGCCTCGACCAGCGCCAGCAGGCCTTCCAGCAATTGCGTGGGCGAGGGCGGGCAGCCCGGGATCAGCAGGTCGACCGGCAGCACGGCGCCCACGCCGCCTTCCACCGCATAGGACCCCTTGAACACGCCGCCATCCACGGCGCAGTCGCCCGCCGCCACCACCCAGCGCGGTTCGGGCGTGCAGGCAAGGGCGCGGCGAAGCGCCTCGGTCATGTTGCGGCAGGCCGGGCCGGTCACCAGCAGCACATCGGCATGGCGCGGCGAGGCGACGAAACGCAGGCCGAAGCGTTCCAGGTCGTAGGCCACGTTCTGCAGCGCATTCACCTCCAGCTCGCAGCCGTTGCAGGAGCCGGAATCGACCTCGCGGATGGACAGGCTGCGGCCCAGGCGTGCGCGGGCCGTGGCGGCCAGGCGTTCGCCCAGCGCCACCACGGCCTCCTGCGGCGGGATCACGGCGGCATCGGTGAGCGGCCGGCCGACCAGCGCGCGGACCAGGCGGGGCCAGAGCATTACAGGTCCACCCCGCTGTACGAACAGTTGAAGGATTTGTTGCACAGCGGGAAGTCGGCGACGATGTTGCCCTCGATGGCGGCTTCCAGCAGCGGCCATTGCAGCCAGGACGGGTCGCGCATGAACACGGCGCGGATCAGCCCGCCATCGTCGAGGCGCAGCCAATGCAGGCAGTCGCCGCGGAAGCCCTCGACCAGCGCGCAGCCCTCGCCGGCGCGGGCGGGCAGGGGGGAGAGTGTCTCGCCGACGGGCAGCGCCAGCAGCAGGCGCCGCACCAGGGCGATGGAATCGCGCAATTCCCCGATGCGCACGCGCACGCGCGCATCGACATCGCCGCCGGTCTCGACCGCCATGGTCGGCGCCAGCAGGTCATAGGGCGCATAGCCCGGCGCGATCCGCGCATCGAAGCGCCGGCCCGATCCGCGCCCGACGAAGCCGCCGGCGGCGAAGGCGCGCGCATGGGCGGGGTCGAGGAAGCCCGTGCCCACCACGCGGTCCTGCAGGCTGGCATGGCTTTCATAGATGCGCAGCAGGGCGGGGATCTCGGCCTCGACAGCGGCCAGGGCAGCCAGGATGGCCTCGCCCCCGCCCGGCGCGATGTCCGGCGCGATGCCGCCGGGCAGCACGCGGTCCATCATCAGCCGGTGGCCGAAGGCGGCCGCGCAGGCGCGCAGCACCTGTTCGCGCAGGAAGCCGCAGCGCGCATGGGGGAAGGCGAAGGCGGCGTCGTTGCACACGAAGCCCCAGTCGTTCAGGTGGTTGTGGATGCGCTCCAGCTCCGCCATGGCGGCGCGCAGCGCGACGGCGCGCGGCGGCGGTTCCACGCCCAGCGCCGCCTCGACCGCCGCGGCGAAGGCCCAGCCATGCGCGACCGTGGAATCGCCCGACAGCCTGGCGGCGAAGGCGGCCGCCGCGCGCGGCGTCTTGCCCAGCATCAGCCCCAGCGTGCCCTTGTGCTTGTAGCCGAGCCGCGCCTCCAGCCGGACCACGCATTCGCCCTGGATGTGGAAGCGGAAATGGCCGGGCTCGATGACGCCCGCATGGATCGGGCCGACCGGGATGACGTGGATGCCCTCGCCCTCGACCGGCAGGAAGTCCGGCTGCGGCGGCTCGGCGCCGGGGCGCGGCGCGGGGTTGCCCGACATCGGCCCGGCCACCGGCCAGCGCCCGTGGTCGAGCCAGGGGCGGTCATCCACCGCGCCCGCCGCCGCCAGCGCCCAGAGGTCGCGGATCATGCGTTCGAAGCGGATCGCGCCGGGGCGGGCGGGCGACAGCGCGCCATAGCGCCCGCCCTCGGCGGGGGCGGAGGCCAGCAGCACCGCGCTGCTCGCCTCATCCAGGAAGGCCGCATGCACCACCGCCGCTTCCGCCCACATCCCGAGCAGCGCCAACGAGGGCTCGGCCACCAGCGCGGCGGGCAGTTGCGCCCAGGCCTCGGCGGTCAGCACGAAGCGTTCGAAGGGCCGCGCGCCCTGCGCCACGCCGCCGCGGATCAGGCCCTGCGCGCTCATCCGATCACCCGTGCGGCCTGCATCAGCATCGCCGCCAGGGCCGTGGGCATCGCGAGCGCGAGGATCGCCGCCAGCGCCAGGTGCAGCCACAGCGGCGCCGCGGCAGCGGCCTCCCGCCAGCCATCGGGTGCGGCCGCCGCATCCGGCGTGGGCGGCCCGAAGCACAGCGCCTGCAGCACCGTGATCAGTGCCGCCAATGCCACCACCATGCCGAAGGCCAGCGGCAGCGCGAGCCAGGGCATCGCCGCCGCCGCCGCGGACAGCAGCCGGAACTCCGAGGCGAACAGCAGGAAGGGCGGCAGCCCCGCCAGCCCCGCGATCGCCAGTGCCAACCCCCAACCCAGCGCCGGATGCGTCGCCACCAGCCCGCCGATATCGCTGATCTTCTGGCTGCCCTTGGCCTGCGCCGCGCGCCCCACGCCGAAGAACACCGCGGACTTCACCAGCGAATGCCCCAGCAGGTGCAGCAGCCCCGCCAGGTTCGCCGCCGGCCCGCCCAGGCCGAAGGCGAAGGCGGCGATGCCCATGTGCTCGATGCTGGACCAGCCGAAGAACCGCCGCGCATCCGCCCGCCGCCACAGCGCGAAGGCGGCCAGCAGCACCGACGCCAGCCCCAGCGCCAGCAGGAAGGGCCCCGGCGCGATCGCACCCGGGTTGGCGCCCACGATGGATTTCGCCCGCAGCACCGCCAGCATCGCCGCGTTCAGCAGCAGCCCCGACAGCACGGCGGAGATCGGCACCGGCCCTTCCGCATGCGCATCGGGCAGCCAGGAATGCAGCGGCACCAGCCCCGCCTTGGTGCCATAGCCCAGCAGCAGGAAGGCGAAGGCCAGGTTCAGCGTGGCCGGGTCGCAGCGCGCCGCGACCTGCATCAGCGCGGCCCAGGACAGGCCGGCATCCTCGTGCAGCAACGGCTGCGCGGCCAGGTACAGCACGATGGTGCCGAACAGCGCGAGCGCGATGCCCACCCCGCACAGGATGAAGAACTTCCACGCCGCCTCGAAGGCCGCCGGCGTGCGGTGCACCGCCACCATCGACACGGTGGCGAGCGTCGCGATCTCCACCGCCACCCACATCACGCCGAGGTTGTCGGCCAGCAGCGCGAGGAACTGCGCCCCCATGAACACCTGGTAGGCCGCGTGATAGGCGCGGATGCGCCAATGGTCGAAGCCCTCCTGGTCCAGCGTCGCCGCCGAGAAGACCGACGTGGTCAGCCCGACGAAGGCCGAGACCAGCACGAAGGGAATGTTGAGCGCATCCGTCCGCGTCCAGCCGTGCTCGGCAAACGGCATGACGGCGAGCGCGACGGCCAGCGCGAAGGTTCCGGCGCTGACCACGACATTCGCCGCCGTGGCGCGCCGCAGGTCGGGAATGGCCGCCAGCGCCAGCGCCCCCGCCCAGGGGAAGAACACGATGACCCATTGCAGCGCCATCAGCGCCGCTCCCCGCGATGTTCCTCGAGGCTGCCGGTGTCCAGCGTGTCGAAGCGTTCGCGGATCTGGAAGGCGAACACGCCGGCGACCACCGCGATCATCAGCACCAGCGCGGCGGTGGACAGTTCCACCACCAGCGGCATGCCCGCCACGCCGATCGCCGCCAGGATCAGCCCGTTCTCCAGGCTGAGCAGCCCGATCACCTGGCTGATCGCGTTGCGGCGCGAGATCATCATCAGCATGCCCAGCAGCACGACGGACAAGGCGAGCGCCAAATTCTCCCGCGCCAGCGCGCGCACGCCCTCGGTCGCGGGCAGCACCACCAGGATCGACAGCGCCACCAGCGCCACCCCCGCCATCAGCGACGGGCCGATGCCCAGCGCGGTCTCGACCGTGCGATGCAAATCAAGCCGCCGCACGATGCCATGCAGCGCCAGCGGGATCAGCACGCCCTTCGCCGCCATGGCCAGAAGCGCGGTCACATACAGCCCCGGCGCAGACTGCGTGTGCGCCGCCCAGGCCGCGGCCAGCGCCAGCAGCGCGCCCTGCATGGCGAAGGCGTTGATCACCGCGCCGATGCGGCGCTGGTACAGCAGCACGAAGGACAGCAGCAGCACGCCGCCGCCCAGCAGATGCGCCACGTCGTAGCCGATCTGCCCGAAGCTCATGTCAGCCCCGTCGAGACGAACAGGTAGATCGCGCCCAGCAGCCCGAGCAGCAGCGCCGCGCCCAGGAATTCCGGCACGCGGAACACCCGCATCTTGGCGATGGCTGATTCGAAAGCGGCGAGCGCCAGCGCCAGCGCACCCATCTTCAGCAGCCAGGCGGCCAGCCCGACCACCCAGACATGCGGTGCCGCGCCGGCCGGCGCCTGGCCGAAGGGCAGGAACACGGCTGACAACAGCGCCAGCCACAGCGCCAGGCGCAGCATCGCCGCGTATTCCCACAACGCCAGGTGCCGGCCGGAGGCCTCCAGGATCATCGCCTCATGCACCATGGTCAGCTCCAGGTGCGTCGAGGGATTGTCCACCGGGATGCGCGCATTCTCGGCAATGGCGACCGCGACCATCGCGACCAGCGCAAGCCCGAGCGACACGCGCAGCCCGAGCCCCCCCTCGCGGAACGCCGCCGCGATGGCATCGAGGTTCGTCGTCCCCGCCAGGATCGCCAGCGTCAGCGCCGCCACCACCAGCGCCGGTTCGGCCAGCGCGGCGAAGGACATCTCCCGCGCCGCGCCCAGCCCGCCGAAGGGCGTGCCGACATCCATCCCCGCCAGCGCCATCGCCACGCGCCCCAGCGCCAGCAGCCCCGCCACCAGGATCAGGTCCGACAGCGGCGCCAGCACCATGCCGCGCGCGAAACTCGGCACCAGCGCCGCCGCCGCCACCGCCGCGCCGGCCGCGACATAGGGCGCCGCGCGCGACACGGCGGATGCATTCTCTGCCAGCACCGGCGTCTTGCGCAGCAGCTTCAGCAGGTCGCGCGCCGGCTGCAGCGGATCGGCGCCGCGCCGCCCCATCATGCGCGCCTTCAGCCAGCGCACCAGGCCGGTCAGCAGCGGTGCGGCCGCCAGGATCAGCGCGATGTGCAGCGCCTGCGCCAGGATGCCCCAGACCACCGCCACCTCAGCGCCCCCCGAGCCAGGCGAGCAGTGCGAGCATCAGCACCACCGCGCCGAAGGTCAGGCCCAGGCATTGGCGGATCGACAGGTCGCGCAGCCGCTCGGCCTGCGCCGCCAGCGCATCGCGCCAGCGCGGCAGCGGGCCTTCCAGCGCGACCAGCGCCGGGTCGTGGAAACCGGCATCGAGCCGCGCCGGCGCGGGCGACCCCGGCGGCGGCATGGTCACCGCCTCGCGTGCCGCCAGCAGGCTGCCGCCCAGCATGCGCCGCAACGGCTGGCCGAAGCCGGCCGCCGAGGGCTGCGAGGCCGGATCGCCGAAGGGCAGGTGCGCCGGTGCGGCGATGAACCCGCAATCCCAGGCCGGGCCGCGCCGGACGGACCCCGGTGCCGCGAACCGCGCGACGCCCCCGGGCGCACGCCGTCGCACCACCCACAGCACCGCCGCGCCCGCGGCGGCCAGCAGCAGCGCGACCAGCAGCGGCCAGTAGCGTGCGCCGCCCTCCGCCGCGCCGACCGACAGCAGGTCCGCGCGCGGCGCCGCGGCCCCCGCCATCACGCGCAGCGCCGGTTCCGCGAGGTCCAGCAGCACGCCCGGCAGCAGCCCGAACACCACCGTCAGCCCGGCCGGCAGCAGCAGCGCGATGCGCGCCGCCCCGCCGGTCTCGTGCGCCCCCGCCGCGCGCGGCGATCGTGGCCGACCCAGGAACACCAGCCCCCACAAGCGCACCATCGCCGCCGCCGCCAGCGCCGCCGCCAGCGCCGCCAGCGCGGTGGCCGCCGCGACGCCGATCTGGAAGGCCAGGTCGCCCACCCGCCAGGCCGCCAGCAGCGCCTGCAACAACAGCCATTCCGAGGCGAAGCCCGACAGCGGCGGCAGCGCGGCGGCGGCACCGACCCCCACCAGCGCCGCCCAGGCCGTCACCGGCATGGCGTGGACCAGCCCGCCCAGCCGGTCGATCGCGCGCGACCCCGCGCCGTGCAGCACTTCGCCCGCCGCCAGGAACAGCAGCGTCTTGAACAGCGCATGGTTCAGCGCGTGCAGCAGGGCGGCGCCGGCCGCCAGCGCCGCCAGCGCCGGCAGGTCGGCGCCCCGGAAGGCCATCGCCAACCCCAGCCCGATCGCGATCAGCCCGACATTCTCGATGGTGGAGCAGGCCAGCAGCGTCTTGGTGTCGTCCTCGAGGTTCGCGCGCAGCGCGCCGATCACGGCGGAGGCCGCGCCCAGCGCCACCAGCGGGGCACCCAGCCAGAAGGGCTGCGCCGGGCCCATCAGGTCGAAGACGAAGCGCCCCAGCACATACAGCGCGACCTTGGTCATCGCCCCCGACATCACCGCGGAGACGTGGCTCGGTGCCGCCGGATGCGCCAGCGGCAGCCAGACATGCAGCGGCGCCAGGCCGGCCTTGGACCCGGCGCCGGCGATCACCAGCGCCAGCACCGCGGCGGCGCGCCAGCCCTCGGGCGGCGCATCGCGCAGCGCGGCGAAGGCGACATCGCCCGCCCCGCCCGCCAGCAGCCCCAGCGCCAGCATCAGCGACACCCCGCCGAACCCCGCGAATCCCAGGTAGATCCGCGCGGCGCGCCGGTTCTCCGCCCGCGCATGGTCATGCGCCACCAGCCCCCAGGAGGCGAGCGACATCGCCTCGAACCCGAGCAGCAGGGTGAAGCCATCCGCCGCCAGGATGCACAGCGCCATGCCCGCCAGGAACACCGGCCAGGGCACCAGCAGCCGCGGCGCCACCGGCCCCCGCACGCCGCCCAGCGCATACAGCGACGCACAGGCCGCCGACAGCCCGACCGGCAGCAGGAACCAGGCCGAGAGCGGGTCGAGCGCCAGATGCGCCGGCCCCCAGGGCGGCCCGAAGGGCAGCGCCAGCAGCTGCGGCCCGCCCAGCAGCCCCGCCACGCCCCCCGCCGCCAGGATCATGCCGGCGACGGCCACCCCGCCATGCACCACCCGCGCCCCGGCCGCCGAACGCGCCAGCGGCCAAGCCGCCGCGCCAAGCACGAGCAGCCCTCCGACCAGCAGGGCAAGGACCGTCAGCACGGGCTGGGGTTTCGAGTCACCGCGCCAGGATAGGCGCCCGTGCCGCGCCGCGGCCAGCCCGCGCATCCGGCAGGGCGGGGGGGGGGCGGGGCCGCCGTGGCGCCGCGCGGGTCCGCCCTGGAGCGGCGGGTCGGCGCGCCTGCGCCCCGCGGC
>NZ_CAKKLX010000056.1 GCF_918698155.1 Roseomonas sp. CECT 9278
ACCTGCGGGGTCGGGTGCGGTATGCGCAGGCGCTGGCGGCGGCGGTGCGCTGGGCCGGGGGCGCGGGCGGTGGGCAGGGTGCGCAGGCGGCATCGGCAGCGGGCATTGCCGCGGCAGCGCCGGCGGCATCGGCAGCGGGCATTGCCGCGGCAGCGCCGGCGGCGAGCGGGGCGCGCGGCGTGGTGGCGCTGGAGATCGGCGCGCAGCCGGTGCTGGGGGGGCTGAACCGGCGGATCCTGCCGGGGCTGTCGACACTGCCCTCGATCGCGCGCGACACGGACGAGGCGCAAAGCATCCAGCGCACCACCGCCAGCCTGTGGACCCACGGCACGACCATCGACTGGGACAGCGCCACCGACAGCCCGCACCACATCAACCTGCCAGCGTATGTCTGGGCGAGGGAACGGCATTGGGACGACCGCGCCCACCCGCTGCGCGCCGGCACGACCCGCGCCGAGGCGGTCGGCGCCTTCTACGACGACCTCGCCCAGGCCTATGCCGCGCTGACCGAACGCGGCCTGGCCGACCCGTCGGTCGACCTGCACCTGACCTACGCGCCCTTCCCCGAGATCGTGCCCGGCTTCTCCTGGCTCGAAGCCATCCGCGACCCGGGCGCCAACCCCGCGCATCTCGACCTGATGCTGGAAGCGCAGCGCCGCCTGCGCCGGCTGGCGCTGCGGCGGGTCGACCTATCCGCGCTGCGGCGCGTCTTCGACCTGGGCTGCGGCTATGGCGGCGACCTGGTCGCGCTCGCGCGGCGGTATCCGCGCATCGAGGCCGTCGGCCACACCGCCTCGGCCCGCCAGGCGGAGGTCGCGGCGCGCCTCGCGGCATCGCGCGGCGTCGGCGACCGCGTCACCGTGCATCACCGCGATTCGACGCAGCACGCGCCCGACGGACGCTTCGACCTGGTCCTGGGCTTCGAGGCCGTGCACCACATGGCCGACCCGGCCGCGCTGTTCGCGCATCTGCGCCAGGCGATCGCGCCCGGCGGGCACCTGGTCCTGGCCGACCTGATGGCGACCGGCGCGGCGATCGCCGACGGCAAGACCCTGTCGGACCTGCCCGCCGCGGAAGACTGGGCCGGCTGGCTCGCTTCCGCCGGCCTGCGGCTGGAGGACGCCACCTGCGTCAGCCCCGCCATCGCCAATTTCCTGCACGACCCGGGCATCGAGGCGCATGTCGCGCGGATCGGCGCCGACCTGCCGGTGGCGCGGCGCGACGCGGTGCAGGACGCCTTCCGCGGCTTCGTGCGGCTGGGCCGGCTGCTGCGCGAGGGCGGCGCGCGCTACCTGCTGTTCTCCGCCCGCCGCACCGACGAGGACGCCGCGACGCTGCGCCAGGCCGCGCTGGACATCCTCGCGCAGCCGACGCCCTTCGCCGCCGTGGCGCCCGAGGCGTGGCTCTATGAACCGCGCTGGGTCGCCGCCCCGGCCGCGATCCTGCCGGCGCCCGCACAGGTCGCGACAGCGCCGGCGCCCGACCCCGCGATGCCCGCCCTCGCGCCCGCGCGGGCCGCGCTCGACCGGCTGGCGCGCGCCTATGCCGCCGAGGCCGCCGCCACGCCGCCTGCCCCTGACCGCACCCGTGCGGCGCGGCGCCTCGCGCAGCTGGCCGAAGCGGCGCCGCGTCCCGCCGCGCAACTCGCCGCGGAAGCCATCGCCGCGCATCCCGAGGCGGCGACCGAAATCGCGCTGCTGGCGCGCTGCGGCGATGCGCTGCCGGCCATCCTGCGCGGCGAGGCCGAGGCGCTGCCGCTGTTGTTCGCCGGGGACACCGCCGCGCATCTCTATGCCGAGGCGCCATCGGCGCGCCGGATGAACGGCATGCTCGCCGGCCTGCTGCGGTCGGCGACCGCGCAATGGCCGGCCGGGCGCCGGCTGCGCGTGCTGGAGGTCGGCGCCGGGACCGGCGGCACCACGGCCGCGCTGCGCGAGGCCTTGCCCGCCGATGCCGACTACCTGTTCACGGATGTCTCGCCGGCGCTGCTGGCGGCCGCGCCCGACCGCTTCCCGGGCATCCGCACCGCGGTGTTCGACGCCGAGCGCGCGCCCGCCGAACAGGGCCTGCGCGATGCGCGCTTCGACATCATCGTCGCCGCCAATGCCCTGCATGCCTGCCGCGACATCCCGGCCAGCCTTGCCCATCTGTCGGGCCTGCTGGCGCCGGGCGGCTGGATCGCGCTGTTGGAGGCGACGGCGCCCGCGCCCTGGGTCGATGCGACCTTCGGCCTGACGCCCGGCTGGTGGCGCTTCGACGATGCGCTGCGGCACGACCATCCGCTGCTCGCGGCGCCGGCCTGGGAAGCGGCGCTGACCGCCGCTGGCCTTGCGGATGCCACCACGCTGCGCCCGCCCGAGGCGCTGCTGCTCGACCAGGCGGTGATCGTCGCGCGCCGGCCACCGCCGGCCATCCGCGCCCGCGTGCTGGGCGACGGCCCGCTGGCGCAGGCCGCGCGCGCGGCCTTCGGCGGGGCGCAGGAGGCCTCGGCCGTGCTCGACCTGCGCGCGCTCGACCGCGACGCCGCGGATGTGCAGGCGGCGGCGGCGGATGCGCTCGCGCTGCTGCGCGATTCCGCCGAGCAGCGGCAACCTGTCTGGCTGGTCACGCGCGGCGCCGTCGCGACACGGGCCGGCGAAGCGCTGCCGCAGATCGCCGGCGCGCCGCTGTGGGGCCTGGGCCTGGTGGCGGCGCTGGAACAGCCCGAGGCGCCGTGCCGCCTGCTCGACCTCGACCCGCGGGATCCCGACCCGCTCGCCACGCTGCGCGCCGCGCTGGCGCAGGCCGACGACGAAGACCGCACCGCCTGGCGCGACGGCGAGCGCCTGGTGCAGCGGCTGGAACGGCGGCCCTGGCCGCAGGCCGCGATCGCATCGCCGACGGCCGACGGCGCCTGGCTGATCACCGGCGGCCGCGGCGGGCTGGGCCTGGCCGTGGCGGAACACCTGGCCGCGCAGGGCGTGACGGAGCTGGTGCTGGCGGCGCGCTCGGCACCGTCGGCGGAGGCGCTCGCGCTGGCCGCCCGGCTGCGCGCGGCAGGCGTGAGCGTCGCGCTGCCGCAGGCCGATGTCGCCAGCGAAGCCGATGTCGCCGCGCTGGTCGCGTCCATCACCGCGCGCACGCGCCTCGCCGGCGTGGTGCACGCCGCGGGCGTGCTGGACGATGCCGCCATCCACGCCATGTCGCCCGGCGCCCTGGCGCGCGTGATGGCGCCCAAGGCCTGCGGCGCGCTGCACCTTGATGCCGCGACGCGCGACCTGCCGGCGCATCGCTTCGTGCTGTTCTCCTCGGTGGCCGGCGTGCTGGGCAATGCGGGGCAGGCCAACCACGCGGCGGCCAGCGCCACGCTCGATGCGCTGGCCTGGCAGCGCCGCGCACAGGGGCTGCATGCGCTCGCGATCGACTGGGGGGCCTGGGCGGCGACCGGCGCGGCCGCCGCGCGCGGCGTCGCACTGCCCGGCGTGACGGGCTTCGCGGCGGCGCAGGCGCTCGATGTGCTGGACCGCCTGCTAGCCGAGGATGCCACCCAGGCGATGGTGCTGCCGGTGGATTGGGCGGCCTTCGCCGCGGCGCGCGGCGGTGCGGCGCCGCTGCTGCGCGAAATGGTCGCGCCATCCGCCGCCGTCGCGCCCGCCCTCCCGCAGGGCGCCGGCGTGCCCGAGATGGTGGCCGCGCTCGCCGCGCAGGTGCTCGGCATGCCGGCGCTGCCCGACCGTGCCGCGCCGCTGGCCGGCTATGGCTTCGACAGCCTGATGGCGATCGCGCTGCGCAACCGCATCCGCGAGGCCTTCGGCGTGGACCTGCCGCTGGCCCGGCTGGTTGGCGGCGCCAGCGCCGATGCGCTGGCCGCCGAAATCGACGCGCTGCGCGCACCGACCGGCATTTCCGCCGATGTCGCCGCCATGTCGGACGACGAGGTCGAGGCCGCGCTGCGTGCCCTGGCGGAGTCCCCCGCATGAGCGCCGCGGAGGACCGCCGCGCGCTGCTCAGCCGGCTGCTGCAGGCGCGCAGCAGCGGCGGCATCCCGCTTGCCCCGCGCGATGCGCCGCTGCCGCTGTCCTTCGCGCAGCGGCGGCTGTGGTTCCTCGACAGGCTGGGCCATACCGGCAGCGGCTATGTCATCCCGCTGCTGGCGGTGCTGGAGGGCGCGCTGGACTCCGCCGCGCTGCAACGCGCGATCGAGGCGGTGGTGCAGCGCCATGCCGTGCTGCGGACGCGCTTCGACGACGTGGCGGGCGAACCGGTGCAGCAGGAAGGCGCGCCGTATCCCGTGCCGCTCGACTGCCACGACGCGACGCCGGTGGACGCCGCCGCGCAGGCCGCCGCCTTCGCCGCCGAACCCATCGCGCTGGCGCAGGGACGGCTGCTGCGCGCACGGTTGTGGCGCACGGCGCCGGATCGGCATGTGCTGGCCATCGCGGTGCACCACATCGCCTTCGATGGCTGGTCGATCGGCGTGCTGGGGCGCGAACTCGCGGCGCTGTATCCCGCCTTTGCCGCGGGCTTGGCCGCGCCGCTGCCGCCGCTGGCCGTGCAGTATGGGGATGTCGCGGCCTGGCAGCGCAGCCCCGCGCGGCTGGCGGCGCAGGAGGCGCGGCTGGTCGAACGCGCGCGCCAGGTCGCCGCGCTGCCCGCCTTCCGCCTGCGCCCCGACCGGGTGGCCGAGGCCGGGCGGCCGCGGCAGGGCCGCGTGCACCGCTTCGCCTTCGCGGCCGACATGTCGGCGCGGCTGGTCGCCTTCGCACAGGCGCGTGGCACCACGCCCTTCACGGTGATGCTGGCGGGCTTCCTGCTGCTGCTCGCGCGGCACGGCGATGCGCCGCATCCGGTGGTGGGCTGCCCGATCGCCGGGCGCGACGGCGCGCAGACCGAATCGCTGGTCGGCTTCTTCGTGAATTCGCTGGTGATCGGCGCCGACCTCTCGGGCCGCCCCACCTTCGCCGAGGCGCTGGCGCGCGTGCAGCAGGCGGTGGCGGAGGCCATGGCCGCGCAGGACATCCCGTTCGAGCGCATCGTCGAACGCGCCCAGCCCGAACGCCTGTTCGCCCGCAACCCGGTCTTCGAGGCGATGTTCGCCTGGCAGGCGCCGTTCCGCTTGCCCGCGCTCGCACCCGGCCTGACCATCGGCGACCTGTCCATCGCCGAGACCGCCGCGCGCTTCGACCTGGAATGCCATGCCTGGCGCGACGGGGAGAGCATCGAGGGCGGCCTGATCTACGACGCCGACCGCCTCGACGCCGACCGCATCGCCGCGATGGCGGCGCATCTGGAGGCGCTGCTTGCCGCCGGCATCTCGACGCCCGCGGCGACGGCGGCGACGCTGCCGCTGTCCGATCCGCGCGCCTGGAACCCGCCGGCCGCGCCTGTCGCGGCCGCGACGCTGCCGGCGCTGTTCGCCCGTGCCCTGGCGCGCGACCCCACGGCCACGGCGGTGCTGCATCATGGCGAGGCGGTGAGCTACGCCGCGCTGGATCGGCGCGCCAATGCGCTCGCCTGGCGTCTGCGCGAGCGCGGCGTCGGGCCGGAGACGCCGGTGGCGATGGCGCTGCCGCGGTCGATCGCCAGCATCGTCGCGACGCTGGCGGTGGCGAAGGCGGGCGGCGCGCTGCTGCCGCTCGATCCATCCTGGCCGCCGGTCCGGCGCGACGCGGCGCTGAGCGCGGCCGGCGCGGCGGTCCTGCTGGACGGAATGGATGCCGGTGAGGCCGATGCGCCGCCGCCGGATGATGGCCTCGGCGCGGAACGCATCGCCTACCTGGCCTTCACCAGCGGTTCGACCGGCACGCCGAAATGCAGCGCGGTGCGCCAGGCGGCGGTGGCGCGGCTGGTGGTCGACACCGACTACATCGCGATCCGCCAGCACGAGCGCGTCGCGCACATGGCCAGCCCCGCCTTCGACGCCACCACCTTCGAGGTCTGGGGCACGCTGCTGAACGGCGCGACGGTGGTGGTGGTGGACCACGACACCGTGCTGGACCCGCAGGCGCTGGCGGCGGCGCTGCGCGACGGCGCGGTGACCACCGCCTTCGTGACCACCGCGCTGCTGCACCGCGCGGCGGAGGAGACGCCCGACGCCTTCGCCACGCTCGACACGCTGCTGTTCGGCGGCGAGGCCTGCAACCCCGCGCTGGTGAAGCGCATCCTGGCCGAAGGCGCGCCGCGGCGCCTGCTGCACATGTACGGCCCGAGCGAAACCACCACCTTTGCCTCCTGGCAGGAAATCGACGCGGTGCCCGACGGCGCACTCACGCTGCCGATCGGCAGGCCCGTGCGCGGCACGCGGCTGCATGTGGTGGAACGCGGTGCGCCGGGCATCGAGGCGCCGGTCGACGTGCCCGGCGAATTGCTGGTGGCGGGCGAGGGTGTCGCGCGCGGCTACCTCGGCACGCCGGACGCCACGGCCGACCGCTTCCGCCCCGACCCCTTCGCCACGGTGCCGGGCGCGCGGCTCTATCGCAGCGGGGACCTGGTGCGGCGGCGGCCGGATGGCGCGGTGGAATTTCTCGGCCGGCTCGACCGCCAGGCCAAGATCCGCGGCTTTCGCGTCGAACCCGCCGAGGTCGAGGCCGTGCTGCGCCGCCATCCCGCCGTCGCCGAGGCCGCTGTCGCGGTCGAGGACGGGCCGGCCGGCCGGCGCCTGGTCGCCTATGCCGTGCCGCGCGCCGCCGCCGATGCCGATGCCGGCAGCCGCGTCGCGGACTGGGCGGCGGTGTTCGACGAGCGCATCTACGTGCCGGCGGAAGCCAGCGCGGACCCGCTGTTCAACACGGCGGGCTGGCGCGACAGCGCCACCGGCGCGCCGATCCCCGAGGCCGAGATGCGCGCCTGGGCGGCAGAGGTGGTGGGCCATGCGCTGAACGGCGCGCCGCGCAGCGTGCTCGAGATCGGGCACGGCACCGGCATGCTGCTGTATGCCATCGCGCCGCGCGTCGAGGCGTATCTCGGCCTCGAGATCAGCGCCGCGGCGCAGGCGCAGGTGCGCGCGCAGGTCGATCGCCTCGGCTGGACAAATGTGCGGCTGGAGCCGCGCGCGGCAGATGCGCTGGACGGGCTGCCGGGCGGCTTCGACGTCGTGCTGCTGAGCTCGGTCGTGCAGTATTTTCCGGATGCGGCCTATCTGCTGCGCGTGCTGGACCAGGCGATGCGCCAGCTGCGCCCGGGCGGGCGCGTGGTGCTGGCGGACCTGCGCAACCTGCGCCGCCGCGACCTTCTGCATGCCGAGATCGCGCTGGCCCGCGCGGCGCCGGAGGCGACCGCCGACACGCTGCGCGCCGCCGTCGCCGCCATTGCGCGCGCGGATGCGGAGCTGCATCTCGACCCGTCCTTCTTCGCGGCGCTGCAGGGGCGGCTGCCGGAGCTGGCGCAGGTGGCGATCGCGGCGCAGGGCTTCGATGCCGCGAACGAGCTGACGCGCACACGCTTCACCGCGGTGCTGACCAAGGCCGGCGGCAGCGCGCCGGGCGCAGCCCCGGCCACCTGGCATGATGGGGCCGGCTGCGACGCGGCGGCCATCGCGGCACTGCTTGACCGCGGCGTACCCTTCGCGCTGCGCGGACTGCCCGATGCACGGACAGCCGGCGCGGTGCGGCGCCAGGGTGCGGTGCTGGCCGGCGCGACCGCGCGGGCGGCGCGGCAGGTCGATGCCACCGACGGCTTCACCCCCGCCACGCTGCGCGCGCTGCTGCCGCCGGGCTGGCATGTGGCCGTGGCGCCGGGCGAGGGCGCCACGCTCGACGCCGCCTTCAGCCGCGCTGCCGGGTCGCTGCTCACGCTGCCGCCGGTCGATGCCGAACCTGCGCGCCTCGCCTCGATGCCCGCCGCGCCGGCGTCGGACTGGGATGCGACGGCACTGCGCGCCCATCTCGCGGCCGCCTTGCCCGACTGGATGCTGCCGGCCGCGATCCATCGCGTCGCGGCGCTGCCGCTGACCAGCGTGGGCAAGATCGATTGGCGCGCGCTGGCGGCGTCGTTGCCCGCGGCGACGCCCGCGCCGTCGCGTGCCATGAGCGCGACCGAACAGGCCGTCGCGTCGCTCTACGCCGAGCTGCTCGGCGCCGCCGCACCCGGGCCGGAGGAAGATTTCTTCGCCCTGGGCGGCCATTCCTTGCTGGCCAGCCGGCTGGTGGCGCGGCTGCGCGCGCGCTTCGCCGTGGCGCTGCCGCTCGATGCGGTGTTCCGTGCGCCCTCCGTCGCCGGCCTGGCGGCGGAGATCGACATGCTCGGCCGCGACCAGGACGAAGGCGAGATCTGAACGCCATGGATGGACAACAGCCGGTGGCGGGCATCGCCGACCTGGTCTCGGACCTGGCCGCGCGCGGGATCAGCCTGCGTATCGAGGATGGGCGCCTGCGCTACGCCGCCCCGCAGGGCGCGCTGGACGAGGCGACGCGCGCCGTGCTGCGCGCGCGGCGCGAGGATATCCTGGCCTTCCTGGCCCGCCCCGCCGCTCGTCCGGCGGAGGGGCTGCCGGCCTCCCCCGCGCAGAAGCGCCTGTGGTTCCTGGAGCGCGCGGGGCTCGCCGGGCATCGCTATGTCACGCCGGTGAACCTCGCGATCGACGGCGTGCTCGATGTCGCGGCGTTGCACCGGGCGATCGAGGCGCTGGTGCATCGGCACGAGGCGCTGCGCACCGCCTTCGTCGAGCGCGATGGGCGGCCGATGCAGGTGGTGCAGCCACCCGCGCCCTTCGCGCTGGCGGTGACGGAAGTGGCATCCGAGGCGGCGCTGGCCACGCTGGTCGAGGCCGAGGGTCGCCGCCCCTTCGACCTCACCGCGCCGCCGCTGCTGCGCGCGCGGCTGGTGCGCCTGGCGCCGGATCGCCACGCGTTGCTGATGGCGGTGCATCACATCGCCTTCGACGGCTGGTCGCTGACGGTGCTGCTCGAGGAGCTGGGCCGGCTGCAGGGTGGGCAGGCGCTTGCGCCGCTGCCACTGCAGATGCCCGACCTGGCGGCGGCGCAGGCGGCGCGGCACGACGCCGCCGGCGTGCAGTTCTGGCGCGCCGCGCTGGAAGGCCTCGAACGTACCGACCTGCCGACCGACCGCACCGGCGCGCCCGTGTCGCGCGGGGAGGGCGCATCGACGCGCTTCCGCCTGCCGGGTGCCGCCATGGCGCTGGCGCGCGAGGAAGGCACCACGGCCTTCGTGCTGCTGCTGGCGGCCTTCCTTGCCACGCTGGGGCGCGAGGCGGGGCAGGCGCGCCCGGCGGTGGGCGTGCCGGTCGCCAACCGCACCGAACCAGGCAGCGAGGGGCTGATCGGCTTCCTGGTGAACACGCTGGTGATGCGGGGCGACCTGCGCGGCGACCCATCCTTCCGCACGCTGCTGCGCCGGATGCGTGCCGCCTGGATGGCCGCGCTGCCGCATCAGGACGTGCCCTTCGACCATGTGGTGGAGGCCGTGCAGCCGGCGCGCAGCCTGGACGCCACGCCGCTGTTCTCGACCATGTTCGCGATGCAGGACAGCGCGGCGGCGGCGGCCGCGCCGCAACTGCCGGGCCTGCGCGCGCGCATGATGGACCACGCCGCGCTGGCCGCGCGCTTCGACCTGGAAGTGCATTGCTGGCCGGAGGGCGACGGCTTTGCCGGCATCGCCGTGCATGATGTGGGCGCGCTGGAGGCGGCCGACACGCAGCGCCTGCTGGCCCGCTGGACGGCGCTGCTGGAGGCCGCGGCGGCGGCGCCCGACGCGCCGTTGTCGGCGCTGATGGCGCCCTCCGTGGCCGACGCCGCCTGCCTTGACGCGCTGAACGACACCGCCGGCACCCAGGCGCCGCCGCTGCTGCACCCGTTGTTCGAGACGACCGCGCTGCGCCTGCCCGATGCACCGGCGTTGCAGGCGGGCGAAGCGACGCTGACCTATCGCGCGCTGGATGCCGCCTCGGCGCGCATCGCGCGCGCGCTGGCCGCGGCGGGTGCGGGGCCCGAGACGCCGGTGGCGCTGTGCCTCGACCGCGGGCCGTGGCTGCATGCGGCGATGCTCGGCATCCTGCGCGCCGGTGCCGCCGTGGTGCCGCTCGACCCTGACGACGCGCCGGCGCGCCACGCCGCCATCCTGGCCGCCGCCCGACCACCCCTCGGCATCGTCGAACCACGCCTGACCACGCGGCTGCCCGGCGTCACGCTGGTCGATCCCGCCACCGCCGATGGTCACGACACGCCGCGCGCCGCGCCGCATCCGGACAGCCTCGCCGCCATCATCTTCACCTCCGGCTCCACCGGCACGCCCAAGGGTGTCGAGGTGCCGCATCGCGCGCTGGCCAATGTCGCGCGCTGGCACGCGCAGCGGCTCGGAGACCGCGGCCGGCGCACGTTGGGCTTCACGCACCAGGCCTTCGACGTGTTCTTCCAGGAGGCCTTCAGCACCTGGGCGCTCGGCGGCACGCTGGTGCTGCTGGACGGCGCGGCCCGACGCGATGCGGATCGCATCGCCGCCTGCATCGACGATGCGCGCATCGAGCGCGTCTTCATGCCCTTCTCGCCGCTGTCGCTGGTGATCGACGCATTGGCGGCGCGCGGTGGCGGACAGTCGCTGACCGAGATCCACACCGCCGGCGAGGCCGTCCGCGCAACCCCGGCGCTCGCCGCCTTTCGCGCTGAACGCCCGGGCCTGCGCCTGGTCAACCACTACGGCCCGACCGAGGCCTATGTCGTCACCACGCACGAGGTCGCGCCGCAGGATGATCCCGTGCCGATCGGCCGCCCGCTCGGCGACCTGGCGGTGCGGCTGCTGGATCACGCGGGCCGTTCGCTGCCGCCGGGCACGGTGGGCGAGATCGCGGCCGCCGGCTGGGGCCTGGCGCGCGGCTATCGCGGCGACCCGGCGCAGACCGCGGACCGCTTCCGCCCCGACCCCGACGGCCCGCCCGGCGCGCGGTTGTATCGCACGGGCGACCAGGGGCGGCTCGGCGCCGATGGCGCGTTGCGCTACCTCGGCCGGCGCGACCACCAGCTGAAGCTGCGCGGCTTCCGCGTCGAGCCCGCCGAGATCGAGCGCGCGCTGCTCGCCGGCCCGGAGCTGCGCGCCGCCACGGTCGGCCTGCAGGACGGGCGGCTGGTCGCGCATGTCGTCGCCGCGCAGCCGGGCGCCGACCCGCTGCCCGCGCTGCGTGACCGCCTGCGCGAGGTGCTGCCCGACCACATGCGCCCGGCCGCGATCATGCTGCTGCCGGCGCTGCCGTTGCTGTCCAACGGCAAGCTCGATCGCGCCGCGCTGCCCAGGCCCGACGCGCCGGTGGGCGACCAGCCGCGCTCGCCGATCGAGGAGGCATTGGCCGCGCTGTTTGCCGAAACGCTCGGCGTCGCCGCGATCGGCATCCATGACGATTTCTTCGCCGCCGGCGGCCATTCGCTGCTGGCGACGCAGCTGGTCTCGCGCATCCGCGCCGCGCTGGGGGTCGAGCTGCCGCTGCGCAGGCTGTTCGAAGCGCCCACCATCGCCGGCATCGCCGCCGCGCTGGACGATGGCGCGGCGCCGCCGCTGCCGCCGCGCGCGGGCCTGGCGCCGGCCGATGCCGCGCCGCTGTCCTTCGCGCAGGCGCGGCTGTGGCTGCTCGATCGGCTGGGGCTGGCCGGGCATGCCTATACCATGCCGGTGGCGCTGCGGCTGCGCGGGGTGCTGGATGTCGCGGCGCTGGCCGGCGCGCTGGCGGGGCTCGCGGCGCGGCACGAACCGCTGCGCACCGCCTTCCGCGAGATCGACGGCGAGCCTCGGCAGATCGTGCTGCCGCCGCCCGCGCCGGCGCTCGACGTGATCGACGCGACCGCGGCGGAGCTTCCCGCCCTCCAGCAGGCCGAGGTCGAACGGCCCTTCGACCTCTCGGCCGGGCGGCCGATGCGGATGCGGCTGCTGCGCCTCGCTGCCGATGACCACGTGCTGCTCGGCGCCATCCATCACATCGCCGCCGATGGCTGGTCCCTGCAGGTGATCGTGCGCGAGCTCGGCGCGCTCTACGCGCATGGCACGACGGGCGCGGCATTGCCGCTGCGCTACGCTGACGTCGCCTGCTGGCAGCGCGAGACGATGCGCGGCGCGCGGGAGGAAGCCAGCCTCGCGCATTGGCGCGCGCGGCTTCCCGGCGTGCCGGCGCTCGCGCTGCCGCTCGACCGGCCGCGGCCCGAGCGCGAGAGCTTCAACGGCGCCAGCCTGCCGCTGCACATCCCGCCGGCGCTGGCCGCGCGGCTGGCCGCCTTCGGGCGCGCCAGCGGCGCCACGCCCTTCATGACGCTGCTGGCCGGCTTCCAGGCGCTGCTGCACCGGCTGTCGGGCCAGGCGCGCTTCGCTGTCGGCGCGCCGGTCGCCAACCGCAACCGCGGCGAGACCGAAGGGCTGGTCGGCTTCTTCGTGAACTCCCTGGCGCTCGACGCGGAATGCGCCGACGACCCTGACTTCGCGACGCATCTGGACCGCGTGAAGGCCGCCTGTCTGGGTGCCTTCGCGCATCAGGACCTGCCCTTCGAACGGGTGGTGCAGGACCTGGCACCGGGCCGCGACCTCTCGGCCAACCCGCTGTTCAACACCATCTTCGCCGTGCAGGCGGGCGAGACCATGGCGCCGCGCTTCGACCTGCCGGGCCTGGCGGTCGAGGTGCTGGCGCCGCCGCGCATGACCGTGCGCTTCGACATGGAGCTGCACCTGTGGCCGCAGGCGCAGGGCTTCAGCGGCTTCCTCGCCTACAACCGCGACCTGTTCGACGCGGCGACGGTCGCCGCCTGGATCGAAGGCTACCTCGCGCTGCTGGAAGCGGCGGCGCGCGCGCCGGCCACACGGCTCTCGGCGCTGCCGCTGATGCGCGCGGCGGCGATCGTCGCGCCGCTCGAAGGTGCGCCGGCCGCGCGCAGCGACATCCCCGCGCGCTTCGCGGCCATGGCGGCGCGCGACCCCGATGCGCCGGCGCTGGTCGGCGATGGCTTCGCCATCAGCTATGGCGAGCTGGATCGCCGCTCGGCCGCCCTGGCCGAGGCCATCGCGCGCGCCGGCATCGGCGCGGAGGACGTGGTCGCGCTGGACCTCGATCGCGGGGCGGAGGCGGTGATCGCCATGCTCGCCACGCTGCGCGCCGGCGGCGCTTACCTGCCGATCGACCCCGCGATGCCGGCGGCGCGGCGCGAGGGCGTCCTGGCGCAGGCGCGCGCCGCGCTGGTGATCGGCCCGGGCCTGGTCGTGCGGGATGCCGGCGCGATGCCGCGCGCCGATGCTATCGCGCCGGACCGCCTTGCGGCCATCATGGTCACCAGCGGCAGCACGGGCACGCCGAAGCTGGTCGGCGTGACGCATGCCAACATCGCCTCGCGCTGCATCGCGCCGGCCTTCATCGAGGCCGGCGCGCAGGAGGTCGTGCTGCTGCACGCGCCGCTCGCCTTCGATGCCTCGACGCTCGAGATCTGGGCGCCGCTGCTCAATGGCGGCGCGGTGGCCATCGCGCCGCCGGGGCGGCTGTCGCTGGCCGACCTGGCGGGCTTCCTCGACCGCCATGGCGTTACGCGGCTGTGGCTGACCGCCGGGCTGTTCCGCGAAATGGCGCTGGCGCATCCCGCCGCGCTGCGCGGCCGCCGCCAGGTGCTGGCCGGCGGCGACGTGGTCGCGCCCGATGCGGTGCGCGCGATGCTGGGGCATGGCGCGGCCTTCACCAACGGCTACGGCCCGACCGAGACGACCATCTTCGCGCTGACGCAGGATGTGGCGGAGGTCACGCCCGGCGCCATCCCGGTCGGCCGGCCGGTGAACGGCACCACGGTGCAGTTGCTCGATGCCGCGGGGCGTGCCGTGCCGCGCGGCGTGCCGGGGGAGATCTGCGTCGGCGGCGCGGGTGTCGCGCGCGGGTATCTCGGGCGGCCCGACCTGACCGCCGAACGCTTCCGCCCCGACCCGTCCGCCGCCACGCCGGGCGCGCGGCTGTATCGCACCGGCGACCGCGGGCGCATCGGCAGCGCCGGCGCGGTCGAGTTCCTCGGGCGCATCGACCGCCAGGCGAAGATCCGCGGCTTCCGCGTCGAGCCCGCCGAGATCGAGGCCGCGCTGCTTGCCCAGCCCGGCGTCGCGCAGGCCGTGGTCGGCACGCCGGCCGGCCCGGATGGCGAACGGCGCCTGGTCGCCTGGGTGGTGCCCGCCGAGGGCGAGCGCGACGGCACGCTGCGCGGCTGGGCCGACCTGTTCGACCAGCGCATCTACGGCGCCGAGCGCGCCGCCGATGCCGCCTTCGACACCACCGGCTGGATCAGCACCTATACCGGCGCGCCGATCCCGGATGCCGAGATGCGCGACTGGGTCGCCGACACGGTGGAGCAGGTGCTGGCGCGCCGCCCGCGCGCGGTGCTGGAACCGGGCTGCGGCACCGGCCTGCTGCTGCGCCGCATCGCGCCGGCGACGGACAGCTATTGCGGCACCGATGCCTCCCAGGTGGCGCTCGATCGCATCCGCGCCGATCTCGATCTGCCGCAGGTGGTGTTGCGGCGGCAGGATGCGGCGGATTTCACCGGCATCGCGCCGGGCAGCCTCGACTGCGTGCTGCTGAGTTCGGTGGTGCAGTATTTCCCCGGCCTGGCCTATCTGCGCGAGGTGATCGCGGGCGCGCTGCACGCGCTGCGGCCGGGCGGCGTGGTGCACCTGGCGGACATCCGCGACCTGCGGCACCAGCGCCGGCTTGCCGCCGCGGCCGAACTGGCGCGCGCGCCGGACACCGCCACCGCCGCCACGCTGCGCGCCGCCACGGACCGCCGGGTGGCGCAGGAAGCGGAACTGCTGATCGACCCTGCCGCCTTCGCCACCATGGATGGCGTCGCGGCGGTGGAGCTGCGCCTGCAGCCCGGCCCGGCGCACAATGAACTGACGCGCTACCGCTACACCGCGGTGCTGCATCCGACGATGCCGGATTGGGCGGCGGCGCCCTGCGTGCCGACGGACGACCTCGACGCGGTCGCGGCGCGGCTCGCGCGCGGGGAAGCCTTCGTCGCGACGGGCCTGCCCAATGCGCGGCTGCTGGCCGACGCCGCCGCGCAGGATGCGCTGTCGGCCGCCGCGCCGGCCACGCCCGCTGCCGCCCTGCGTGCCGCCGCGACCGCGTGGGCCTCGCATGGCGTCGATCCGGCGGCCGTGCTGGCGCTGGCGCGCGCGCAGGGCTGGGACTGCGTGCTCGCGCCCTCCGCCGACCCCGACCGCTTTGATGCCGGCTTCCATCGCCCCGGCGCGCCGCCGCCGCGCATGCCCGCCTGGCAGCCTGCGGCGCGCCTGCCCGACATGCTCGCCAATACGCCCTCCGGCAGCGTCGCCGCGCTGGTGCCGGCCTTGCGCAGCGCGCTCGAGGCCCTGCTGCCGCCGCCGATGGTGCCCACTGGCTTCGTGCTGCTGCCGCGCCTGCCGCTGACCGCGATCGGCAAGGTGGACCGCGCCGCGCTGCCGCTGCCGGCACCCGAGGCCGCCGCCTTCGCCCCCCCGCGCGACGGCGCGGAGCGCACGGTGGCGGAAGCCTTCGCGCAGGCGCTCGGCCTGCCGCGCGTGGGCCGCGACGATGATTTCTTCGCGCTGGGCGGACATTCCCTGCTCGCGGCGCGCATCGCCGCGACGCTGCGCGAACGCCTGGCGCGTGATGTGCCGCTGCGCCTGTTCTTCGAAGCACCGACGGTCGCCGCGCTGGCGGCGCGGCTGGAGGCGCTCGACACCACCGCGCCGCAGGCCGCGCTTTCGCCCGACGCGGCCGCGCAGCATATCCCCTTCCCGCTGACCGACGTGCAGCAGGCCTATTGGATCGGCCGCGACAGCAGCTTCGCGGTCGGCGGCACCGCCGCGCATGTGTATTTCGAAGTGGACGCGCAGGGCCTCGACCTCGACCGCTTCGAGGCCGCCTGGAACGTCGTGGTGCAGCGCCACGGCATGCTGCGCGCGGTGGTCGGCGCCGACGGCACGCAGCGCATCCTGGCGCAGGTGCCGCGCTACGCCATCGCCCGCCACGATCGGCCCGACGGCGTGCGCGAACGCCTGGCGGAGGAGATGCCCCCGCCGGACCGCTGGCCGCTGTTCCGCGTCGAGGCCTCGCGCCTGGCCGATGGCTGGCGCCTGCATGTCGGCATCGACACGCTGGTGATCGACGCGCACAGCCTGAACCTGATCTTCATCGAACTGCGCGACCGCTACGACGGCAAGGCCCCGCCACCGCCGCTCGCCTTGTCCTTCCGCGATGTCGTGATGGCGCGCATCGCCGAACAGGACCGCCCGGCCTATGCGGCGTCGCGCGCCTATTGGACCGCGCGGCTCGACACGCTGCCGGATGCGCCGGCGTTGCCGCTGGCGCCGCTGCGACGCGACGGGCCGCCGCGCTTCGCGCTGCTGTCGCACCGGATGGATCGCGGCGCCTGGGCGCAGATTCGCGCCCGCGCCGCGGCGCGGGGGCTCAGCCCGACCTCCGTCGTGCTCGCCGCCTTCGCCGAGACGCTGGCCTTCTGGACGCGCGAGCCGGACTTCACGCTGAACCTCACGCGCTTCGACCGCCCGCCGCTGCATCCGGAGATGACGGACCTCGTCGGCGACTTCACCGCGCTGCTGCTGCTGGCGGTGCAACGCAGCCCCGGCGCGACCTTCGCCGAGGCCGCCGGCCGCCTGCAGCGCCGCCTGTGGCAGGACCTCGAGCACCCGCATCCCGGCGCGGTGGCGCTGATGCGCGAGATCTCGCGCCGCCGCGGCCGCCCGCCCGGGATGCTCTTCCCGGTGGTCTTCACCAGCCTGCTCGGCCTGCCGGGCAAGGAGGATGGCGCGGATGCGCTGCACCGCTTCGGCCCGGTCGGCTTCCGCGCGGCGCAGACGCCGCAGGTCTGGCTGGACCACGGCGTGGCCGAGATCGGCGGCGAACTCGCGCTGACCTGGAACGTGCTGGACCAGGCCTTCCCCGATGGCGTGGCCGAGGCGATGTTCGGCGCCTACCTCCGCCTGCTGACCAACCTCGCGGCCGGTGACGCGGCGTGGGATCGCGCGGTCGCGCCGCAACTGCCCGCGGCGCAGCAGGCCGAACGCCGTGCGATGAACGCGACGACGGTGCGGCGCGAACCGACGCTGCTCCAGGCAGGGCTGCAACGCGCCGCGCAGCGCCACGCCGGCCAGGCCGCGGCCATCGCCGGCGGCCGCGTGCTGACGCATGGCGAATTGGCGGCCCGCGCGCATGGACTGGCGCAGCGCCTGGCCACGATGGGAATCGGGCGCGGCAGCATTGTCGCCGTCGCGCTGCGCAAGGGGTGGGAACAGGCGGTCGCCACGCTGGCGGTGCTGGAATCCGGCGCGGCCTACCTGCCGGTCGATCCCGCGCTGCCGGCGGAGCGGCTGCGGCTGCTGTTCGCCGATGCCGGCGTGCGCGTCGTGCTGACCCATGCGGCGCTGGTCGATCGCGGCTGGCCGGATGGCAGCGTCGCGCTGGCCGTCGCGGACGCACCACTGGTCGCCGGCGCGCCGGGCCACGGCACGACGCCCGAGGATCTCGCCTACATCATCTACACCAGCGGTTCGACCGGCCGGCCGAAGGGCGTGGCCATGCAGCATGGCGCGACGGCGAATACGCTGGCCGACCTTGAAGGCCGCCTGGCGCTGACGCCGGCGGATCGCGTGCTGGCGCTCTCGGCGCTGTCGTTCGACCTGTCGGTGTGGGACCTGTTCGGCGTGCCCGGCGCCGGCGGCGCGGCGGTGATCCCGGTGGATGGCGAGGAGCGCGACCCGCAGGCCTGGGCGCGCCTCGCGGCCGAGCATCGCGTCACGCTGTGGAACTCCGTGCCGCAGCTGCTGCAGATGCGCTTCGACGTGGCGGACGCCGCCGCGCCGCCGCCGCGCGCCGTGCTGTTGTCGGGCGACTGGATCCCGCTGCCGCTGGTGGATGCGGCGCGCCGCCGCTGGCCGTCGTCGCGCCTGGTCTCGATGGGCGGCGCGACGGAGGCGGCCATCTGGTCGATCCTGCACGAGATCGGCGCGCCCGATCCATCATGGTCCTCGGTGCCCTATGGGCGCGCGATGGAGAACCAGACCATCCAGGTGCTCGCGCCCGATGGCGCGGCGCGGCCCGACTGGGCGGAGGGCGAGATCCACATCGGCGGCATCGGCCTCGCGCAGGGGTATTGGGGCGACGCGGCGCGCACCGCGGCCGCCTTCATCCGCCATCCGCAGACCGGCGACCGGCTCTATCGCACCGGGGATGCCGGGCGGGTGCGCCCCGGTGGGGTCGTGGAGTTCCTCGGCCGCCGCGACGGCCAGGTGAAGGTCAACGGCTTCCGCATCGAGCTGGGCGAGGTCGAGGCCGCGCTGGCCAGCGCGCCCGGCGTGGCGCAGGCGGCCGCGGCCGTCACGCAGGATGCGGCGGGGGGCAAGGCGCTGGCCGGCTTCGTCATCGCCGCGACGGGCATCGCGACGGCGCCCGTGCTGCCGGCCGATGCGCTGCCGGCCGCCGCCGAGGCGGCGCTGGCCGCCGCACCGGCGGAACCCGCCGACGACGCCTTCCACGCCGCCTGGCAGGCCGAGGACGCGCGCCATGCGCGGCTGGTCGAATCGGCGCTCGCCGCCTTCGGCGTGTTCCAGGGGCCCGAGGAACGCTGGGAGGCGCCGGCGCTGCTCGCGCGCTGCGCCATCGCGCCGCGCTATGCGGCGTGGCTCGACCGCGGGCTGGCGCGGCTTGCCGCGGCCGGCGCACTCGCACGCAGCGGGCCGGCCTGGGTCGCGCGCCGCCCGCTGCTGGCCGACGATGCCGGCGCGGAGCTCGCCGCCATCCTGACCGAGCGCGTGCATTCCGCGCAGCTCTATGCCGACCCAGCCATCCCGGCGCTGTACGAACGCATTTTCGGTGGTTGCCATCGCGCGCTGGCCGGCGCTTTCGCCGCGGTGCTCGCGCGCCTGCCGGCGGGACGGCCGCTGCGCGTGCTGGAAGTCGGCGCCGGCTATGGCACCGCGACGCGCCACCTGCTGCCGCTGCTGCCGCCGGGCGCCACCTATCGCTTCACCGACATCTCGCGATTCTTCCTGGATCAGGCGGAGCGCGACTTCGCCGCCACGCCGGGGCTCGAGACCGCGCTGCTCGATCTCGATCGCCCGGCGGCGACGCAGGGCGTGGCGCCGGGTTCGGTGGACATCATCGTCGCCGCCAGCGTGCTGCACGATGCCAGCCGCATCGCGCCGACGTTGCAGGATCTCGCGGTGTCGCTGGCGCCCGGCGGCGTGCTGCTGGCCATCGAGGAGACCACGTTCCACGCGGTCTATGACCTCGGCATGGGCTTGCAGCAGGGCTTCGACCGGATGACGGACCGCGAGCTGCGCCCGGACCATCCGCTGCTGTCGCGCGCGGGCTGGCGCGCCGCCTTCGCGCAGGCCGGCTTCGCCGAGAGCCGCTGCATCGCGCGGCCCGGCAGCATCCCCGATGCGCTCGGGCTCGATGTGCTGATCGCGCAGGCGGGCACGACGGCGCGTGGGCCGTCGCCCGATGCCGTGCTGGACCACGCGCGTGCCGTGCTGCCCGAACACATGGTCCCGCGCAGCGTGACCGTGTTGCCGGCCCTGCCGCTGTCACCCAACGGCAAGCTGGATCGCGCGGCGCTGGCCGCGCTGGCGCCCTCGCGCGCCGCGGCACCCGGGCTGGCGCCGCGCACGCCGCTGGAGGGCGAGCTGCTCGGCATCTGGTCGCGCCTGCTGGCGCTGGACACGCTCGGAGTCGAATGCGACCTGTTCGCCCATGGCGCGGACAGCCTGGTGGCGACGCGCGCCGTCTCCCTGATGCGCGAGGCGACGGGCGTGGAACTGCCGCTGCGCACCATCTTCGAACAGCCCAGCGTCGCCGCCCTCGCGGCCGCGGTGCAGGCGCGCCGCTGGGTTGCCGATGACGCGGCGGATGACGGAGAGGCCGAGCTGCTGTGACCGCCACCCTGGCCCAGGCGCCGATCGAAGCCGTGCTGGCCGCGTTGCGCGACCGCGGCATTCGCCTGCGCGCGCGCGAAGGCCAATTGGCCGTGACCGCACCCGATGGCGCGCTGACGCCCGACCTGCGCGCCCTGCTGCTGGCGCGCAAGCCGGAACTGCTGGCCTTCCTGGACGCGGCGGTGCAGGCCACCGCGGGGATCGGCCGCTGCGCGCCCGAGGGCGATCGCGCCCCCGCCAGCTTTGCGCAGGCGCGGCTGTGGTTCCTGGAACGGCGTGGCGATGCCGGTGCCGGCTATGTGGTGCCGCTCAACACGCGGCTGCGCGGCGTGCTCGATGTCGCGGCGCTGCGCGCGGCGCTGGATGGGCTGGTGGCGCGGCACGAACCGCTGCGCACCGTGTTCGAGCCGGGCAGCGAGGACGATGCGCCCGTGCAGCGCGTGCTGCCGCCGGCGCCGGTGCCGCTGCCGATCGACGACCTGTCCTTCCTCGACGATCCCGCGGCGGCGCTGCGCGCGGCCGCCGAGGCCGAAGCCGCGCAACCCTTCGACCTCACCTGCGAGACGCCGCTGCGCGCGCGCCTGCTGCGCCTGGGCGCGCAGGACCATGTGCTGCTGCTGGCCTTCCACCACATCGCCGTGGATGGCTGGTCCTTCGGCGTGATCCTCGCCGAGATCGCCGCCCTGCACGACGCCGCGCAGGCCGGTCGCGACGCCGCGCTGCCGCCCTTGCCGGTGCGCTACCGCGACTATGCCGCGTGGCAGCGCGAACGTGCCGCCGAGGATGGCCTCGACGCCGCTCTCGCGCGGTGGACGCAACGCCTTTCCGGCGCGCGTCCGCTGGCCTTGCCGCAGAGCGGCGCTGGCCCGCGCGGGCGCGGTGCGGCGCGGCGGCTGCGCCATCCCGTGCCGCACCTGGCCGCGGCCTGCGCGCGGCTGGATGCGACGCCCTTCATGGTGCTGTTCGCCGCCTGGGCGGTGCTGCTGTCGCGCCTGGCGGGCGAGGATGCGGTCACGCTGGGTTCGCCTGTCGCGAACCGCCAGCGTGGCGAGACCGAGGGGCTGGTGGGCTTCTTCGTGAACGCGCTGGCGCTGCGGCTCGACCTGTCGGGCGGGCCCAGCTTCGCCGAGGCCGTGGCGCGCGCCCGCACGACCTGCCTCGACGCCTTCGCCGACCAGGAGGTGCCCTTCGAACGCATCGTGCAGGCGCTGCGCCCGGCGCGCGGCGCGGGGGGTGCCACGCTGTTCGGCCAGGTCTTCGCGCTGGTGCCGAAGCCCGGCGCGCCGCCCGCGCTGGCCGGGCTGGTGGCGGAACCGCTCGCCGATGGCCCGGTTGCGGCGCGCTTCGAACTGGAGCTGCACGCCAGTGTCGATGACGGCGTGGTGGAGCTGCTCGCGGCCTACGACACCGGCCGGTTCTCCGCGATCGCCGTCGATGCCATGCTGGGGCGCTACGCGCGTCTGCTCGATGCGCTGCTGGCCGACCCGATGCAGTCCATCGACGCGCCGTCGCTGCTGCTGCCCGGCGAGGATGCGCGCATCGCCCTGCACGAGGCCGGCCCGCCCGCGCCGCCGCCCACCAGCCTGGTTGCGCTGGCGGATGCCGCGGCAGCGCGCTGGCCCGATGCGCCGGCGCTGCGCGATGCGACGGGCGGCATGACGCATGGCGAACTGCACGATGCCTCGCTGCGCGCCGCCGCGGCGCTGCACGCGCTGGGCGTGCGGCCCGGCGACGTCATCGGCTGGCAATTCGACCGCAGCGCATCGATGGTCGCGGCGTTGCTCGGCCTGCTGCGGATCGGCGCGGCCTGGCTGCCGCTCGACCCTGCGCTGCCGGCGGCGCGGCGCGCGGAACTGCGCCGCCTGGCGGGCGTGTCGCGCGTGATCGGCGCGGATATCGACGTCGCGGTGCTGCTGGCAGGCGCCGCGCGGCATGCCGGCACGCCACCCGGCGCGCAGGACCTCGCCTACCTGATCTTCACCTCGGGTTCGACCGGCACGCCCAAGGGCGTGGCGGTCACCCAGGCCGGTGCGGCCAACCTTGCGATGGCGCAGGCCGCCGGCTTCGGCAGCGGGCCGGGCAGTCGCGTGCTGCAATTCGCCTCGCCGGGGTTCGACGCCAGCGTGTCGGAGATCTTCGCCACGCTGGCGGGCGGCGGCGAACTGCACCTCGCACCGCGCGATGCGCTGCTGCCGGGGCCGGACCTGCTGTCCACGCTGCGTGCGCGGCGCATCACCCACGCCACCCTGCCGCCTGCCCTGCTGCGCGAGATGCCGCCCGCCGACCTGCCGGCGCTTCGCACGATCGTCACCGCGGGCGAGGCCTGCACGCCCGGCATCGTCGCGGCCTGGGCGCCGGGCCGACGCCTCATCAATGCCTATGGCCCGACCGAGGCCTCGGTCTGCGCCGCGCAGGGCGCGCTGGATGACGCCGAGGCCGCGGCCGATGCCGTGCCGCATGTCGGCACCCCGATCGCCGGTGCGGTGGTGCGCATCCTGGATGCGGCGGGACGGCGTGTGCCGGCGGGCGCGACCGGCGAATTGTGCGTCGGCGGCGCCGGGTTGGCGCGCGGCTACCACAATCGTCCCGACCTGACGGCGGATCGCTTCCGGCCTGACCCGCATGGCGCACCGGGCGCGCGGCTGTACCGCAGCGGCGATGCCGCGCGCTGGCGCGACGATGGGCGCATCGAGGTGCTCGGGCGGCTCGACGCGCAGGTGAAGCTGCGCGGCGTGCGCATCGAACCCGCCGAGGTCGAGGCCGCGCTGCGCGCGCTGCCGGGCATCGCCGATGCCGCCGTGGTGGCGCAGGACGGCGCGCTGGCCGCCTTTGCCGTCGCCGAACCGCCTGGCATCGAACTATGGCCCTCGATCGCCGAGTTCTTCGTCTATGACGAATTGCTCTACCACGCGCTGGCGGCGGACGAACGGCGCGCGCTTCCCTATCGCGACGCCATCCGCGCCGTGGTGCCGGGCCGCGTCGTGCTCGATGTCGGCACGGGCGGGGAGGCGATCCTGGCGCGCGAATGCGTCGCCGCCGGTGCGCGCCATGTCTTCGCGGTGGAACTGCTGGAAGCGTCCTATCGCCAGGCGCAGGCGACCATCGCGCGGCTTGGGCTGACCGACCGCATCACGCTGATCCGCGGCGATGCGCGCAGCCTGGTGTTGCCCGAGACACCGCATGGCCCGCCCGAGGTCTGCGTCAGCGAGATCGTCGGTTCGCTGGGCGGTGCCGAGGGCGCGGCGGCGATCCTGGATGCGGTGCGGGCGCGCCATCCGGGCATCCGCATGTTGCCGCGGCGCAGCCTGACGCTGGCGGCCCCGGTGGAGCTGCCCGAGGCGGTGCTGGCCGCGGCCGGCTTCGCCGCCACCGGCGCGCACTACGCCGAGCGCGTCTTCGCCGATGCCGGGCGGCGCTTCGACCTGCGGCTGTGCCTGCGCCGCGTCGGGCGTGACGCGCTGCTGGCCGATCCCGCGCCCTTCGAAACGCTGGACCATGAAGCACCCGATGCCGGGCAGGGCACGCAGGCCAGCCGCCGCGTGGTGACGCGCGACGGCGCCATGGCCGGCATCCTGGCCTGGCTGACGCTGGAATTGGACGACGCCACGCGGCTCGACACGCTCGATGGCGAACATGCCTGGCTGCCGGTGCTGCTGCCGCTGCCCGATGGCCCGCTGCCGCTGCGCGCCGGCGACGTGGTCGAGCTGCGCTGCGACTGGACGCGCTGCGCCAATGGCCTGAACCCCGACTATCGCGTGGCGTTGCGCGTGCTGCGCGATGATGTCGAGGTCGCGGCGCTCGTGCTCGACAGCCCGCATGAAGCGGCCGGCGTGGGTGGCAGCGCGCTGCACCGGCGCCTGTTCGGCGGTGCCACCCTGCCGATCGCCCCCGCCGCGCCGGACCCCGCCGCGCTGCGCGCCGCCCTCGCCGAACGCCTGCCCGATGCGCTGGTGCCCGCCCGTATCGAGATGCTGCCCGCCCTGCCGCTGACGCCGGCCGGCAAGGTGGATCGCCGCGCCCTTGCGCTGCGGGTCCCGCCCGAACGGGCGCTGCGCGAGGCCGTGCTCGCGCTGCCGGGCGTGACCGGCTGCGCGGTGCGCCCGGGCAGCCCACCCTTGGCGCTGTTGACGCTGGCGCTCGACCACGATGCCGCGCCGCATCTCGCCGCCGCGCAACTCTCGGCATGGCGCGACCTGCATGAAGGCCTGCACGCCGAGGACGCCGCCGCCGCCGACCCCTTCCATGGCTGGCGCAGCGCGCTGACCGGGCAGCCCATTCCCGCCGCGCAGATGGCCGCCTGGCGCGATGCGACGCTGGCGCGCCTGCGTGCCTTCGCACCGCGCCGCGTGCTCGAGGTCGGCGCCGGCACCGGCATGATCCTGCACGCGCTGGCGCCGCAGACCGGGCACTACCACGCGACCGATACCTCCGCCCCCGCGCTCGCGCGCATCGCCGCGCGGCTGGCGCCCGCGGATGCGGCGAAGGTGGTGCTCGAACGCCGCGACGCGGCGGATGTCGAGGGCCTGCCCGGTGGCTTCGACCTGATCGTGCTGAATTCGGTGGTGCAGTATTTCCCCTCGCTCGACTACCTGGCGCGCGTCGTGGCCGGGCTGCGTGCGCGCCTCGCCCCCGGCGGCGTGCTGTTCCTCGGCGACCTGCGCCATCGCGGGCTTGCCGACGCCTTCGCCGCGCGCGGCGGCCGGCCGGTGGCCGACGAGACGGAGTTGCTGATCGACCCCGCCTGGCTCGGCACGCTGGGCATGGCGGCCACCGCGCTGCTGAAGCACGGCGATGCCGGCTGCGAACTGACCGACTGGCGCTTCGATGCGCTGCTGCGCGAAGCACCTGCCGCGCCGGTGCCTGCGCTGCCCTGGGACGGTGCCTTGCCGCCGGCGGCGACGCAGCCGCTGCGCGTCATCGGCATCCCCAATGGACGGCTCGGCACCGGTGTCGATCTCGCGGCGCTGCGCGCGCAGGCGCCTGGCTGCTCGCTCGAAGCCGGCTTCACGGCCGACGACCCGACGCGCATGGATGCGCTGCTGGTGCCGCCGGACATGGCGGCCGATCCCTTCGCGCTGCCGCTGCCCCGCGCGACCGGCGCGCCGGCCAATGATCCGCTGCGCGCGCGCCGCCGGGCCGAAGCCGCGCGCGCCATCGCCGACAGCCTCGCCGAACGCGGCCTGGTCGCCGAGATCCGCGTGGTCGAGGCGCTGGACGACGCCGACGCGCCCGACCAGCCGCGCGACGAGGCGGAACGCGCGCTGGCCGACCTGTGGTGCGACCTGCTCGGCCGCGCATCGGTGGGGCGCGAGGATGATTTCTTCGCCCTGGGCGGCCATTCGCTGCTGGGCATGACGCTGATGGCGCGCATCCGCGCGCGCTTCGGGGTTGATCTGCCGGTGAAGGCGCTGTTCGACGCGCCGCGCCTGGCGGACCTCGCGGCCGCGCTGCGCGATGCGTCGGCGGTCGCCGCGCTGCCCGACGACGAGCCGGGCGACTGGCCGCTGGCCCCCGCGCAGGAACGGCTGTGGTTCCTCGAACGCCTGGCACCGGGCAATGCGGCCTATGTCATGCCGCTGGCGCTGCGCTTCGCCGGTGGCGCGGATGCCGGGCGGATCGAAGCCGCGATCGCCGCGGTGCTGGCGCGCCACGCCGCGCTGCGCGGGCGCGTGGTGCCCGGCCCCGCGCTGCGCATCGACCCGCCTTTGCCGGTGACGCTGCCGGTGATCGACGGCGATGCGGCCGAGGTGCAGCGCCTGGCGCTCGCGCCCTTCGCGCTGGCGGGCGACGACAGTGGCCCGCTGTGGCGCGCCACGCTGGTGCGCCTGGCCGATGGCGATGCCGTGCTGGTCTTCGCGGTCCACCACATCGTCGCCGACGGCATCGGCATGGGCGTGGTGATGCGCGACCTGGCCGCCGCGCTGCGCGGCGATGCCCTGCCGCCGCCGCCGCGCCCGTCCTATGGCAGCCTGGCCGCCGCGCGCCGCGCCGAAGTCGAAAGTGCCGCACTGCACGCCGCGCTGGACGACGCGGCGGCGCGGCTGCGCGGCATCCCGCCGCTCGACCTGCCGGCCGACCGGCCGCGCGCACCGGTGCGCGACGCCGCCGGCGCCGCCGTGCCGCTGTGCATCCCGCCCGCCGCCGCCGAGGCCATCCGCGCCCTGGCACGCGCCGAGCGCACCACCCCCTACGCCGTGCTGCTGGCCGGCTGGGCGGCGCTGCTGCATCGGCTGTGCCACCAGGACCGCATCGCGATCGGCGTGCCGGTCGCCGGGCGGCCGGCGGGGGCGGAGGAAACGCTCGGCCTGTTCGTCGATACCGCGGTGGTCGCGGCGGATTGCGCGGGCGCCACGACCTTCCGCGCGCTGCTGCGCCAGGTCGCGGCGGAATCGCGCGGCGCCATCACCGCCGGCCTGCCCTTCGAACGCCTGGTCGGCGCCGTGCGGCCGGATCGCGACCCGTCGCGCACGCCACTCGTCGAGACCACGCTCACGCTGCAACCGCCCTTCGATGCCGCGATGCTCGACGGCAGCGGCGCGACGCCCTTCCCGCTGCACGCCACCGCCGCGCGCTTCGAACTGGAACCGAGCCTGTGGGAGGACGCGCAGGGCTTCGGCGGCACGCTGACCTACGCCGCCGCGCTGTTCGACGCCGCCAGCGCGCGCAGCATCGCGGACGGCTTCACCACCCTGCTGGCGGACGCCGTCGCGTCGCCGGACAGGCCGATCGGCGCGCTGCGCCTGCTGGCGCCGCATCACGCCGCGGCGGCGGGCGCCGCGGGAAGCCCGCGCCGCGTCATCGCCACCGCCGGCACGCTGCATGGGCGCTTCGCTGCGCAGGCCGCCGCGCGGCCCGATGCGCCCGCCATCGGCGTGCCCGGGCCGCAGGGCATCGCCTGGACCAGCCATGGCGCGCTGGCGGCGCGCGCGCGCGGCATCGCGCAGGCGCTGGCGTCGCGTGGCGTGGGGCGCGGCGATCGCGTCGGGCTGCTGGTGGACCGCGATGCGGATGGCATCGCCGCGCTGGTCGGCATCCTGATGGCGGGCGCGGCCTATGTGCCCGTGGACCCCGCCACGCCGCCGGCGCGCGCCGCCGCGCTGCTGGCCGGCGCGCGGCTGACCGTCACGGCCAGGCCGCTGCCCTGGGCGGGGCCGGCGCTGCGGCTGGCCGAAGCCCCCGCCGATGGCCCCGCGCCGCCCGGCGCGGCTGGTGCCGACGACCTCGCCTATGTCATCCACACCTCGGGTTCGACCGGCACGCCGAAGCCGGTCGGCGTGCCCCATGCCGCCGCGCTGCGCCTGTTCCCCGCCAGCCACGGCGTGCTGGTGCCGGGGCCCGGCGATGTCTGGTCCTGCCTGCATTCCCTCGCCTTCGACTTCTCGGTCTGGGAGGTCTGGGGCGCGCTGCTGCATGGCGGCCGCCTGGTGCTGGCCCCCGAGGAATTGCGCCGGTCCCCCGACGCCGTGCTGGCGCTGCTGGCCGATGCCGGCGTGACGGTGCTGAGCCAGACGCCCTCGGCCTTCGCGCAGCTCGATGCGGCGGATGCGGCGGCGGGCGGGCCGGCGCTGGCGCTGCGCCACCTGGTCTTCGGCGGCGAGGCACTGGACTTCGCCGCGCTGCGCGGCTGGTTCGCCCGGCGCGGCGATGCATCGCCCATCGTCACCAACATGTACGGCATCACCGAGACCACCGTGCATGTCACCCATCGCCGCGTGCGCGCGGCCGATGCGCAGGCCGGCGGCGCCAGCCGGATCGGCGTGCCGCTGGAGGATCTCGGCCTGCATGTGCTGGGTGCGGACGGGCAGCCGGTGCCGCCGGGCTTCCCGGGCGAATTGCATGTCGCCGGCGCCGGCCTGGCCTGGGGCTATCTCGGCCAGCCCGCGCTGACGGCGGAACGCTTCATCCCCGACCCCTTCGGCGCGCCGGGCGGACGGCTGTATCGCACCGGGGACCGGGCGCGGCGGGCGGCGGATGGCGACCTCGACTACCTCGGCCGCGCCGATGCGCAGGTGAAGATCCGCGGCCACCGCATCGAACCGGGCGAGGTGCGCGCCGCGCTGCTCGACGCACCCGGCGTGGCGGATGCGGCGGTGGAATCGCGCGGCGGCGCGCTGGTGGCCTGGGTGGTCGGCAGCGACGCGCCGCCCGATGCCGCCGCGCTGCTGGCCGCGCTGCGCGCCCGGCTGCCGGGCTACATGGTGCCGGCGCGGCTGGTGCCGATGGACCGGCTGCCGGTGACTGCGCAGGGCAAGCTCGACCGTGCCGCGCTGCCGGACCCGGCGGCGACGCCCATCGCCGGCGCGGTGCCGGCGACGGCGCTGGAAGCCGCGCTGGCCGTTGCCTGGGCCGACAGGCTGGGGCTCGCCACCGTGCCGGTGGATGCCAACCTGTTCGACCTCGGCGGCCATTCGCTGATGGTGCCGGGCCTGGCGGAAGCCAGCGCCGCCGCGGCGGGCCAGCCGGTCGCGGTGCTCGACATCTTCCGCCATCCGACGGTGCGCGGGCTGGCGGCGGCGCTGACGACCCAGGACAGCCCGCCGCCCGCCGAGACCGATGACGGCGGCGCCCGCCGCGCCGGGCGCGCGCGCCTGGCCCGCGCCCGCGCCGCGCGGGACGGCGCGTGATGACCATCGACGACACCGCCATCGCCATCATCGGCATGGCGGGCCGCTTTCCCGGCGCGCCCGATATCGACGCGCTGCACGACCTGCTGATGGCCGGCCGGTCGGGCATCGTGGCGGTGGCGCCGCAGGACGACCCGACCGGCCAGGCCGGCGAACCTGGATACGTCGCCGCGCGCGGCGTGCTGGACGGCGCCGAGCTGTTCGACGCCGCGCTGTTCGGCATCGCCCCGCGCGACGCCGCGCTGATGGACCCGCAGCAGCGCATCTTCCTGGAATGCTGCTGGGCGGCGCTGCAGGAAGCCGGCATCGCGCCGCAGGGGCCGGGCTGCGCGGGTGCCGGGATCTTCGCCTCGGCCTCGATGGCGACGCATTGGCTGGGGCACGCGGCGGGCGCCGGGCTGGCGGGCCTCGGCGGCATCGCGGCGGTGGACAAGGACATGCTGGCCGGGCGCGTGGCCTATCACCTGGGCCTCGGCGGGCCGGCGGTGGGGGTGCAGACGGCCTGCAGCAGCAGCCTGGTCGGCGTGCACCTGGCGGTGCAGGCGCTGATCGCGGGGGAATGCGACGTCGCGCTGGCCGGCGGCGTCTCGATCACCGTGCCGCTGCGCGCCGGCTATATCCACCAGCCGGGTGGCGTGATGAGCCCCGATGGCGCCTGCCGCCCCTATACCAGCCAGGGCGCCGGCACGGTGAAGGGCGATGGCGCCGCGGTGGTGGTGCTGCGCCGGCTGGCCGATGCGCTGGCCGCCGGCGATGCCATCCGCGCCGTGATCCTGGGTTCGGCGGTGACCAATGACGGGCGGCGGCGCGCCGGCTTCGCCGCGCCGGGGCTGGACGGCCAGGCGCGCGCCATCCGCCAGGCCCTGCAGGTGGCGGGCGTCGCGCCGGCCGCGATCGGCTTCGTCGAGGGCCACGGCACCGCCACGCAGGTCGGCGACGCCATCGAATTGCAGGCCCTGGCGCAGACCTTCGGCCCGCCGCGCGAAGGCATCGCGCCACCCGTGCTGGGCGCCGCCAAGGCGCAGCTGGGGCACATGGATGCGGCGGCGGGCGTGGCCGGGCTGATCAAGGCCGTGCTGGCGGTCGAGCATGGCGTCATCCCGCCGGCGCTGCATCCCGGCCCGCCGCATCCCGGGCTGGCCGCCAGCGGCTTCGTGCTGGCCGAGGCCGCGCGGCCCTTTCCGCGCCGCGACGGGCCACGCCGCGCCGGCGTCTCGTCCTTCGGGCTGGGCGGCACCAATGCGCATGTGGTGATCGGCGAGGCACCGCCCTGCGGCCCGCGCAGCGCGCTGCCGCGCACGGTCTTCGCCCGGGTGCGCCATTGGATCGATGCGCCGGTGGCCGCCGATGCGCTGCCGGGGGGTGCCGCGCTGCTGGCCGCCGGGTGGCGCAGCCTGCCGCCGCCGCCCGCCACGCCGCCCGGCCCGTGGCTGGTGATCGCCGCCGGCCGGCGCGGCGCGGCGCTGGCC
>NZ_CAKKLX010000057.1 GCF_918698155.1 Roseomonas sp. CECT 9278
TTTTTGTTGCAGGCACGACACGGCGTACGAGCACCTGCCTAGTCCCGTGGGCTCGGAGATGTGGATAAGGGCCAGGCGGGCGGCGGTTCGGGCGGCATGGCTTCCGGCGCGGGCTCGGCCGGGCGGGCGGCCGTCGGCGGGTCCTGCGCGGCCAGCCCGGCCGGCAAGGCGAGCAGCATCGCGGCCAGCGCCAGGCGGCGGCCCAGCCTCATCCGGCCTGGTGCGCCTTCACGGCGGCGATACCCTCGACCACCAGTTCCCGCAGCTTCGGCTGCAAGGCCTGGTTGCCCGCGACGATATTCCCGCTGGCATAGGCATCCCCGCCATCGGGGTCGGAGAAGAAGCCACCGGCCTCCTTCAGCACCACCAGCCCGGCCGCCATGTCCCACTTCTTGAGGCCCAGCTCCCAGAAGCCGTCATACCGGCCGGCCGCCACCCAGGCGAGGTCGAGCGCCGCCGCCCCGAAGCGCCGCACGCCCGCCACCTGCGGCATGATCCGATGCAGGATGGCGCTGAACTCCGCCTTGCGCGGCACGCCCGCGAAGGGGATGCCGGTGGCGAAGACCGCCTCGCGGATGTCGCGCCGGGCCGACACGCGCAGCCGCTTGTCGTTCAGGAAGGCGCCGACACCCTTCTCCGCCCAGAACAGCTCATCCGAGGCCGGGTTGTAGATCACCCCGGCCATGATCTCGGTGCGGTCGGCGTCGATGCGCTTTTCGATCCCGACGCTGATCGCCCAATGCGGGATGCCGTGCAGGAAGTTGGTGGTGCCATCGAGCGGATCGACCACCCAGCGCCATTCCCAATCGTCGTCGCCCGACGCGCCGGATTCCTCCATCAGGAAGGCAAAGCCCGGGCGCGCCTTGGACAGCTCCTCCCGCAATGTCTGCTCGGCCCGCAGATCGGCCGAGGACACGAAATCCGACGGGCCCTTCACGGAGACCTGGAGCTGCTCGACCTCCCCGAAGTCACGCAGCAGGCGACGGCCGGCCTTGCGGACGGCGGAGGTGACGACCTGCATGGCAGGAGACAAGCGCTGGGACATGGGGGCGACGTAGCCGAAGGGACACCACGGGGCCAGCCCCCTGGACCCCCGCTGGGGGCAGACGTGCCCCCAGACCCGCGGGAGACTTAGCGGCGGCCGACGCGGTTGACGGGGCCGCCGCGGTTCATGGGGGTGCCGGGGCGGACGCCCACGCCAGGGGCACCGACGCCGACGCCAGGGGCGACGCCCACGCCCGGCGCACCGACGCCAGGCGTGGCAGCCCGCACGGCGGGGCGCGCCACACACCCCACCGGTACCCCGACCGACCGGCAATAGACCACGGCCTCGGCCGGCGCGGAGAACCCCGCCAGGCCAAGCGCAACCACCAGGGCAAGCAGCATCGGCATCACGAACACCCCCGAGCGGCGGCACGCGGAACGCGCACCAGCCTGCACGAGGCTAAGCCCAAGACCGTTAAGCGAACACGCCTACTTCGCGCGTTCGTAATACGTCCCGTCGGCGGTCTTCACGACGATCTTCTCCCCCGCCGTGATGAAGGGCGGCACCATGACCTTCACGCCATTCGACATGACGGCGGGCTTGTAGGAGGAGGACGCGGTCTGGCCCTTCACCACGGGATCGGCCTCGACCACCTCCAGCACGATCGACTCCGGCAGGTCCATCGAGACGGGCTCGCCCTCGATGAGCTTGACGTTGACGGTCATGTTCTCCTGCAGGAAGGGCAGGCGGTCGCCCAGGATGTCCTTGGGCACCATGGTCTGCTCGAAGGTGGCCGGGTCCATCAGGACCAGGTTGTCCTCGTCGGCGTAGGAGTAGGTGAATTCCTTGTCCTCGGTGGCCAGGCGCTCGACCGTGTCGGCGGTGCGCCAGCGCTGGTCCTTCTTGGCGCCGGTCTTGATGTTGCGCATGTCCACCTGGATGATGGCATTGCCCTTCCCGGGGATCATGATGTTCTGCTTGATGATGGTGTAGCGCTGGCCTTCGAACTCGATGACCATGCCGGCACGCATCTGGTTGGCTTGCATTTTTGCCATGGGGGCATGCATCCTAAAAATCTGATCGCTTCGGAGTCTGGCGCGCCGATACAACGACGACGTTGGTTGGGCAACTCAGTGGCATCGGTTCCCGTGCGCGAGTTCTTCGAGAAAGAAATTTAACTGAGACCAACAGCATCGAGGAATTTATGTGGATAAGATCAATTAAGATAAGAAATTATAAAGGATTCAATGATTCCGGGATAATAAACCTGAACAAGAGATTTAATATTATCGTGGGTAAAAATAATACTGGAAAAACCGCGTTTCTGGAAAGTTTCCGAGGGTGGCGGCATGACAGCAAGCCATACCGAGGGCGGGACATTAGTGAAATTAATTCCGGCATAGGTGAATCCGAATTTACCTATGGGGTAGTATGTTCTGGCACCGACATGCAGGATTTTCTAAGAAAGAGCGGTGGCGAGATGCATGTACCGACGGCCATCTTGCACAATGCAACCGGTTTTGAAGATGATGCCACAAGATACATCGATGAATTTTTCACGAAAGAAGAAATCAACTTTGAGTTTAGTACTCGCCCTCGCGGGTCACCTAATTGGAGCGGATCATCATTTCCATCCCATGGCCTTTTCGTTCCGCGGGGTCAGGCGAATGAGGTAACCGGCGTCGTCGTGCTCGATCCTGACAATCGCGTCTATCGAATGAAGGGAATTTTGCGAAATAATAATGACAATCTAATTGATTTCATTAGTCAAAACATTTATGATCAAATTTATGTATTTAGGGCAGAAAGGTATAATATAGGAACAAGTAATATCGAATCAACTGAAAATTTGCAGCCTAACGCATCCAATTTACCGTCTTGTTTATTGAGAATGACGGGAAATGTCGTTAGATTTGATCGTCTAAATGATCATATGTCTGAGATATTTCCGAATGTTTTTCGAGTGGTTGTTGTTCCGAAGAATTCAGGGGTAAATATCAGAGTTTGGATCTCAGATCCAATTAGTGAGCGCGAAGATTTGCTGATCCCCTTAGAGGAAACAGGGACTGGTATTGGTCAGGTTCTATCAATTTTGTATGTCGCCATGATGCACAATAACGCAGTGATTGTAATTGATGAGCCAAATTCGTTCTTGCATCCCGGTGCGTGCAAAAAACTCATGGAAATATTAAAATTGTACAACAATCAATACATTATTGCTACGCACTCGCCGGATATATTTCGTACGTTTGATAATGCTAAGGTGCTTCAGGTTAAGACAACCGAAAATGGCTCAAAGGTCGCTGAGTTTGAGGAAGTAGACGTAAAGACTGAAAAGCAAATACTAATTGATTTAGGAGTTTCTATATCTGATGTGTTTGGAACAGAGAAATTGATCTGGGTTGAAGGTAAAACAGAAGAAATTGCGTTTGACTACATATCAAGAAAAATGAAATTAATGGGCCATAGCGGCACGACATTCTTATCGGTTCGTAGCACTGGCGATTTTGAATCAAGGAAACTTGATCGTGCCTTAATAATTAATATTTACGAGAAGATTTCCTCTGGCGCAGTGATATTTCCACCTAGAGTTTCCTTTAGTTTCGATAGGGAGGCACGCTCTCCGAGAGAAATAGAAGATCTTAAAAGATCGTCATCTGGAAATATTTACTTTTTACCGAGAAGATCAATTGAAAATTTTTTCTTGATAGAAAGTATTATTGAGAGACTTATCGAGGAGCAATCTTTGTTATATGGAATTAATATTATCAATTCCTCTAAACTTGTTGCCGAGGCAGTTGGTATCAATGCAGACGAGAAAAAGACATGCGATGCGCCAAATTTGCTAAAGGACCTATTTAATCGAGTGTTTGAGGGGAAACTAGAATACTCGAAAATACACCATTCGATTCGTTTGGCAGAGTTGCTTGTGGAGCAAGGAGGCGAAGACCTGGACGAGTTAGTTGACTACCTAAAAGAGATGCTCACGTAAAACATTAAGATTTGATCTCCCAAAAGAATTGACAGTAGGAAAAATTTCCGTCACTGTGGCGGCTATGCGCCCCCACCCCTTCCGCCCCCTCAACGACGCTGAGTTCGCCGCCCTCGATCGCCTTCTCCCGTCCACCGAAGGCAGGCGCGGCCGGCCACCGAAAAACCGCCGCCGAACGCTGGACGCCATTTTCTGGGTTGCCTGTTCCACCGGCCCCTGGAAGGCGCTGCCGCCGGAATACGGCCGCCCGGACACAGCCTCGCGCCAACTGCGCCGCTGGGCGCTGGCGGGCCATCTCGATGGCCTGTTGATGGCCCTCCACACGCGCGACAAGTATGACAATCTTCTCAAGCAACTCGCCTGGCGCATCTGCCGGGCCTATCGGCGCGTCACCAAGGTCATCGGCCTGGGGTCGCTGGCGCTGCTGAAGCGCATCGGCCTCTACCCGGCCCTGCCGGCACCACGGCGCTACCTCCCGGACCTGAAATTGTCCAAAAAGGCCCATGAGCTCGCCGAACGGGCTGCGCTGAACCCCTCCGTGCAGGCGGTGGGCACCTTTGCCCTGCTGGCGAAGCTCATGCGACTGGCCGGCGGCGCCCGTTGGCGCTGGCGCCTGAAGTAGAGCCGCCCCGATGAGCGCCGTAAGTCGCGGGATCCAAGGGCCTTTCGGCCCTTGGCGGGGAGGTCCGGAGGGGCGGCGCCCCTCCGCTTGCCTACCCCTCGACCAACTTCTTCCCGCCCCCCCCCGGGCTCTCCCGCACAAACGTCGGGATCGCCCACCCCGGCACCCGCCCGCGCAGAGCCTTCACCAGCCCCACCCCCTCCGCATCCGGCACCGCGAACCTGGCCGTCCCCGGCGCCGCGTCCAGGGCATGCAGGTAATACGGCTTCACCCGCGCCCGCAGCATGGCCCGGAACAACCCTTCCAGCGCGCCGACCGAATCATTCACCCCGCGCAGCAGCACCGACTGCCCCAGCAGCCCCACCCCTGCATCCGCCAGCCGCGCCAGCGCCGCCACCGCCTCGCCCGAGAACTCCCGCGCGTGGTTCGCATGCACCGCCACCACCACGGGCTTTCCGGCCTCGCGCAGCGCCCGCACCAGCCCCGCATCCACCCGATCGGGCGCCGCCACCGGCACCCGCGTATGCACCCGCAGAGTCTCAATATGCTCCAGCGCCCCCAGCCTGGCCAAAATCCCCCCCAGCCGCCGCGCCGACAGCATGAACGGGTCCCCCCCGGTCAGGATCGCCTCGCGCACCGCCGGCGTGCGTGCGAACCAGTCGATCGCCGCGTCCAGCTCCGCCTCGGACAGCACCCCGCCATCCGGCCCCACCGCCTCCCGCCGGAAGCAGAACCGGCAATAGACCGGGCAGGCCAGCAGCGGCTTCAGCAACGCCCGGTCCGGATACCGGTGCACCACGCCAACCACCGGCGTGAACGGCCCATCCGCCGTCGGGTCATCGCTCTCCCCCGGCGCCGTCACCAGCTCGGAACCATCCGGGATGTATTGCAGCCCCACCGGGTCCGCCGGGTCCGCCGCGTCGATCAGCCCCGCCACATGCGCCGTGACCGACACGGCGTAGCGCCCCTCCACCGCCGCCACCGCGGCCTCGGCGTCCGGCCGCAACAGCCCCGCCTCGCGCAGCGCCCGAGCACTCCGCAGCGTCCGTCCCTGGCCTGTCGTCTCACCGTCCGGCATGGTCGCGGCCCCTACCGGAAGCAGCCTCCCCCCGCAATGCCGACCGCCCCCTGGATGCCCGAGCGCCTGGCCGCCCGCCTGCCCTTCCTCGACCGCCGCGCGGCGCTGACCGCCGCCACCCGCGCCTTCTTCACCGCCCGCGGCTACCGCGAGGTCGAGACCCCCTGCCTGGTCCCCGCCCCAGGCGCCGAGGTCCACATCCGCGCCTTCGCCACAAGCTACGACCCGCACCTCGGCGCCGGCAGCCCGCGCGCCCTATGGCTGCGAACCTCGCCCGAACTGGCCATCAAGAAGCTGCTGGCCGGCGGTGCGGGCCCGGTCTTCGAACTGGCCCGCGTCTGGCGCAACGGCGAACACTCCGCCCGCCACGCCCCCGAATTCACCATGCTGGAATGGTACCGCCCCGGCCTGTCCTTCGACGCCCTGATGGATGAAGCCGAGGCCTACCTCCGCGCCGTCTGCCCCCCCGTGGTCGAACACGATGGCGTGCGCACCGACCTCGCGCTGCCCTTCGAACGCCTCACCATGGCCGACGCCTTCGCCCGCCACTGCAACGGCCTGGATATCCTGGCCACCGAGGGCGACACGGCCCGCCTGCACGCCGCCGCCACCGCCGCGGGCTACCCGCCGCGCCCGGATGAATCCTGGGAAGACCTGTTCTTCCGCCTGCTGCTCGAACGCATCGAACCCGCCATCGGCCGCGCCCGCGCCACCTTCCTCACCCACTGGCCCGCCCCCCAGGCCGCCCTGGCCCGCCGAGACCCCGCCGACCCCCGCGCCGCGCTCCGCTTCGAACTGTTTGCCGGCGGCATCGAACTGGCCAACGCCTTCGACGAACTGACCGACGCCACCGAACAGCGCGCCAGGTTCCACGACGCCAACGAAACCCGCCGCGCCATCACCGGCGACCACGGCTGGGACATCGACGAAGACTTCATCGCCGCCCTGTCCCAAGGCCTGCCGCCCACCGCCGGCATCGCGCTGGGCTTCGACCGCCTGGCCATGCTGGCCTCCGGCGCCCCGCGGATTGACGACGTGCTGTGGCTTCCCCTGTCTTGACCCCGCGCACCCGCGTCGCGTCTATACGCCCGCGCGGAGACAAGCACGGGACGCATGGCGATCGGATCCAGAATGAGCCGGGAGAGGCGCCGCCGGCGCGGGCAGCTGATGCTGCGCGTGACCAAGTGGCTGGTGGCGCTCGGCATCTTCGCCGCCCTCGGCGTGGTGGCCTACCAGAGCGGGCTTGAGCTGGCCGGCACCGAGGTCACGCGCCTCGAGACCCGGCTGGATGAGGTGGCGACCGAGGCGCGCGACCTGCACCTGCGCAACTCCCGCCTGGAAGCCGACCTGCGTCAGGCGCGCGAGGCGAATGTCGCGCTGCAGCGGCGCTACGACCGCGACGTGCCCTCGGGCGCCTCGGCCGCGGTGTTCTCCCTCGCGCAGCAGCGCATCGGCGCCGGCATCCCGCGCGAGCGGATCGAACAGGTGCTGCGCGACGCCGGCCCGGTGCGGACCTGCGATGCGCGCGGCACCTCGCGCCGCTTCTCGATCGTCTATGGCACGCGCATCCCGGACAGCGCCGGGGTCGAACTCGCCGAGGGCCTGGTGCGCGTGGTGGTCAGCACCGCCACGCAGGCCGATGAGGTCAATCGCACCGCGCAGGTCGTGGTGACGGTCGCCGGGCAGGACCCGCGGACCTTCACCGGCCTGCCGCAGCGCCAGGTGGTCACGCTGGGCAATGCCGAACTGGCGCTGAGCGTGACATCCGAGATCCGCGGCTTCGCCACCGCGGCCCTGACCAATTGCGGCGGCTGATCAGGCCGGCACGTCGCCGGCCAGCGTGATGCGGTGCATCTCGCGCCGATGGCCGTGGTAGTCGTTGACCGGGTAGTGCTGCACCGCGCGGTTGTCCCACAGCGCCAGCGATCCCGGCGCCCAGCGGAAGCGGCAGGTGAATTCGGGCTTCATCAGGTGGGCGAACAGGTAGTCCAGCAGCGGCTTGGATTCCTCGGCCGTCCAGCCTTCGAACTGCGTGGTGTGGCCGAGGTTGACGTACAGCGCGCGCCGCCCGGTCTCGGGGTGCGTGCGCACCACCGGGTGCGAGGCTTCCAGCACCTCGGCATTGGTCACGGCGCCGCGTTCCTTCTGGCGGTCCTCGCGCGTCTTCGACGCATCCGCCTTCTTCGACGAATTGATCGCGCGCAGCCCGTCCAGCGTGGCGCGCAGCCCGTCGGACAGCGCGTCGTAGGCGGCGCGGGCATCGGCGAACAGCGTGTCGCCGCCGGCCGGCGGGGTTTCGCGCGCGACCAGCATGGTCGCCATCGGCGGGCGTTCCAGATACGCCGTGTCGGAATGCCAGACGCCGCCGAAATTCACCCGCTCATGCGGTTCCTTCACCACCGGCGTGATCTGCGGGAAGCCCTCGAGGCCGCGCACGAAGGGGTATTCGACCGGCGTGCCGAAATGCTGCGCGAAATCCAGGAAGGCGCGCGGCGGCAGGTCGACATCGCGCAGGAACAGCACGCCATGGTCCAGCCAGGTGGCGCGCAGCGCGGCGATGGTCGCCGCATCCACCCCATCGCGGAAATCGATGCCCGAGACCTCCGCCCCGCATGAGCCCGAGGCCCGCGTGACGATGACGCGCTGCGCGGTGATGGACATGGCGTTCCTCCGTTGGGCGGCAGGCTACGCCGCCGCCTGCAGCCGCGCCAGCATCCCCGCCGCGTGCTCGCGCGGCAGCGCGTAGAACACGAACACATACGGGTCGGACGCCTCGAACACCGAAGGATCGGGCGAGGCGCGCTGCATCGTCGCGCGATCGAGCGCCGCCATCGGCAACCACGCCCCGCCCAGTTCGAACAGCACGTCGTAGCCCAGCGCATCGAGGAAGGCCGGCACCGCCCAGGTGCTGCCCTCGCGGTGGCGTTCCTCGACCTCCAGCGTCAGCACCGGGCGGCAGCGCAGCAGTGTCTCGCGCGCACCGCGCAGGATCTCGTACTCGGCGCCCTCCGCATCGATCTTCATGCCCGTCACATCATCGAGCCGCAGGTCATCGAGGCGCATCAGCGGCACCGCGAAGCGCCGCACATCGACGCGATCCGACAGGTGCGCGGCGTAGTCCTTGGCGGTGCTCGCCCATTGCTCCTGCGCCACGCCGTCGAGCACCGGCATCGCCAGCGTGATCTCCCCGGCATGGTCGCCGAGCGCCGCGGCATGGCATTCGACATGCGCCGGCGGCGCGCCGAATTCCGCCAGCAGCGCCGCGCGCAGCCTGGCGAAGGCCGGCGGCAGCGGCTCGAAGGCCAGCACGCGGCTGGCCGGCAGCCGCGCCAGCGGCAGCGTCAGCAACCCGTCATGCGCCCCGGCATCAACCAGCGTGCCCGGCCGATGCAGAACGCTGTGGAACCGTGCCTCGTCCATCTTTCCCCCGGTGGCCCGTCGCTGCCCTGCATACATGGGATCCCTGGCCCAGCCACCAGGAGGGCCCATCGCGCTGGGGCAGCCTGCCGGCGTCTCGCCACCGCTGGGCTGCGATCGCCAGGGCCTGTGCGACCTCCCGGCCGTCGCGCGGCGCCGCAACGCCGGGGGCCCTCCGGCGCCTGGCCGCCGAGGCCGTGGCGGCGGGCGGTGCATCCATGCGCTCGCCCGGCGCGTAGCACTCCCGGCAGGGCCGCCGGCGGGGCGCCCCGGAGGGAGGATCGGATGATGCGTCGATGGATGATGGGCGCGGCGCTGGCCGTGCTGGCCGGCGGCGGCGCGGGCGCCACGCAGGAGCCCGACTACGCCGCCTGGCCGCCACTGGCCCCGGTGTTCGAGAGCACCGGCGGCGGCGGCATCATGATCGGCGAATACGAACCGGTGGTGATCCGCGACCATTGCCTGACGGGCTTCACCGCCACCACGCCCGACGGCACCGTGTACCGCAACATCGTGCTGTTCGATGCGGTGCCGGCGCAGGGCGGCGTGCTGTGCACCAATGGCGCCTGGCGCGCGCTGGATGGCGACGCGGCCGGCACCACGCCGTTCCGCGTGTTCATCCGCGACGGCGTCCGCCGGCGCGCGCCCTGACGCGCGGGCTGGGCTTCGCGGCATGCTTCGGCGATGATGCGCGCCACCCACCGGGAGGGTCGCCATGCGCCTCACGCAACTGATCTACACCTCGCGCCCGTTCGGCTTCGACGAGAGCGTGCTCGACAACATCCTGCTGAGCGCGCGCGCCAACAATGCGCGGCGCGGCATCACCGGCGCGCTGATCTGCCGCGCCGACCTGTTCATGCAGATGCTGGAGGGCGAGCGCGAGGCGGTGACCGGGACGCTGGCGCGCATCCTGCAGGATGACCGGCACGTGGATGTCGCGGTGGTGCATTGCGGCGATGCGGCCGAGCGCCTGTTCCCCGACTGGACGATGCGCGACGACCCGCCGCAATCCTGGATGTGGTCGCAGCAGCAGGTGCGCGCGGGCGCGGCGCGCGACGCCACGGCGGCCGAGGTGCTGGCGGTGTTCCGCCGCCTCGCCACACTGCCCCGCGCGGCCTGAGGTCAGGCCGGCAGGCGTTCGGAGAAGCGCACCAGGTAGCCGTCCGGATCCTGCACGATGAACTGCCGCACGCGCACCGCGGTGGCGCCGACGCGATAGGATTTCTCCTCGACCGGCAGGAAGAACGGCCAGGCGGCGGCGGCCAGGGCGTCGAGCAGCGGCGCCAGGCTCGCCACCGCGATCTCCAGGTTCATGCCGCGCCCGAGGGGCCGTTCGGCCGGCGCGGCCAGCCAATCCCGCGTGCTGCCCAGCCGGTCCAGCATGATGCGCGCGCCGTCGCGCTCGATGCAGGCGAAGCCGTCCTCGGGCCGGTGGAACAGCACCGCGAAGCCGCAGATATCGCGCCAGAAGCGCAGGCTGGCATCGAGGTCGGTGATGCCCAGCTCGGGCACCAGGGCCGGGCGCGTCACGCCGCGGCGATCGCGGCGTTCATCGCGCGCAGCCCGGCGGCCGCGCCGTCCGGGTGGTTCCACACGGCGCCGACCACGGCCAGGAAATCCGCCCCCGCCCGCACCAGCGGGCCGCAATTCGCCGCGGTGATGCCGCCGATCGCGACGCAGGGCACCTCCATCATCTCGGTCCACCATTCCAGCAGGTCGGGCTCGGCGCTGTGCACCGTCTCCTTCGTCCCGGTCGGGAAGAAGGCGCCGAAGGCGACGTAGTCGGCCCCCAGCTCGCCCGCCTCCATCGCCAGGTGGCGCGAGTCATGGCAGGTGATGCCGAGGATGCGGTCCTTCAGCAGCGCGCGCGCGCCGGCATGGTCGCCGTCGGATTGCCCCAGATGCGCGCCGTCGCAGCCCAGCCGCGCCGCCAGTGCCGCGTCGTCATTGAGGATGAAGGCGACGTCGCGCGCCTGCGCCACGGGCATCAACGCATCGACCGCGCGCTGGATGTCGTCCGTCGTCGCATCCTTCAGCCGCAATTGCAGGCAGGCGACGTCGCCGGCATCGAGCGCGGCCGCCAGCATGTCGCGGAAGGCGGCGGGGTCGAGGCGCGGCGGGGTGATGAGATACAGGCGGCAGCCGCGCGCCGCGCCGTCATCCTGGGTCATGCTCTCTCCCGTGCGGCGGGCTCGCGCCCGCGCCAGGCGGTGTTCTGGCCGACCGCCCGCGCGGCGTCGAGCCCCGCGCGCCCGCCGCTCGCCCAGCGCACCTGCGCCGCGACCCACAGCGCCGGCACCACGCCGAGTTCCATCCCCAGCGCCAGCAGGTGCGGCCAGGGCGGTGCGCCATCCGCCAGCACGCCACCGAGCCGTGCCAGCCCGCCCAGCGCGACCATGGCGCACAGGGCTTCGAACACCGGCCGGCGGCGATCCAGCGCGCCCGCGCACCACCAGGCCAGCAGGCCGAGGCCGAGCAGCAGGCCCGACAGGTAGCGCAGGTGGCTGGCGGTGGCGGGCCCCGCGGCCTCCTGCAGGAAGGCCGGGCCGAACAGCGCGCCGCCGCCGCCGGCCAGGATGGGCACCAGGGCAGCGAGGCGCAGGGCGATGGGGAGCATGCAGGCACTACGCCGCGCGGGGCGGATTGGATGCGCGGCCAGCGCCCGGGCGTGGCGTGCCCGGCGCCGGTTCGTCGGGCGCGATAGCCCATGACCGGCACGGGAGGGGCTGGCCGGCGCGCCGCGCAGGCGCGGCGCGCCGTGGGCGTCAGCCCTTGGTCTTGTAGACCTCGATCATCGAGGCGAGCAGCTTCAGCGCCTCGTCCTTGGGCCGCTGGAAGGCGTTGCGGCCGACGATCGAGCCGTTGCCGCCGCCGGCATGGATGGCGCGCGCCTCATCGAGCAGCGCATCCGCCCCCTTCGCCTCGCCGCCCGAGAAGACCACCAGGCGGCGGCCATTGAAGCAGGCCTGCACGATGTGGCGGATGCGCGCGGTCATGTCCTTCCCGTCGATCTTGCGGTCGATGTAGACCTTCTTGGCCGCATCGAGGGACAGCGGCTCCATCGGCGGCTTCACCTTGATGATGTGGGCACCCATCAGCGCCGCCATGTGCGCGGCATAGGCGCAGATGTCGAAGGCGGTCTCGCCGACCTTGTCGAGCATCGGGCCGCGCGGATAGGACCACACCACAACGGCGAGGCCGGCGGCCTTGGCTTCCTCGGCGAGCTCGCGCAGTTCCTCCATCATCTCGAACTGGTATTCGCTGCCCGGGTAGATGGTGAAGCCGATCGCCGAGCAGCCCAGGCGCAGCGCGTCGGACACGCTGCCCGTGACCGCCTGGTCCTTGGTGGTGGACAGGCTGTTCGACGAATTCACCTTCAGGATGGTCGGGATCGACCCGGCATAGGTCGCGGCACCCGCCTCGATCATGCCGAGCGGCGCGGCATAGGCGTTCAGCCCCGCCTCGATCGCCAGGTCGAACAAATAGTGCGGGTCATAGGCGGCGGGGTTGGGCGCGAAGGACCGCGCCGGGCCGTGCTCGAAGCCCTGGTCGACCGGCAGGATCACCATGCGGCCGGTGCCGCCGAGCTTTCCCTCCATCAGGATGCGGGCGAGGTTGGCCTTGGTCCCGGGGTTGTCGCTCTCGTACCAGGAAAGAATTTCCTTCACGCGGCGGGTGAGCTTCATTGGGCGTCCTTCCTTCGGGTCGTGCGCGGGCCGGCGGGCGATAGCGCAGGCCGGGCAGGCTGTCACGCGGCGGGCGATGTGGCGCCATCCTGTGGCGCTTCCATGGCGAGCCAGGCGACCAGGCGCGCGAGGTCGTCGCGCCGCCGCAGGTCGACCCGCCCGAGGTCCAGGCTGGGCGGCCGCGCGGGCAGCAGCCGCGCGCCGATCTCGGCCGCGGCCGCGGCCACCGCGGCGTAGCCCGGGCTGTCGTGGTCCAGCACGACCAGCCGCGCGCCGGCGCGCAGCGCGGCCAGCGCGGTGCCGGGCGCATCCGCGCAATCGAGCGCGGCCTGCAGCGGGATGCCGGGATGCGCCGCCGCCGCCGCCGCGATCATGCCGAGGAACCAGGCCGGCCCCGCAAAGCCACCCGCGCCGGGCGCGGAGAGCAGCAGGACCCCCCGCGGCCCGGCCGCCGCCAGCGCCGCGCAGGCGCCAGCCAGGCCATGCACCGTCACGGCGGGGGGAAAGCCTGGACGCGCTGTCACCGTTGACCCCGGGGCCCCTCTCTGCCAAGCCTTCTGCATCGCCCGCGGCGCGCCGTGGGGCAAGGGATGCGTGGCTTCCAGGGGGACGATGAACGACGCGCACGGCGACCCGGTGAACGAGGCGGCTGCACGGCTGGAAGCCGCGGTGGAGCGACTGTCGCGCGCGCTTGCCAACCGCCCCGCACCGCCCCCGGCGGCCGAAGGCCAGGGCGCGGACCGCGAGGCGGTGGCCGCGCTCGCGGCGCGGCTGGACGACACCATCGCGCGGCTGCGCGGCGTGCTGGGCGAGGAAGCCTGATGGCGCAGGTCACGGTCCGCGTCGGCGGGTATTCCCACCCGGTCGCCTGCCAGGACGGGCAGGAACGCCACCTGACGGACATGGCGGCCGAGGTCGACAAGCGCATCGGCGCGCTCAAGGCCATGGGCATGCAGTTCGGGGAAACCCGCATGCTGCTGCTGGCCGCGCTGCAATTGGCCGACGAGACCTCGGACCTGTCATCCGAGAATGCCGCGCTGAAGGCGGGGGGCGCGGTGGCGCCAGCCGCGCCGCAAGCGGCGGTCGCGGCGCCGCCGTCGGTCGATCCCGCGCTGGTGCGCCGGCTGCATCGCGTGGCCGAGGCGATCGAGGCCATTGCGGCGACCCTCGAGGCTCCCTAGGTTCATCGGGTGAGGCTGGCCGGTGCGCCAGGCAATTCATCCCCGGGGCCAATGCACATCCTCCGGGAGCTGGCTCTGTCCGGATCTTGGTCCGGGTACCTGGTGCCCACCTGCGACAGCAGGCCTTGGGAGGGTGAGACGCCAGCGGCCAGGGTGGCTTCACGCTTTTCGATCACGCGAAGCGCGATCGCGTTTTCTCTGACACTCAGACCGCGTGCGCCGGCCGTCCGGCCGGCTTGCCTTCGCGCCATGCGCTGTTGCGTTGGCAACTGCTGACGGTCTGGGCGCGGTCGCGCTGTGCGCTCCCGGCCCGAGGCTGAGCCTCGGGCCGCCGGTGCTGGTGGCGGCTGGTATGGCCTTCGTGGCGTAACGCAAAGCGTCGTGACCTGGAAGGTGGCGACGTCTTCGCGCCGGTTTCGTCGCCGCCGCGCAACGACCGTGCGTGCGCGACGCGCACCGAGGGCTCGAGCGCCGTTGATGGCGCGGTCGCGCGGTGCACACCGGCGCGATGCAAGGTCGGTTGGTGGCGACCCTTCATGGCGACGGTGCCAGCCCTGTCGCTGCGCGGGCGGTTCGGACGGGCGGCGGCATTGCCTTGCGCAACGGCGCGCCCATGATCCGGTCCGATGACCGCCGACACCGCCGCCGACCACTGCGACGTCCTGCTCGCCGCCCTGAAGGCCGAGGCGCGCAAGGTCGCGCTGGCACGCCGCGCCGCGATCGACCCGGCCGGGGCAGGGGGGGCGCTCGCCGCCATCGTCCTGCGCGACTGCCCGCCGCCGTCCGGTGCGCTGGTCGCCGGCTTCTGGCCGATGGGGCCCGAGATCGACCTGCGCCCCCTGCTGCACGCGCTGCATGCGCGCGGCCAGGCGCTGTGCCTGCCGGTCACCCCGAAACGCGGCCTGCCGCTGCGCTTCCGCCGCTGGGCGCCGGGCGATGCGCTGGCGCGTGGCCCGATGGGCACGCGCCAGCCGGCCGAAGGCCCCGACGTCACGCCCGACTGGCTGCTGGTGCCGCTGCTGGCCTTCGACCGCGCCGGGCGGCGCCTCGGCTATGGCGGGGGCTATTACGACCGCACGCTGGCGGCGCTGCCGCGGGCGGTCGCGCTCGGCATTGCCTATGCGGCGCAGGAGATGCATGACCCGCCCGGGGTGCCCGCCGGGCCCCTGGATGCGCGCCTGCCGCGCGTGGCGACGGAGACGGGCGTTGTGACCTGCGGCGTGGCCCCATGAGGCTGCTGTTCCTGGGCGACATCGTGGGCCGGTCGGGGCGCGATGCGGTGGCGTCGGCGCTGCCCGCGCTGCGGCGCGACCTGATGCTCGACCTGGTGGTGGTGAATGCCGAGAACGCCTCGCACGGCTTTGGCCTGGCGCCCGAGATGGCGCGCGCGCTGTTCGCCGCCGGGGCGGATGTGCTCACGCTCGGCAACCACGCCTGGGACCGCAAGGAGATCATCCCCTTCATCGAGGAAGAACCGCGGCTGATCCGCCCGCTGAACTACGCGCCGGGCACGCCCGGCCGGGGGGCCACGGTGGTGCAGGTGGCGGGCGGGCGGCGCGTGCTGGTGGTGCAGGCGATGGGGCGGCTGTTCATGGAACCGCTGGACGACCCGTTCCGCGCGGTGCAGGCGGAACTGGCCAAGCAGACGCTGGGGGCTGCGGGCAGCGTGCAGGCGGTGGTGGTGGACATCCATGCCGAAGCCACCAGCGAGAAGCAGGCCATGGCGCATTCCTTCGATGGCCGCGCATCGCTCGTGATCGGCACGCACACGCATGTGCCCACGGCCGATGCGCGGGTGCTGCCGGGCGGCACGGCCTACCAGTCCGATGCCGGCATGTGCGGCGACTACGACAGCGTGATCGGCATGCAGAAGGGCGGCGCGTCGCTGCGCTTCTGGCGCAAGGTGCCGAGCGAGAAGCTGGCGCCGGCCGAAGGTGCCGCGACCATCTGCGGGCTGTTCGTGGAGACCGACGACGCGACGGGGCTGGCGCGGCGGGTGGCGCCGCTCAGGATGGGCGGCGCGCTGGACCAGGCGATGCCGGGCGGCTGACGCGCCGCCTCAGCGCGGCGCCGAGGGCACCACGAAGACGCTGGGCGGTGTGAGGCGCCGCTGGCTGACCGGCGCCTGCTGTGGCGCCAATGCCGGCGCCGGTGCAGGTGCGGCCGCCGGCGCGCCCGGCCGGCCCGGGCGCCGCGCGGCGGCAGCCTGGCGGGCGAATTCCTTCGCGAATTCGGCCATGGCCTCGTCGTCCACCAGCGGGATCGCGATGGTCCACAGCGCCAGCAGGCTGCGCAGCGCGCCGGCCGAGAGCGTCTCGTCGATGCCGTTCACCCTGCGCGTCAGCCCGTCGCGGAAGCAGATCGTGCGCCCCTCGATGGTGACGCGTGTCGGGTTGTTGCGGGCGCAGGTCTCACCGGGCTCGACGGCGACCAGGCATCCATCGGGCAGCGGGCCCAGCACGGTCGACAGCGGCAGGCCGGGCGGGCGGGGGTAACGCGCGACGGGAAAGGACACCGTCCACAGCGCGGCCTCGAGATCGTCGGAGCGCCGGGTCGCCTGCGCGCAGCGCCCCGCCTGGTCGGGCAGCGCATAGGCGAACAGCAACTGCAATTGCCGCAGCGCCAGGTGGTTGTTGACCGGGGTGATGGTCATCTGCTGGGTCATCGTGGCCTCGGCGCCCAGGCCGACCCCGGTGACCGCGATCGCGCGGAACGCCACGGCCGGATTCGCGCTGATCGACCCTCGCCCCTGGACGGTCGCCTGGCTGTTGCCAAGCTGGAGCTGGTTCGGGATGGCGCGTGGATTGGCGGCGGCGCGCGCGAGGTTGATGACCAGCTGCTCCTCCGCAGTGGCCGCGTAGGTCTCGCGATACTCCGCCGTGAGGGCGCGATACTGGGCATCGCAGCCGGCGAGCAGGCCGGCCAGGGCAATGACGATGTGGCGCATGATCCCGGGTCTCCTCAACCTGTGATGTCGAGGCTCTTGGTCCGTTATTGCAACAAGAATCTCGGCCCCGCGTGCCGGGCGGGCGTCGCGTCTTCCCGCGCGGGCCGAATGGCGCCAGCCTGGGGGACAGGGAGGAGCGCTTCGCATGGACCTCGGCTTCACGGGCCGCCGCGTGCTGGTGGTGGGCGCATCGGCGGGCATCGGCTTCGCCACCGCCGAATTGCTGGCGCGGGAGGGGGCGTCGCTGCTCATCGCCTCGCGCGATCCGGCCGGCATCGCGGCGGCGGCGGAGCGCATCGCGGCCTCGACCGGCCTGCGTCCGGCGCACATCGCCGCCGATGTCACCCAGCCCGGCGCGGCCGAGGCGCTCGCCGCCGAAGCCGCATCGCGCTGGGGCGCGCTGGACGCCGTGGTGGATTGCGTCGGCGGATCCATCCGTTCGGGCTTCGAGGCGCTGAGCGACGCCGACTGGATGGCGAACTACACCTTCAACGTGCTGTCCGCCGTGCGGGTGGTGCGCGCCGCGCTGCCGTTGCTGCGCCAGGGCCTGGCACCGTCGATCGTGCTGCTGGGCGCGGCGGCGTCGCGCATGCCCTATCCGAACCAGATCGTGTCGAACGTGCACAAGGCCGGGCTGCTGGGGCTGACCAAGACGCTGGCCGGCGAATACGCGGCCGAAGGCATCCGGGTGAATTGCGTGGCGCCGGGGCGCACGCTGACACGGCTGTGGACCGACCGCGCGGCGAAGATGGCGGCCGAGCGCAACGTGAGCGCCGAGGACGTGATCGCCGAATTCGCGCACGAGATCCCGCTCGGGCGCTTCGGCACGCCCGAGGAAGTGGCGGCGATGGTGCTGTGGCTGTCCAGCCCGCGCGCGGGCTACGTGACCGGCCAGACCGTGAATGTCGATGGCGGGATCGCGCGCGGGTTGCTGTAGCGGGCGTGGCGGCCGGTCGCGATGCAACCATGCCGCGTGCCGGTGCGCGCCAGCGCAAGTCATGCTTTGACCGAAATAATTTGCTTGGCGGCGAACCGGCATCGTTCATGATGCGCGGGCCTTGCTGAACCGACGGCCGACCCCGGCCCGATGCGCGGCCTTGCCGAAAGGATGCATCCGTGGCGACTGAAACCCTGAACGGCGCCGCTTCCGTCGCCAGCATCATCGTGGTCGCCGACGCCGCGGGCATTGGCGACTACGACTACCTGATCGGCACGCTCGCGGGGGCGGGCAGCGCGGATGACCTGGTCATCAATGGCGGCATCCAGGGCGACACGATCGAGCTGGCCGGCGTGACGTCGTTGTCGGGCATCGCCACGCTCACGGTGAATGCCGGCAACGGGAATGACACCGTCGTGGGCAGCGCGATCGGGGACTTCATCAACGGCGATGCCAACAATGATTCGCTGAGCGGCGGCGATGGCGACGACACGCTGCGCGGCGGCGACGGCGTGGATGCGCTGGTCGGCGGCCTGGGCAACGACCAGTTCCGCATCGGCCAGATCGACGGCCAGGGCGAGGTCTTCAACGGCGGCGGCGGCAGCGACACCATCGTCTACGAGAATGGCGGCCAGCCGCTGCAGTTCCAGACGGTGGGCGACGCGAATTTCCTCGATATCGAGGTGCTGAACGGCGGCGGGCAGTTCATTTCCGGCAATGTCGGCGACAACCTGCTGGATTTCTCGGCGATCGCGACCGCGGTGAATGTCACGCGGATCGATGGCAATGGCGGCGCCGATACCATCGTCGCCTTCGGCAATACGGCGCTGTACGTCAACGGCGCTTCCGGCGCGGATCGGATCCAGGGCAATGGCCTGGCGGAATCGCTCGATGGCGGCACCGAGGCCGATACGGTCGATGGCGGGTCGGGCAACGACACGCTGCGCGGCGGCGATGGCGTGGATTCGCTGCTGGGTGGGATCGGCAATGACCAGTTCCGCATCGGCCAGGTCGATGGCCAGGGCGACATCTTCAACGGCGGCAGCGGCAGCGACACCATCGCCTACGAGAATGGCGGCCAGGCGCTGCAGTTCCTGACGGTGGGCGATGCGAATTTCCTCGGCATCGAGGTGTTGAACGGCGGCGGGACATTCATTTCCGGCAATGTCGGCGACAACCTGCTGGACTTCTCGGCGATCGCGACCGCGGTGAATGTCACGCGGATCGATGGCAACAGCGGCGCCGATACCATCGTCGCCTTCGGCAATACGGCGCTGTACGTGAATGGCGCGGCGGGCGCGGACCGGATCCAGGGCAATGGCCTGGCGGAATCGCTCGATGGCGGCACCGAGGCCGATACGGTCGATGGCGGGTCGGGCAACGACACGCTGCGCGGCGGCGATGGCGTGGATTCGCTGCTGGGCGGCATCGGCAATGACCAGTTCCGCATCGGCCAGGTCGATGGCCAGGGCGACATCTTCAACGGCGGCAGCGGCAGCGACACCATCGCCTACGAGAATGGCGGGCAGCCGCTGCAGTTCCTGACGGTGGGCGATGCGAATTTCCTCGGCATCGAGGTGTTGAACGGCGGCGGGACATTCATCTCCGGCAATGTCGGCGACAACCTGCTGGATTTCTCGGCGATCGCGACCGCGGTGAATGTCACGCGGATCGATGGCAACAGCGGCGCCGACACCATCGTGGCCTTCGGCGCGACCGCCGTGCTGATCAATGGCGGTGCCGGCAATGACCTCATCACCGGCAACCTGCGGGGCGAAGTGCTGAACGGCGATGCCGGGCTGGATACCATCACGGGCGGCGGCGGGGCGGATACGCTCGATGGCGGCGCCGATGCCGACCGCCTGGCCGGCGGAACCGGCGACGACCTGTACCTGGTCGACTCCGGCGACGTGATCACGGAGGGTCTCGATGGCGGGCGCGACACCGTCGTCTCCGGCCTGACCAGGGTGCTTGGCCTGAATTTCGAGGAGCTGGTGCTGACCGGCGCAGCGCCGATCAACGGGACCGGCAATGCGCTGGACAACCGCATCACCGGCAATGACGGCGCCAACCTGCTGTTCGGCCTGGCGGGCGACGACACGCTCGAGGGCGGCGCGGGCGTCGACCGGCTGTTCGGTGGCCTGGACAACGACCTGTACATCTTCACGACCGGCGACGTGGTGACCGAGAGCCTGAATTCCGGCACCGACACGGTGCAGGCCGCGACCAACTTCACGCTCGGCAGCAATTTCGAGGCGCTGCGCCTGACCGGCGCGGCGGGCCTGATCGGCACCGGCAACCTGCTGAACAACCTGCTGGTGGGCGGCGATGGGGCGGATACGCTGAACGGCGTCGCCGGCAACGACACGCTGGATGGTGGGGCGGGCGTCGACCGGCTGCTGGGCGGGGGCGGCGACGACCTGTATTTGCTGCGCAATGGCGACGTGGTGGTCGAGGGCGCCAATCTGGGCACCGACACCGTCTCGGCCTTCGGCGTGGTGAACGTGGTGCTGGCCGCCAATGTCGAGGTGCTGGTGCTGGGCGATGCCGGCGTGCTGACCGGCACGGGCAATGGGTCCGCCAATACGCTGGTGGGCAATGGCGTGGGCAATACGCTGGGCGGGCTGGGTGGCGCCGACCTGCTGGAGGGCAATGCCGGCAACGACACGCTGATCGGCGGGCTGGGCGCGGATACGCTGGATGGCGGGGCGGGTGCCGATCGCTATGTGTTCAACACGACGGCGGAATCGACGCTGGCCGCGACCGACCGGATCACAGCCTTCGGCTACAGCGTGGGGTCCCTGTTCGACAGGATCGACCTGAGCGGGATCGATGCCAATATCTTCGTGCAGCAGGACCAGGCCTTCATCTACCGCGGCCCCGCGCCGTTCTCCGGCGTTGGTCCGCTGAGCGCGGGGGAACTGCGCGTGGTCCTTGTGTCGCCCGGGGTCTACCGCGCCTCCGGCGATACGACCGGGGACGGGGTTGCGGAATTCGCGCTGGATATCGTCAGCGCCACCCCGCCGACATCGGGGTGGTTCCTGCTGTAGCGGGCGGTCAGTACATGGTCTGGTTCAGCCGCGCCGGCGCCTCGGCGTCGTAGCTGGCCGGGTCGATCTGACCATCGGCGCGGTGGGAGGCAATGAGCTGCCCCATCGTCGGCAGCCCGGCCGGGCGCGGCGCGCCGCCCCAAAGGCGCGAGCGCATGATCGACTTGGCGCATTGCATGAACAGCTCGGTCACGGTCACCACCAGCACCGTGGCGGGCGCCTTGCCGCGTTCGACGAAGCGGGCGCACAGCGCCGGGTCGGTGGTGATGCGCGCGGTGCCATGGATGCGCAGCACCTCCGACGCACCGGGGACGAAGAAGATGACCGAGACGCGGTTGTCCTCGAGGATGTCGCGATAGGCATCGAGCCGGTTGTTGCCGCGCCGGTCGGGCAGCAGCAGCGACCCGTCCGGTTCCACCGCGACGAAGCCCGGTGCGTCGCCGCGCGGGGTGGCGTGCACGCCGCGCGAACCCACGGTCGACAGGATGCAGAAGGGGGAGGCGGCGATCCAGGCGCGCGCCGTGGCTTCCACGCGATGCGTCACCTTCTTCAGCGGACCTTCGAGCGGCTGGTCATAGACCGCGCGCAGCTGGTCCTCGGTGGTGATGGCGAAGGGGTCGATCGGGGCGTGCGTGTCCATTCGCCAGTTTCACCCGGTCCGGGCGCGGTTTGCCAGCCCCGGCTTGCCCGGGGCCGGGCGCGGCGCGTAGAAGCCCCGTCGAACCCAGGCATTTCCGGAGAGAGGCGGCCATGGCCGGCCATTCGCACGCCAAGAACGTCATGCACCGCAAGGCCGCGCAGGGGGCCAAGCGCGCCCAGGCCTTCAGCAAGCTGATCCGCGAGATCAGCGTCTCCGCCAAGCAGGGGCTGCCGGACCCGGCGATGAATCCGCGCCTGCGCGCCGCGGTGAAGGCCGCGCTGGTCGCGAACATGACGCGCGACACCATCGACCGCGCCATCAAGCGCGCGAGCGAAGCCGGGCAGGGCGAGGGCTACGAGGAAGTGCGCTACGAAGGCTACGGCCCGCACGGCATCGCCATCATCGTCGAGGCGCTGACCGACAATCGTAACCGCACCGGCGGGGATTTGCGGTCGATGTTCGCCAAGAATGGCGGCGCGTTGGGCGAGACCAATTCGGTCGCCTTCCAGTTCGACCGCAAGGGCGTCCTGCGCTTCAAGCCGGCCGTCGCGACCGCGGATGCGATGCTGGAAGCGGCGATCGAGGCGGGCGCCGAGGACGTGGACTCCGACGACGACGGCCACGAGGTGTCCTGTTCGGTCGAGGACTTCGCCAATGTCCGCGACGCGCTGGAAGCGCGCTTCGGACAGGCCGAGGCCGCGAAGCTGGAATGGTGGCCCTCCACCACCATCGACCTGGACGAGGACCGCGCGCGCGAGATCCTGAAGCTGGTCGATGCGCTCGACGATCACGACGACGTCCAGACCGTCTATGCGAATTTCGAGGTGGATGCCGCGGCGGCCGAAAGGCTGTCGGCCGCCTGACGCCGCCCGGCGGGCCTTCGGGGCGGCAGCGGCCGGCACCTCCCGCCGGCCAGTCATTCCCGGCACCGCCCTCGGCTGGACGATGCCGGCATCCGCGAAGGGTGTGTTAGCCCGGCGGGCTGTCGTGGAAGGTCCTGCACATCCGCATCGCGCCGATCGGCTCGGCGTCATGCGCCTGGTCGGGCAGCACCACCACGTTGTGGCCGGGCGTGACAATCGCCTCGTGCGACGGGTCGAGGAAGACCAGGCGCAGGCGCCCCTCGATTACCTCGACCACGCCCCGGACGCCGAGCCTGGTGCGGTGTTCGCGCCGCAGCGCGGCGGGCAGCGTTGCCTCATCGAAGACGGGTGTCGTGCGATAGGCGGCCATGGTCAGGCCTCCGGCCGCAGTTCGGCGGCGTGGTCGGGATAGGGCGAGACTGCGCCCGACTGTCCGCCGCCCAGTTCCGAGGCGAAGCCGTGGTTGACGTCGCGGTGGTGGGCTTCGTCGGCGCGCACCACCAGCACGACGTCGCGCAGCGTCGCATCCGCCGGCAGCTTCCAGTAGTGCCGCGCGATCGCCGGCGCGGGCGGGTTGGCGGACCGCCCGGCATCGATGTCGGCGAGGTAGTGGGTGTAGCTGATCACCGCCTCCTCCTCGAAATAGCCGACGACGCGGTGCGCGGTGCGCGGGCTGGCCAGATACAGCAGGAAGAAGCAGACGTAGAACACCCACTGCACGCCCAGGATGATGATGCGTTCGAAGACCGTGGGCTGCGCGACCTCGATGAAGGTCATCAGGTGCATGCGCTCGTTCTCCGCCTCCTCCATCAGGGTGCGGATCCAGCCCTTGTCGTCCTCCATGCGGCGCAGGCAGCGCAGGTGGGTCAGGGTGGCGCCGACCATGCCGGGGACGGCGGCGACGGTCTCGAGCACGATGGCGCGGTGGCCGTAGCGCCTGGCGAAGAAGGTGTCGGCGCACAAGCGCAGCAGCTTGGTGAAGCCGAGCGCGATGCGGTCGCAGACGCCCCGCGGCGCGTGATGCACGCCAAGGGCGACCTGGGGTCTGGACATGGGCGCGGTTCCTTCGGTCAGGCTGCGCCAGGCAGCGGCAGGGGGGAGAGCGCGTATTGCAGGCTGCGGGCGATGCGCGCGGCCTTGGCCTGCATGGCCGCGGCCGTTTCGGGCGGCAGCGTGTCGGCCGTCGCCTGTGCCCAGAGGTCCAGCCAGCGCGCGAACAGCGCCGGCGTGATGCGCGCCTGGTGCTTCAGGTGCGCCGCCATCGGATTGCCCTTGTAGCGGCCGGAGGTGAGCATCACCGAGGACCAGAAGGCCGTCAGCGTCTGCAGGTGGCCGGGCCAGTCGTGGATGGCGTCGTTGAACACCGGGCCGAGCACCGCATCGGCGCGGACCCTGTCGTAGAACAAGGCGACCACGCGCTGGAGGGCTTCGTCGTCGATACCGGGGCGGTCATGCATCGCGCACCTAAATTATGCATTTGAGATGCATATATCGGCTGGCCTGGAATGATGCAAGATTAAAACCGATATCTGTTACGCATGTTTTGAGGCCGGCCCATGAGGCTCACCCGCTACACCGACTATGCCATGCGGACGCTGCTGCACCTGGGCGCGCGGCCGGATGCCGTGTGCTCCATCGCCGAGATCGCCCGCGCCTACGGCATCTCCCAGAACCACCTGATGAAGGTGGTGAACGAGCTCGGCCGCGCCGGCTTCGTCACCAGCCTGCGCGGGCGGTCGGGCGGCATCCGCCTGGCCCGGCCGGCGGCCGGGATCAGCGTCGGCGCCGTGGTGCGGCACATGGAGGGCGATTTCGACCTGGCCGATTGCCCCGCCTGCGTGATCGCCCCGGCCTGCGGCCTCAGCAACGTGTTCGACGAGGCCGTGCGTGCCTTCCTGGCCGTGCTCGACCGCGCCAGCCTGGAAGACCTGCTGGGCCGGCGTGCCGCCGCGCTGCGGGGGCTGCTCGCACTGCCGGGCTGAGCGCGCCGGCGCAGGTCTGCTAGACCCGCGGCCATGTCGCGCCGCCCGATTCGCATCCTCGGCCTCGACCCCGGCCTCCAGCACACCGGCTGGGGGCTGATCGAACACGACGGCTTCCGCCTGCGCTTCCTGGCCGAGGGCGTGATCTCCACCACCCCCGCCGAGGACCTGCCCGACCGGCTGCTGGCGCTGCATCGCGGCCTGGCCGCCGTGATCGACCTGCACGTGCCGGAGGAAGCCGCCGTCGAGAACACCTATGTCGCGCGCAACCCCGACAGCGCCCTGAAACTCGGCCAGGCGCGCGGCGTCGTGGTGCTGGCGCCCGCCCTGGCCGGCCTGGCCGTCGCGCAATACGGCGCGATGGAAGTCAAGCGCGCCGTGGTCGGCAACGGCCACGCCGCCAAGGACCAGGTGCAGGCCATGGTGAAGCACCTGCTGCCGGGCGTGACCTTCAAACGCGCCGACGCCGCCGACGCCCTGGCCGTCGCGATCTGCCACGCCCACCACCGGCAATCGCGCGCGGCGCTCGCACGCGGGTATCAGCCGGCATGATGGGGCTCGGTTGCGCGGCGGGGAGGGCTCTGCCCTCCCCGGACCCCGCCCGCCAAGGGCTTAAGGCCCTTGGAACCCTCGACTTGATCGGGGGAATTGGGGAGGGGCATGGCGTACGCGTCGCGAGGGTGGTGCCGACGATGCCCCTCCCCAATTCCCCCGATTCAAAGCCCGCGGTCCAGGGGGCCGTAGCCCCCTGGTGGGGTGGGGTCCGGGGAGGGGCAAAGCCCCTCTCCGGCAGCGAGCCCGCCCCATGATCGCCGCGCTGAAGGGCCGTGTGGAGGCCACGCACGAGGGTGGCTGCGTGTTCGACGTGAATGGCGTGGGGTATCTGTTGTCGTGTTCGCGCAAGACGCTCGATGCCTTGACCGGGCGTGAGGGTGTGCAGCGGCTGCTGGTCGAGACGCGGGTCAGCCAGGATGCGATCACGCTCTATGGCTTCTTCGATGCGTCGGAGCGCGAGGCGTTCCGTGCGCTGATCGAGGTCAAGACGGTGGGGCCGCAGAAGGCGCTGATCGTGCTGTCGTCGCTCAGCCCTGATGGCCTGGCGCGTGCGATCGCGGCGAAGGAGCGCAAGCGGCTGTCCGAGGTGAAGGGGCTGGGGGCGGCGACCGCCAACCGCATCGTCGATGAGCCGGCGATGCAGAAATGGGCGGTCGGGCGCGCGACGCCGGAGGCGGATGGCGAGGGCGTGCTGGCGGCGGCGCTGCCGGAAGCCGGCGCGGAATCGGATGCGGTGTCGGCGCTGGTCAATCTCGGCTGGAAGCAGCCGCAGGCGGCGGCCGCCATCGCCCGCGCGGCGAAGCGGCTGGGCGATGACGCCACGCTGGATGCGCTGATCCGCGACGGGTTGAAGGAGATGGCGCGGTGAATTCCGAGCGCATCACCGACCCCGAGCGCCAGGACGACGACTACGGCGAGCACGCGCTGCGCCCGCAGACCATCGCCGACTTCACCGGCCAGCAGTCGCTGCGCGAGAACCTCGGCGTCTTCATCGCGGCCGCGCGGGCGCGGGCGGAGCCGATGGACCATGTGCTCTTCCATGGCCCGCCTGGCCTGGGCAAGACCACGCTGGCGCAGATCGTCGCGCGGGAACTGGGTGTCGGGTTCCGCGCCACCTCCGGGCCGGTGCTGCAGCGATCCGGCGACCTGGCCGCGATCCTGACCAACCTGCAGCCGCGCGACGTGCTGTTCGTCGATGAGATTCATCGCCTGCAACCCGCCATCGAGGAGACGCTCTATCCCGCGATGGAGGATTTCTGCCTGGACCTGATCATCGGCGAGGGCCCGGCGGCGCGCACCGTGCGCATCGACATCCCGCCCTTCACGCTGATCGGTGCGACCACGCGCGCGGGGTTGCTGGCCACGCCGCTGCGCGACCGCTTCGGCATTCCGCTGCGGCTGGTGTTCTACACGGCGGCGGAACTGCACGGCATCGTCAGCCGTGGGGCGCGCAAGCTGGGCTTCGCGCTGTCGGATGACGGCGCCTTCGAAATCGCGAAACGTTCCCGTGGCACGCCGCGCATCGCCGGGCGCCTGCTGCGCCGCGTGCGGGATTTCGCGCTGGTCGAGAACCGCGCCGCCGACCGCGCCATGGTCGATGGCGCGCTGCTGCGGCTGGAGGTCGATGCGCTCGGCCTTGATGCGATGGACCGGCGGTATCTGCGCCGCATCGCCGAACACCATGGCGGCGGGCCGGTCGGTATCGAGACGCTGGCGGCAGCCTTGGCCGAAGGGCGCGACACGCTTGAGGAAGTGGTCGAACCCTTCCTGATCCAGGAGGGCCTGGTGCTGCGCACCCCGCGCGGGCGGATGCTGGGGGAGGCGGGGTGGCGCCACCTGGGCCTCGCGCCGCCGGCGGGGATGGCGGCGCAGCTTGACCTGCTGCGGGACAATGATCCGTGACCGGACCCGAACCGAATACGGCAAATGCACCGCATCGATACAATTTGCGCGTGTATTTCGAGGATACCGACGCCGGCGGGATGGCCTATCACGCCCGGTATCTCCACTGGGCGGAGCGTGCGCGGACCGAATCCTTGCGTGCCATGGACTTGCCGCACCATTTTATGATGGAACGTCACAATGCGTTGCTGGTGGTGCGGCGCGTCGAAGTGGAGTACTGGCGGCCCGCCCGCCTCGATGATTCCGTGGTGGTCGAAACCTCGGTGCTGCGCGTGACAGGCGCGCAGGTGGTGCTCGGGCAGGTGGTCCGCGCCGCGGAAGGCGGGGCGGAGAGGCTGGCGGGCCTGAAGGTCGGCCTGGTCTGCGTGGGCCGGGACAGCCTCAAGCCGGTGCCGCTGCCGGAGCCCTGGCGGTCGGTGTTGAAGGGACTCGTCGTGCCGGGCTGAACCCCGGGGGCGATGATGCACAGGCCCCGCGGGGCCTCGGAAGGAGAGACGGCGTGAACGGCAACGTGACCGCTCAGGCGCTCGGACAGGCGGCGCATGATCTTTCGCTGTGGGGATTGTTCCTGCAGGCGGACTGGGTCGTGAAGGGCGTGATGATCGGGTTGCTGATCGCCAGCGTCTGGGTCTGGGCGATCGTGTTCGACAAGGTCACCAGCCTGCGCCGCTCCAACCGCGCCGCCGATGCCTTCGAGGACCGCTTCTGGTCCGGCGGCAGCCTCGATGACCTGTACGCGCGCGAAGGCGAGGACCCGTCCCATCCCCTGGCCGCCGTGTTCGGCGCGGCGATGCGCGAATGGCGGCGGTCCGCCGGCACGGGCAGCATCATGGGCGGGGCGAAGGAACGCGTCGAACGCGCCATGACGGTGACAATCGGGCGCGAGATGGAGCGGATGGAACGCTGGATGGTGTTCCTGGCCTCCGTGGGTTCCGTCGCGCCCTTCATCGGCCTTTTCGGCACGGTCTGGGGCATCATGAATTCCTTCGCGGCCATCGCGGGGATGCAGAACACCAACCTGGCGGTGGTGGCGCCGGGCATCGCGGAGGCGCTGTTCGCCACCGCCATCGGCCTGGTCGCGGCCATCCCGGCGGTGCTGGCCTACAACAAGCTGAACACCGACCTGGCGCGCTTCGCCGCGCGGATGGAATCCTTCGCCACCGAATTCGCCGCCATCCTGTCGCGCCAGGCGGAAGTGGCCGCGAACGACAGCGCGGCGCCGGCCGCGAGCGCGGCGGAATAGCCGCCATGGCCGGGTCCCTGATGAATGGCGGGCGTGACCGCCGGTCGCGCTACCGGCCGATGGCCGAGATCAACGTCACCCCCTTCGTCGACGTCATGCTGGTGCTGCTGATCATCTTCATGGTCGCCGCGCCGCTGATGACGGTGGGCGTGCCGGTCGACCTGCCGCGCACCGCCGCCACGCCGCTGAACCAGGAGACCGAGCCGCTCACCATCACCGTCGACCCGCAGGGCCGCGTCTTCCTGCAGGAGACCGAGGTGCCGATGGAGGAGCTGGTGCCGCGGCTGCGCGCCATCATGCAGAACCAGCCGCAGGGCGCCCCCGAACGGCGCATCTTCGTGCGCGGCGACCGCGCCATCGCCTATGGCCGCGTGATGGAGGTGATGGGCACCATCGCCGGCGCCGGCTTCACGCGCGTGGCGCTGCTGGCCGAACAGCCCTCCGGCGCGCCCGCCGCGCCCCGCCCTGCCGCGCCGCCCGCCCGCCCGGGCGGCCAGCCGCGCTAGAGCATGTTCCGGTCGCCATGGTTCACGGCACACGCGCCCGCCTATTGTTCCCGCGAGCATCCTCATCCGTCCGACCGACCGCGGTTGGACGGGTGATGCGCTAGACGGGGGGCCGACGGGCGCCGATGCCCCTCTCGACCACACGAATGGACCTGAACCGCTGGGGCCTCGTCTCGGCGGGGCTGCACGTGGCGATCCTGGTGATCGGCGCGCTGTTCGTGCTGGCACGCCCCATCCCCGAGCCCGAGGAACAGGGCATCGCGGTCGAGCTGGTGGCACCCGGCCCGCCGCTGATGGCGCAGGGCGACCTGCCGCGCCCGGTGCCCGCCCCGCCGGCCCCCGAGCCGACGCCCAACCCGCCGACGCCGGAGCCCCCGGCGCCCACGCCGCCGCGCAACACGCCGCCCGAACC